>CAWCUN010000008.1:0-12340 GCA_963798665.1 uncultured Chitinophagaceae bacterium | reverse complement strand
GAACCACCCCTCCATTGAATTACTCCACAAATCAAAAAGTTTGGTATTTACATAAAGCGTTCCTTTCCAAACTTGTTTTGATTCTAAGATTCCGGCTTGCTTTAATTCTTTAAGATATTTTGATGCAGTGATTCGTGAAACGTTTAACCTCTCAACTACAAAATCAATTTTACAATAGGGCTGCTCAAATAAAAGTTCCAATAATTCTTTGTTGAATGACTTTGGAAATTCTTTTTTGATTTTATCAGTTGTTATTTGAAACAGTTTATTTATTTCCTGGATCTGGCGAATGGTTTCGTTGGCAGTTTTTTCCACTCCTTTTAAAATAAATAGTATCCAGTCTTCCCAGTTATCTTTTGTTCGCACTTCCTGTAATAGCCTGTAGTAATCTGATTTATTTTCAATGATGAATTCACTCAGGTATAAGATAGGGCTATCCAATAAGCCATGAAGAATTAAATAAAGGACATTAACAATTCTTCCTGTTCGTCCATTACCATCATAAAAGGGATGTATGCTTTCAAACTGATAATGTTGAATAGCAAGATTAATTAAGGGCGAATCATGAAATAATTGTCATGTAAAAATAGTTTAATTTCTTATACATGATGGAACTCTCCTGTATAGAGATTATACATTAGTAAAACTGGCAGGGAGATTTAGTGCGGTGAGATATAATGGGTTTTACAAAAACTTAGTTAATACGATAAGGATTTCTTTGCATTTAAAACTTTTTTTTCTTTTTCATCAGCAAGCCGGTGCAATTTCTCCTGCTCCGCAATTTTGAATTCAGCCTGGATAACCCGTTTAGTAAAATTTTTCTTATCTAAATTGTATATGCTATCCGTAAAATAAATAATTTTTAATAAACTGGTATTGCCGTCTACCTCCCAAAATCGGTACTTGATATCATTTGCTTCGAACGCTTCCTTTTCGTGAATACTATTTATCCATCCATAAGCCAATAATAGAGAAATTATGAAAAGACTAATGGAGATCCAGGTCTGCTTGTGAAGATGATGGGTATGCTTAACCGGTCTTTGTAAAGAATTTGTCATAGCCGCGTTAATAAAAGTAATTAAATACTTTTATTAAATAATAATTCATACCTTTGATATAGCAATTCATCTTAAAATTTAAAACATGCAAACAATAGCAGAAAATATTCTCAACGTAACCTTGCTGGAACCCCGACAAAAGCATCCTACCATTTTTGTACGGTTTGATGAACTGGCAAAGGGAGAAAGCTTAACGATTCATAATGACCATGACCCTAAACCATTATATTACCAGCTATTGGGCGAAAGAGGCAACATCTTCACATGGGAATACCTTGAGGAAGGGCCGGAATGGTGGAAAGTGAAAATTTCGAAAAGAATTTCAGGGGAAAGCGATGAAACCCTTGGTCAGATCGCAGCCAAGGATTTGCGCAAAGCAGAAGTATTTAAAAAATACGGACTTGATTTTTGCTGTGGAGGAAAGAAGACAGTAAAGGAAGCATGCGCAGAAAAAGGATTGGACATCACGAAAGTTGAACAGGAACTGCAGCAGGCTGATAAATTGCCATCAGCACGCCCGCTTCCCTACAATGAATGGAGCATGGATTTTCTCGCAGATTATATTGTGAATACCCATCACAGCTATGTAAAGAAAACAATACCCGATTTACGCCAGTACGCATCTAAAGTTGCAGACGTGCATGGAGATCGCCATCCTGAATTATTTGCCATCAGCCAATTGACAGATGAAGTATGCCAGGAAATGTCATCACACATGATCAAAGAAGAAACCATATTGTTTCCATACATAAAACAATTGGTGGCGTCTAATGGCAACGGAAACGCGGCTTATGGTAATTTCACAACTATAGAAGCGCCCATAAATATGATGGAAATGGAACATGAAGTTGTAGGAAAAAATTTAGAAAAGATACGGGAGCTTAGTAATAATTATTCATTACCGGAAGATGCATGTGCCAGTTATTCTTATTTGTTTAAAACATTGGATGAATTTGAAAATGATCTGCACCTGCATGTTCACCTGGAAAACAACATATTGTTTCCCAAAGCACTTGAACTTGGGAGGAGTAAAAATTAAAATAAGGAGGTGCCGGCATTGCATCATTCACACGTAAATTCATTTAACATTAATTATTCATCATTTTGAAAAAATCAATATTCTTACTTACCTGCATCACCTTTCTTTTTGCATGTAATCAAAACCCAAATAAAGTTGAGACTGAAGAACATGATAGCCACGGCCAGGCTCAATCAACAGAACTTTCGCTGAATAACGGAGCTAAATGGAAAGCGGACTCTATCACCAACCGCAACGTGATAGACCTGCGTACTATCGCTGATAATTTCAGGATACAACCGTTTCCTTCATTAAATGAGTACCAGATTTTGAGCAACGATTTAAACAACGCGTTAAACAAAATGATTCAGGAATGCAAAATGACCGGGCCGGATCACGAAGCCCTTCATCATTGGCTGGAACCAATCTTAAAGGAAACAGATCAATTGAAAAAAATTGCCGACACAGCCATTGCCAGAAAAACTTTTAAAAATATTGACACGAGCATAGATGCTTATCATAATTATTTTGAATGAAAATGACCATTAACCCTAATACCAAAATTGCCAGCTTATTACTCAATTTTGCCCCATGGGTGAATCCATAACGGATGCGGCGAAGGAAACTTTACAATCTGCTTTCCCTGAATACGACACAACAATTGAATTAACATTTAACCCACCCCGGAATCATGAAATGATTTCTGATGAAGGGCGGGAATTTTTAAACGCAAGATAAATGCTAAGCCTTACCTGTAAAACGGCCATAAAAGCGGTAATATACCTGGCTTCTAAATTTGAATCCGGAGACAAAGCCAGTATTAAAGAAATTGCTGAATTCATTGATGCCAGTGAACACACCGTAGGTAAATTGCTTCAAACATTGGTAAAAGAATCTGTCATCAATAGTGCTAAAGGCCCCACTGGTGGATTTTATATTACTGCAAAACAAAAAGGCCAGCCAATCATTAATGTAATAAATGCACTAGATGGCAAAGAAGTTTTTGATGAATGCGGGCTTGGGTTAAGTAAGTGCTCTGCCACACATCCCTGCCCTATGCACGATGATTACAAAATAATACGCGACCAGTTTAAAATAATGTGCCAGCAAAATAAAATAAGTGATTTATGTGAAACTGTAAACGATCGTTTGGCCTATTTAGTGGGTTGAGCAGTGTGCTTATTTATTTACAGGGATGAAATTTAATAGCCCAATTTAAAATAAACAATGAATCTTTTGCCTGGAAACACAGAAAATTTATCACCGAAAACATACATAACTTAACAATATTGCGAAAGGCCGACCATGAAATAAATTCTGCCATCGAATGGTACTACTATTGTAGCTAAAATGAACAATGAAAGCCAATACTACAATCAATTGTTACCTTCAATTGCTTCTCCGGAAACTTTTTTATTAGAAATAAAAATTAATAAACCCGTTATTGCTGCCACTGTTGATGCAATCAAAATACTAAGTTTAGAATTGTTTACAAGATCAGCATCAGTAAAAGCAAGATTGCTGATAAACATTGACATGGTAAAGCCAATGCCTCCCAGTAAACCAATGCCCAAAAGATTCTTCCATGTTATTCCTTCCTGCATTCGTGCTAAACCTGCGTAAACCAAAATAAAAGGAATTGAAAAAATTCCGATTAGCTTGCCTGCGGTAAGACCAAGTATGATACCTAATGAATTAGACGAAGAAAGACTTCCAAAAATATTTGAAGGAATTAGAATGGCTGTATTTACCAAAGCAAAAATTGGAACAATGACAAAAGCTACGGGCTTATGTAAAAAGTACTGAAGATGGTAAGAAACATTTTTAGCATCATCTTTATGAAATGGAATAACAAGCGCAAGCAGAACTCCGGCTATCGTTGCATGTACGCCTGATTTTAAAAAGCAATACCACATAACAATGCCTGGAATAATATAAAAAAATAAGCGCCTTACCCGTAACCTGTTTAAAATAATTAAGGCTGATAAGATGCCAACGGCAATAAGTAAATAAGTGAACAATACAGTTTTAGTATAGAAAAAAGCAATGATCAATATTGCCCCAATGTCATCAATTATAGCAAGTGCCGTTAAGAATACTTTTACCGCCGTCGGTACCTTTTTACCTGCCAAAGCTAATATGCCTAAAGCAAAAGCTATATCGGTTGCCATAGGGATGGCGAAGCCTGCCTGTGTTTCCGTGCCTTTGTTTAAAATAAAATGAATTAAAGCCGGTACACAAATACCACCAACCGCGGCTGCAAAAGGAAGCATAGCCTTTTTAAAATCTGCCAACTCACCTACATATAATTCTCTCTCAACTTCAAGCCCCACCATTAAGAAAAAAATAGCCATTAATCCATCATTCACCCAATGTTCTACAGAATAATTAAGTGAAAGATTAGCAAATGATAAATCAACTTTCTGTTGCATGAAACTTATGTAGCCTTCTCCATTTTGCGAATTTGCAATGAACAAAGAAATGACTGTACATAAGACGAGTAATAGCCCCGCCACTTTCTCACTGTCGAAAAAGCCTTTAAATAAATTGGAGAATTTGCTTATCATATTTCTTTATCTTATTAATAATAATTTTTTCATTTCATAACACAAAGCTAAAGACGGGACACAATATTCTAATTTAAATAATGTCCCCTTTTCAGGCTTATTCCCACGCGGCAAATGATGTTTATGAAGCCGGCTTTTATGGTTTAGGTTTACTTATTTGAATTTGTAATATATCGACGCCTAAGGAAAAGGCTATGGCGAAATAAATATAACCTTTGGGAATATGGAAGTTGAGCCCCTCTCCAATTAATGAAACGCCAATAAGAAGCAGAAAGCTTAAAGCAAGCACCTTGAATGCAGGATGTTTATTAATAAACCTGCTTATTGGCTCTGAAGCAAAAAGCATGATGATTACCGTTATTATAACTGCCACATACATTATCCAAAGTTCATTTACCATACCCACTGCTGTTATGATGCTGTCAATAGAAAATACGAGATCGAGAATTAATATTTGAATAATAATATTTCTAAATGAATTTGATTTTATTGACTTGGAGGTGTTAAGTTCTTCACCTTCTATTTTATGGTATATCTCAGATGATGACTTATATAAAAGAAATAAACCACCAAGGATAAGTATTAAATCCTTGGTGGAAATACTGTTGCCAAATAAATTGAATAGTTCGCCCTGTAATTTCAGGATAAAAGAGATACCTGTAAGCAAAGCTAATCTTAAGAACATTGCCAGGACGATACCCATTCTCCTTGCTTTTTTTTGTTGGTGCATGGGAAGGCGTGCAGCCATTATTGAAATAAAAATAATATTGTCAATACCTAAAACTACTTCTAAAAGAACCAGGGTAGCCAGCGCGATTATCTCCTCCATATTTGCTTACTTTTAGCCAGATAAATTATTACCTTCCTGATAATTGGATTTATTATTTTGTCGGGTTATTATGCAGTGTGGCCGCTATTCACCGGCCACACTTGGAATAGAAGAATATCCATATAGTCATTTGCAAATAGCTACTTAGGCAATGCTTCTTTCATAATCATTGCTTACTTCCAGTATTGTAAACGTTTTATTGCCGGCAGGTACTTTCCATTTCACCCTTTGTCCCTGGCGAAACCCAATCAGGGCAGTTCCTATTGGCGCCATTATTGAGATTTTTTTCTCTTTAATGTTTGCCTTATCCGGTGTTACAATCGTCAGTTCCATTTCGTCATTTTTACCATCTGACTTTATTCTTACTTTAGAATTCAGGCCTACCACGTCGTTAGGAAAATCATTTGCGTTTACAAGTTTTGCTTTCTTTAACTCGGCCTGCAGATCTTCGGCATCCCGCCTGTTAAAAGTTGATTGCATCCTGGCGTTATTCAGGTACGAGGTCAATAATGTATAATCATCTTTTCTTATTACAAGATTGTTTTTTATCTTTTTCATTTTTATTAATTTAATTGTGGTTGAAAATTTGGTTGCTGTTTAAACTGGTTTAATTTTTTAAAATATATTTCTTCAAAACTTTTGGTTGTTTGTGCGTCTATCCTTTTAAAAAATTTTGAGGCATGGATGCTTTCAATGTCCAAAAAACCGCAAGCCTCCATCATTTCTTTAGTTGCTTTAATGATATTCAAATGAAAATTGAAAACACGTGCACTCTTTTCGGTTAGATCTAAACCCTTATACAAAGCCGGATTCTGTGTCGCGATTCCAACGGGGCACCTGTCGGTGTCACATATTAATGCCTGAATGCATCCTAAAGAAAACATCATTCCTCTTGCAGAATAACAAGCAGATGCGCCCAACGAAAGCGCTTTTAAAATATCAAAACCTGTAATGATTTTCTCTGCCGCCCAAATTTTAATATGCCTGGAAAGATCAAGTTCATCCAAAGTTTGTTTTACAAAGGCCAGGGCTTCATGCAATGGCAATCGCTGTTACATTTCTTGATGGCAGACAAACCTTCTACAGTAGCCGCAACTTTGAAAATTAATTTCAAAAAAATCAATCACACTCTGTAAGCAGCAATGCGTTTGGAAAAAGAATATCATCTTCCAAATGAAAATGTATGTTGAGATCATTTTCAAGCTCTTTCATCTTTTCAAACAATGCCTTATAAGAATAACAGGCATCAGAAGGTGTGCTAAAATTATTGGTGACCTGGCGAAGCGCTTTGAGATAGGTAAGTGACTTTGCATGTTCATTTTGCAGCACTTTTATTTTCCCATCTAACGATTGCGAAATGCAAGTATCATTTATTTCTATATATTTTATAGCGTTTGCCCTTTGCCTGAGACGAGGAAAGATGAATTGCTCCTCTTCTTTCATTTGATTTAATAAATCGTGAAGGAATAAAAAGATAATTTTATTGAGTGTTAGCAATTCAGGGTGATTATCACAATGCCGGTACGTAACTTTTTGTGCTAAATTATAAATAACAGCACCGCTTTTTTTTGCAAACTCGTGATGTGTTTTAATAATGTAATCAACAAGGAAATCTGTTTGCCCTTTGCCAAATCCATTCCCTGGAGTTGGCTTAAATACTTTAAAAGGCTGAAGTACACTCTTTACGGATCCATCACTGTTTTCCACAGTGATTTCAGTTTTAATTTGATTGAGATCAATACCCTTGTTTTTTAAATTTTCCAGGTCATATTGTCTTTCAATAGCAACGGCGCTTTCTGTTTCAGTAAATGGTATAGTATTCATATCAAATTTTTTAGCTTTGGGCTCTTTAAATGCTCTTAATTAATTACCCGTCTTTATGTATTTAGTATATCTATGATTTTTAATCCTGATGATCTTAATTTCATTTCCCAAAATTAAATACGGGTTATTAGCCTGGCATTAAGGCAACATTAGAATGTGATTAGAAAAGATTGATTTTTTCTAATCTAAAATGATAAGAAGTAAATTGCTTTTTTTAAAGGCCATTCTACATTTATGGATAGAAGAATATTAATTGTTGAAGATGAAAAAAAAATTGCCGACACGCTCAAGTTCGGGCTTGATGAAATCGGCTTTAACGTGGAAGTTGCTTACGATGGCAAATTAGGTTATCATCTATTCTGCGCGAAGGATTTTGATCTTGTTATTCTTGACATAAATCTCCCAGGTATGAATGGTTACGATTTGTGCAAAGTTATTCGTTCACAAAACCAGCATATTCCTGTTCTTATGCTCACTTCTATGAGCGCTCTTAACGATAAAATTGAGGGATACGAATCGGGCGCTGATGATTATATGGTTAAGCCTTTTGAATTTAAAGAACTGCTCTTAAAAATACGGGCCTTGCTTAAACGTACAATGAACCAAAGCTTACCTGTTGGAAATGTTTTGAAAGCAGCAGACCTTGAAATGAATCTTGAAAGTAAAGAGGTTTCCAGAGATGGTAGAATAATTAATCTTACTGCGAAGGAATTCCAATTGCTTGAATACCTGCTTCGCAACAAAAACAGGCTGGTGTCAAGGGTGGATATAGCCATTAATGTGTGGGATGTTGACTTTGAAACCAACACCAATGTAATTGATGTTTACATCAGTTATCTGCGTAATAAAGTTGACAAGCATTTTGAGCATAAATTAATTCAGACGCAGATAGGTATGGGATATATTTTAAAGGATCGCTAATGCATGTAAGAATTAAAATAACATTGCTTTTTAGTCTTATAATGTCGTTATTGCTTGCATTATTTTGTGGGTTTATTTATTATTTTTTTTATAACAGCAGGTTGGAAAATACCAGGGCGCATTTAAGCAATTATGCAATATCAACTGCAAACATGCTTGATGAACCTGAAGTATTTGACCCGGGGCTGATAAATAAAATTGATTCAATCACCATCATAGCTCTGAAACACAAGGCAGTTGAGGCGTATAATAATCTTAACGAAAAAATATATGCCTATAATGATGAGCAGTCTGATACTTTAAATGTTACAGGCGAAATATTAGATAAGGTAAGAACGAATAAGATTTATTTTTTCACGGTTGGCAGCAGAGACGCGGTTGCGGTGTACAGTAATAAAAATAATAACAGGAGAGTAATCCTGGCTGCTGCTTTTGATGATGAAGGAAAGAGAAATCTTAATCATCTTAGGATTATTTTACTGATAAGTTACCTCTGTGGCAATTTAATTGCGTTTACTTCAGGCTATATCTTCTCTAAGATATTATTGAAACCTATCAGGAAGATTGCTGATGATGTAAAAGATATTTCTGCGCAAAACCTGGCACATAGAATTAAATCAGGTAATGCTAAAGATGAATGGAACTATCTCACAGAAACTTTGAATGAATTGTTAGACCGCTTGCAACAAAGTTTTGAAATGCAACGGCGCTTTATTTCGTCAGCCTCCCATGAATTATCTACGCCGCTCACCTCTATCTCCAGCCAACTTGAAGTATCACTTCAAAGAACAAGGGACGCAAAAGAATACCGGGGGGTCATGCAGTCTGTTTACCAGGATGTATGTCAGTTAAGCAAATTAACACAAACACTATTAGAGTTTGCAACTGCATCGGGTATTAAAGGGGGGATTGAAATTAATTCAATCAGAGTTGATGAAATACTGATGCAGCTTCCGGGTGAGGTTACAAAAATGAACACGGAGTACTCGGTAAAACTTCAGTTTGATCAATTGCCTGCAAATGAAGAAAGATTATTAGTATTTGGGAATGCTGAGTTATTACTCACAGCTATAAAAAATGTTGTCTCGAACGCCTGCAAATACTCACCCGACCATCTTGCAAAAATAAAATTAGCGGTTGAGTCAAAAGAAATAATCATTTCTATAGAAGACGACGGTAAAGGTATTTCTGAAAATGATTTGAAAAATATTTTTCAGCCATTTTACAGAACCGAAGATAGTAAGGCAATTACCGGGTTTGGTGTAGGATTGCCGTTAGCTTATCGTATTGTAAAATTACACAAAGGCCAGATAAAAGTTAACTCCATTGTTGGGAAAGGGACTACTGTTGTAATACAACTCCCCATTGCCGAAAATGTACGGCATAAATAATTTTAATTGCTTTCTAATTTGTTCTTAATCTCCTTCTAATACTGGCAATCTAATTTTGAATAAAGGTTAAAACCGGCAGGATTATTAAGTTCCTGGTTAATAATCGCCTTATAGTAGCAACCCGTTTTACCAGTATTAATTTTTTTTTCATTATTAAATAAACTTTATGAACATCATTATTAAGTCAGTAGATTTTAAGGCTGGTCAAAAACTGGAAGCCTTTGTAAGAGAAAAAGTAGAAAAATTATTCAGGCAATGTGATAAAATTATTCGTGCACATGTGATGCTAAGAAAGGAGGGAAGTAAAAAGCTTGAAAACAGGTTATGCGAAATAAGACTGGTGGTGCCAGGTTATGATCACTTTGTAAAGAAAAGCAGCATGGGATATCGCAGAGCCGTTTCGGAATCAGTGGATGTTATGCAGGAAATTTTAAGGAGAAATAAAATAAAATTGCTTCCCAGGAGATAAGGTGGTTAGATTTTCTAAAATTAAAATGTGTCAACATGTTTAAAAATAAAAAAATTATTCCGCTTAGCGGCGTATTTCTTTTAATGGTTATATTGATAAATGTTCTAATCATAAAAGCTGCCTATACTCATAACCATGATTTTTTCTGGACATTGCTATTTTCAATTCCCTTATTGGTTTTTGCGATCTATTATAAAAGGATAGTTTCAAAAAAGGAGACAGGGAAGAAAAAAATAAAATGTGATGTCATACAATTTAATGGAGATGATAGTGTAGTTCTTCCCCGGAAGATTAAAGGGGATGAATTAACTGTATTGTTTGGCAACAGCCATTGCGCCCAGCCATATCTTTCCAGCATCATTTGCCTTGAATCTGTGACCGCAGATCAAAACATAAGTTTCATGCCTAAGCAAATTATACTCTCTGAAGATAACGGCGCTGCACATGACATGATGCAAAGGTTGAATGATGATTTATTTATCGACGATTCAATTTGGACAATTGGGTCTGATTACACGGGCTGCAGAGATAACAATTTTAAATTCAACGCGAAATCTTTTCGGGAAACTGCCGCGAGGCCAAAGGTGAAAATGATTGAATTAAAAGTGCCGCGATTTAATCATAAGAATACTATTTCGACAAATAGAAACTCTTATGCTAAGTCTGCTTATAACAATAAATATCCGGCTAAGGGTTTTGAAAATAGTTGTGAGCATACAGCCTTCAGCAACGCTGAAAGCATGGTAATATTTTTAGATTCTTTACGGCAGCTTTCCGGTAAAAAACCAATTGGTATAAGGCTTTGTATCGCAGACAAAAAGGAGTTTCACGAAATATGTTATGCTTTTTGCAAAACCGCCATAGCGCCTGATTTCATTACTGTAGAAGATTGTGATAAAGAAAATAATTTTCTATCACATTCTCAAAATTCAGCAATGCCTTTGTATGAAGCCTTGTTATTTGTTTCAAAAACATTAGAGATATACGGGCTTAACAAGAAAATCAAAATTATTGCTGCCTCTGAAATTTACTCACCATTTGATGTGCTACGTCTTTTTGCATTAGGAGCAGATGCTGTTAGTTTTCAAAACCATGTTACCCGCAGCAATAGATACTATGAAACAAACGGTATTCAATCAACAAATTTTTCGCGGAGATCAATGGAACAGCTGCGCACTGAAATACTGGATGGCACAATGAACATAATGCAAGCCTGGGGGTATAAAAGCACAGATGATATAACTTTGGCAACTTTTTTCCGGGACCTGGATGCTTTATATTCAAAAGGATTTTACAAAAGACATGATCAGGGGTTTGCCAATAGTTCTGAACAGCGATCATACAGCATTGTAGGAAAAGCTTTCCACGAAAAGAATACGAGTTCAGAAGTTGTTCTTAATTAAAAAAGCGGGATCATCAGTTCGGTTTTATCCAAAAATTCTTGCAAAATGATTTTTCAGTTTCCTCTTTACTTTAAGATAAAGCTTAACATCGGATACAATTCATCGGCCGCAATATCGCTTATTTGAATTCCATTCACCCTTTTTTTCCCCTTCATCAATCATCAACATCTATTGGGTTACTTCAAAAACCTCCAGGAATTAGTGATTTGCTTTTTTGCGACGTAACTATTTCGTTGGTATCCTCATCGATGATTTTAAGAACCCCATCAGGTTGTGTTAACTTTAATTTTCGCAAAGTGTGAAGTAAGTCAACCAATGGGTTGAATAGATTTATCTTGCAGACACACATTGGTAGTGATCTGCGACGGACTAATAAATTGTATAAATATTTACCGAGTTGATCAAAGAATTAAAACACCAGGTTATCAGTTTACAGGCATAGATGAAATGTTGATAAAAAATTCGTAATGCGGCCTGTTTGAAAAATTTGAAAGATGAAAAAGTTTTTAAATATTTTTTGATATCCGGTTTTTCTTTTGCGACGAAAGCTCAAATAAGCAACATTCCTGACCAGTATTTAATAGACAGTATGCCTCTCTTAATACACTTTATTTTAATGATAAAATTACATTTTACCAACAGGCTAAAAATAGAGTCGACTTCTTATAAAATATTAATAGAGAAAGACTTATGTAAGGTTAGTGGAGTAATTATAAAGAGAAGTTAAATACTCCACGAATTGCTCAACCTAAATAACTATAAAACGAAGTAAATATGAGTAAAGTAAAGAAGTGTAAAACTTTGACACCCTTGATTTTGCTGAGTTTCTTGCTTTTACTTTATCTCAAATAACGGATCTC
>CAWCUN010000007.1:0-10383 GCA_963798665.1 uncultured Chitinophagaceae bacterium | reverse complement strand
CGGATGATTATTTCGTGCGGATAAAAAAAACAAAAAGCGAAGTATCAACTGCAATAAAGCAAATTGATACTATTTATCTTTACATAGATCAAAACTATGGGATGAACATTCAGCATTTAAAATACATACTGGCAGTGGATACTTACAGGCATTTTGCAAAAGCTGCTGACAAATGTTTTGTAACGCAGCCGACTCTGAGCATGATGATTCAAAAACTGGAAGAAGAGCTCGAAGTAAAAATATTTGACAGAAGTAAACAGCCTGTTGTGCCAACTGAAGCCGGCGAGATTGTGATTAAACAGGCAAAAATAATATTAGAGGAAGCAAACAGGATGAAGGTAATTGTAAGTGAGTTAAAGGGACAAATTAAAGGAGAATTAAAACTGGGAATTATTCCTACAGTCGCTCCCTATCTTTTGCCGCTGTTTTTGAATTCATTTTTAAAAAAATATCCTCTTTTAAAAATAAAAATTACAGAACTCACTACCCAGCAAATAGTTGATAAACTTAAAAACCACCATCTTGATGCAGGTATACTGGCAACTCCTTTAAACAATGAGTCTTTAAACGAGCAGCCTTTGTATTATGAACAGTTTGTTGTCTATGCATCGCAAAATGAAAAACTGATGAAAAAAAAATTTTTATTGCCGGACGATATTGATACCAATCATTTGTGGTTGCTTGAAGAAGGACATTGCTTAAGAGCGCAGGTTTTAAATCTTTGCGAGCTAAGAAAAAAAGAACTCGAAACCAGCAACCTGGAATATGAGGCCGGAAGTATTGAAACGCTAAAAAAAATTGTAGACTCAAATGAGGGCATTACGATTTTGCCTGAGCTCGCTATAAAAGAATTATCTGCAAAAGACATGAAAAATGTAAGACATTTTAAGCCACAGGTGCCCGTACGTGAAATAAGTATTGTTACCTATCGCCATTTTGTAAAACAAAGAATTATTGATGTATTGAAAGAAGAAATTTGTAATTCTGTGCCACAAGAAATGCTTACCTCGAGGCGAAAAAATGTTACCTTAATTGATTAAATCAGTTGAGTATAATTTACTACAATTTAGTATCTCCATCCGTTAGCCCATTTATTTTCTAAAAGTTTCTAAAGGTAACAGAGTAGCCTGTTTACCTAAACATGCCTACTCTCTTGCTTCGCAGGGAATAATTACAAGTAAAAATTATGATTCGAAAACCGCAACGGCATTTATCAATGCAATTGCGAAACATCGTTTTTGGGAAGAGAAGAGCTGAGTAAAACCCCAGCGTAAATATTTTGCTATGAAGATAAAAAAGGTGATTGGAAACGATCGCCTTTTTTGTTTTGGGAATACGAGGTTTCCAAAAATAATTACAGAAAGAGATTTATAATTAAAACCTTGATTTCTGAATTTTCTCATGAATTTTTAAAGTCTCCTGTAGAGCTGCAGAACCATACCATAAGTACAGTTCCGGTTCAAGATATTTTGCTTTGATAGCAGGATCGGTTGCCAAAAGGCTTTTTGCCTCATCAATGCTGTTGGTATTTAAAATAAATAATCCCCGAAAACTATCATCGTTTTTTCCGAAGGGGCCTGCTACCACAAGCTTATTATTATCTGCGAGCCGTTGTATATTTTTCATGTGACCACTAAATGCCGAATCCATTGCTTCTTTATTTTCAGAAGTGTTGCTCCCGGTTTTAAGAATAACAAATACATAATGTTTCATTCCATAATCATCAGCATTTAATTTCTTTGCCAATACTGAATCGTAATTTTTAACCGTTGATTGGGCATTTGTTGCTGCAATAAAACCGATACATAAAACCGCCAGTGCAAATAATCTTTTCATATTATATGTTTTGAAGAATAACTAAAACTAATATTTGTGAGAGATGAATTTTTACCGCCTGTAAAAAAATATTTTCCGCCGATAATTTTATTTCTTACCCGAAGTGTATTTCTTTATTAACTCCCTTGTTTTTATTCCTGATTCTTTTAAATCTTTATCATTGCCAATTACCGTCTGAAGCAGCGCTGGGAAGTAATACGCTGCATGTTTCGTCCTTATCTGACGCAGACCATGTGACCCAGCTTATTTGATTTTTTTCTGCCCATTCAATCCATTTATTCCATTCATCATAATTGATGGGACCATCACCTGTTGCTTCCATTCCTGCAGATTCTGAAATGAAAATTGGAATATCTTTTTTAAGTGCATAGTTACATTTGTCACGTAATTCCTGCTTATGTGTTGCTGCATAAAAATGAACGGAGTACATAATATTGGTGAATCCATTTAGTGGGGCATCAGCAACGATATTGATATCCTGGTCCCAATGTGGATTGCCAACAAGTATGATATTATCAGGATCAATTCTCCTGATAGTTGAAATAATTTCCCGTGAATAGATTTTTACCGAATCCCAGGATTCGTAATCGGGCTCATTAAATATCTCATAAATCACATTGGGAGAAGAGCCGTAAGCTGTAGCCATTTCAGCGAAAAATTCTTTTGCCTCTTTGAGCCGTATATTATGGCTGTGAAAGTCTATAATAACATAGATTCCTTCTTTTATTGCGCCATCAACTACAGTCTTTATTTTTTCTTTCGACCAATCAGGTTTATCAACATAACCACCTTTAGGCTCGACACCCATTGCGGCTCTTACAACAGAACAATCCCAATCATCATGCAGCCATTTTACTGCGCCGGCATTATAAAATCTTGGATGGAAGCAATGCCAGCCAAAGCTCATGCCACGTAATACCACATTATTATCGTGCTGGTCTTTTAAATAAATCCCGTCAACATGCAGGTTACCATGCACCGCCACAGGTTGCGCAATTACTAATACAGATGCAGACAAGAAAAGCAGGCTTATCAAAATTTTTAATTTCATAAGATCAATTTTGAAGTACGGTATCCACATCATCCCAATCGTCCGTGCGAAACGTATTTGCAGGCAATCCTTCCTTATTAAAAAGATTCGGCATTGCAATGTTTGTAAATCCAAAACGGACTGCGACAGGACGTGTAATCTCTTTATTCGAAGCAATTACGCTATTGCCATCAATCTTAACTGTAGCGCGCCTAAAAACTTTATCGTCTCCGGCAATATAAAAATCAGAAGGTAGTCCATTTTTGCTAACGAGGCCATGGTCCGCATTATCAAAGTTAATTTTGATCTTATCCTTTTCAATTTCCATGCTGCTATACATCGGGCTTTTATAAGGAATATCTTTTTTACCGTATACTTCCGCCAATGCATAATTCGCAAGGCGTATGCCTACATCCTTTTTATCTTTTGGATGAATATCGGTTACGTCATCGACTAAATCATGTACTACTACCATTCCTGTTTTAGGAACAGCAAGAGTTTTTGTTTGTGCTTCCTGTAATAGCGATCCAGAAATACCGCCATAACCTTTGAAAGGCGCTATTTGCACAAAGTAAAACGGCAAGTTTATTTGCCATGCTTGTCGCCAGGAATTAATCATTGTAGCAAAAAGCTCATTATAAGTAGAAGCCGTGCCAACGTTAGCTTCGCCCTGGTACCATATCACGCCGGCAATGGTAAAGCGGGTAATCAGGATTTATCATTGCATTAAATGTTGCAGCAGCATTTACGGGCCAGTAGTCGCTAACCTTTAAACTATCCGCGGCGATTTTTAAGACAGCATTGTTTTCTATTGAATCTTTGGGTGTCCATACTTCAGCCGGTGTGCCGCCCCAACTCGCTTCGATTAAGCCAACTGGCAAATTCAAAACCTGCTCTAATTTTTGCCCAAAAAAATATCCTGCAAGGCTAAATGTTTTAAGGTCATCCGGATTACATACAACCCAATGACCTTTTAAATCATCCTGTGGATATCGCTGCTGTTAACCTGGGGATATGAAAAAGCCTGATTTTTTGATTGCTGGCATTTTCAATATCATTAGTGTATTGTTTAATTCCCCAGCTGTAACTCATCTCCATATTGCTCTGTCCGCTGCAATCCCATACTTCGCCAATTAACACATCGTCAACTATAATTTTATTACTGCCGGAAATAGTAATTATATACGGACCGCCGGCACCAGGTGTTTTGATTTTTGTAATCCATTTCGCATCGGATCCACCTTTTGCATTATAAGTAGTTGTGTCCCAACTTACGTTTATTTTGATATTTTCAGTCGGATCGCTCCAGCCCCATAGCGCCACTTCTGTATTTTGCTGAAGTACCATATGGTCGCCAATTATGGCCGGCAAACGAACAGTGGCATATATTTTTAAAGCACATATTGACGTAAAAGTCAGCAAAAGAACCAATCGCAAATTTTTCATTTTCTATTTAAGGTATTTGTAAAAAGATTATACTTTTTCGCTTAACTCCAGCCATCTCATTTCTTTTTTATCGAGAAGAACGATGATCTCACTAATTCTCTCTGCATTTGATTGCAGCTTTTCGAAATCCAAAGAACCATTATTCATTTTTACTTCAAGCAACTGCTTTTCTTTTTCCAGGGCAGGTATTTCTTTTTCCAATAATTCAAATTCATGTTTTTCTTTAAAAGTAAATTTCTGGCTGATTCCATTATCGCTTTTTGACTTTACTTTCTCATTATTTCTTGAAACATGAGAAATTTCTTTTGGCTTATTTTCTCCCAGTTGCTTCCATGTTCTGTATTGTGAATAATTACCCGGGAAATCTTTAATCTCCCCATTTCCTTCAAAGGCAAAAAGATGATCCACAAGCCTGTCCATAAAATACCGGTCATGACTTACAATTAAAATACATCCGGGGAAATCCTGTAAAAATTCTTCGAGTGTTCTTAATGTTTGTAAATCCAAATCGTTAGTCGGTTCATCTAATACCAAAAAATTAGGATTGCGAAACAGGATGCTTAGCAAATGCAATCGTCTTTTTTCTCCGCCGCTTAATTTACTTAAAGGAGTAAATTGTTGTTGTGCACTAAAACCAAACTTCTCCATGAATTGGGTTGCGCTTATCTTGCTTCCATCCGCCAGAGGAAAAAATTCTGCAAAATCTTTTACATATTCAATGGCTCTTTTATCCTCTTTGTATTGTAAACCTTCCTGCGCAAAATTTCCAAATACAACCGTATCTCCATGATTTATTTTGCCACTACCGGGAGGAATAATATCCAGTGCTACTTTCAAAAAAGTGGATTTGCCCGTTCCATTCTTTCCAACAATTCCTATACGTTCGCCTTTCTTAAAAGTATAATCAAATCCCTTCATGATAACTTTATCTCCGTAGGATTTATATACTTTTTTCATCTCCAGCACTTTTCCACCCAGCCGGGTCATTTTTACCTGCAACGAAACTTCAGCTACTTCCTTTCTCTGGCTTACTCTTTCCTCTACTTCTGCAAATGCGTCCTGCCTGCTTTTTGACTTTGTAGTTCGGGCTTTTGGTTGCTTGCGCATCCATTCCAGTTCTTTTCTGAAAATATTTTTATCTTTTTGTAATTCACTTTGCTGCACTTCCAACCTTAATGATTTTTGTTCCAGGAAATAATCATAATCCCCTTTGTAGACATATAACTTCTCATCTTCAAGTTCAATGATTTCATTACACACAGCATCCAAAAAATAACGATCGTGTGTTACTAACAGTAAGGTACTTTTATTGGTGGCTAAAAAGTTTTCAAGCCATTCGATCATATCCACATCAAGATGGTTGGTAGGTTCATCAAGTATGAGCAGGCATTTCCCTTCATGTAGTTGCGCTTCTACCAACGCCTGCGCAAGCGCCACTCTTTTACGCTGGCCGCCACTTAAATTTTTCACCCGTTCATTAAGATGATGAATGTTCAGTTTCCCCAAAATCTGCTTCAGATCACTTTCAAAATTCCAGGCATCTGCTTCATTAAGTTCGGCAATAACTTCGCTCATGCGTTGTTCGTTATGCGGTTCTTCTTCCAGCAACATTTCATATTCTTTTACAATGCGCACAACCGGGTTATCAAGATTTAAAATATTATCCCGGATGGTTTTATCATTGTCAAAAACAGTATCCTGCTGAAGCATGATCACCTTTACATCCTTATGAACCCAGACCGTTCCCGAGTCAGCAGTATCAAGGCCTGCAATTATCCTGAGGAGGGTAGATTTACCTGTTCCATTTCTTGCAACAAAAGCAATTTTATCTCCTTCCTCCATGTAAAAACTTATATCGCTGAAAAGTTTTCTTATACCAAATGATTTACTCAAATTTTCTATAGAAGCATAATGCATTGCACGAAGGTACTTGAGCAGTTAAAGTATTTAAAATCTAAATTAAATACCATCATTTGGAATTCAGGACGAGCATCGTTCCTTAGGAGTTTTGCGGTATTAATACTATTTTTAAAAAACCGGAAAAACGCCCGCCGAAACATTTTTTAATTGTTCTATAATTACTGAATAATAATTTTGTCGGATTTTTTACCCTTATTAATGTAAAAAGCTAACTGATGAAATACCGATTAATTCTCCTCATCTCTTCTCTTTTTTTTATCACCCTTACTACCAGCGAATGCAAAAAACATAAACCCGGTAACCCTGTTGACCAACTACCACCTAAAACTCAAACAGGTGCTAATACTTTTGGATGTTTGATAAATGGTGAGGTTTTTTTGCCGAAAGGGCCATCGTTAAGTCCGATTTTACAATGTGCTTATCAATATTTAAATACTAATTACAGTCAAGGTTATTTTTTCCAACTAAGTGTTGGTCACAAGTATAATACAAATGATGTGGCTGGAATAGGCATCTATACTGATAGTCTACCTATTATGGAAGGAATTTTTACTTTGGGTGACAATCAAAAAGGCAATGCTTATGCATTATATTTAAGATATAAGGAAACAGAAAATATTAATTTATATACAAAATCAGATCTTCCAGGTCAATTAGTAATAACAAAATTTGACGAAATAAATCAAATAGTGTCTGGAACATTTTGGTTTGATGTAGTTACCTCTTTTGGGGATACTTTAAAAATTACAGATGGCAGATTTGATATGCAATTCACAAAATAAACAACTTCTAAAAAATAAATCCAATGAAAAAATTCTACTTAATTTTTGCAAGCAGCTTTATGATGTGCCTATTCAGTAAACAAACTTTGGCACAAACCGAAACAGATACTACCTTTTTTACGCAAATGAATTACATTTTTGCTCATGTTGATAAATCAAAAACACCTTATGGAATGCTTAGAGACTTTGGAATGGAATTTACCAACATTGAAAATTACAATGGTACTGCTGCTTTAGCCGATAGTAATTATGCCGATGTTGATGCGTTCTGGGATGTATATCAAACATTACTTACAAGTCGTGTCTATATCCCGGTATAAATACTATTTAAAAAATACAGTAAAAAGACTCAATAGAAAATTTATTAAAAGTTTCCCTTGTAAATATATAAAACTCACGCTATGAAATTCAAACCTCTTTTAGTTCTCATTACTCTTTTTTTTATTACCCTTACTACCAGCGAATGCAAAAAACATAAACCCGGCAACCCAATTGACAGACTGCCCCCTGAAACACAAACAGGCGCTAATACTTTTGGATGTTTAGTTGATGGGAAGGCTTTTGTGCCAAAAGGAATAGGTTTAAATCCAAGACTAACTTGTTACTATCAGTATATCTACTACCCAAGTCCAAGCGGTTATGTATTTCAGGTTTCAGCATCGGATAATAGCAAGCCCAGTTCTCCAATTAATGTAAACATCAGTATTGATAGTTTATCTCTTAAAAATGGGGAAACATATGAATTACAAACGCAAGGAATTAAAGGGATTGCATATGGTAATTATAGAAAATTTATTAATAGTACATTGGATGATTTTTTTACCTATTCACCCTCAAGTGGCCAATTGATTCTTAAAAAATTTGATGAAATAAATCAAATCGCTTCCGGTACATTTTGGTTTAATGGGGTAGATGCAAGTGGGGATACAGTGCACGTTACTAATGGCAGGTTTGATATGCAATTCACTAAATAATAAATTACAATTACCTCTTAAAAAAAACAACCGAATGAAAAAACTCTGCTTATGGTTTACAGGCGTTATTATATTATGTCTGTTCTGCGAAAATATATCTGCGCAAACCGAAACCGACACTACTTTTTTTACTCAAATGAATTACATTTTTTCTCATGTAGATAAATCAAAAGTGCCTTATGGAATACTGCGTGATTTTGGAATGGAGCTCACCAATATCGAAAATTATAGTGGGACGGCTGCTTTGGCAGACAGCAATTATGCAGATATTGATGCTTTTTGGGATGTATATCAAACATTGCTTACAAGCCGGGTAAGTACTGCTGCCACAGGGTTTGTATCTTCTGCTATTGCAGACAGCCTATGGTACATCCAGCGCCAGCCCGGGCAAATTGTATTAAGCGGCTTATACTTTAACTATTCGCGGTTTAAAGACAATGCCGCCGGTAATTATATTACCATTACCAATAATCAATTGTATGATAAGTATGTTGGCGGGGTATGGCAAAATCCTTATCAAAGTGAAAAGGCTTTTTTAATAAGCCCTCCTGTGAACTTTTACCAAGGGCAAAGCCTACAGATTGTGTTCCTGCTAATCTCTGGTTTACCAATAATGCTGCAGGCATTACTAATATGCAGTTAGATGCAGGCGATGGCGCCGGTTACAGAACACTTACAGTTGGGCAACCCTTAAGTATCAACTATGCAGATACCGGGTTAAAACAATGGACTTACAAATTAACCATAAGCGGGGGCGCAATCCTGTACAGCCATTCTGAAATACAGATACAAACTGATTACAGTAGTGGCTCTCAAATGATGACCCCTACCGGAGAAGTTTTTCCGCCATCCCCATTTACAGCTACTAAATCATATCTTGGTATTTCCGGAAAAGGTTACGCAACTATTCAATATGCAAATGCTGACCATATTTTAAGAAAGCCCTTAATAGTTGCTGAAGGATATGACCCCGGGAATATCACAAAACCAGAAGAAAAGTATGGGGAAAACACCTATGGAACAATTTTATAAATGATCGACTAATGATCCAGGAATTCAATTAATCTGGTTTATTGTCAGGTTCAACACAGCAATACGATATTATTTATGTTGACTGGAAAAACGGAGTTGATTATTTGCAACGCAATGCCTATTTATTAGAAACCATTATTCAATGGGTAAATGCCAATAAACAACCGCTTAATGACGTAATTCAACCAAATGTAGTTTTAGGGCAAAGCATGGGCGGTGTAATAGCAAGGTATGCGCTAAAAGACATGGAAAATACCGGCCTTAACCACAATACAAGATTATACATAAGCGATGATGCGCCGCACCAGGGCGCTAATGTACCGGAGGGTTATCAGCACCTTGCCCGTCATGCACGGGGTTTGTACATAAGAGCCGGGGTATCTACCATTATTGTTGAAATTATACAATTAATAAGAGGGCGGTTCAGCCCTATTGCTGCATTAAGTTTAGCAGACCAGCCTGCTTCCAAACAGATGCTTATAAATTTCGTAAACGGAAATAATACTATTGATAATTCCGTCCATAATTCATGGCAAACAGAATTAAAAAATATAGGCTATCCTAATGGCTTTACAGGCACGCCTTTCAAAAAAGTTGCTGTGAGCAATGGCTCAGAGTGTGCCAATACACAAGCATTTAGTGCAGGCGCCAACCTGGCGATTTAATTATTAATAAGGCCAATATTGCAGTTGGAAAAGTACCCCCCGGCCCAATTACATTTCCTCTTATAGATCCTGCAATTGGTAAAATTCAGGCTCAAATAGAGCCGGTACCCAATGCAACGTCCTACAATTGGTATAAAAACGGAGTGTTACAAACCGGCCATAGTACTTTCATCCAAATGTCTATCCCAAAAAATGTTTGCAATGTTTATTATGATATAGCGGTTGCTGCAATTAATATCTGTGGCACTTCAGTTCAAACCCACCGCCAGGCTTATGTTCCTCCGTGTGGTTTTGCATTTGTTGTATCGCCAAATCCTGCATCCAATTCAATCAATATTGCACGTGATGATAGCAACCCGCAGTTGTCGGCAACTGCAACCTTTGATGAAGTCCGCATTTACGATTTGCAGGGGAATCTCAAAAAAGATCAAAAATATAGTAATGCCTCATCAGCCACAATAAACATCCAGGGGCTTATTAGCGGGTCTTACATTGTGCAAATTACAAGTGGAACATTAGAGGAAAAACACCAGTTGATTATTCAGAATTAATAACGAATTTTTTCATTGAGGGGGCTTTAATTTTTTAAGCCCCTTTTTCTGTTATGCATTGCAGCTTCACATCAATCTTTAATAGCACAAGGTTCAAAGGGTTTACAAACACTACGACGACAATCTAAAAAACATAATAGTTTACTA
>CAWCUN010000006.1:0-262222 GCA_963798665.1 uncultured Chitinophagaceae bacterium | reverse complement strand
AGACTTCGTCGGGCACGCAGTGCCTGCGATGAAGTCCCCTGTTGTAGGGAACCGGTGATTGAACTTTTATAAACTATGGGATTTGAGTTGAAAGAACTTTGCGGCTATGGTTTGGTGTTAGGACGCTGCTTTTTTAAAAACAGGAATCGCCTGGGGTCATATTAGGCTTTTTCATTTCTTTCAAGTATGTTCATTGTCATTTTGGGAGCAAAGCTGTTCAAATTCGTGGTAATTTTTAAGTTGTTTACATAGGGATCTTCGGCCGCTTTTGGCAGCCATCTTTCAAGTTATACATTCCAGAATATCTTTAGCTATTTGCTGCCAGGATGCAGGCGGTCCGCGCCGGTTAAAGCGCAGGATGGTTTGCATGGTTTGCTTTTTACAGCAAGGACATTGCCGTGGGTCATATATCTTTTGATTTTGATTTTGTATTGGTGGTACCTGCGGCAGTTGATCTTTTATCACGACAGCGCAACCTGCTTTTGATGTGCTGCTGAGAATGCCGTAATGCCTGATGCGAACAAAGCCTTTGGGTAAAATGTGTAAAGCAAACCGGCGGATGAACTCCAAAGCTTCCAGCGTCATTTCTTTGGTGGCTGCTGCAGCCCTGTAATCTTTGTAAGAAAAAGTAACCATGGCATCTGCAATGTCTTTGATGCGGTGATTGCTGATGGCTATTTTGTGGGTATATCTGCCAAGGTATTCTATCACGCTGTGGGGCCCCTGGAAAGGGCGCTTTGCATATACCACCCAATTTTTTTTATAGAGTTCGTCTATGCTTTGCTGTGATAATTCAGCAGGCAACCTTTCTTTGAGGGCCGTCATAAACTTTCCGCGAAAAACTTTGCTCATAGCTTTTACAGAAAACAAATACGTGCCCGTCCGGCAGGCGGGTTTACCATTGGTTCTGGCTGTTTTCCATTTACCCTGCCCCGTAAGGCCGCCACCGGGGACAATACAATGTAGGTGTGGATGTAAACTTAAGGTTTGTCCCACGTGTGCAGAATGGCTATCATGCCCGCCTGTGCGCCGAGCCATTTGTGGTAATGGCCAAATGTATTAAGCACGCTCCACGCACTTTGAAACAAGGTATTATAGATGCATGCAGGTCTATAGATGCACAGTGTATTTAAAGCTTCAGGCAACGTAAACACCACATGAAAATATGGAACAGGCAACAGTTCCTGCTCTCTTGCCTGTATCCACTTTTCTCTTTGATTGCTTTGGCATTTAGGGCAATGACGGTTGCGGCAGCTATTGTAGCTGATGCGAAGATGGCCACAAGAGGTGCAGCCATCCACATGTGCGCCAAGGGCAGCAGTGCGGCACCGCCTCACGGCATGGAGTGTACGCAGTTGCCAGGTATTAAACGTTCTGCTTTGTTGCACAGCAGGCCAATGTGCATTCAGCACGCCAGCCATTTCGTTCTCAGGCTGCATCAGCTTTGCTTATACAAAGTATCCAAAGGACTGAACACCGATTGCGGCGAGGGCTTTGCAATGTGCAGGTACACCATCGTGGTTTCTATGTGCGCATGGCCGGGTAGTTCTTTAATGGTAAGAATATTTACACCCTGCTCCAAAAGATGGGTGGCATAAATATGGCGCAATGTATGGATATGCACTTCTTTGGAGATGCCTGCCCGTTTTACTGCCTGGTAAACTACCCATTGGGTACCTCGTTGTGACATAGCTTCACCACCCGCTCCTTCAAATAAATATTGCTGCGGATGTTCGGCAGAAATATATTGGGCGATACCCCGGCACAGCATCTTGCCCAGGGGAAGGCTGCGGTCTTTAGAACCCTTACCCTTTCTCACATGCAGCATGCCGCGTACTATATCAGTGTCGGTTAACCGAAGATGGCGCACTTCACTGCATCTGAGCCCGCACCCATAACACAAACCGATAATAAGGCGATGCTTTAAAAGTTTACAGTTACTTAGCAATGCTTTTACTTCCTGGCCATTAAGCACGTAAGGGAGCTTAACATCTTTGTCAATTGCCGGCAAAGAAAATTGTGTGTATTCCAGCCCCCGCATACGGCAGGCATAGCGCAGCCCATACACCGTGAATTTGAAAAACGTAGCAGAAGCAGTACCACGGCTTTTTATCAGGTGCAGGTAATCCATCACCTGCTATGAGTCCAGGTCAAGTGGAAACTGGTTGTAATGCAGCGACAGGTGTGCCAGTTGACGGGCATAATTAGTGAGCGTGCTTTTGCTTTTACCGGTGATGGAAATGGAGCGTTCCATTTCTTTGTACAGCGCCGAAAATCCTGTTACTTTGTTTGAGGCTTGCGATTTCTATGATTCCACCAAACAATATTTATAGTTTTTTTCGTACAATCTTTTTTGGTTAACGCAGGCAAAAATTCTATGGATAATTTTGTTTTTAACTGCATTTAGAACATTCATTTTATTCTTTCCTTCTGCAACTTTTCTTTCATAATATTCACGCAAATCATCACTAAACCTGGCTGCAACTAATGCGGTCATGTGTAATAAAGATTTTGCTTTCATATTTGCTTTTTTACTCGTTCTGGTTTTCCCTCTCACGCTTGTTCCCGATGTATGTTCGAAAGGAGCAATACCTGCATAACATGCATATTTTCGCGGATCATTTATTTTTCTAAACTCATTGGTGTTGATAACAATTTCAGTTGCTGTTATTTTTCCAACACCTGGTATTGATTCAATTATGGAAAAAAGTTCTTTAAGTTTTTCATCACAATCAATTACTTTTTTTATCTCTTCTTCTGTTTTTTTAATGTCTTCCTCAAGAGCTTTGATACTTTGTTTGCAACACTTCATCATCTGAGCAGAAGATTCTTTATCAATAAATTTCTTATCTTCTTTAATTGTATTGCTTATTTGCTTCCTGGCATTGAGCAACCGCTCTCTAATACCGCTTAATCTTTTGAGATGCCTGATTACAGTGCGTTCCGGCTGCCACAAAGTTAAAAACTCTTTATTCTTAAAAGCGTATAAAGCAATTCTATAGGAATCAACTTTATCATTCTTGCCTCTTAATAAACCACCTGATTGTTTTATTTGTACAGATGATTCTAAGCATACTGCCAACTTCTTTTCTTCCATTACTTTTAAAAAATGGCTATTATAAATTCCGGTATGCTCCAAACAAAAAAGACAATCATGTAAAAGGATTTTTTGATCTCTAACCAGCTTCTTTAAAAATGTTTTGATAGATTGATCACTATTAACAATCTGTTCATACATTTTCTTTTCATTGTTGTTAAGGATTGTAATATCCAGTGTTTGTTTTGATACATCAATGCCGATAAACCATTGGTAACTCATAAATTTGTTTTTAAATTTAAACAATGGTTAACCAGTTTTGAACACTATCAAAGCCTTGCTAATGGGTCTTACCCAAATTTCTATTTGATGCCTGTTCAAAATAGCGGCAGCAGTCTAAATCGCAAGATAGGTCTCACCTGGCCAACGAGGGATAGTGCACTGATGCCGCTTGGTTAACTTATCAATACTAATATCACCAATAAATTTTAATATTAGACTGATACAAACCTAAAGGCAACGATGGTTACATAATCTTTGTCCATTGGACGCAGCCCGGTAGTTTGTTTTGTTTGCATAAAAAAAGTATTTAGTTAAAATGCAAAACAAAAGCACTCTTTGTTTAAAGCGTGCTCACCAAACTACCGTAGGTTTAGTACAACATTGGTATTGCCAATAGTGGGGCTGGACCTGCCCGTTATGGACAATTTTAACGATACCTACAAACTGACACTTCCGACCGAAAATTTAAAGAAATAGAAAATGAATAAATTAATTTTTCTTACAGTGATTGTTTGTTGTTTGACAATTTCTTGTTCAAATCCAAATCAGCCAGATAACACTGATAACGCAATCAATCAAACCGTAATTGCAAATGACTCCAGTAAAAGCATTAAAAATAAAATTATGATTACTCAAAAAATTACACCCTATTTGTGGGTAGAGAAAGATGCCAAAGCTGTAGCAGATTACTACTTATCGATTTTTAAAGACGGTAAGCTGAAAGATTTTCGCAAGTTCGATAGTGACGAAAGTGGAAATGATGCAGGCATAGAAACAGCTGTAATTGAAATAGCAGGAATGGAGTTTAGTATATTAGCAGCAGGCCCACTATTCAAATTTAATGAAGCAGTTTCTTTTGTTATCAATACAAAAGACCAGGCTGAAACGGATTATTATTGGGAAATCCTTACTAAAAATGGTGGTCAGGAAGGCTCTTGTGGATGGTGTAAAGATAAATATGGATTATCATGGCAAGTTGTACCAACTGAATATTTTGAATTAATACATAGCGATGATCCAATCGTAAGGGAAAAAGCAATGAAGAACACATTAAAGCAGAAAAAATTGATACTTTCAGAACTCAAATGAACAGGTATCAATTATCTATGGCAACTAAGACATAGTTTGAAATAAAAAAGAGAAAAAACTGCCCATAACAAATGTATCCTATGTAAAGCGGTTCTAAGAGAGGGTTGATATATAATTCAAGCCCGTGTAGGTGTTCCCTTTTTTCGCAAGCCCGCATCAACCACTCGTGAGGGCCGCCGTCGGGTCTCCTAATCCACGGCCCAACCATTGCAACGTTTCATAAAAATTGAATCTTTCAATTATAGCTTAGTAAATGAAAAAAGGAATCTTTATTTTGGGAGAAAATGGAAGACCTTGCTTGCAGATGATAGTTATAGGGATATCATAATTATAATGGAAGTAATAATTTTAATATCCTGACATTTCACGGGAAACTAAGGTGGGTTTATAAAATTGAATTCTAATAACATCAGTTCGGAGCGGGAAGATTTCTTAAGAGCTAATTTCAAGCTTATATCCTTTGCCGCGTATAACAACGATGTTGATATTGGGATCAAATTCCAATTTTTTTCTAAGTTTTGATATGAACATATCGAGACTGCGGCCTACTATAACACCTTCATCTTCCCATATCTCTTTTTGTAGCCGGCTTCGCTCTATAGCCTCGTTAGGAGACAACGCAAAAATGCGCAGCACACGGGTTTCAGTTTTGGTCAAGTCTATGGTCTTTCCATTTATCATGAGCTTACGAGTCTCCGCGTCGAACGACATTGACCCTAAAGTGAACACGTCAGTAGGCTGACTATCAGGTAGACTGTCAGGTAAAATCTTACGCTGCTTAACAGGTCTGAAAATAATAAAACCAACAAATGCTAAAAATAACAGGCTGCCGAGAAGATAACCATTCTTTGCTGTAATTATTCCTGTCGGTTTGAATTTAATGTTGATCATGTAACATGCTATGGGTTGCCTTCTTCCTATACAGGCTACAATATCATCTTTCTTATTTTTTGATATAGCATACCCATACGCTACACTGGCATTGGCACAGTTCAGTACGTTAACAACATAATCACGTGCCAACGGGTCTTTGGCTAACAAACGCTGAGTAGTATTGACGAGGGAGTCGGGTTGAAAAGTAAGATCGTTCTCAAACCTGATCTGGTATTCATTTTCGGCGATCTTTTTTACCGGAAGTACCCGTGATGTACTATCGCCCGACTGCAGTAGTATTTCATGTCCGATCCGGCGGAGCAAAACTTCCCTCCTGGCGATATCAAAATCGTCACTGCCCGTCATACTGAAAGCCACGCAGATCACAGAGATAAACAAGGGTAATCCCAATCCGAACAGGTATTTACGTTTCCCGGAGAGGAGATTTCGGCTATCAGGCATAATGTCAAGATTTTATTTACAAAGTTTACATTTTTATTTACAATCCAGGTTCCTCAGGCTGAAAACTATCAAAGTATTTTTGTTGCACCAACTTTAAAAGGATATGAAAAATAAAAGAAATGCCTTAAACGGATCTGATTTATCAGGAGATAGATCTATGTTAATTAAACCTACAAAAAATATGAAAAAAGTTATTTATGCGCTGATCTTACCGCTGGTTGTGGTAAGCGGACTAGTATTTGCCAATCGCGAAATCAAAAATGAAACTTCTAAAAAATCAATCCCAAAGCCACTCTCTGCTGCTGAAATGAAAGCCGAAAGGGAAAATGGGAGGCTACCCCTGATGGTATAAATGTACAAAAAATGGGAAGCGTCTCCCGCAGGTAAAAAAGTGTATGCCGCTGAAGCTAAAATAAGGAAGCACATAAGTGCTTTTACCAATATGGAGGCTGTTGTAACCTCTCTTTCTCTTCCGCCAGGCTCAAGATTAGGTTTCGGAGTGATGGTCAGGATTAATGGTGACGATTATATTGTAAAATTTGAGCCGGAAAAGTCTCAACTTGAGCAATTGCATAGCCTGAAAGTTAACGACAAAATAATTATAAAAAGCCATACCGTATCGCACGCACCTAAGTATTCATATCCAATAATATGGGGCGACTATGTAGAACGGGATGGTAAAGTAATTTTTAAACGTGTCCCCCGCAAAGGCGGTTGCTGAGTAAATAAATTACGAAATACGAACACGTATACGTTTTGTTCTTGATGTTTGTTTTTTCACTTCCTGTGGAGGACAAAACAAAACAAAACAGACCTTCCAAAAGAAAAAATCAAGTCTGAAACAAAAGACGCATCCCCTTTCCTTGGCGGGTGTCCCCCCACCCGACATTAATCTGTATGCTCGGTACATTTTTGTAATTCTATCAACACCAGTCCAGGTACACTTTCATTATTGAGCATTTGTACATATCTTCATCTATAGCTTTTCTCTCAATTGACTAACGTTGTGGGCTGAACGATATAAATTTCCGGCACAGCAGAAAGCCCTACCGTTGTGCGGCATGCTTAGTGAGAATCCTGGAACATTGAACATAAGAAACTATAAGCAAAATGTCTCAAAACGAAGACCAGGAACCAAATGCCTCAGGGACTTCAAAAAATTGTGAAAGCGAAGGAGCATCTGAGACCAAATCTCCAGATGCTCAGTCTGAAACCAATGCGCTAAACCAGGAAAAGCTAAACATGGAAGTTCATACTCACCATCTGCATAAGGCTGCCGGCAAAAAGATCTGGCACTATTTCTTCGAATTCCTAATGCTATTTCTTGCCGTCTTTAGTGGATTCATAGCAGAGAACTGGCGCGAGTCATTGCAAGAACATCGACGGGAAAAGGAATATATACACTCCATCGTCGAAGACATTAAATCCGATACCCTTCAATCTGCCGAGGTCTTAACAAAATTGAAAGGCATAAGCTCAGGAATTGACAGTGTTTTAGTAGCTCTTTCATCACCTGAAATTATAAGCAATTCCAATAATGCCTACCTTTTATGGAGTAGAATCCTGGGCTTAGATGTTTTTGTCTCGAATGACCGTACAATTGAACAACTGAAGAACAGCGGAGACCTGAGACTGATAAGAATTAAGGCAGTATCAGATAGTATAATGAAATACGATCAAACCTTAAAAAAATATTATGTCCAGTCTGATCTTATGTATAGTGCACTTCGGGATTTGACCAGCTACAGCCAGCTCTTTGATTTCATCCAACTGGCCAAAAATAGCAACTCACCGGTACCTTTAACAGAGGAAGGAATAAAGTTGTTGAATAAGGCTTATGCCAATTTACAATTATGGAATAAAGGCCTGATTGGGCTGATAAGTTGGCTGGAAACTATTCACAAAGAAGGAGCCGCACTTGTAACATTCATTCAAACACAATATGGATTGGAGTAATTTTATTAAACCATGGGGCTGTAGAATATACCCCATGCTCCAGTCTGGGGCTGACGACAACTGTGAACCATTTGGCTAAGCTGGATAAAGAGCATTTCCAACCAACATTTCTTTTTGCAAAAGCTATCTTATATGCATAATAATCCATGCGGTGGTGTGTGGAATTTAGTAAATAACCCGGTGGATTACCTACGTAGTCACGAGCCCGGAGCAGAGACACGGCAGGGGAAGAATATTCCAAACCAACCGCATTGCTAACTTCGACAGTGGAAATATTCTTACACACATTTTAATGTTACATTACATTTTGCATCATAGATATAAAATCATATTGTGAGAAAGTTTTTTAAAATTTTAAAATGGTTCTTTGTTTTTTTAATTATTCTTATTCTTATAATTTATTTGAGACCAGCATGGACACCGTCAATAGCCGCAGTAAATGGAAAAAGATCTGTAGCCTCACTTAAAACAATTGAGTTAGGCAAGATCAAACAATACGTTCTCATTCGGTCAACTGATGTAAATAATCCCATCATATTATTTATTCACGGTGGTCCGGGAATGCCGCTTATGTATTTATCACATACTTTTCAGCGACCATTAGAGCAAAAATTTACAGTTGTGCAGTGGGATCAAAGAGGTGCAGGAAAATCATACGACCCAACTATTCCCACAGCATCTATTAATGTTGAACAATACATTGCTGACGCTCTTCAATTGATTGATACTTTACTTACGAGATACCATAAGAAAAAAATTTTCCTTGTAGGACATTCGTGGGGAACTTATCTCAGCAGCATTCTGGTTCAAAGACATCCTGAATTATTTTATGCTTATATAAGTGTAGGTCAGGTTGTGGATGGAAATGCAGCTCATAAAATTCAAAAGGAATTTTTATTATCTGAAGCAACAAAGAGAAATGATACTGATTTACTTACTAAGCTTAATCAACCCGACTTTACTTCTTATGAAAACTATCTTTTTAAATATGGCGGCGAATTAAACCATGAAACAAGTTTTGCACCGCTTGTAATCACTGGGCTTTTCTCAACCGAATATACATTCAGAGATGCGTTAAATGTTGCAAAGGGACCGCAGTTCTGCGGAAAATATATGAATTACAACGCTATTAAAGGAAGTATAATGAGTAATATAAAACGATATGAAGTGCCTGTATTTTTTCTTGCGGGCACTCATGATTATACTACTCCCTTTCCTTTGATAAAACAATATTATGATAGCATACAAGCGCCATTAAAACAAATAATCTGGTTTAATGAATCTGCACATTTCCCGTTTTATGAAGAACCAAAAAAATTTGATAGTGTTATGATATATCAAATACTAATTCTGTTAAGTAGCACGAACGCACAACCGTTCTGTCTTAACCCCAGCCCTGTCGCTACTCCATGTCGTGAAGCCACGCAGCACACGGCGGCCAATCTAAAAAGAGAATTGTTTATCTTAGATACATGGCTGTAAGAACACTGATAGAACAAACGAAGGAACTTATTTTATTACATTCACCTGTCAAAATTGGTTACCGCTTTTTGAAATAACAAAGAGCTATGATGCAGTGTATAAGTGGTTTGATTATCTCGCCACAAACAATCATAACATAAGGGTTATAATCTGCAAGAGCATCAGTAGTATTGTAAGCAATAGTGGAGACGAGGGAGTATATTTGATAAAGGAACACTGACTCTACACAGCCGTGTTCTGCAACAGCGCGGGCTCGGAGTAGAGACACGGCGGGGGAAGAGAGGAGAAGCGCATTGTAGTTCTTCACATTAAACAGATTAACGGCACTGATTCCACAAAAACTAATCTATCAGTACAAATGCTGCCCAGTAATATGGAGAGTGTTTTTTTCTCATTTCGGATTGAGCTGAAGCAAATGACTTTTCCATAGAATTTCCTTTGATCCAGTTTGTATAGAATAAGGTCATCAATTCAGCCGTTTCTTTATCCGGCACGGACCATAAACTAACAATCATTTGCTTTACTCCCGCCATCTTAAAAGCCCGTTGCAATCCAAAAACACCTTCACTTCCCTTTATTTCTCCCAATGCTGTTTCACAGGCGCTTAGCACAACAAGTTTTGTATTGTTTAAATTGAGCTGGGAAATCTCGTAGGCAGTAGCAATTCCATCTTCTACGCCGGCAACAGGGGTATTGCCACTCCATGCAAAATTAGCTCCTGCCAGGACCAAACCACTTCTCAGCATAGGATTCCCGGAAAGCGTATATACATTACCGTTCGTTTTATCAGGCTCTGGCAGAAAGAACCCATGAGTGGCAATATGTAAAATCTCAGGCGAATGGCCACTTAACGCCTTTAGATTTTCTTCTGAAGCTTCATCGTTAATGAATACCTGCGCCGACAGATTATTTTTTCTGAACAAATAACTGATTTTTTTCACCTCGTTGCCTGTACCAGGTAAATTAGCCCAGGAGCTTCCGTTACCAGACCTGTTTACTGAATTATAATTTATGGCAAATACCCTATCATTTTCATGTTTGTTGATGCGGTGTGTTACAAGCTCAGCGCTATCCATAGTGAAACGGGGATCTCCGATCAGTACAATTTCTCCTGGGGAATCTGATGTATTTTCTGAAGTGCGAAGACTAATTTCCCTGGTGCTGAAATATTGATGAAGCTCATATTTGTCCATTAACAAAGCATGCCCGTCAACAGGAAGTGCGTGAAAAGCAATGCTGAATAACTTTCCTGCGGGAGAATAAGATACTTTTTTAATGGCTTTTAAATAGGGTTCCATCGGCTTCCACATTAATTCAAACAAGCTCTTGCCCAATGCTGTCTTGAATTACTTTTTTCTCCGTTTACGACATGCACCCCCCTATAAAAAGTATTGGCCATATCAGTAGCTGCGGTACCGCCGCTGTCAAATAATTGCTGTAATTGTTTTTCTTCACAAAGCGGTACAAATATCGGAACCGAATCATTTTTGCGAAGAATGTAAGCGACGTACATAATACTGTCTGTGGCTTTCTTTCTTAATAAATTAAATCGTACGAATTCGACGGCCGCCTCGTCGGGTTGCAGGTTCCTTTGTACATCGGTCATGGAAATATTAAATTCGGTTTGTTCTTTGCGAAAGGCTGAGGATTTACGGTTAAGTTCTTTTTCCAGGTTTTCAGTAACCGCTTCAACATCATTTATGTCTAATATTCTTTTTCTCACGGGCAAACTATACTGTTTTGCCAGTAGTCTCTTATTATCCTCCCATTGGGCGAAGATTCTTTGAATTGATGTATCGTTACTTTTTTGCACAGACTCCAACATTGACTGCGTACTGGAGAGCGTAAGTGATTTAAAAAAAAGTAATTGGTTAAAATTGCTTTTTTTTATTTCTCCTGAAGCATTTTTATAATTAAACAGGAAGCTATTGTTTCCGTCAATAAGAAAAATATTATTGACCAGGTAATTTCCTTTTTCTTTTTCAGACAAGATTCCGAAAGTATTATTGAGGTTATTAAATTTAATTTTGTTGACTGACAATAATAATGGTTGGGCTTTTTCGTATTCACCTATATTGTTATAAAAAAGTGCAAGATTATTTAAGTCGGTCGCATATGCCGGATGAGATTCACCCAATGCTTTCTTATCAACTTCAATTGCCTGAATGTATAACGGTTCTGCTTTCGCGTATTCACCCATACTTTCATACAATTCAGCAAGGTTGTTCAAATCAATGGCATACAATGGATGATTTTCACCTAGGGTTTTTTTTATAATGTCTGTTGACCGGAGATAAACAGGCTCTGCTTTTTGGTATTGCCCCGTTTGGTAATATAATACTCCCAGACTGTTTAGTTCAAGCGCATACTCAGGGTTCATTTCACCCACTGATTTTTTTTGAATTTCCATCGCTTGTTTATGAAGTGTCTCGGCCTGATCGTATTGACCCGTTTTCTCATAAACACTTGCCAGGTTGTTGATAACGGTGGCGTATTCCCTGCTGTTTTCTCCTATCGTCTTTTTTGCAATTTCCAAACCATCGCTCAGCAGTGATTTCGCTTTCTCATATTGCCCAACATAAATATAAAATGTTCCGAGATCGCTTAGCGCCCGGCCATAGTCCCATCTAAATTCTCCGGGAGATTTTTTTAATATTTCTGTCCCCTTGATGAACAATGGTTCTGCCTTCTGGTATTGACCCATTTCTTCATAAAAAGCCGCCAGTCCGAGCAAAGCGATGCCATAGTCCGGATGATCTTCGCCAAGTAATTTTTTGTTATTTCCACTGACTGGATGAAAAGTGGTTGCTCCTTCTCAAATTGCCCGGTATTTTTATACAACTCTGCAAGGGCGGCTACGCCATTTCTGTAATCAGGTGATATTTGGCCTAATGCACTTTTCCAAATTGCAATTGCCTGTATGAGTAATGGTTCCGCTTTGGTGTATTGGCCGATATGGTTATATAGCGAGCCGAGGTTGGATAAGGCAAGAGCATAACCAGGATTGCTTTCACCGCCGATCTTTTTATTCATTTCTATTGTCTGCAGCAAAAATTTCTCAGATTTCTGATATTGACCCATTGAGAAATATAATAATCCCAGGTTGTTTAGGGCTGTGGCATAACCAGGGCTGGAATCGTCATGGATTTTTTTCCTTATTTCAATAGCCTCAATCAAAAGCGGCTCCGCTTTTTCATATTTACCTGTCCTTTCATACAGCATGGCTAGATTATTCAAATTGCCCGAATAATCCGGATGCGTATCTCCTATTGTTTTTTTCCTGATCGCAAGCGCCTGGATATAGAGCGGCTCTGCTTTGTCATATTGCCCCATAGTTAAATAATAGGTTCCCAGATCATCTAAACTGCCGGCATAATTTTGATGATTCTCACCAAATTCTTTCCTCGCCGCATCAGGCGCTTTTTGTATAACCTGGAAAGCCTTTTCATATTCCCCTTTGGCATATAATTCATCAAATTGCTTGTCATAGTCTTTCCACGTTTGACTATATCCTGAAAAGCAAAAAAAAGAAAGAATGAAAAAAATGAGGATGTTTTTCATGAATCAATTTTAGGGGGTTATAGCATCAAGTAATACTTGAGGATCCTTTAAAGATACACTTATTAAGAATGGTTATTTCTAAAATCCGCTGCGAATTTGCTTATCACTTTTCGATTTATTTGGACAAGTTGAAAAAAGATCTGTTGGTTTTTTTCAAAGCCACGGTGGTTTAATAGAAAGAGCAATCGGCATTTTAAAAATTATCAGCCTTCGTGGGTGTTCCCTCTTCTCGCAAGCCTACATCCCCAATTCGTCAGAGCCGCCTCTGGTATCTGACCAATGGCCAACCGTCATAATGTTTCGAACACCAGCCGGTCATCAAAAAGAAAAACTATCCTGTAATCAGGGCGCAGTATTTATTTTTGCTCTGTGATAATTGTGCATGCCGTTCAAAAATTATTGAATATATCGCGGCTAAAGCCGGCGCTCTTTATTTCCAAACCTGCTGACGGGCAGGAAATGCATTCCTGGTATGCAAGATTAATTGCCACCGGCTTTACCGGCAGATTTTTGGTAATGTATGTGCATGAGCCTTCGTTACTGTTAGTGCTCACAAAGGGCAAGACCATAAAAGGCACAATGCCCGAATTTTGCAACCGGCTTGAAGGGCTTTTAAAAAGACACCAGTTCAAAGAAGACTTTATAGAAAAGGAAACAACGCTGGTAAAGGAAGGCTATGTGGTGAGCAAAACCAACAGCAGGTCAATGCTGGGCAGCATGAATAACATTACTCTAAACATTGAAATTACTTGCGGGAATTTTAAAAGCTATGAAGAGATTGATACCGGCTATATTGAAGACAATTTTACAGACTGGCTTACGCAGGATGCCTCCAGGCCTGGCAGATACAGGCATACTATGGATTTTTGGAAAGAAAGGGATGCAATAAAGCAATGAAACAACTAAGCAAAAGAGAAAAGTTTTATTTTGATGTGGGTGAAGCTATGGCAATGAACAACATGCGCTGCTTCATAAATATGGACACACTGGAAGTGGATATTCACGTGGGTGAAGATGCTTATAGTTTTGATGAAACGGAAAAAACATTTACAGAAGCGCTTAAAAATCCTGCCAAGTTTTTAGCCCTCGAATCGGTGTCCACGCACGAATCATTCAGGATTATGGAAGATTTTATTGATACCATAAAAGATAGAAGCTTACAGGCGCAGCTTATGAATGCGCTGGAGCGCAAAAGGCCCTTTGCCAATTTTAAATACATCATAGATAACAGCCCCGTCAGGCAACAATGGTTCAATTTCCGCGATGATGCTTATACCCAGGCTGCAAAAGAATGGATTGAAGAAAATGCAAGTGAGGAATTGAAAGAAAAAATTAAAGGGCTCCCAGCGGTTTTTATACCCGAGTAAATATTTTTATAAGCAATTAATTTCTGCCTTCCTGGAAATTTAGCAGCGCAGCTGACTTCTACGGGATTAAAGGATTGGTTACATTAAGTTATAGTTAGTATGAAGTGGCACAGGGTAGGCCACGCTAAGGCCAAGCCTCACACTTGCTCCATGGAACGGTGATAGTGTGCAAATTCTCATGAAAAAAATTTATTAATTAACCACATTTGGTTAACTTAATAGGTGAGATCTGCATACATGAAAAATTCATTTGCCATATTTCCTGTCATAATAATTCCTGTATTATTATGCAGTTGCACAAGATATTATAGCGTGTATACACAAGGGCAACAATCACCAAAGCTAAAAAGCGTGACACTTGATAGTCTGAATAAACAAAAAAAATATTTTCTTATGCATGCGGGCAATACAGTGTATGGGATTGATAATGTGTCTGTCGATACATCAGGATTAACCATTACAGGCCGTCTCACAGATATCCCCAGCGGGCATTCATTGTATGTAAAGCCTCATAAACACTTTATATGGGGAGCAATGCCAACATATTATAAATCGGAATCCGGCATTTTGGATGAAGCGCATCTGTATACTGAAATTCCTTTAAAAGATTCTGCACTGAATATTCCGGTGGCGAGCATACAAAAGATTGAAACAATTAAATACAATAAAGAAAAGACCAACACTGTAAATACTGTTGCTATAGTAGTTCTTGGTGCAGTGACCATACTCTCAGTTGTGGCATTAAGCAATTTGGGGCATTTTTAAAAGGAATATCATACCAGTGTCCTGATTGTTTGCACTCTTTTCTCAGCAACGTCTCCCCTTCTGGACGTTACGTACATACTGAATTTGATATAACATTTCCCCTTCTCAGCAACGTCTCCGGCACGGCTCGCCTTAGGAGACATTGCCGGAAAAAAATCTCTAAATGATTTACCCGCTTATCCATGTAATAAAACCATTTTACCTCCTCTTCAAAATTCCTATAGAATTTCGAAGTAACTTTGCACCCCAATTAAATTACGACAATGTGGTGAAGATTTTTTTACCTGCCCTGTTATGTTTTTTAAGTTTTTCAGTTCTTGCTCAAAAATCCAAAAAAGAAAAGGACGGGTATAAAATAACCGGAAGATTGACAGACTCGGTGACCAAACATTCACTGGAATATGCTACCATCTCTATTTTTCCTGAAGGCGCAAAGAAGCCTGTAAATGGCACCGTTTCGGATAACAACGGCGACTTCATCGTAAATGGTGTAACTGCCGGAACTTATAAATTAGTGGCAGAATTTATTGGCTATAAAGCTCATACTTTATATAACATTACTATTAGCAAAGAAAATCCCCTCATCGATGTAAAAGATATTTCTCTTGAACCAAGGGCCACCACATTGCAAGCTATTACCGTTTCAGGACAGCCAAAAATTATAGAAAACAAAATTGACAAACTGGTTTTTAATGCAGAAAGGGATCTTACCTCGCAGGTGGGTGTTGCTACCGATATTTTAAAAAAAATACCACAGGTTTCAGTAGATGTTGATGGAAATGTACAATTGGCCGGAAGTTCAAGCATACGTTTTTTGATCAATGGGAAACCATCTGCAGCCTTTGGCAGCGACATTGCAGAGGTTTTACAATCCATCCCTGCCAGCCAGATAAAAAGTGTAGAGGTGATTACAACCCCTGGCGCAAAATATGAGGCACAAGGGTTGGGAGGAATCATCAATATTATTTTAAAGAAAAATAATTCACAGGGCGTAAACGGAAATTTATCGCTTACCGGAGGTACCAGGACAGAAAATGGCTCTTTTAACTTCAATGCCAGGAAAGGAAAATTTGGAATGAATGCATACATTAGTGGTAATGCACGATTGAAAGCACAATCTCTTTCTTCTTCCGCCCGGCTTACAAATGACACCTCGTCAAAAACCACTGTTTTATTAAACCAGGCAAGTTCCGGTAATGATCAGAGAAGTGGCTATCAAACAGGTCTCGGCTTTGATTATGATATAAATGATCACAATGGTATTTCCGGATCACTTTCATTTAGAAATTTCGGTCATACAAGTTCAGGTTTCACTGACCAGGTACAAAATACGACAGACGTCTATGGGAACATTCTTTCCGATATTGAAAACTCAATAAATTCAGACCATACTTTTCATTTTCGGAATGTGGATGCAAGCTTTGATTACAAAAAAACATTTAGCAAAGATGACCAGGAATTGGATGTGTCTGTTAATACCAGTACGGGCGACCGCACCATTATCAATAATAATTACCAGTATGCTTTGCCACAGGATTCTCTCATTTACAGTACGAAAGGCAAAAATCCCGGTACCGAAAAAGAAACCCAAATACGTTTAGATTATACGCAACCAATTAAAAAGAATTTCCTACTGGGACTGGGCAGCAAACTCAGCTTTTATGATATAGCCAGTAATTCGGATGTTTCAAAATTAAATGGCCCTGGGGGATACAGTAAGGATAATTATTTGTCCAACATACTGGATTATCATCAAAAAGTATATGCGCTGTATGCAGAAATTACCTTCCCGGTATTTAAATTGTTCGATGCCAAAATTGGTGAACGATATGAACGCACTGAGATCAATTCCTATTTTTCTGATGCACAACAGCAAGCCAAAATTCCGGGCTATAATACTTTTGTGCCCTCCATCTTTTTTTCTAAAAAACTAACCGATTATTCACAATTAAAACTGAGTTATACTAAAAGAATCGAAAGGCCTGATTACAGGGATTTAAATCCCTTTATTAATACAAGCGATCCCAAAAATCTTTCAACAGGAAATTCAAATCTGACACCCGAAATTGGCAGAAGATATGAATTGGGCTATAGCCTGGATATTGATAAAATAGGGTCATTTATGGTCAACCTGTTCTATCGTATAAATGACCATGATATTCAGCCTTACATCGTGTATTATCCTTCTTTCCAGGTGGGCGACACCACTTATACAGATGTAGCTGTAAGCACCCGTCAAAACGTCGGAAGAGAAAATAATTACGGACTAAATTTCTTTGCGTCAGCAAAGTTTTTTTCAAAGCTGGATATGAGAACCAACCTGTTTTTTTATGAAAGGCATACCATCAACACCATAGATAAAGGATATAATTACAACAGTTTCAATTACCACATTAACCTGAATTCAGATTATCAATTTTCCAAAACTTTATTGGCAGAATTTTTTGGCGATTTCAGATCAGCAAGGCACCAGGCACAAGGAACCTATCCATCTTTTACAACTTACAGCATTGCGATCCGTAAACAATTCTGGAATAAAAAAGGCAGCCTTGCTCTTACAGCATCCAATCCGTTTCATAAAAATCTTGATCTGAAAACAAAAGTTTTTGGGTCTGGTTTTACCATCAATGAAACACGCACCATTCCTTTCCGTTCTATAGGAATTAATTTCACCTGGAAATTTGGCGGGCTCGAATTCAAAAAAGATAAGGAAAAGATGGATGACAGTTTGAATCCTCCTCCTGATAACGGATAACTGATTTACTTCTCAGGAAACGCCTCCCCACAGGGGACGTCGTGTATATCACGGTTTTTTTTATTTTTAAGAATGCATGGTAGTTTTCTTGCTACTATCTCAGCGGGGTTTCTTTTTTCTCAGCAACGTCTCCCTTTAGGGGCCGTTGCGTGTATAAACTTTCTTTATAAGTAATCAAATTCCTTCCATATCGTCAACAACATCAACTCCCTGCTCCCCGGTTAAGAAATATTTACATTAACAGTGAATATAATCCCCCTGATTTCTATCCTTAGTCTGTTCAAATATAAAAGTACTGCTGTCCTGATGTTTGTAACTCAGGACATTTATTAAAACCATAGCAGTTAAGAATATACGAATATATCTAAGAAGAGTTGCCTTGTATAAATTTGAAACGGCCGTTATAGATTTGATGCTCGTGGTCCTGGGTTACACTTGCTCGCCATGGCGAAAACCCAGGACAGAGAAACTAACGGGTACGGTTAAACTAAGGAAAGCAAAGGGATTGATCTGTCATAACGGCCTTAAGACAAAGTATTATCTTTAAGCCCGGTTACACATTTAAATATTAAAAAATGAAAAAAAATATCTTCATTACGGGCCTTTTACTTTTTTGTTCAGCTATTTCGCTTGCGCAGGAAAAAGTGGACCTGCAAATGATGCAAAAAATAAAAGATGAAGAAAAGAGTAACTCGCAGATCAGCATGATCGCCCATAATATTACGGATGTGTGCGGGCCGCGGCTCACCAATTCACCCGGCTACAACTGTGCGCTTGACTGGGTTACGGAAACCTGTAAAAAATGGGGACTTCAAAATGCAGGCCGCGAAGCCTGGGGCGAATTTGGCAAAGGCTGGAGTAGCAAGCGGGCCACATTGGCTATGAAAGTCCCGTATTATGAAAACATCATCGCCTATCCCGTACCATGGTGCAAAAGCACGGGTAAAAGTATACAGGCACAGTTGATAATGCTTGACGACTTCGATTCGGCCAGTATAGACAAAGCGGGTGCTTCTTTGCAGGGAAAAATAGTCATGATAAAACCCTCCAATACAAAAATGCCCGATGCTTTTAAGCCCTATGCAACGAGATATGCTGACACAGCGCTGGATAATCTTCCTGACGACTATATGGTTACACGCAAGCAATTGGAAGGTTACCTGCCCTATATCAAAAAGAACTATTATACCACATTGTACCTTGAAAAAAAGGGTGCCGCAGGATTAATACTCAGCAATACGGGATCTATAGATGGAACCGTTTTTGTTGACGGGGGCAACGGCTACGCGAAGGGTTATTCACCTTCATTGCCTGAAATGAAAATCAGCCGCGAAGACTATCTAAAAATGATGCGTTTATTGCAGGACCATTCGAGCGTTGAGCTGGAAATGAATTTGGAAAATACATTCTACGACAAGGACCTGACAGGCTACAATGTGGTGGCGGAAATACCGGGCACTGATCCATCACTAAAAAGTGAAGTAGTGATGCTGGGCGGGCACCTGGATTCATGGGCAGGTGGCACCGGGGCGACGGATAATGGCGCGGGCTGCATCGTTATGCTGGAGGCAATGCGTATTTTGAAAACGCTAGATGTACGTCCACGTCGCACCATTCGTATTGCATTGTGGGGTGGCGAAGAGCAGGGATTGTACGGCTCTTTTGGTTATGTAAAAAAACATTTTGGCAATCCTGCAGATATGAAATTAAAACCTGAGCAATCTAAAATATCTGCTTATTATAATCTTGATAACGGTTCAGGAAAAATCCGCGGTATTTATACACAAAATAACGAAGCTGTGGATAGTATATTTAAAACATGGCTTACGCCTTTTAACGATATGGGCGCAACAGGTGTTACTAATAGCAATACAGGTAGCACCGATCATATCTCTTTTGATGCGGTGGGTATACCCGCGTTTCAATTTATACAGGACCCATTGGAATATGAAACACGTACCCACCATAGCAATATGGACACGTATGATCACCTTTCAATTGAAGACCTGCGGCAGGCTGCGGTTATCGTCGCTGCATTTGTATATAATACCGCCATGCGTGATGATATGCTTCCACGCAAGCCTTTACCGAAACCGGAGAAATTTGTTTTTGATTTCGATTTTCCTATTTAAATGCCGGGAAAATATATTTGACAAAGCATTTCTGATTCCGGAATTTCTTTGACGCTACAACGGTTCAAAGACGAACTTCGCGAAGTAATTAATGAAAAACATATTTACCTGGTGTTTATTATCAGTAAAAATAATTTTGAGAAGCAACCCTTTCCTTACATCCTGCATTTATCATTAAAGAGCAACCTGGAATAAGCTGTGAATTTATGAGTGAGGGTGCCAAAGCAGTAAAGTTCCTTTTTGCTCAGGACAGGAAATATGAATGACAGGATAAGATAATTTATACAACCCAAACAAAAACATTACTTATGAAAAAAATTATTTTTATTCTTTTTGCAACAATTACAGTGAGAGCCGGGTTTGCGCAATTAAAAAATACAAGATGGGACGGAGCTATCAAAGGAGATAATCCCCGCAATGCCATATTGGATTTTAAAAAAGACACGCTTATTCTTTATGCAGCCTCCGGCAATGAGGTGCAGGAAACGATGACCTACATTACCTTTAGCAATATTTTTACAATAAGAAAAATTGACGGAGTGAGTGATTGCGGTACTTCTACTCCGGGAAAATATGAATTCGAAATAAAAGGCGACAAAATGTTAATTAAACTTATTGATGATCCATGTCAGGACAGGTCTTCTGCTCTTGATGCAACAAACTGGACAAAACAGGAAGATCATCACAGCAGCAAATAAGCTCATGCCGCCATTAGAATGTTTAGATAAGAAAAATCCTTTCACAATGCGGGGCGGAGGGTTGCAACCTTTCAAAGGTTGGCAACCCTTAAAAAATTAACCGGTAAGTTTCATTCATCCTCCTCACCATAATATGCACCCTCGCTATTGTAGTATTGCTTTCGCCAGTTTTCCGCTATCTCGTCGCTCAGGCATTCCAGGATGTCGTGCAACTCATCCGTCTTGTATTTCCATTCCGTAAGTATTTGATCATTATACCTGAATACATACAAGCAATGGTCGCTTTCAACGGCCACTCTTATCAATTCAATGGGTGAGCTTTCTTTTTCCTGTACCAGGTAGTAACATCCCGGCTCCAGTAAATCGTACGAATACATCTCAGTCCTCCGCTTTTAAGGTGATTAATATTACCGGGTCAGTAGGAAATAACAGGTAGTGAGTAAAATTTAGAAGTCAGTGGGCTGCAAGGCCAATTGGGCACTTACGGCACAAAGCTAAGGGTTTTGAAAAAGCTAAAAAATTAATGGACAAAAAAACTCATCCTGTGTGTGAGACCCTGCCCTCACAAGCCCACACCAACCACTCCTGGGAGCCGGTGTCTGCGGCGATTGTTTGCTGAAAATGACGTGAGTAGTCACACCTAAATCACACGTAATGAAGCTATTATAATTATTACCTGCCATTAAATAAAAATAAAAACAATTGGGCACCAAGGTGGAAGAAAGCCGGACAATTTAATTCTGAAATGGCCAGCCATAATCTTCAAAAACTGCTCATCAAAAAATAACACAAGCCCGCATTAAAAATTCTTACCTTGACTTTTTGATCACCAAAAATCAATTTTTATGTCAACAACAGAAGCAGTAATGACCACGCAGGACGTGGCCAACAGGTTTAACGAACTTGCCCAAAGTGGCCAATGGGAAAAAATCCAGGATGAATTGTTTGCTGAAAATGCCGTGAGTATCGAACCGCCGAAATCGCAGGGTATGAAGTCGGTAGAGGGATTGCCTGCTATTAAAGAAAAAGGAAAACAATTCAGCACTATGGTGGAAGAAATGTATGGGGGATATTCCCACGAGCCGCAGGTTGCAGGAAATTTCTTTGCTGTAGCAATGGGCATGGATTGTAAAATGAAAGGAATGGACCGGATGAAAATGGATGAGATTGCTGTGTATGAAGTAAAGGACGGAAAGATTGTAAAAGAGCAATTCTTCTATTAGTAAAATTGATTGGGTTTGTTTATCCCGTCACGTTGCAACACGCGGCGGGATTTTTCAGCCATCGCAGGTATTACCTCTTGTTCTTAGTTTAAGCCTCACCGTTAGTTTCGGAATCCGTAGCTTTCAACTAAAGATTTTTTCATCAATATTCTGCAATAGCAGGAGTTCAACATAACCAACATGACATGCCGGGAAGGCAACAAATCTTAGTTTATTTTTAGTGGTATTACAACTACTGCCATTTTTATTTAGCTTATTATAATGTCGCTATTATTCAGTTTCAATCACTACTTTACCTGCCTTTAGTCCTTTAGCGTTCGCTTGTAACTCTATTCGTCCTGCCTTACCTCTTGGGCGTACGATAATTAAACATTTTCCCCGAAAGGTTTTATGCCGCGGCTGTTGAAAGCTTTCCATATCAGAAGGATCAGCATTGGCCGTTGCAATAATTTCACCCATACCCGCAACACTGAAATCCAATGGCAGCATGGCATCGGGAACCAGTCTGCCTGATGCATCAAGAATTTCGGCCGTAACATAACTGAGATCATTACGGCTGGCGTGTATGCGTTTGCGATCTGCAACGAGCCTTATTTGTGCCGGCTCGCCGGATGTTTGCAGTGTTACAGAATCAACAGGTACACCGTTTTGCAGAGCTATGGCTTTTAGCTCGCCGGGTTGGTACACAATACTGAACGTAGCGGTGAGCTTCGTTTGTTCGGACACATTTTGCACTCCAATGGCTTTACCGTTAAGCTGTAGCTGCACGGTTGGGTAAATGGTATACACATTAACCTGCAAAGTTTTTCCTTCTTCACCGGTAAAGGTATAGGCCGGCATTTCATCGGGCCAGCCCCAGGCACTCACTGCTTCTTCGTGACCTTCGGGAATGGGCGCATGCACCAGCATTTCCATTTTGCTGCGGCCCCATACCACATCACGGTAACAGGATTGGGGCTTTTTGCCACCGGTTAAATCAATATCACCACAGTATGCATTGAACCAGGGAAATTTTTGCAATTGAAAACCGGGGGTACTGTCCAGCCCTGTATGCCCGATGCCTGTCTCGCCAAGATAATCCATCGCCGTCCATACAAAATCACCAATCACGTAGGGATGTTGTTTTACCTGCTGCCAGTTTTCGAAACCTTCAAGCGGAAAGCTTTCTGTGCCCATCATGATGCGTCCGGGATATTTCGCATGATCACTTTCATACTCCTTCCAGAGGTAATTATATCCTCCCACGTCGAGCAATGCAAATGCTGCAGCTGTGGTATCCCATTTGTAACCGGGATGATCCCAAAAATGACAGATGGCTTCTGTTACAGGGCGGGTATTATCAAGCATCTTTACGGCATCACGAAGTTGCTTCGTTATTACCAACCCGCCTGCATCAGCTCTTTCATTGATCTCGTTGCCGATACTCCAGAAAACAACGGCCGGGTGGTTGCGGTCGCGAAGCACCATAGAGCTGATATCACTTTGCCAGCATGTATCGAAATAAAGGTGGTAATCCTGCAGATTTTTTCCACGTTGCCACTGGTCGAACGCCTCATCAATAACGATGATGCCAATGCTGTCGCATGCGTCAAGAAATTGTTGCGAGGGAGGATTATGGCTGGTGCGCACTGCATTAAAGCCAAATGATTTTAAAAGCTGCACCTTTCTTATTTCTGCCCGGTCTATGGTTGCAGCGCCCAGCGGGCCATTATCGTGATGCACGCAACCACCGCGTAACGCAATAGGTTGGTCATTGAGCAGAAAACCTTTGTCTGCACTTATTTCTATTGAACGGATTCCAAAGCTATTTGTTACCTTATCGGTTACAACACCATTTAATACAAGCTCTGAAACGGCTCTATATAAGTAAGGCGCATCGGGCGACCACAAATGAGGGTGCGGCAACTGAAATGTTTGTAATACTTCCTGCGCCTGCTGCGAAGAATCCCGGGAACTGCCAATGCTAACTGGCTTTTTTGCCTCAGCTACCATTTTATTTTTTGCATCAAAAATTACGGTATGCAATATTACATTTTTAGTGGTGGCCTCATTATTAACAAGTTTTGTTCTTACACTTATACCGGCTGTTGTGGCACTTACTTCGGGTGTGGTTATATATACACCCCACGGCGCCACGTGCAGCCGTGGCCTAACGGTTAGCCATACATGACGATAGATTCCTGACCCGCTGTACCACCGGCTGTTTTGCCCGTCATTGCTTACACGAACTGCAAGAATATTTTCCAAACCATTTTGACTGAGATAAGGGGTGATGTTGTAACTAAACGGCGTATAGCCGTAAGGGTGATTCCCCAGGCGATGACCATTGATATAAACATCGCTGTTCATGTACACACCATCGAAATAAATATTTACTTCTTTATTTTTCGTATTCTTCAGAGTGAAATGTTTGCGGTACCACCCGGTGCCGCCAACCGTATAACCTGTAGCAGTGCCGCCGGTGCTCTTTACTGAGAAAGGCCCGATAACAGAATCAGATTGATTGGGCAGGTCTTCAATACTCCAGTCGTGTGGCAGATCGAGGATACGCCAGCTTTTATCGTTTAAGTTCTCACTTTCACCATTGCTGATATCGCCTCGATGAAATTTCCAGGATGCGTCAAAGAGTGTGTGGATGCGCTGTGCACGGGTAGTGCCCAATACTAAAATTGCGAGCGGAAGGATAAAGACAAACTTTTTCATATTCATGGTTGAAGTATCAAAAATAAACTTTTAGCTTATGTATATTACTCAGCCTCCGCTGGTATACCTCTCGTTCACAAGCTGCATCTACTGCTCGTGAGGGCCGCCATCTACTTACCAACCTTTTTAGATGGCTGAAATTGTATACTAAATGTTTATGGAAGGTTGCCCGTTTTGTATATTAGCAGAATATTCCCTTTTTTCTGTTGAAATAAGACATTAATAATTATGCCACCGGATTCACTTAATATTAATTCAAAAGGAAAAACGCTCAACACGTTTGATGCCATTGTTATAGGTAGCGGAATCAGCGGCGGATGGGCAGCAAAAGAATTATGCGAACGAGGTTTAAAGACGCTCCTGCTGGAACGTGGAAGAAATGTAGTTCATTTGAAAGATTACCCCACAGCAACCAAAGGTCCGTGGGAGTTTCCACATCATTTAGAAATGCCTTTAAGCATCACGGAAGAAAATCCGGTGGTAAGCAGGTGCTATGCTTTTAGCGAAGCCAGCCAGCATTTTTTTGTAAAAGATAAAGAGCATCCTTATATACAGGAAAAGCCCTTCGATTGGATAAGAGGTTACCAGGTGGGCGGTAAGAGTTTGCTATGGGCAAGGCAAACGCAGCGATGGAGTAAATATGACTTTGAAGGTCCGGCCCGTGACGGCTTTGCGGTTGACTGGCCCATCAGGTATGATGATTTGGCACCATGGTATTCGTATGTTGAAAAATTTGCCGGCATCAGTGGCAACCTCGATGGAATAGATACTTTACCGGATGGCGAATTTTTGCCAGCGTGGGAAATGAACTGTGTTGAGAAAGACCTAAGCGCTAAGATTAGGGCAAACTATAGCGACCGTTTTGTTGTGCAGGGCCGTTGCGCTCATTTAACCCAACCAAAAGAAATTCATATTCAGCAGAACCGCAACCCATGCCAGGCAAGGAGTAAATGCGAGAGAGGATGCCCGTTTGGCGGCTATTTCAGTTCCAATTCATCCACTCTTCCGTGGGCGATGAAAACGGGTAATTTAACTATAAGGCCGGACACCGTAGTCCATTCCATTATATATGATGAAGCAAAAGGAAAGGCAACCGGCGTAAATGTAATGGATGCCAACACAAAAAAAACCACGCAATATTTTGCCAGGATCATTTTCGTAAATGCAGCCTGCCTGAATACAAATTTGCTTTTACTCAATTCAACTTCTCATCGTTTTCCGAATGGCTTTGGTAACGACAATGGATTGTTGGGAAAATACATTGCGTTTCATAACTACCGGGGAACCGTAAACGCAGCATACGACGGACCTGAGGACAAATATTATTACGGCAGAAGGCCTACCCAGCCAATGATGCCTAACTTCAGGAATGTTCATAAACAGGAAACTGATTTCCTGCGGGGCTATATGGTATTTTTTGGTGCAGGCCGGGGATATGGTTTTCCAGATGGGTTGGGTGCTGCTCTTAAAGACGCCTTATCTGAAGCCGGGGACTGGTATGTAAGTGTTATGATGCAGGGAGAAACGATTCCAAAAGAATCCAATCATGTAAGATTAAGTCCTGATAAGAAAGATGCATGGGATATGCCCCAATTGATCACATCAGTTGATTATGATAATAATGACGTAAAGAGTATGAATGACTTCTTAAACGTAGCTGCAGAAATGTTTGAAAAAGCGGGATGTAAAAATATTCAGCAAAATGACAGCAGGCAGGCGCCCGGCCTGGATATTCATGAAATGGGCGGATGCAGAATGGGTAATGATCCTGCAACTTCATTGCTCAACAAATGGAATGCATTTCATAACTGTAGCAATGTGTTCGTAACCGATGGAGCCTGTATGACATCAACAAGTACTCAAAATCCTTCCCTTACTTTTATGGCTTTAACTGCAAGAGCTGCCAATCATGCTGCAGATGAATTGAAGAAGGGAAATGTATAAGTTTAACTGCATCCTTAGTCCATATGGCAATGACCGCGGTTCATGTCTACGAATCGGAATTAGATTGGGTCGTGAGACACGAACCACGGCACGGGGTACAAATCTCTTTGCTATAACGCACAAGTATAACTTATGCGCAATGCTATGCTACCAAACCTGCGCCAACGAAACTGCTTATATACCTGGACCAAGTAAGGAGTGCCTCCTCGTGCAATTATTATTTATTAGCATTGGGGCAGTCAACCTTGTTTTCCCTGCCTAACGTGGTTCCATAGATAGTATAAGTGCAATTGGTAGGGCTTGGTAAAACCTTATTTATTGCTTCTCCCCAGGGATCCCAAACCAATCCGGTTGCCGCTTCTCCCTTTATCTTAATATTCACCGCATCGCCAGGTAAATCAAGTGTATAAGTGTAACCCGCAGTTTTTTCTCCGGAGCTCCAGGCTTTGTCGACCAGGTTTCCCTGTTGATTCGGTTCCTGCCAGGTTACATTGAAACGGCCAACGTATGCCCCGTTGTGCACCAACTTAATAAATGCATTTGGATATTCAATACATTCAGTCTCAACATAATCTGATGAAGCTTTTACACTCGCTGTTGTGTTATCTTTTAAAAAGGCTACCGTATAGGCAATCGGAACTCCCGGGTTGTCCCTCCGGTATCTTGCATCCTTTTGAATAGCCGCTTGCAATCCTGATAAATCAGTGCCGCCTACAGTTACCAGTGAGGTCGTCTCGGCATTACCACCAACTGTGTAAACGGTGAAAATTGAATTTTTCAGAACCTGGTCATATTTAAATTTAAGATCCGCATTAATTACTGTTGCCGGAGCTGTTGCATATTTCAAAGCCCCCTCTAAATCAACTGATGTCGTTTTTTTGCTTGTTTCCATTCTCACCATGATAGTTCTTCCATAATCCACAGATCTTATGTAAGCCGGGGGATGTGCATCGCCCATTACTACCTTTAGATCAGCTGCTGATACGGAAGGATCAAAAACATCAGATGGCTTTTCCGGCGGGTTCATTGCGATGGTATAAAATATTTGCTGAAAAAAAGCAACCGTTACTTCATTTTCTGAGCTTGTGTTTAATTTAGTTGCCGCAGACACGCTATTATCTGCCCAGTCCAGTCTAAATCCAAGACTCAATGCCAATTGTTCGGAGGAATATGCTTTTTCAACTCTAAGAATCGAAGAGGAGGCATTAACATACCCTTGGGAGGATGGCTTTGCATTCCATTCTTCCAGCATTTCATTCATCGCAGATTGAACATTTGAATTTTTTGGGTCATTAATAACCCTGGTGCCGTTTTGAGTTAGACCAGGCAAATCAACCCGCAAGGTTAGCGGCGCTCTTTTGAGGGTAATGGGTGTTGGCAAACCTTCTGCCAAATTTCTGTCTGCAATAATCAACGCACCCGGATAAATAATTCCTGTAGTTGGTTTTAAAATGGAAATTTTATCCATTTTCGTATCCAGTTTTTTGGGATTTTTGGTACAGATGATAACCGAGTTCCCGGTTGATTTTCTATCTTTAGTTCCTCCTGCAGGAACCGCTTCACTGCTCCCGGGTTCTGTTACACTGAGTAAAATCCGGGGATCATAATTAAGCCCTGCGATGAATTGTGAGATATCGCTGGCATTGTTAGTTGTAACAGCAGGTGCATTATCATCATTATTATTATTAGGCCCGCTACTATTGCCGGATTCGTCAGGAATTACTTTATCACTTGCCTTAACAACGGCATATTTTTCCACACCGTCAAACAACACATGCTTTAGCCATAGATTTATCATAACGTCCTGATTTTTGTCAGAAGCCTTTAGATAAATGGACCATTGATCACGGTTCACTTCATTATAAGAAGTTGTTGTGCCGGCTATGGTGCTTTTCCAGAGTTTATCGCTCACATGGTCAAAGTAGCCAATTGAATCGGTTGACCCCGAATTAGCAATTATCACCGACTGGGCATTAGGCGCTTCTATTTGGGCATTAAGCTTTGTTGCCACTGCTAATAAAAGGAAAGCTGTGAACAGGCATGATAAAAATTTATTTATATTTTTCATTTTTTTTATTTTATACAATGATTAAAGGGAAAAAAACAAAGGGATATAGGTATCTTGAAAAGATAACCTCATCAAATCATTTAATACCGGGGGTATAAAATTAATACGGTGGCCCTAAATAATAGTTATTGGGATCCTGTACACCGGGTTGGCCATAAATTTGCCCGCAACGAAAAATGATTAATGCTATTACCGTGAAATTTCTCATCTTTTTAGTTTTTATTTTAATAAAGACTTAAGTGAGGCCTGCGCTAAGTTAGCAATGAAATTTTAGCGAAGGGGGTGAATAGAATGAAGTTACGAAAAATTTAATATTTGCGGTTCATAAAGATAATGTAACAATATTTAGCCTTATTAAATATAACTAGGTAGCTTAAACGAAAAAATATTTTGGATTGTTCGATTGCTCAGACTGATCTTTTTAAGTGGCACAAGCTGATGTGCCTGTTGCACAACCACTGCTTTTAGAAATCCTCCCCATATTTTAAGTTACTAAAAACTATTGTTCATAAAATTATAGTTGTTGCTGGTTTTGCAAATTAAGCCAAGTTACCAAGCGGTAGCGTCTAATGGTAGCTGTTAGGATTAAAATGCATGTTGCAGGCTTTCCTGCAATGCTTTTACATCTGCCTGCGCCTTTTTATCTTGCCACTTCATTAATTTTTTGACGTTATAAGCCAGTGGAGTGGCAGTGATTCTTTTAACCTGCTGCGTATGTAATTTATAGTATGCAAGGACGAAAGCAATATCGGGAAAAATTTATTCACTAATTTTCAATTAAGCGAACACATCCCGGATGATAATTTTTATTGAAGACCAAAAAAGCTATCACAAAAACAAGATTGCGTCAATCGGAACTAAATCTCATTTATTTGAGCGATTCAATTTAGCAATAGCAGTTTTGTTTGTAGGAAACCTGGTTGTCCATTTAATCAATGCACTACTTGCGTTTATATATCCCTATACACACCTTACGGTTTACTGCCACCAATTAACAGTATTTATAAGTATTCTATTACCGGCAACTTACGCTGCTTTTGAAGCAGTAATATATTTCCAGGAATGGACTATATTAAAAAAATATTCATTATCTGTAGAACAAAGTCTAAATGAAAGTATAAATGAATTGCCTTTAAACATTGCTGATACAAATGAGATTATTTGCCTGGATAAACAATTAGTTACATTAAATTTAGTATCCAGCATTATGTTAACAGACAATAGAAACTGGCATTTAATTTTAGAGGATAAAAATAATTATCAGTGGGTAATATAGGCAAAATGAAGAAATGCAAAGTCTGACTTGAGAAGTCCCAAAGGAAGCTGAATATTTGGCGCTAGAAATTATCCATGTATTAATTTTATTGTTTCCTTTCTAACTGTTTAAATCCTGCTAATTTTTATTGCGAACTGCTTTCACATCAGTTGGTGTGATGGCAGGCATTTTATTACCCCAGCTATTGCGCACATAGTTAAGCACGTCAGCCACCTGCTCGTCACTTAAATAGTCCTGGGCGTCCATGTTATTGTCATACTTTTCACCATTGACAGTTACTTCGCCTGACTGTCCCTGGACAATAACGTTTACTAACGTATCTGTTGATTTGTTTAAATAATCTGATTTCGCCAGTGGCGGATAAAGATCGGGTGTGGCGCTGCCATCTTCCAAATGGCAATTCAGGCAAAAGGAATTATAAACTTCCTTTCCACGCTCGATGCTTTTAGCCAAATCAAATTCCTGGAAAAATGCAGAACAAACAAAAAATACGATTAAAGTGGTAATGAAGGTTACCCTTATTTTCTTCATGTTTTCAATCATTTAGATACAAATTAAAAAGAAAAAACCAGGATTAAACATTTTTAATATCGAACGGAAGTCTCCTGATTCGTTTGCCCGTGGCTGCATAAATTGCATTGCACAACGCCGGAGCAAAAGGTGGTAAACCGGGTTCACCTACACCTTTAATTTTTTCACCACCATCTGCCAGCACATACACTTTTACTTCAGGCATTTCATCGATGCGTACCAACTGGTTCTTGTTATAATTTTTTTCAACCGTTTGCCCTTTTTCAAAAGTTATTCCATTTTTAATGGCTGCTGTTAACGCCATTACCGCGGCCCCTTCTACCTGGGCTTTTACCATATCTGGATTCACAACTGTGCCCAGGTCAATAACAGCATGCACATTTTCAATGTTCACTCCACTGCCTTTTTTGGAAACTTCCACTACATAACCTGCAAGCCCCGCAAAAAATTCATATTGGGCCACGCCACGACCCCAGCCTGCGGGCAATGGTTTATCCCATTTGGAAACTTCTTTTAATTTTTGCAGAACCTTTTTTGTATCTGAATCTTTAGTCAGCAGTCCGAGACGAAACTCCATAGGATCTTTGTTTGCCTTCACTGCCATTTCATCAATAAAGCATTCGTGGGCAAATGCCAGCGTGGTGCTGGTTACTGCACGCCATGCCGCTACAGGAACATGAAAATCTGCATGCACATACAGGTTCTTCATATTGGGGAATTCATACTTCTGCTCACTGATTCCCTCGGTCATGGTGCCATCACTTTTGGTTTTATCATAATCTTTTTGATACCTGATGGTGGGGGAGATCACTTTATGCTGAAAAGCCAGCGCCTTGCCATCAGATGATAAGGCGCCTTTCATTGCAGAGAATGTCATAGGCCTGAAAGGTCCTTGCTCCGTATCGTCTTCTCTTGTCCAGATTACTTTTACGGGCTTCCCGGTTTTTTTGGACAACTGTACTGCCTGTTCGATAAAATCAGTGTATAAGCGACGGCCAAATGCGCCACCGCTAAACATTACATTCACTTTAATATTTTCCTCAGGAATACTATAGTCTTTCTGAAAAGCACTCGTTACCCGGTTGGGAACCTGGGTAGAAGCCCAGATTTCAAGATTATCATCCTTCCAGGAGGCCACACAATTCATGGGCTCAATGGGTGAATGCGAAACGAGCGGTGTCTCATAAAATGCGTCAAGTTTCACAGGGGCTTCAGCGTATGCTTTATCAAAATCTCCTTCATTATGATCAACAGCTCCTTCATTTTTTGAAAGATCACGCAATTGTTGTTCGTAATCTTTTGAATTGAATTGATCGTTTCCCTGGTAATCCCATTTTACTTCAAGCGCTTTACGTCCCTGCAATGCAGCCCAGTAATTATTGCCAATTACAGCGATTGCATCATAAGTATATGGTCCAAACTTTCTTTCGCACTTTTCAACCCCAACAACTCCTTTTACGGTTTTAGCTTTTGAATCATCATAACTTATCAGTTTGGCCCCAAAAACCGGGCAATGTTCAATGGAAGCATATACCATACCGGGAACATCTACATCAATTCCAAATACTGCCTGTCCCGAACATTTTAAAGGAACATCCGGACGTGGTATATTTTTTCCGAGTAATTTAAAGTCTTTGGGGTCTTTCAATTTTGGTTCTTTAGGTACTTCTGTTTTAGCTGCTGCTTCTGCAAGGTCACCATAACCAAGGCTTTTACCGGAAGCCTTATGAAAAACCTTTGCATCTTCTGCATAACATTCTTCCACCGGAACATTCCATTGCAGGCTTGCCGCCTTTATAAGCATTTCGCGGGCAGATGCTCCAACTTTACGCAGGTTATAATAACTTGACCGCACGGAGCTGCTTCCGCCGGCAGACTGTCCGTTACCGAATTTCTTTTCTCCGCCTGTTTGCTTAATAGTCACTTTATCTAACGAAACTTCCAACTCTTCAGCAATCAACGATGGCACAGATTGGAATGTACCCTGGCCCATTTCAGGTTTGGGATTGAAGATGGTAATGGCGCCGTTTTTTTCTATTATTACAAATGGCGTGAGTTCATAAAAAGAAACATCATCGCCGCCTTTGGTAACTTCAGCATGACCATCATTACTTTTTAATGACAAGCCCAGCACAAATCCTGCACCTGTTAAACCGGTTAATTTAATAAAATTGCGGCGGTTTATATTTGATATTGTTTGTTCCATGACGCTAATTTGAAATATAAAAAAATCAATTATTCTGTTATAACAAAATGATCTGAGATCATACTAATTCTGCAGCCCGGTGAATAGCACTTCGAATTCTCTGGTACGTACCACACCTGCATAAATTTCCCTGCATAGCGGCATCAATATCCGCATCTGTAGGATTCGGTTTCTTTTTCAATAAAGCCACAGCAGCCATGATCTGCCCCGACTGGCAATAACCGCATTGAGGCACCTGGTATTCTATCCATGCTTTTTGTACTGCATGGTCCACGTTTTCAGAGATACCTTCAATCGTCGTAATTTTTTTACTAACGGCAGCGGATACAGGAAAACTGCATGACTTTATCGGCGTACCTTCAAGATGAACTGTGCAGGCGCCGCATTGTGAAATACCGCAACCGAATTTGGTTCCCTTCAGGCCTACAAAATCGCGTATCACCCAAAGGAGGGGCATTTTCTGATCTACATCAACCGTATAATCTTTATTGTTAACATTTAATGTGTAGGAAGGCATAATATATAATTTAAATGTTGAGGATAGTATGAATACTAAGTAATCATTGCTATGTAATTATGCTATAAATTTACGATGATAATTTTATTTAATAAAGCTATTCGTTAAATTACTGACTTATACAATGTTTCGGGGAATGTTCAATAAAAACTTACCTCCATAAAAATCATTTGGCTATTTTAATATACTTAATGAATACAAACGTTCCATTATACCGTGTGCACAAAAAATGATCTGATTCCGGGAAGATTCATTTAATTTTATAGTAACCCGCTCTTTCGATCTATCCGTAGAATAAAATTGTTTGTTATGAAAGTTTCATCCAAAATTCCAAGAAGAAAATTCATAAAAATTTCAGCCATCTCTGGTACTTTCCTGGCGCTTGGTTTTATTTCACTGAGTGATAAAAAAGATAAAATAGTGAATCTGCATCGTGATGATGATATATCACAATCAGAACTGAATCCGTATATTTTTATTGATGAAAATGGAAAAGTAACTCTCTTTAATAATCGCCCTGAAATGGGCCAGGGAACCTTCGAAGCCATTCCTATGATCATTGCTGAAGAACTTGAAGTAGATATGCCTGCGATCAATATTTTACCGTCTCCGGCAGACAGAAAAAAATATGGAGATCAAATGGTGGTCGGGAGCCGCAGTATTCGCGGTAATTATGATCTGATGAGAAAGATCGGTGCCTCCGCAAAAGAAATGCTGATAACTGTTGCTGCCAATAAATGGAATACTTCACCGGAAAACTGTTATGCAAAAAGCGCCATTGTGATCAACAAGAATAGCGGAGCTAAATTCTCCTATGGAGAGCTGGTTGCGGACGCAAGAAAACTTAAAGCCCCGGAAAATCCTGTATTGAAAGATCCAAAAGATTTCACCATCATTGGTAAATCATTTCCAAGACAGGATATTCCTCCAAAGCTAAATGGAGAAGCACGATTTGGAATTGATGCGGAAGTGCCGGACATGTTGTATGCAACAATCGAACGTTCACCGGTGATTTTAGGAAAGCTGGTGAGTTACGACGATTCAAAAGCAAAAGCGGTAAAAGGAGTAAAACATGTATTAAAAACACAACGCGAAGTTTTTGGACAGGTTCGGCCAGGCATTGCCGTTATAGCCGATAATTATTGGGCTGCCGTGCAGGGAAGAAAACTGCTTGAGATAAAATGGGATAATGGCGACCTGGAAAGTTGGAGTACCCAAAAGATAAAAGATAATTATAAAAAAGCGGTAAATGATCCGGCTACTGTTTTTTTCGAGAGCGGTGATGTAGATAAAGAATATAATGGCTCTGACCCGGCCAATAAAATAGAGGCGTCTTACGAGACACCCTATCAAACACATGCACCAATGGAACCCATGAATGCAACCGTCAGTGTAAAGAAAGGTTCATGTGAATTTTGGGGATCTACACAAAATCCTAATGGTATAAAAGAATTTCTTTCAAGAAAATATAATATCCCCGAAGAGAATGTGACGATCAATTACACTTTTATGGGAGGAGGTTTTGGAAGAAGATCCATGACTGATGTTGTGGAAGAAGCAGCAAATTTATCCTACCAGGCAGGTGCGCCGGTAAAAGTAATCTGGACACGGGAAGATGATATTATGCAGGGGCCTTTTCGTGCATGTTCGCTCAACGTATGCCGTGGTTCTGTAGATAACGAGGGCAATCTTTCTTCGTTGGAACATAAAGTTATTTGCCAGGACATACGTAATCAAAATGGAAATGATTCCAAACCCACCAATGGCATTTCCGGTGGTATCAACACTGAATATACAATTCCCAATTTTAAAGTGAGCGGTGTTTTGCAAAAATTCTATATACCCGTTTCATACTGGAGATCTGTTTATCACTCCACCAATTGCTTTGCTCATGAATCTTTTATTGATGAGCTTGCAAATGCCGCAAAAAAAGATCCGCTTGATTTCAGGCTGACACTTCTGAAAAATCACGAAAGATATACCGTTGTTTTGAAGGAAGTTGCTGATAAATCCGGCTGGTATCAGCCTCGTGAAAAAAATACGGGCAAAGGAGTTGCCATCGTTGAACGCTCAGGCGCTTTTGTGGCAATGGTTGCTGAAGTGAAAAGAATTGGCGGTAAAATAAAACCAACAAAAATTGTAGCAGCAATTGATTGCGGCACTCCTGTAAATCCTGACATTATAAAAGCTCAAACAGAAGGTTGTGTGATAATGGGGCTCACTTCTGCCTATAAAAGCGCTGTAACCATTGCGAACGGAAAAGTAGTTGAACAAAATTTTGATAAATACAAAATGCTTGGGATTGAAGAAAGTCCCGAGGTTGAAGTCTATGTTATCCCGAGCCGGGAACAACCCGAAGGCGCAGGGGAGGCGGGATTACCTACGGTAGCTCCTGCCATAACCAATGCTATTTTCGAACTGACAAAAAAACGTATCCGCGTTTTGCCTTTCAACCTAAACGAAGTTTAAACCAGCGATTCAAAAATTTACTTTTTACAACTTTTATTTTGACGGAGTAATCACAATATTCCTGTAATCTATCGGGCCATGATCGCCCTGCAGGTATATGGGACCGGGTTCACCTTCATTGCTGTCAAGTGCGCCACCGGTAATACCAGGAATCGGCCTGTTGCAAATCACCTGTGTGCCATTCGCAACTACAGTTACCATTCTTCCCACAAGTGTTATGTCATATGATTGCCATTCTCCCGGAGATTTGGCCACATTCTGTGTAGGTGAAATAAATCCATATATCCCGCCGAGGTAAATATCCAATGGTTCCATGCCTCTGCTATCCATCACCTGTAGTTCGTATCTTCCTCTCAGGTACACGCCACTGTTACTTTCTTCAGGATAACGGAATTCAATATGCAATTTGAAGTCATTAAATTTTTTATTGGTGATCAGGTTAGAGCCAGATTTGGGGCTTCGTAAAATTCCATTTTCAGCTATCCATTGATTAGGACCTTCGGTGTGCCATTCATCGATATTTTTTCCATCAAAAAGCACAACAGGGTTTCCCCATTCAGGTCCTGATTCCCTGCGCAAATCAGGGGCCCTTTTCGCAGTATAGTTATAAGTTTTGCCGTTGCTGAATTTCATGGTGCCGGAAATATTATCACCATCAAGTGTTCCTTCTACAACAAGGTCATTGTCTTCAGGCTCCCATTGCGGAGGTATGGCAAAGCTGAATTTGCCGTCATTAAAATTCACTTTTGAAATTGGACGGGCGCTGCCCCCGATACCCACAAATCGCCCGACAAGAGTATGCAATCCCGAATGACGGACTTCCAGCCACGAAGGTGCACTCTTCCCATTCATGTCAATAGTTATATCCCATCTTCCTTCAAGGGGCGATTGTGTTTGTGCACTTGCCTGGAATGGATGCAGCAAACTGCCGAAAATAATCATGCAAAAAATAATTGCGTTTACGGCGGTGACATGTGAAAGTTTTTGCCAGTTGGTAATTAAAGCTCTGTTCATACTTGATTTTTTTTCAAATGTCCTATAAAAAAACTAATTCCAATCTATGTTGCTTTTGAAAAACTAATTCACTATGAAATATTTTTTCTTTGGTAAATTGCCGGACTCAACATTTAACCTTAAATAAATTCATGAAAAAGACGGTTGCTTCAAAAGCACTTTCAAAGCAAACAAAAATCTGCAGCAAACCAAGCTAATGCTGCGAGACGTTCTGCATCACCAAAGAAGGTGCAAAAACAAGAGTGAAGAACAAAAGCAGGTAGTCCGGTACCCTGTGATAACGTTACCACTGTCCCACCCTCCCCTGGAATTAATTACCCCATTGGTGTGCATATTTCAATAAGGAAACCATCAGGATCTTTTACATAAGCAACATCCTGGCCCCATGGCTTTGTTTTTAGTTTTTCCACGGCAATAGCGCCTGCTTTTACTGCATCTTTATAAACCTGCTCTACTTTTTCAGTAGTAAACCCGATTTCAATTCCAAATGGTTTTCCACCGGCGGTGCTTTCTATAAAACCTTCAGATAAATTTGTCTTTGCCAATGAAACCGCAGCAAATGAAAGTGTTGTTTCTCCTGTGAGAAGTTCACCATATTCGTTGCCGGGGGCAATAAATTTTCTTTTAAAACCGAATGCTTTTTCGTAAAATGAAATGGATCTTTCCACATCTTTTACGTAAAGAATAGTGTATGCGAATTTTATCATGTTGTTTTTATTTTCTTTAATTTATTAATCTTCGTGGGTTAGTCTTTTGCCGGCACGGCAAGAAAACTATACTTCACCTATTCGTATATTCTAATGCAAAAATACATGGTGTGCCTGGCGGATGCTTTGGAAAAAAGCGACAAAATTAAAGCTGAGAAGGAGCTAACCCTGTATAACGCCTGACTTCATTCGTTAAATGAGCGTGGTCATAATAGCCACAATCAAAAGCAATGTCTGATAAACTGCGTTTGGATGTATTGTTTTGAATTATCGGCAGTGTCATTCGGTAACGAACTACATTTATAAACTCTTTTGGGCTAACGCCAATAAATTGCTTAAAACTTCTTTCTAATTGCCGGACAGTAGTAAAGTGACGCTGTGCCAGTTTATTTACATTTACTTGTCCCTTGTTATTTTGAATGTCGGAAACAACCGATAATAAAATATGCCCCGGTTTGGATAACCTGTTTAAGAAAAAATGATTAAGATACGAAGCAGCGTATTGAACTGTTTTTTGCATATCGGGTGAAAGTGCTTTTTCAAACTCTACTGTGCGGTCCGTTAGTTCATGCAACGAACTGAATTTGTAGAAAGCAGAAAACGCGGCAGGTTTAAACCGGATACCCAGCAGGTTTGTTTCGGGATAGAAATCCGTTTCTTTGAAACGGGTCATTGTACCGACTAAATATGCTTTTTCGTTTTGCATCGTGAAGGTGCTGTTATCAGTTTTGCAGTCAGCTCCTAAATTGAAAATAATATCAACGCAACCGTCGGGTAAAATCTTCTCAGTTTTCAATTCATTACCATCTCCTGTTGCTGTCCAGTAGGCATCAACATAATCTGCCAAAGCAGGATGTGGATTGAATTGCTTATAAGCCATAATTGACATGTGATGTATGAACTTCCGCTCGTCATGTTCCGTGCAATATAAAGTTAAGTACAAAAGCAAGTAAGCTTTACGCAAATTCATGACAACCGGAAGCGAAAAGGATAAAATTTAAATCAATTCATTTTTTGCCTTTCCGACACGACGAAAAAAACAGTAAGGTGAGGCCGGAGAGGTTAAATATTGCCCTTTATCTTTCTGTATAATTTTCTTGGATAGGGCACATTAAAACCGAGATTTGCAAACGACTGATAAATTGGTGTGTCTCTTTGGGTGCCATACAATTCTTTCCCAGATACCTCCGATGCGATAATTCATTGTTTCAAAAACATTTGCAGGTTCAGGTTTTTGAATGCTTTCGCAAAATTGTATCATATAAACAGGCTGGGCAGCTTTATTATAAATGGCCTCTACCTGTTCTAATACTTTTCTGGTTACAGGTTCAGTAAAGCCCAAGCCCATAACCATGTTAAAACGCACCACATGGTAACCAGGGAATACCTGGCAGATACCGCCAGCCAGCTCCTCATAGTATAATTTCATCTGCTGCCTGAATTTTTCAGGCGCAATATCAAACATGTTTTGCCATGCTTCCTTTTCGATATTTTTCAATTTGTCTCGGGCTAACCATAATGTCTTAATAAATCTACAAAAAGCTTCTTTGATTTATCATTTTTATTAATCCTCTTTTAACTCAGGCATGTCCCGCAATTAACAGCTAATCATCATAACCCATACTGTCCGTAAAAGCCATGGTGATTTTATCCCTTGTCCGTGGAAGTTTTTCCACTCAATTCGTTGGATGATAGAAAGCTTGCGTTGGCCTTCAGGTTTGTTCCCATACTATCACAGCATTAATAAATTAAAAATCATTTGTATATATTTTTAGTGTAACTTAACTTAGGCCTTTGTAATTCTTTAAAAACTTATGGGAAAGATATTAGTTGTTGATGACGATGAAGATATATTAGACCTGGTAGGCATTCTATTGCCCAGGCATGGATTTACTGTGGAAAAGGTATCAAAATTCGGGGATACATTTATGCAAGCCGCGACATTTGGCCCGGATTTAATTTTATTAGATATTAATATAAAAGGCTGTGATGGTAAAGAAATTTGTAAAGAGTTAAAATCTCCTGTCAGCCCGTTTAAAAATATTCCGGTGATTTTATTTTCAGCTACCACCGATCTCGAAAAGCAAACAGCCGCATCCGGTGCAGATGATTTTATTCAAAAGCCATTTGATATGTTAGAATTAGTAGATAAAATTAAAAAATATATGAGCCTTACTGCATTCTAGCAGATCATGAAAAACGAAATTAATGCCTGACCTCATTACTCTCACACGATATGCAACTATTAGCTAAAGCCAAAACGGGAATAAATGGCCTGGACGAAATTACGCTGGGAGGTCTCCCGCAAGGCAGGCCTACACTCGTATGCGGAGGCCCCGGCTGTGGGAAGACACTTTTCTCCATGGAATTTCTCGTAAAAGGGGCTACTCTTTTTAACGAGCCGGGCGTTTTTATGGCGTTTGAAGAAAAAGCTGAAGAATTAGTTGTGAATGTTGCGTCACTCGGTTTTGACCTGGCAAAACTGCAGAGGCAAAAAAAAATAGTACTTGATTTTGTAAGAATAGAAAGAAGTGAAATAGAAGAAACAGGAGATTATGACCTGGATGGATTATTTATAAGATTGGGACATGCCATTGACAGAATCGGTGCAAAAAGAGTAGTTCTCGATACCATAGAGAACCTGTTTGCAGGTTTAACGAACCAGGGTATTCTCCGGGCTGAATTAAGAAGGCTCTTTCTTTGGCTAAAGGAGAAAGGTGTAACTGCCGTCATCACAGGCGAACAGGGTGATGGAAAATTAACAAGACACGGCCTGGAAGAATATGTTTCGGATTGCGTAATCTTACTGGATCATCGGGTTATAAACCAGGTTTCAACACGCAGGTTGCGCATCATAAAATACAGGGGCACCGTTCACGGTACTAATGAGTACCCTTTTTTAATTGATGAAGAGGGCTTTTCTGTATTACCCATTACTTCGTTAACGCTGGAAAGAAATGCTTCATCGCAACGCATCAGTTCCGGTATTCCATCGCTGGATGAAATGTTTGGAGGGAAAGGCTTCTATCGCGGCAGCAGTATTCTCGTATCCGGCACGGCAGGTACAGGTAAAACCAGCATAGCTGCTTGTTTTGCCAATGCCGCCTGTAACCGGAAGGAAAAGTGCATTTACTTTGCTTTTGAAGAATCGCCTAAGCAGATTATCAGGAATATGAAATCTATTGGGTTGAATCTTGACTCACATTTGAAAAGAGGACTGTTATTATTTCATTCTTCGAGGCCTTCGCTATATGGTCTTGAAAGACACCTTGCCACCATTTACAAAATGATTAGAACTGTAAAGCCTGGCACAATTGTCCTGGATCCGATCACTAACCTTGTCTCCGTTGGATTGATCAATGAAGTTAATTCGATGCTGCTACGCCTCATAGATTTTCTGCAGGGCGAGGGCATAACGGTAATGATGACAGCCTTAACAAATATCCTGGATGAGCGTATGGATGAAGGCGTATCTTCATTGGTTGATACGTGGATATCGGTTCGGGATATTGAAGCCAATGGCGAACGGAACAGGGCAGTATATATAATGAAATCAAGAGGATTAAAGCATTCAAACAAGGTAAGAGAATTTGTGATAACCAATAAGGGGCTGGACCTGGTTGAGATTTACCGGGAACCCGGGGGTGATATTCTTATTGGTTCTGCGAGGGAAGCGAGGGAACAAAGGAACAGGCAAACGCAACATATTTCGAAAGGCACAAAACAAAAAAAGAAATAAATATGGCAAAAAAAGAATACAAGTGGGAATTAAAGCTATATGTTGCGGGGAAAACTCCAAAATCGGTAGCTGCAATAAAGAATCTTGAAAAATACTGCGAGACTTATATGAAGGGGCAATATAAGATTGAACTGATAGATCTTTTGGTGAAACCCCAGTTGGCAGCGGGCGACGAGATATTTGCGATACCGACCCTTGTAAGAAAAGTGCCCGTGCCGATGCGTAAAATAATAGGCGATCTTTCCGACGAAGAAAAGGTTCTTGTTGGGCTCAACATCGTCCCAGCTAAACAAGCCTGATATTTAGAAATCCGAAGTGACGAGATGAGTAAGTTTTTTTTATCACGGAGTAGAAAATCAAAGACAGCCAATATCAATAATGAATACATCAAAAACCTATAATGATCTTTTAAAAGAGTTGGAACAGGCACGTATGGAGCTACGGGAAGCAAATGCGACGATAGATGCCATACGTGGTGGTGAAGTAGATGCTCTCGTAGTAGAAATGGAAAAAGGGCACCAGCTTTTTGCCATTAAAAGTCTGAATCAGACTTACAGATTATTTATCGAAAAAATGAAGGAAGGTGGTGTGACCATCAATAATAAAGGCATTATTTTATATAGCAATTCCGCATTCGCTTCTATAGTCAATACGCCTCAGGATAAAGTAATAGGCTCTCGTCTCATTGAGTTTGTGCCACTTGAATATAAAGAGACTTTCACCAAAATAATTAATGAAGGGTGGCTATCAGATTGCAAGGGAGAAATATCCATCAAAAATAAGAACAACGAATTAATTCCTTTTCTTTTATCTGCTGCCCCACTGGAGCTGGATGAGGACCATGCCCTGAGTATTATTTTTACGGATCTTAGTTTTCAAAAAGAAACTGAAAGGCAGCTGAAAGTTAAAAATGAGCAGTTGGAGAAAGCACGGAGAAAAGCCGCCAAAATAAACGAAGAGCTGGAGGATATAGTGAAGGCAAGAACAAAAGACTTATTGTTGAGCATGGAACGGTTTAAATTTTTGGCTGATAACACTCCTGTTATTATTTGGACTGCCGAAGCAGATGGTTTTGCAAATTATTTTAATAAATTATGGTGCGAATACACAGGACTAACGGTGGAGGAATCGAAAGGAAGCGGGTCACAACAGGCATTACATCCTGATGATTATGAATCAACAGTCACTACCTGGACGAATGCGGTCAAAAATCAAAATCCTTTTAACTTTGAATACAGGATAAAAAGAGCCTCTGATGGCCAATATAGGTGGCATTTGGGAATTGGGGTGCCGTTTAAAGATGAAACCGGAAACAGTATTAGCTTGGTTAGGCACTTCAACCGATATTGAAAATCAAAAAAGAGAAATTGAGAAAAAGGACGAATTTATAAGTATTGCAAGCCATGAACTGAGAACGCCACTGACAAGTTTGAAAGGATACCTCCAGTTGATCGAATCTCAAACAAATTTGCCTGGCGATATAAGTTTGTACCTTGCAAAAGCTACTAATGCTGTTAATAAATTGCAACACCTTATAAGCAATCTGCTCGATGTGAGTAAAATAAAAGCGGGTAAATTAAAATTCGATACCGAAATTTTCGACCTCTCCGCCATGGTGGATACGTGCCTGGATAGCTGTGGGTACCTCTACCCTTCCTACAATATCAAAAAAGAACTTGAAAAAGATATTCCTGTCAACGGAAACAAAGAACGATTGGAACAGGTATTAATGAACCTTGTAGATAACGGTATCAAATATTCAAAGGAAAATAAAGAGATTATTATTCGTTCTGAAAAGAAGGCTGATTATGGAATTGTTTCTGTAATTGATTTTGGGATTGGCATGTCAGAAACAGAACAACGTAAAATATTTGAACGCTTTTACAGGGTAGAAGATACAAAGTTCCATGTTTCCGGTCTCGGTATGGGGCTCTATATTGCTACACAAATAATTAAAGAGCATAATGGTTCAATGGCAGTAAAAAGTACATTGAATGAAGGTTCGGCTTTTTCTTTCTCACTGCCACTTGCAAAAGTTTAAAGCGTTTGCTATTCTTAAATTGATCGATTCATAAAACTATTGCCGGCAAATAATGTCCGCACCTTTACAATGCAACGAAATTGAGGTGAACGATGTCAACAAGGTATTAAAGAACACATCATGAAACATACTTCGCTGGCCTTGCTGATTTTTATATCCGTTGCAGCTTTTTTTTCAGCATGTAAAAAAAATAATGTTGAAGCCATCAGAGGTAAAAGTTCAGGAATAACCGATGCAGATTCAGCAATAATTTATCAGTGCACAGGAAACTCAGTCCTGCCATATATTTGTTTTGATTCTTTATTAATGGACAGCCGCTGTCCAGCCGGGGTGGAATGTGTTTGGCAAGGTACCGCGTTAATTAAAGTAAGCTTTCATGACGCAGCGAATACGCACCATTTCATTATGTCGCTAAAAGGATTTCCCGGTTTAGGTTTTACAAGCGACACTACGATTAACGATTACCATATTATTTTTACGGATTTAAAACCCTATCCGGATATTAATATTCCGGATGATGAAAAGCCAACGGCGTTTTTTAGTATAACCCATTAAAATAGTTAAATCATCACTCCCCGGAAATGTTCGCTTTATAAACCGGATTTGTATTTCGGATGATATAAGAAATGGGCATAATTTCATTGAAGAGGCTAATTTAAATTAGCTACAGGTTGTGAAATTCATTCTCTTTGTAAATATTTTCTCGTTATTTTATTGATAATGCAACATCAGCGCCGTCAACTAGCTGCCATTCTTTTTACTGACATTGTTGGTTACACTGCTATGATGCAGAAAAATGAAACGCAGGCAGTTGTTATTGTAAAGCGGTATATCTCTGTTTTGCGGGAAACTGTATCGGAACATGCCGGTGAAGTGCTTAACGACTATGGCGATGGAAGCCTTTGCACTTTTTCAAGCGCTACCGAGGCCGTTCAATGTGCTATATCAATGCAACAACAACTACAAATTAGTCCTGCCGTTCCGCTTCGTATAGGCCTTCACGTTGGAGAAATATTTTTTGAAGATGGAAAAGTATTGGGTGACGGCGTAAACGTTGCATCACGTATACAATCATTAGGCCAGGCAAATACAATACTTTTTTCAAAAGAGGTATGTGATAAAATCAGGAACCAGCCAGAATTCAGATCTGTGTCTCTTGGTAGGTTTGAATTTAAGAATGTAGATGAGCCTGTTGAAGTATTTGCACTGGCTAACGAAGGGCTCGTTGTTCCGCAGCGAAAAACCATGGAGGGAAAGCTTAAAGAAATTAAAAACAATTCAGCCAGAAAAAAATGGATAGTAACAACAACAATAGTTTTATTGCTTGCAGCAGCTTTTTTTATTTATAAAAATATTAACCATTCGCCGGGATTTACCGGCGATGAAAAATCCATTGCTGTAATTCCCTTTGAAAATATGGGTGCGGATAATACGGACGAATATATCTCGGATGGAATAACGCAGGATATCATAAATAATCTATCCCGGATTTCTTCATTGCAAAAAGTAATTGGATGGTTTTCAGTTAAGGGCTTTAAGAAAACAACTAAATCTGTAAGAGAAATTGCAGATGAACTGGGGGTTGCCGCTATACTTACAGGCACGATAGAAATGCGTTTAACCAAAATTCACATCATTGCAGAATTAATCGATGTAAATACAAATAAAAGATTATGGGGCGAAGATTATGATTATGACAGCAGTGATATTTTATCAATTCAATCAAAGGTTGCCTTGCAGATTGCTACAGCTCTAAGAGCTAATCTGACTCCAAATGACAAAAAAAATATTTCAAAGCTTTATACTGAAAATGTAGAGGCATATAAATATTATGTTAGAGGAAGGAATTTCTGGAATGCAAGAGGTGCAAAAAATTTTGATAGTGCAGAAGCCAATTTTAAACGGGCAATTAAGCTCGATCCTAACTATGCATTGGCCTATGCGGGAATAGCGGATTGCTACACCTACAATGCAAAAGGCATGAGTCAGCTGGAGGCAATTCCTGTTGCACGGGGATATGCTAACCAGGCTCTTTCACTGGATAGCAATTTAAGTGAGGGATTAACATCTTTAGGATTTATCCAGTTTAATTTTGATTATGAATGGGCACGGGCAAAGAGAACGCTGGAAAGGGCCATAGAACTGGATCCTAATAATCCAACTGCTCATTTATATTATGGAAATCTCTTGCAATATTCGGGAAGCTCAAAACGGGGGTTAGAAGAATGTGAAAAATCGGTTCAACTGGACCCGTTGGCATACGGAGCTAACTGGGTACTGGGAAGAAATTATTATTTTGCCGGTCAAAATGACAAGGCAATTGAACAATTTAGGAAAACACTATTAATAACGCCAAAGCAGCAATTAGAGATAGTGGTCTGGTCAATGGGGCTCGCTTATTTTGAAAATAAAATGTACGTGCAAGCCAAAGAGCAATTCGATAAAATTTCCGAGTGCGAACATAGTAGTCCAATAGATTATTATCCTATAATGCAGGGTTATGGTTATGCATTATTAGGGGATACAACGAAAGCAAAAGAATTTTTAGACAAGGCATTAGGTCAAAAAGGAAACATATGGCTGTCACCATATAGGTTGTCTGAGGTTTATGCAGCTCTTGGTGATTACAATGAAGCATTACATCAATTGGAGGAGGGCTATCAACAACGTGACCTTCACATGTTTTGGATAAAAGTAGATCCGGGCCTGAACCCGATTAGAAATGAACAACGTTTTAAAGACATCCTGAAGAAAATGAATCTTCAATAAGTTTTATAGCCACTCGTCCTGGTGTTTCCCACCCGACATGCCTATTAATATTGTGAAAGCCTTATGCCGGGTTAAATGGAGAAAGCTCCTTCAATCCGGGATTTAAAGGAGCTTTACTGAAATGAATTTCATGCATGATGCCGTTAAGCGGGTTCATGTGCCATTTCATCCATGGCCTTCTTCATTTCCTGTTCAGAAACATCTTTTACATGAGTAGAAACAATCCACAGATAGCCAAAAGGATCTTCAAGGCGGCCAACCCTGTCCCCATAAAACTGGTCCTCTGCAGGCTTGATCAGTTTGGCCTTATTATCTACTGCTTTTTTAATGGTGGCATCCACATCGGGAACATAAACAAACAGGTTTACAGAATTACCTTTTAGAGTTTTTGGACTGCGATTAAATTGAGGATTTTCTTCAGCTACCATAATAACATTATCACCAATGGTAATCTCAGCATGTGCAATTGCTCCGTCGGGGCTATTGAACCTCATTTTTTCTTTAGCTCCGAATACACTTACATACCATTTGATAGCTGCATCTGCTCCATGAAATGCCAGCGCAGGAATTACAGAATTGTAACCTTCCGGCAAATAAGATACTTTGTTCATAGTTTAAGAATTTTGGATGATTAAAGAATAATAAAATCCCACAATATTCCTGCCAGCCGGATATTCTTAATGTTTTTAAAACTTTAAATTTTCAAATATTCTTTTTACGGAGGTGCCATACAGGGTGACTCATTCTAAGAAAGCCTACATTGTTAATAGGTAAATCCTGAAAATAGGTTTACAAAAAATCGCAGCAGATTCTACTCTCCACCTTTCATAGTATTGGGATGAAAAGTACTCCATGAGTGCCAGAATTCCTGGTAGGATTGTACCGGCTTTAATCGTTCTCCTTTCAATGGCCCGTCAATACAGACACCATCTGCGCTCCAGGTAGAATGCGTATTTTGATCCATAAGCAAATCATTATCACTCTTTTGAAATATAAGGAGGGTGCTGCTTACACGCCTGTCAAACACATGAAATGATGCAGTATCTTTTTCGATAATAAGCATTACGGGTAAGTCTTCAATTGAATCATTGATTACTTTATTTTTTACCAGGTCATTCCAGTCGTAAGCTTTTGCCGCGTAATTATGTATAACACCAATTACCCACGATTTAGGTTTCCATGAAGCAGAATCTCTTTTCTCCAGTGCGCTCTTAATAGTTCCGTTATCATAATTTGCCAGGTCTTCATAATCCTTTTTAAAAGAAGTATCCGGTTGCATAATATATGAACGGGGATATTCACGCAGCCATGCCTCTAACGTAAGCTGCTTAGACGCTAATTCTTTTAAAGCCATTCCCTTCAACTTACCTGCAATTGCTTTTCCCGTAGCCTGCCGCCACCAGCTTTTTGTAGTGGCATCTTCAAACATAGCATTAAAATGATCCATGCCAACCAACCTGAATGATTCCATTTTACCATTTATAAAAGGGCTGAAAACCCTGCCGGTTCTGCATACGGTACAATAAGTAATCATCACAGGAGTATTGCCTATTGTATCCATCACCTGGTGATGATAGCCTATAAGCTGGATCGGATAGGCCTTTGCTTCACCATTAATTGTAACACCAATTACCAGTTTATTTTTATCGGTTAAATCTTCATTTGCGCCAGCAAATAATTTCTGCGTTGGCTGGTAAAACATTTTATCAGCTTCAAACTTATAATTGAACAGAAAGAAAACCGCACCATATAAAGCCAGGATTACTGCTAAGGATATTTTAGTTCCTCTTTTTCCATTTCTAAAAACAGATATCAAAGGAAAAAGCAATAAAGCGAAAGCCAGTATTCGTATCCACACAATATTGTTGCTAAGCCAGAATGCCAATGAAATTGTATTCTTATGCTGGCTTCCCGGAAAAGGCATAATAAAATATATACGCAATATTTCTGCGATAAACAGTAATAACATGCCGGAAATTAAAAGCACTTGTTTCATGCTGCAAGAATAAGATTAAAGTTTTTAATTTTGTCTTCGAAAATATGAAAAGCCTTAATCTAAAACTATCCCCATAATAATTCGCATTTGACACAAGATATCTGTTGTAAGTGAAATCCTTTTATGCTCATAATATAGCCCTCGCTATCAGTTACTTTGTGATTTCCGGACTTTTATCCCGGAAATCAGGCTTAATTTTATGCGATAAAAAATAGTTATGGCAAACAACTACATCGTAACTGTACAAGACATAATTGCGAGAACTCATAATGTAAAAACCTTTCGTGTTAGTAAGCCGGAAGGTTTTTCTTTTAACCCCGGGCAGGCAACCGATCTTTCATTAAATGAAGAAGGCTGGAAGGATGATAAGCATCCCTTTACTTTTACCTGTTTGCCGGATGATGATTATCTTGAATTCACAATAAAGATGTATGATAACCCGAAAGGCCTTACGCATCGTTTGAAATCAATAAAAGCGGGAGAACAGTTTGAAATTAGTGAAGCCTGGGGCGCAATTGAATATAAAGGTGAAGGTGTTTTTATTGCAGGTGGGGCTGGTGTTACGCCATTCATTTCTATTTTCAGGTATCTTAAAAAAACAAATAAGATCGCCAATAATGTGCTGATGTTCTCCAACAAAACCGAAAGCGATATAATTTTAAAAGATGAATTTGAAGATATGTTGGGAAAAAACTTCATTAATATTATTACCAGCCAACGCGATACCGGTTATTATAATAAACACATTGATAAATTTTTTTTGGAAAAAGAAATCACCGATTTTGATCAGCAATTTTATGTATGCGGCCCTGATGAATTCACGAAAAATATATTAGATGCTTTAACAGAACTGGGTGCCGATGCAGAGACGCTGGTGTTTGAGAAATAGAGGAGAAAATTAAGATCAATGAAAAAATTACAAATAAAAACAACCCCTGAAGTTAAATCGGTTTTCAATAACTATCCGGTTTCAGTTCGAAAGAAAATATTAAACCTGCGGAGGCTGGTTGTAGAAGCAGCAAGCGAAATAGAAGAAATTACGAACCTGGAAGAAACCTTAAAATGGGGTGAACCCAGCTACCTGGCTAAAAATGGAAGCACTATAAGAATTGACTGGAAGCAGAAAACGCCGGATCAGTATGCTATTTACTTTAAATGCACAAGCAGGTTGGTGCCAACCTTCAAAATAATTTATGACAACATATTTCAATATGAAGGAAATCGGGCCATAGTTTTTCAAATGAACGATGAAATTCCGGAAGTTGAATTAAAAAATTGTATTGCAGTCGGTTTAACTTATCACAAGGTAAAACAGCTGCCAATGTTAGGTTTATGACATATGGGAACAGCATAAACTTTTATTATAAAAACTATCGGTGTTGGCTATGGATTATTTAATGTTATCTTATAAATTTATAATCGATTGTTAAAAACTCTATGAAACTGTATCTCTTTAATGAAGCCTTGCTTTATAAAAACAATAAATTGCAACTTTAAAGATTTGTTAATGCCTTCCAAAAAATTTCGAAAACTGGATATAGATGTGCCACCGCAGCCTTTGGTTAACCAACGCCCATGGTTGGTTGCAGGTTTGCTTTTGGCTTTTATTGTCCTGGTGATTATAGCTTATGCCTATTTTTTCAGATAAAAGTAGAGTCAATCATTGCCGCAGGCTGAATTCATCAGGATATTTTATTTTGCCAGCATGTTCTCCGGAGACTTCACTGCGATACGAGAACCAATAGTTCAAGGTTCTTATCTTTATTCAACATTTACATTTATCATAAAATTTATCGCATGAGCTACTTCACCACGCTTGAAGAAAAAAAATCAAAAGAAATTTTTCCGGGCTTTACCGGTCGTTTTGAGCATACAAAAAATATAACACTTGCATTTTGGGATGTAACAGCGGGAAGCAGCGTACCGGAACATTCGCACATGCATGAGCAGGTAGTAACGGTACGTGAAGGAAAACTTGAATTAGTTGTAAACGGAGAGAGCAGAATTATGGATGCCGGCTGTGTAGCAGTAATACCATCGGATGTAAAACACGCTGCCTATGCAGTTACCAATTGCAAATTGCTGGATGTGTTTCATCCCGTACGGGAAGATTACAGGATCTGACAAAGTATCGCCAGGAAAGCAGGTGTGATTGTTCAAATTTTACTATCAGTTACGAAACTCCTGGCTTATCATTAATCCATAAATTCCTCCGTCCAGGATTCCAATACCCACTCTTCCAAAAGCCGGACTGAGAATATTGGCACGATGACCCGGTGAATTCATTAAACCCTCATGGGCAATAGAAAGTGATTGTGCGAGTGCAAGATTTTCACCAGCCGCTAAATAAGTAATATGGGCATCATTCATCCTCTCGAACGGGTTTTCACCTTCAGGAGTTATGTGCGAAAAATATCCACGTGCAAACATATCTTTTGAATGTTCTCTTGCGACAGCAGTTAATGCAACATCCGGTTGTAACGGAGGTAACCCTCTCTGCATTCTCTCATTATTCACAAGCTCAAGCATTTGCTCTTCAAGGTCCAGAACGCACATCCGGATTTGCGTCTTTAAATGGCAGGCTCACCGATTCGTTCGATTTTGGATGGATGGTGAGATTATTAATGGTATGCTTAATGGCCTTGTTAAGGACAGGTGACAACTTTTCGTCAACGCTTTCGATTGTGGCTGAGAACTTACCGGCGATAACGCTGTTACGGGTGGCAGCGTTGATTCCGTCCTTTAGCGGTAAGGCCAGCAGCAATGCTGCAATAACAGCAGCATAAATAATCCCTTTTATAAGCCCCGGAATAATGCCTAAGAATTTATTCAATGCACTGTTATTAGTGCTTGCAGGAACACCTAAAGCAATAGCGCCTGTAACCAATCCTATAAGTATTCGGGCAAGGATAACCGTTATGATAAATGCCAGCGGCAGCTTCCATATCCCCAATGACGTAAACAGTTTTGCAAGAAAAGCAGCCATATAGGGGTAAAAAAGAAAGCCAAGCAAAATACTGCCGACAAAGTTTATAAGGTTAAGTGTGCCTATGATAAAACCCTTGTACCACCCGCTAAGTACAGCCGATAATACGATCAGTATTAGTATAGCATCAACCCAGTTCACGATATTATTATTGTTAGTAAATAGAAGACAGCTATATGCCGCAGTACCCCCTGAATTCAGAATTCTTCAATTTGAAGGGATACCATCGCCGTGTAGAAAAACAGGATGAACTTTGTAGTGCTGTTTTTTTCCGGGTCTTTTTTGAACCCTTGTCTTTACGGCGTGAAGAAACATAATGACTCGAATATCCCTACTCTATTTTACACTGTCACGTTCATATTTTTTACCCTGCACCCCTGGTTCATCACAAGACGAAGCGTTTTTATTCTTAAACTTCATAAGGAACTCCTGGTATTCATAATTTATTTTTTCAAATTCAGATCTAACTCGCAGAAATTCTTCTGATTGCTGGTCTTCGTTCAGTGTTTCATCCTTAAGCTTTTCGTAAGCATTAAATTTTTCCGTGAAGCTTTTTTGCAATGCATCATGCTTTTCCTGGTAAGTCATCGTATTATGTTTTTTGGTTGGATTTTAAAATTTCGCTCTAATATAATAATTTAAATATAGGTTTTATACGAATAAAGCAAATTTTACATTAACCTGATTTCTCCGGCTATATCTTTAGGATGTTTGGCTACCTAAAAAAGAAATGGTTTATGAGAGAGATGCTCGTAGAAGATCCGGACGGTCACATTATAAGATTTGGGCATGGAATTGAATGACAAGCTTACCGGCCTGGCAACAGCAATATTCTTCACGATTTTGATTCACAAAGTGCACCAGGAAACGCATCTTAATAATTGAGCCTTTTACAATCTATTTTTGCACAAAATGATCAAAATTTGCTTAAACAAATAAGCAATACATCAAAATTTATTGTATTACTTTTATCAGGATTTTTTCCAAACTAACTTAATACGATTGCATGCAACCAACTCCAACTGAATCTCCCATTCCTATTGCAGAAAATAATTTTACAAGCCGGCGACTTTATTCATTAGATGCGCTTCGTGGGTTTGATATGTTTTGGATAATGGGCGCTGAAGAAATTTTTCATACCATGTCGAAAGCTACTAACGCGACTTTCTGGCAAGTGCTTTCCAACCAATTTACACATCCCGATTGGAATGGATTTCATTTCTATGATCTTATTTTCCCGTTGTTTCTTTTTATTGCAGGTGTTGCCACACCCTATTCTGTAGGAAGAGAATTGCAAAAAGGCAAAACTAAAAGCGAAGTATTATGGAGAGTAGTAAAAAGAGGATTGATATTGGTGATACTGGGAATTATTTACAACAATGGCCTGCAATTAAAACCATTGGCTGAAGTTCGCTTTGGAAGCGTGCTGGGAAGAATTGGTTTGGCATATATGTTTGCCAACATTATTTATATTTATTCGAAACAAACAGCTCAAATTATCTGGTTCTGTGCTTTGCTCATCGGCTACTGGCTGCTCTTGAAATTCAATTCGGCGCCGGGTTTCCCAATGGGCGACCTTACAATGGAAGGAAATTTCGCTTCTTATATTGACCGCAGTATTTTGCCGGGCAAGTTATATTTAACCATTCATGATCCCGAAGGTTTGGTATCCACGATTCCTGCAATTGGCACAGGACTGCTGGGTATATTGACCGGTAGCTATTTAAAAAATAAAGATATAGCAGGAAGCAAAAAGGCGATGTATATGGCGCTTGTCGGGATAGTTTTTATTGGTCTTGCATTGTTATGGAATTTTGATTTTCCCATTAATAAAAATTTATGGACGAGCTCTTTTGTATTAAATGTTGGGGGAATAAGCTTGCTGCTGCTGGCATTGTTTTATTATATTATTGATGTATTGGGTTACAGAAGTTGGTCATTTTTCTTCAGGGTTATTGGCATGAATTCTATTTTAATTTATATGTCTGGACGGTTTATTAACTGGGAATATACTACAAACGGATTTTTTAGGTGGCTTGGTCAATGGATAGGCAATCCGTTTGGAGCAGTTGTTATGGCCATTTGTTTTGTTATGGTAAAGTGGGCATTTTTATATTTTATGTATAAAAAGAAAATATTCCTGAGAGTTTAATCTTGATACTATCTCCAACCCGGACGTATAAAATTATTGCTGCGTTTAGCCAGCCACAGCAATAATATCGCCGTTAGTAAACAAATTATTAATGCCCCGATTGAATTTTGGGGACCCAATTGCCCGCCTGTAACATACGCAGGACCTGTAATTTTACTTGTAAGCAAACTTTTTTCTATTGAATTTCCCGGGTTGATTGCACCGAATATTCCGGGCTCTGCAAAGTCCCATGCAAAATGAAGAAATATGGTGAACCATAAACTCCTGGTATATACATAGGCAGCCGAAAGTAACAGGCCTGCCTCTATAGCCGTTGCTGAAACTGAAAGTATTGTTGCTCCCGCGGCGTTTAAATGAAACAGGCCAAACAGTAGAGTTAAAATTAACAGAGAAATTATAGTTCCTGCTTTTTCTTCGAGTAAACGAAAAAATATACCGCGTATTAAAATTTCACTGACAAAGCCTGCAGTGACAGCCGGAGCAATAGCAGGAACGATAAATGAAAAGGAATTAACATTCAGAACAGCGTAATGCCTGGTAAAGTAAATTACCATAATAAAAGATGATTGCAAAACGAAACCGGTTGTAAAACCAGTGAGTGCATTTTTACCAAATGCCGAAGAACTTAACTCTATAATTCTTCTGTTTTCATAAGTTCTGAAAAGTAAAATATAAACTACTAAAGCTATCGCAGTATCTGAAAAAGCAATTATGAGATTCTTTGTGTTATCGTCCAGCCGCGTTTTTACCAGTACAAGTCTCCAGAAGAGTTCTGATAATATAACTGCTCCTGCCGTGACTGCAAGGCCAACAATAATTTTTGTTATAAAGAAATGCAGAACTTTTTGAAATGCAGTTTGTTTATCCATTGAAATTAACAGGTGAAATTCGTTGACCGCAACGTTATATATTATTTATTCTCTCAATCCCGTTTAATATTCCCCTCTTAATCATATTTCCGTACCCGTTGTCGGGAAGTAAATCAATAAAAGAAAATGCAAGCTGGTAATTCTTTTTTGCATTATCAAAATCTTTCAAATCTTCATAGCACTTTGCCATATTTAAATAAAGGGAGGGATAGTTCTGTTGCATATTTTCGTCTTTTATTTTCAATGCAAAATTCAAAGCAGTTTCATCCCACTTCAGTTTGGTTACTATATCTTTTTGATGACGGGCAACATAGTGAGCCGATGTAAATTTTTCAAAATCATTTGTCGCTTCATTCCATGCCTGTTGAAATAATTGCAGCGCTTCCTCATTTTTGCCTTCACCTTCAAGGCTCATTCCACGGGCACAGAGCTTAACAATATTATTGTTTGGGTCAAACTGCATTTAGTTCGGTTTTGCTTTTATTCTTCCAATCTCATGTTTAACAAAACATTTTACGAAAAAAAAATGAAATTAAAATTGTGATGGATATTGTAGAAATAGACAGCCGGAAAGGAAGTCACTCAAAACAAAAAACCTTATCCGTTGCCGTTGCCATCAGTGAGCTATTGTAATTTTTCGTGCCTGCGTCCTTTGTACAAAGTAACGAAATGTACGGTCAATTTTTAAACTGATGGCCACACATAAAAACCTTCCTTCTTACCCGTATCCGGATCTTTAACAAGTGCACATTCTTTATAAATTCCGGCTTCGGCAATATCAGATATGGTTAACTGCTCTATCAGTAACATCGCGTCTTTGGCTTTTACAAAATATTCGAGGATGTAAGCATACCTGCAATTCTCATAATATGCTTCATATATATTCAGTTGACCGGGAGTGGATAATTTTTTAAATACATCAAGATTCGCCTTCGGATTGGTTATAAAAACAAAAACCTTCCGTTCATTAGCGATCGTAGACTTCAGCCTTTGTGCCTGTAAAATTGAGTAACCGCCGGCGTGCTTTGTGCTTATCCTTGCCTGTGCTATCCGCGATGTGCGGCCTTCTGAGGAAAATACAAACTGCAATTCTCCCGATTCAAAGCGGTGTTGGGCAATGTATTTGAATAAGCCATTTTTTTCGGATTGCTGCAATACGACGTGATCATTACTATTGGGTGACCGGTTAAATTTCTCCCATCGTTTTACAAATAGTTCTTTATCGAGTGTCGTTTCAAAGCATACGAACTGCACCTTCCCATCTTTACTCATAGTTACAAGGTAAGCTTTAAAAGCGGGTTGGAAACACATTTCCGGAACTAAAAAATCATTGCTGTGTTATAAACGACTGCGATTTAAGATGTTCAAACCGTGATTAATGCGGAAAGGCCACTTTGGGTTGGAGTTTATTATTTTTTTGCTTACAAGTGATTAGCGCATACTCTTTAAATAAAAGATCAACTTTCATCTTAGCCTCAATTTTTTCCAGCATGCTAACCGCCTGGGGAGTTACATACCACGTCAGCTGAAATTGTCCGTTTTGCTGAATCGTCTGGGTGATAATGAGCCCCCGCCTTATTAAAGAAGACATGGAACCTTTTATATCCCTTGGCCCGAATACAGCGCCTTTTTTTTGTTGGTTGCACGCCCGCCTCAGGGTCTTAATCATTAAACCGCTTAGAGGGCCATCGGGTACATTGGTAAAATATTTCTTACTGAAGGCAATTATACGAGCCAAGATTTTTTGTTTTGAAATTAAATTAATTTATACAATAAAACGAATTTGATTTAGTAGCATATATATTTATGATTGTGAAGAAATCACTGGCGTCTATGCGTTCGGGTTCGATTGTGTTTTGGTGTAACGCTCTTCCTCTGCCGTGTCTCTACTCCGGGCCTGTGCTGTTGCAGGACACGGCTTTGTATACTGTCATCGTTTCCGTTATCAAAGCGGTAACCGATTTTGACATGTGAATGTAATAAAATAAGTTCCTTCTGTCTGTTCTATCAGAGTTCTTACAGCCATGTATCTAAGATAAACAATTCTCTTTTTAGAATGGCCGCCGTGTCCTGCCTGGCTTCAAGGCATGGAGTAAACATACGGCTGGGGATAAAACTATTTTTGAAACGTAACAATAAGAGGAACGTGGTCGCTGTATTTTGTCCAACGGTCATATTCCCCGACCTCAACAGATTGAAGTTTTTCTACCATGTCGGCAGAAACAAAACAATAGTCAATGTGATACGGCTTATCTTTATGTCGATACATATAAAATGTTGGGTGTTCTTCCTTGCCTTGTGTTTGTTTGTGATGAATATGATAAGTGCTGCAAATTCCTTTGTCTTCCAACATCTTTACAACACCAGCATGATTGCCTAATCTGTGTTTTTTATAGTCCCAAATAACGTTGCTATTAAAATCCCCAATAAACATCGTAGGTTTAGCTTCGAGTAATTTGTCGTAGTGAATGATTGCTTTCCAAACTTGTGTAATATATTTTCCGTCTTTGTCGTGTGGATTGTATGCCCATACTAAAAATAAATTAAAATCATAGTGGCCACCAATAACATTAATTGGAATTATCATCCTAAAGGCTTCATTATGATTTTCAAGAACTCTAAAACGAAAGTCGCAATATGAAAATATTGCAAGTCCTTTATGATTATTTTTACCAAACCATAAAAAATCTGTTGGTTTGGGGACGTCAGCAGTGAATAGTAATTTATCTGGATGCTCACATTCGACAATGATTAATATATCTGGTTTCTGAGTCAGAATTGAAGCAGCTTTTTTTCTGAAAGCCATGTTGCAATTCCACGTTATAATCTTCATATCGTTAAAGTATTGCAGACAGGTTGCTTCCCCTGCCGTATTTCTACTCATAGTCGTCGATGCTGTTGCAGAACTCGGCTTTGTAGAGTCATTGTTTCCTTTATCAAAGCGACGACCGATTTTGACATGTGAATGTAATAAAATAAGTTCCTCTGTTTGTTCTATCAGAGTTCTTACTCCCGTGTACCTAAGATAAACAATTCTCTTTTTAGATTGGCCGCCGTGTCCTGCCTGGCTTCAAGGCATGGAGTGGAGACACGGCTGGGGATAAAGGGACACGGCTGGGGATAAAACAATTAAAAAAATATCCCAATAGTGGTGATGTGTTTATGGCAATGCCGGGTGTGAAAAGAATCAGAGGGGTGTAATTTATAAAAGCATTTATCGAAAAAAAGTTTTTGTACATTCGGTTCTTTTGGAACTTTTATTGAAACGATCGCTGTCACAAGACCAAAATGGATTCATTCTATTGAATCTATACTTGCAATCCCAATCTTTGTGGTTTTGCCCTTTAGCTGAATCATTCCCAACGCTTCTGCATTGAGGCTATTATTTGAGCCAATTTTTCCCAGCAGGTATTCTGAAATAAGCAGTTTTTTATTGTAGTCATTGCAAACACTTTGAATCCTTGCTGCAGTGTTAATCGTATCGCCATGATAAGCAATGTCTCTTTTAATTTCCCCGATTTCTACGGCAGTTACTTTTCCCATATGAAGGCTTGCTTTGAAATTCGGCAATAAACCATAGCGTTTTGTGTAATAATCTCCCCTCTTAATAAATTGTTTTTCGCAAGCAAAGAAAAACCTGACGCAGGAATGCCGTTTTAAACCGTCGCTCACTCTCCATGTTAAAATAATTTCATCGCCCACATACTGGTAAACTTCAGCATTAAATGGCGAGAGGACCTGGTTAATATCCATAAAACTATCGCGGATGAAGGAACTGTATTCAAAATGACCCAGCCTTTCTGCGACCGATGTAGACGATTTCAAATCCATGAACATAAAAATTCTTTCTTCCTCTTGTGGATTTCTGTATTTGCCGAGCAATAAGGGAACTAAGATGCCTGGTCCATATTTCTTATTTACCTGGTTAATGAAATTTATTAAAAGAGTCATAAAGAAATAAAAAATCACCACTGTATAAACTAAATATTTCCATGATATACCCTTCAGAGAAAAATTTGCATTATCAACCGGGTGAGAAATAAATATATAGAACAAAATATATCGTGTGAACATTAAAAGAAGTATAAGGAGAGCTAATGATATTATGGTCTTCAATAAAATTATTTTTCCCAAAGATTTTTTTCTGAATATATTATTATCAAAGTAATAATCTATTAGTCCATAGCATACGCCGTACAAAATACCAACAATGATTGCGATTATAATAGTTGGCATAAAGCTTGGCGGCGCCGGCAAGTTTGCATTTTGAGTAATTGACAAAGTTTGCAGCTGTATAATGGCCCCCAGTAGTATGTTGGCACTTACCCAAAAGCCTATTTGTGTAATTACATAACTTAAAACAGGAAATCTTGCGGAGAATCTTTGGACAACAGCAGTATAATCGAATTTTTTAGACACCTATGCAATTTAGGTACTACTACTAATTATTGCTACCGAAATTTTAAACAAGGTGTTTTTTAAATATCTTCATTATTCTTCCCCTGCCATGTCGCTACTCCGGGCCCGTGCTGTTGCAGGACACGGCGTGTGTAGAGTGGTAGCTTCCCCAAAAACAGTACAGTTTAAAAGTAGGCAAAATGTTTAATTTTAAAACTGTAAAACATGAAAAAAAGCACATTCAGTCCTGCTCAGATAGCAGGCATTCTTAAAGAGTTTGATAACGGCAAAAGCGCAGAAGATATTAGCCGGGAGCATGGCGTTAGTAAAGCCAGTTTATATAAATGGCGGCAACGCTATGGTGGCATGGAAGCCTCCGAACTTAAAAGGATCAAAGAACTGGAAGAAGAAAACTCCCGACTTAAACGTATGTATGCTAACCTGGCCATGGAGCTGGACGTAGCGAAATACATCATTGAAAAAAAGTTGTAAAGCCTTGCGACAAACGAGCAATCGTAGATCAGATCCGTACTGAGCGGCCAAAAGACATCTGTAAGGCGTGTCGTATATTAAACATTAGTCGCAGTTCATTACATTATAAATCTGTAAAAGATGATATGATGTTAATAGAACTATTGGAGCAGCTTGTTCAAAATATAGAAGGAGAAGGCTTTTGGAAGTTCTATGATCGCCTGCGCTTGCAAGGCCATGTAATAAATCACAAAAGGGTTTACAGAATGTATAAAAAAATGGGGCTTCGCATGAAGCGCAAAGTAAAGAAGCGCCTGCCCGCCAGGATAAAAGAAAAATTAGAAGTGCCTTCTTCTTTTACAAAGACATGGAGTATTGATTTTATGAGCGATGCGCTAAGCAGCGGCAGAAAATTTAGATCCTTCAAGGTGATTGACGACTTTAACCGCGAAGTACTTTATATAGAAACTGATTATTCTTTAAAAAGCAGTCGTGTACTCTGGGTGCTCAGGCACCTGATAGGAAGATATGGCAAACCGGAAAAAATAAGGATGGACAATGGTCCTGAATTTATAGCCAAAATAGCCAGTGCATGGAGTAAGGCAAATGAGATTGATTTTAAGTACATAGAACCAGGGAAACCATCTCAAAACGCTTACATAGAAAGATTTAATCGCACTTACAGAGGAAAGGTATTAGATGCTTACTTGTTTGATACACTAGAAGAAGTACGTGGCATAGCAGAAATCTTTATGGACGATTATAATAACCACCGGCCACATGATGCCTTGGGAGGAATACCACCCAGGCTCTACAGGTCAATATGGGAGGATAAATTACAAACCGTTTCTGATGGGCTCCGTTACGCTTCGGCTACGCCTTCGCTTCACTACGCCCATCAGAAAACTATATTACAATGAAATATTCTACTTTTAAAGTGTACTAAAAAAGGGAAGCCTTCAGAGTCGCTGTTCCTTTATCGAATACACTCCCATTTCTCCACTTATATAATAAAATAGGTTCCTTCTGTTTGTTCTATCAGAGTTCTTACAGCCATGTGTCTAAGATAAACAATTCTCTTTTTAGATTTGCCGCCGTGTCCTGCCTGGCTTCAACGCATGGAGTAGAGACACGGCTGTGGATAAGATTTAAACACACTACGGTTAGCTGGGGGTTCTTGTCGTTTAGTTACTTTGTTTGAATTGTTCAATGTCTTTATAAAATTCCAATGCCTTCATAACTGCTTTTCCTCCTGAACCTGCTATTAAAGTTTTTAGCCATTTTTTATTTGCATTTGCAATTGTTTGGTTTTTGTAGAGCCAATATGCCAACCAGGTAAATGAAGTGGTAAGTAAAAATTGAAAAACATAATAGCCCCAACCCACAGATTGCGGAAACCATTTATCACTCAAATAGAATGTTGTCCAAAAAGGAAATTGTAAAACCATAACACGGCTATGCTTAAATATAGATAATTGGAGTTTGGTTAATTTTTGCTGTATTTCGGTTACGCTTCCATCGTAATTAATGTTATTTGTCCAAACCAGGTGTTTAATGTAATCGTATAAGGCTCTTATATTGATTAAAAATATTACAGTCATTGATATGATGAAATAATTTGCAGCAGAAGAATAATGTGAAATTGCATAGAATAACACAATACCTAATACAACCAAATAAATAATTAAAGAAATAATACCTCTTGTTTTTAGTTTCATTAAGGATTTTAAGGCTGATTGAGCTTTAATGTTTAGCGTTTCTTTTAAGAGCTGTTTATTAATTGATAATGACTGATCAATTTTCTCGTAATGTTCTTTCCATAAAAGAACAAAGTTTGTTTCTTCCATAATACATTATGTTTCTATTTGTGAAAATTTTTGTTTTAAAATTGTTTTTATTCTGCCTATTTTGGTCGCTACGTTTGTTTCAGTAATACCAATAATTTCTGCAATCTCTTTGTGACTTCTTTCTTCCAGGTAAAGTAACATTAATGCTCTGTCAAGCTCTTTTAATTCCGAAATAAATTGGGTCAAAAAAAATGCACTTTGTTCTGCTGTTTTGTTATCCTGAAAATCGACTATATTGAATATAGTTTCCGAAAGTGGAGCATTAATTTTGCTCCTTGACTTTTCCTTACGATAAAATGAAATAGCAACATTTAATGAAATCCGGTAAATCCAGGTCGAGTGTTTAAATTGTTCGTCATAGGTTTCAAATGATTTCCATAATTTTAAAATAATCTCTTGAGCAAGGTCTTTTCTATCTTCAATGTCCCTGCAAAATGAATTTGCTACTTTGTAAATAATACCTTTATTGGTTTCAATAACTGAGAGAAATAATTCGTAATTGTCATTTATAGTCATTCTCTCTGATTATAGAATTTACCGTTTGTCTTGTTGCTTTATTAATTATACGCACGGCAAACTAAAATATCACAGTAAGAGTACAATTATTTTTGTGAGAAGATTAGTTTTTGGGGATTATCCTTTCTTCCCGTGCCTTGTTTCTACTCCGGGCCTGTGCTGTTGCAGGACATGGCTTTGTGAGTCATTGTTTCCTTTATCAAAGCGGTAACCAATTTTGACAGGTGAATGTAATAAAATAAGTTCCTTCTGTTTTGTTCTATCAGAGTTCTTACTCCCGTGTACCTAAGATAAACAATTCTCTTTTTAGATTGGCCGCCGTGTCCTGCCTGGGAATAGAACTCTGATACTACTTTATATCTTTTTAGTTTTTAAAAAATTTTGGAGTTGTTCTTCCATTTCGATACTTTTATTTTACTGGTTTCTTTAAAAAGTTTTTTTTTATTGTCAAAAAAAGGGAAACCGCCTCCGGACAATTCAATAGCAGCGTTTGTTAGAAGCAGTTGCGAAATCTGATAACACCGGTTACCCCTCACCACATCCTGATGTATAAAAACCATGGCCATGACTGAACAAGCAATAATTCTCATTCCTGACATTAGCGGTTTTACTGATTTCACGAGTACTACAGAGATCGATCACAGCGCTCACATCATAACGGAACTGCTGGAACTGATCGTAGCTTCAAATGAAACACAATTCACCCTTGCTGAAATTGAAGGCGATGCCGTTCTTTTCTACCGCACCGGTACGCCATTGCAGCGCGAACAGCTAATAGATCAGTGCCTGAATATGTTTTCAAATTTTCACCGGCAACTTAAAATTATTGAACGAGATACTGTTTGCCAGTGCGGTGCATGCCAGTCGGCCACCAATCTCACTCTAAAGTTCATCGTACACTTCGGACAAATCAAGGAAATAAAGGTTGCCCAATTCGTCAAGGCGACAGGAGTTGATATGATCATTGCTCACCGGCTCCTGAAGAACGACGTTGACTCTCACGAATATGTGCTTATGACCGGACCATGCTGTGACGCGGTCGGACAAAGTGATGCAAATCCAATGCTTTCCTGGTCAAAATCTAGCCAGACCTACCCTGCTATTGGTAAAATTGACTACGAATTTGCGACCCTTTCAGAGTACAAGTCCACGATCCCATCGCCACCGCCACGCCCGGTTTTCGTTGTAGACAAAGGAGATGACAATCTTGAAGTAACAATTAATGCTCCGCTCAAAACAGTTTATCAAACGCTGATCAATGTAGACAAACGGCCTGCATGGCTGGGGGTTGACTCCATAAATCGCGACATGACATCAGAACGTATCGGAATGCGTCATAACTGCGTGTTCATGGGAATGGTTTTAATTAATACGGCCATGTATTACGAATTCAACGAAGACCATGCTCTTTATTCGGAGCAGGTAGAAATGCCTGATGCGGGTGTCACGATTATGTTGCATTACGACATGTTTCCTAAAGATGGCGGTAGCACGCTTTTGAAATTTAACGTGAACTGGATGGATGCTGCATTGCCAGACGAAAACAAGCAGGGCATGATGGCCGCACAGATTACCAATCTTGAACTCTTTAAAGGCCTCTGCGAGAACAACCCCGCATAGAAGGTGCTTACTTTTTGGTTACGTGTATTGTAAAAATATACAACTCATCCCCGATCTTATTGTCGCCGGAATAATGCAGAAGCAGGCACGCTTCACCGTTAGCGTGCTGTGAAAAATAAACATGAGGGTGCTATGAATTTTTATTTTACGCCAGTATCGCCTGCCGCACTAATTGTTTCATGTACCGGAGAGTTATCTTTGTTGCATGGTCAACTTCGTCTATGCCTGCAAGCTGGTGATTTTTTATTACGGGCAAACAATACTCTGAGGTGAGATAGCCCTGGTAACCGCTATGGTAAAGCCCTTCTATGAAAGCCGGGTAATTGATAAGATTACCGCTTGAAGGAGAGGGATCCTGTATAATCTCACCTTCATTCTCGCTGAAATTCCATGCACCATAATGTGTGTGCACTATCTTTCCTTTACAATTTTCTATGGCTTCATGGATATACCCGTCGCCCTGGCGCTCATAAAATAAAGGCACGTCAATACAGAGTTTTACATTTGGACGATCTATTTCCTGCATCATCGTAAGTGTGTCTTCATATCCTTTGGTTAAAACAGGGGCATGATTCTGGAGCGCTAACGTAATTCCCATATCAGCAGCCATATCAGCTACTTCGCGAATACCTTCTACGCAGTGGTTCCATTTGCGAAGTCCTGCAGGCCATAATCTTTTGTAGTGGTCGCCTCTTTCAAATTGCCCATACAATGCGATGTCTTCTTCATCATTAATTATACCCGGCCATGCAGCAAAAACTTTTACGAGATTAATGCCGAGGTCGTTGGCCATTTCAAGCACATAACGCATCATGGCAATGTTGTTCTCCCGCTCTTCCATATGGGTACCCGCAAAATTCGACAGGCTTTCAAGCGCACATAAAACAATTCCTTCATCAGCGGCAAGTCTTTTTAATCCGGCTGCGATCTGACCTGGTTATATCCAGCGGAGAAGCAACCGGGCGCTTGGTCTCTATAGCGAGCGCATCAAAACCAAATTCTTTGGCACGATAGATTTGTTGTTCGAGCGACAGAGCCTGTCCTTTGTAGAACAATCCTCCATAAGTTACCGTTAGTAAAGCAAATTTCATATTGCCTGTAATTTTTACTTGTTTGAAGATGTAATTTAAATATTTTTAAGCACTAACGAATGTCCAAATAAAAATCTGAGCGATAAACGATAAATGATAACACAATTAAAAAAAATCAGCAAATGAGAAAATGTATTAACCTTTTTGCAGTAGCACTTGCACTTCTTATTTCCTCCACAGTTTTTTCACAATCTAAAGATGTAAAAAAAATAATGAAAGTTTTAAAACTGGAGCAGGAATATTGGAGCAAGGGTGATATTGATGCCTACGTGAGTCTCTATGCACCCGGAGATTCTACGAGAATGATTTTAAGTAAAGGAGCTGCTTATGGAAAAGAAAATATTCTTGCGTTTTATAAAAAGTATTGGCCAAAAGAGAAAATGGGCACGCTTGTCTTAGATGGAGAGAGCCTTGAAAAAATTTCCCGCAGGTTTTACTATGTCACAGGATATTTTCATGTTACCTATCCGGATGGTAAATCTATTAATGGCCGATATTCAGGCCTTATGAAAAAAATAAAAGGTAACTGGTATCTGTATACTGATCATTCAGGATAGTTATGAAGTGTCAGATTTACTATAAACCATTTGCTATAGCCAACAACAATTTTGCGCATACGCAATTTTTGAAAAATATTTCTAAAAACAAGTAAAATGATGGTAATTTAGTAACTGTAGCCCTGTGCCAGCCCTTATTATAATTCATTAAACCACTGAACTAATGGGTGAAAATGAGAATACCGAAGATCATAAACCCACTGCTTCCCCGGGAGACAAAGCATCTTTCTTCAAAATCATCATTTTGGCTGGGGATCGGATTAATAATAGCCATTTTACTTTTGGTAATATTTATACCATGCCCTTCAGCCAGCCAGTATTTTGTTTTTCGTATTGTGATAGCTTTGGCTGCTGCAGGTTTGGCTTCAGTGATTCCCGGCATTTTCAATATAAATCTTACTAACGGGATAACTGCAGGCGGCGCACTGGCAATTTTTGCGGTTGTTTATTTTTTTGATCCGGCCTCCTCTGTCGGTGAAGGCAAGTGCACGGATGAGCCCTTTACATTCACTGTTTTTGTTCATGGTACAAATGGGCTTGATGATAAAATTTTAAAGAACCAGGGACTCGTGTGTTTGTACCTGAACTCGAGACCCGAAAAGGTAAAGATTGATGAAGATGGTAAGGCAACTTTTACCGAAATCTCTCCTACCTTTCTCAATTCAAAAGTCCGTGTTACTGTTGAGCATCCCCAGCCTTACCAGGCAACTCATTCTGACTCTATGTATGAATTGAAAAAGAATGGTGTGGTATATGTTGAGGCTGCACTAAAAGGAATGGATAAAATTTTTGGTGAAGTACTCGATTATAAAACACAACAATACCTCGACAGTGTTCGTGTAAGTATCCTTGACATTGAAACTTATACCAACAGTAAAGGTTGGTTCGAACTTAATATTCCTCCTGATAAACAATCAGAATTTCAACGTGTTTCTTTTGATAAAAAAGGCTATCAGCGTGAAGTTTATGATTCGGTTCCCGTTCATACCCAACAACCCATGAGCCTGACTATGAAAAGAGTTACCAATTGAATGTGTTTAATCACTTCTTATGATGATTAAAGGAATGGTTTAAAATATTCAACTTAAATGTTACCACAGAATATAAAATATATCATAACCACTTTATTTACGGCAGTTGTTTTTATTGCCAGGGCACAACAGGATGTTAAGTTGGTCGGGATAATAATTGAACAAAATAGCAAAGTGAAAACCGGCAAGGTTGTATATATACAGGGTGCAAGTATAACCGCCAAACAGGCTACTCCGCAAACGAGTGATGCTAATGGAAAATTCACATTGGTCTTTGCCGACATGCCACCGGGTAATGTTGCACGCATTGATGTTGACAGAAACGGATACGAAGTGGTCAATTCAAAAGTGTTGCAGGCCGCAGCAATCACCGGACGCAAAACTCCTCTTGAAATTGTAATGTGTAAGTCGGGTTTATTATACCAAAATCAGCTCGTTTACTACAGCATAGCCACTGATGCGGTGCGTGAACAGTACGAAAAGAAAATTAAAATACTGGAACGGGGAGGTAAAAATAAAGATGCGTTAATAGCAAGCCTGCAAAAAGAAATGAATAAGGTAATCTCTTCTAAAGAAGAAGCGATTAATTCATTAAAGGAACAATACCAGTTTCAGCTTCAGCAATCACAAGCCCTTGCCGGCAAATTTGTAACAGTTAATCTTGATGATGAATCAGAAACATATCAAAGAGCTTTTAAAGCTTTTCAAAATAAAGATATTGAAAGCGCTATTCGCCTGCTGGATAGTGTAAATCTTAAAGAGAGACTTGCTACTAATATGCAGGAGTTGCAGAAAGAGTTACAGGGAAATAATATTGGAAGTATTGAAAAGCGCAAACTTCAAATACAACAGGATGTAAGCCAATGCATGTTCAAAAGCAGGCTTCATATTCTGCAGAACGATTATAAAACAGCCACGGAAACTTATCTGCTGGCGATTCAATACGACAGTTCAAATACGGATAATCTTTTGGAAGTAGCCACCTTTCTTTTAAATCAACAATCAGTCGATTTGGCAAAAAAATATTTTGATCAGCTATTATCGGTTACGCATACCGGCTATGAGAAGGCAAACGCATTGGAAGATATAGGAGATGCTTATAAAAGCACCGGAGACTATGAAGAGGCAGAAAAATATTATCCCCAGGCTATAAAAATTTTGCAACAGTTATATGAGAAAGATCCCGCTGAATACCGGGTTGCGTTGACAAATGCAATGAATAAGTTTGGGTTGTTGTATTATGAATGGGAATTTTATTCAATAGCCGGAAATTATTTTAAGCAAGCAGATGATATCTATGTGCAGGCTTATGACTCATTAAGTAATCCTGCAATAACGCCTGCCGAAAATTTAGCCTGGTATGACGTTTTAAACAATCAATGCCTGCTGGATTATAAATATAAAAATTATTATGCGGCAATGCGCTATTCCACCTTCCAGGCAATGCCGCTTTTACGCAAGGTTGCAAACAGAAATCCGGGGCTTTACGCACAACGCCTGGCACATGCATTCTTTAACCAGGGACTCAGTGAATTTTATTTAAAAGATTATGACCAGGCCGGTGATGATCTCAATGAGGGAATCAGTGAGATGAGAACACTTGCTGAAAAAAATCCGGAACAATATGCGGGTGAACTGGCTGATATGCTGGATCACACCGGCCAGCTTTGTTATGAATTAAAAGTATATGATAAGACCATTCAATTGTATAATGAGGCATTAAAGAACATAAGAGAAGTATTGGAAAAAAATTCTTCCGATGTCAACAATTCCTATCTCGGAGCGATACTTACTGATCTTGGGTATGTTTATGATGAAGTAAAAAATTATGCAAAAGCAGAACAATCTTACCTGGAAGCGCTGAATATTCTAACTGAGCTGGTGTCGAAAAAACCTTTTCTGTATTCCGCTCAATTGGCCAAAGTGAACACTGGTTTGGCAGGTTTATATTTTCACATTAAGAATTATCAAAAGGCTGTGGAGTATTATAACCATGCACTTGATATCTATAAAAAGCTGGCGGAAAAAAATCCTGAAATATATTCTGCGGATCAAGCTGATGTACTGTATAATCTTGGAGTGCTCAACATGGATCAGAAAAAATATGACGTCGCAGAAAATAATTACCTGCAGGCGTTAGACATACAAATGCGACTGGTTAACAAGGAAAAAAAAGCAACGATCTCCGAAAAGTCTGATGCCTTGTCTGAATCATTGTCTTCGTTGTCAGGAACACTGAACAGCCTGGAAATTTTGTACCGTGACGGTAACGGCAAGACGAAATCGAATCAACGATATACTGATACCAGGGAAGAATACAACCGGTTATCGGAAAAAAATAAGTTGACACCGGTGCAATCTATTATAATGCTTAATGGTATCGGAAAGTTTTGTTACAAACTCGGAATGTATTCAAAAGCAGAACAATGTTTCAATAGTGCTTTGGAACACTTTGCTGCGCTCTCAAAAAACGAACAGGAAAAAGCGTATGGTGTTAGTGTTGCAAACACATCCATAGATCTTCTCGCGGTTTACGAGCGGGAACTTGAAAGCACCAAAGATTTTTCTTACCGTGATAAGGCTATTAAATTTATTAGTAAAGCCCGCCAATGGAACGAGGCAGATCCTGATTCTTACGACTACTCATACAACAAAAATCGCCTCGCTGATTTTGACTCAATATTTAAAACCACAACACCGCAGGATTTAAAAGTTAGCGCCATTGATCTTGAAAGCAGCGAAAGAAAATTAAAGGCTATTTTAGAAGAAAAAGATACCCTTAACCTGGTAAGCGGGCTGGAGAAGATAATTAATGATCTTGAAAGTAAACATAAAGAGAGCCCACGAAATCAAAAGGTAAATAGTCTTCTCGCTGAAGCATGCGGAGGCATTGCGTGGTACTATGTTTTCCAAAAACAATTTGCGAAAACTCTTCAATTCGCAAAGCGAGGGCTTGACCTTGATTCCACACAAACATGGATATATTCTAATCTCGCCCTTGGTTATTTATCGCAGGGAATGTGGCCTCAGGCAAAAAAAATATATGAAGAGTATAAAGATTTTGCATTTGATTTTGATCACAGCTATGGCGATATGTTCCTCGATGATCTGCATGCGTTAAGAGCAGCAGGTATTATTGTTCCTAATATGCGGGACGCCGAAGAATTTCTTTTGAGACAATAATTAATTCGGGTTACCTGGCTACTAAAATCCAAAGTTCGTTGTACCGCACACCTAACGTCACACACGTAACCGAAGTTAGTGAATGCATAACTTGTCCTCCCAAACAAAGCTGTTAATTCTAAATGAGATAATGATCATCCCATTAATTTGCCGAAACGACTTTTACAACATGGTAAACAACGGAAGCTCTCCTGTTTATTTCCATGGCATTTATCTTAGTCAACTCATCGGTTGGGAATTCTGTTTTTGGATCCCACACCGGCATTAAGGCATCTTTGAGTGTTTTGAACAAATCGTAAGAAACAGTATTGAACTTTATGTTTTCTCCTGATGGCGATAAAACAACTGCATTTCCCCAGGCTTTTTGTGGGGTTTGATTATTGTCCATAGCCTTTTTTATGAAAGGAGACCAATAGGTATTTTCCAGTGCCACCAGGCTATCGGGGTTGTTGGAGTTATGATAAATCATCACAACATAATTAAAGTCTTTCTCAGGATTTGCATTTGCAGTCTGAGCCCAGCCCGTACTATGAATAAAAAACTCGCTGGTAGTAGTACTTAAGGAATTAGTTTCCATCTTTGCCATAGGTACGCCCGCGATTTTTTCTGCAGAACCGAAAACATCGTTTACCTTATCAATGTTGGGGAATGTATTGATGAATAAAAAGTTTGAGGAATTCGCCATATCGTATCCACCTACTTTTTCCAGCAGCGCCCAAAATGTCATTGTTTTATCCTTAGATGCTTTTTCTGCGACTTTGCTCCAATAAGTGGTTTCACGTTTTACAAATTCATCGATTTTATCATCTGGTACGTGGCGATATTGATACACTGTAATGGAACTATCCGATTGGGCTGTTGCGTTTAATTGCAACCCAGTGAAAAGGGCCACTAGAAATATAATGGCGTTCGTTTTTGAAAAGAGAAATTTAGTCATGTGCATAACAAGAAATTTTAAGAGTAAAAAAAAGAGAGTTACTCTTGCAGTTAAAAGAGAAGCGTGATGAAGGTAGGGCTAATAAAATGAACCTGGATAATTTATTTGGACCGGATCATTCATTAGTTACTGCAAATACACATTTTTTATTTTATTCTTCCGCTACAATTCCAATGATGTTTTAGTCTAAGGAATCCATCCGGCCCGCTTCAGGTAACCTAACAGGCCGGGATCATTAACGGATGTAGCCAGAATCCAGTCGCCTATCCGGACCCGGTTCCACCAAAGTCCCGCGGGATTACCAGGCTTCGCAAATGAATAACGATAAAGGACTGCCCTGATGTATCGCGGCGGTTTGCCGGGAAAGGGATTACCGGCGAACAAACTGACAGCGCCGGGATCGTTATGAAGAAGTTTCCAGACAAGATGTAACGTCCATGGATACTCGTCGGGTGAAGACATAGAGGCAAACCACATCTGCCAGTCAAGGTGTAACTGGTAAGGGGCTATTTGCGGCGGCCGCTTGTCAAGGGAGACCGGCAATGCTTTATATACATAAGGTTTCCAGTTTGCACTGTCACCGGGATTCTCATCCATTGTTCCTTCAAATACCACATTTAAACGCTCCTGCCCTACCGTTCCAAATGCGCCATAAGTGTTCACGAGTTCGAGAGGCTCAAAAGAAGTATTCATGATTTGACCGGGCGATAGCATGTTGAGCACCGGCGAGATACTAAGTAATGCAACAAGTGCGGTGACTGTCCATGCTGTAATCAGCATAGGTTTGGATGTTTCGGCTTGGGCAGCAGCAATTTCGGCTTTGCGCACGAGAGGTCGTGGAAGAACTTTTGCCCAAAAGCCATCATCGAAACAAGCCAGGGCAGGAACAATGGTAAGCCAGTTGAGAAATGACAGGTTACCGCTAATTATTAGCGTTACCTGGAAAAGTACTATTATTATTCCCGCTATGTGCCTTGCCAGTCTGGGCCAGAAGGCGAACCATGGTGCCACAAGCTCAGCCAGGAAATTGAACCACACTCCTATTCTCAAAACTATTTTTGGAAGGAAATGAAACCAGCGACTTAAAGGACCCGGCAAAGGTTGTGTTTCAAAATGATAATACAGCGCGGTGGCGTTGCGCCATATGTTATCACTGCGAATTTTTATCAGCCCGGCGCCAATCATTATTCTAAAGATGAGCCAGCGGAATAACCCTATTATAGGGAATGGCGGTGCACGCTTTGGAAATGGCCGCATATTGATAAGAGGACAAAGAAAGACAGCAAGAAAACCTGTTTCAAGAAGTTGAATTTCCCATCCATATCCATACCATTCCTGGCCTACATGAACGAAAGACATATAGAGAAACCAAAGAATAGTAAGCAATGGTGCATTCGCATAACCGGCCACCACAACACACGAAAGAACGAATCCGATCCATGCGGCAGTCAAAAGTGTCGTATCAGAATGAACGAACCAGAAAAGCGACGGCAACCGCATGAAGCCGGCTTTTGTTGACCCCAATGCCTCACCCACCTGTTTTAAATATATACCTACCGGAAGCAGTCCATCGGAACCGATGAGCGGCAGAACCTGGTTAATGGCGACAAGAAAAGCAACTGCATAAATCACCCCCAGTAATCGAAGAATAATAAAACGGGTAAGCCAGTATGTTGGAGAAGCAGCCTGATTACCGGCCTGTTGAAATTCAATATTCGATTTATTATCTACTTCCACTTCCGGTAATTTACTTTAAGTGGGTATACTGTGCAGGTGCCTAGTAAGTAACGATACGGGAATTAAAAGATTTGCAAGGATTTTTTGATTTAGGTATATCAATGTGAAGAATTCCAGCTTTGTACTCTGCGCTTATAAAAACGGAATCTGCATTGGAAGGCAACATCAAATTGCGCTCAAAATATTTTCCTTCGAATTCATGGATTTTCAATTGTTTTTTGCCTTCTTCAGCATTGTTGTGCAACACTGTTATTGATAACAAATTGTTTTGAACGTCTATAAAAATATCCTCACGGCTTACGCCAGGAATGACAACCGTAACTTTATAACGATCTTCAAACTCATCCATATTCAGCAAGGGACTTAACGGCATTTCAGATTTGTTCAATTGTAACTGTTCCAGCCTGGTTTTCACCTCTGGCAAGGGAATATATTCGCCTGGATAAATGGGGTGTTGAGTCAGGTATAATGGATGCGTATTCACTTTCTCGGGGTTATATCTAAAGTTACGTAATTTATTACCTGTATTCATGAAAAAGTTTCAAATTATTATTTTGGGTTATGATTTTATTCAGACTAAAATGAAAACTAGCACATCCGAATATGTTCTTCCTAAACAATAATTGCAGATCATAACACTACAAGTATGTTGCCAGTTAATTTTATTTTATGCCTCAAATAATGTTTTAACAATTAAACTGCTGATGTTATACGTGGATTCTTTAACCTGCACAAAAAAAGATTGAAAATTATTTTTCAATTTTCTGTACCGGTATACTATTAGCCCTACTATTGTACGTAGTTTCCGTTTGCTTTTCCTTGTCAAGTACAGCAACGGTTTTATTAAACAATTCTGTTGCAATTTCAGTAGTAGCACCGATACATAAAATACCCAACTTACCGTATTGCGATAAAGCGCCTATCATATGAAACATCACTCCCTGTTGGGAACTGCCGTTGTATAAAAGATCGTTCGCTGTAGTTATTTCTATCAGGTCATGAGGGGTTAGGCCTTTATAGTTTTCGCTTTTTAAATTATCGGAAAAAAAATAATATCGCTGCTGACCTGATGCAGTAAGATATACACCGGTTTGTGGATCATACACACCATCGGTTAAATATTGTAACATGAGATATGGATGCGTGGTGCCGCCTTTTCTTAAATTTATTTCTATTGCAAAATGTTTCCATTGATCATTTTCTTTTATTGAAATAAAATCAATTGAAAACCTTCCGAGCACACCATAATCTTCCAGTTTTTCTGCAACACGTTTTCCTAACTCTCCTATTGAGACTGCATATTCACGGCTTGCAGGAAAGTGAGCTCCCAAAAACACATGGCCGATTTCGCCACCGATAACCTGGTCATGAGTAGACTCAACAGAAACGTGGCCTAACGGAGTGATCAGGCATTGGGCAGAAGGGAATGCCTGCTGTTCACCATTAATAAATGCTTCAACGATTCCACCCATATCCTGAAATTTCTGCATGAAGGTTTCATAAACCAAATCATGTGCAACAATCTGCAACCGCTCAGAAAGGATTCGTTTTACCCATAGACGCAAATTTTCGTTTCCGGGCGCTCCCTCAAAAGAAAACATAGCATTGCCTTCTCCGGAAAACCCATCATTTAATTTTACCACCGCTTTATTAATTTCAGGAAATTCTAATTTCAGGTTACATAAAGAATCGACAATGTCGTCTTCCGTATTACAATCCTCAAAACCTGGAGGGGTGTCTATATTGCATTCTTTAAATATTTTCCGGCTGAATTTTTTTGTTCCGAAATAGCTGAGGTCAGGATCGCAACCAAAAATGGGCATGTTAAGTTTTACAGCAAGCGAACGCTCTGCCTTTGTCACGTTAAAACATGTCATATGCGATACATGATCCTGCGGAATGCTTTTACGGATGCGTTCTATTAACCTCGGCCGTTCCAATATTTTTTCTGTAAGTGACCTGGCAGATGCGTCAAAGCAACTAAATGTTTTTAACCGCTGGCGTGCATGATAGTTGGTAATGCCGGGCAGCAGATGCAGGTAATAATCCATGATAATTTCATGAACCGGCATGCTGGTAACATATACTACATGGGTGTTTGGCATGCGTAACAACATAAGCAGGCAAAGCAATCGTTCTTCGTAGTGATTCACACCATCCACTTTTGCGAGAATCTCCTGGTCTAATGTAAGGCTTGGAATAATTACCACTGTTTTCGCAGCCATCCTGTCCGGGAAGGCAAATTTATATTGATCAGGTAGCTGTTCCTGCAATTGCTTAAATTCAGCTATTTCCTTTGTACTGTCCGGCATTATTTATCCATCTTGCTTTAATGATCTCTTTAATTTTTTTTAAGTTTCGGATATGATTGTTCAGGCTTTAACCGGGATATTCTACGGTATCCCCGGAAGTAATTACAGGCCTTCCACTTACATCGCCATTATACCAATATACCCATGCATCTAAACGTAATCCGTTTTCATCGTATGCTGTAACCACAACACGACGGTACGATGGTTCTTCACCCTGCTCAGCATCAAGGCCTTCGTAATCATCTAACTGGCCGAATACGTACGAAAAATTATGCTCGTCATTTAGTTTATACAATTCTCCTTTTATGAAACAATTTTCGTCGCACGGGGTTGCAAAAAATTTCCCGTCAATATCACTTACAATGCCTCTAACTTTTGCATTGCATACAAAACCGAAAAAGTCAGATACATATTTGTATGTGTCGAGATGAAATCCTTTGCGGAGAGAACCATATACAAACAAATGCCTGGTTACCGGTGATTCCATGTTAAAAAATTTTAGGTGAAAGTAGAAAAACTTCGAATAATATTTTTTGAGTGATCTGTATTGTTTAAATAAGTCCATACTTGCCGCACTACTCATTTGCTCAGATATTAAAGGCTCTGAGACGACTCTATTTATATCTCCAAAGGTAAATGTACAGTGATAAATTGTATGAGACTTTTATAAAAAAATTAAAAAATCATTATGAAGTAAATTGCCAAAGAAATAATAAACACCCACACATGGAAGTTATCAACGTTAATGAAAAATCTAAATTATTTAATGATTATTGGAGCCCCAAAATTATCGGTGAGTTGAATGGACAGCAAATAAAACTTGCAAAAGTAAAAGGCGAATTTGTTTGGCACAATCACGAACACGAAGACGAACTTTTCTTTATCGTACAAGGAACATTGAAAATTGAATTTGAAGAAAAAACTATTGTATTAAACGAAGGCGAGATGCTGATTGTTCCTAAGGGCGTTCAACACCGGCCAATTGCGGAAGAAGAAGTTTTACTAATGTTATTTGAACCTGTGAATACCAAACATACAGGCGATGTAAAGCATGCCTTGACGGTTGAAAAATATGTAAGGATTTAGAGTTTTTAAATAAAAAAATAAACCCGCTACGGCAGCGGGTTTTAAAACTATCCGGCTTATGCGAAAAAATTATTTCTTCACGGTGTTGTTCTGTAATTCGGCAGCTTTTTTTACGAGTGATATAAATTCTTTCCTGTAGCCTTCATGGTCTTTTCCAAGAGATGCATTTGCTAATGCGATAACCTGTTCGTAATTGCCAGTGCCTTTATATTCACTGTTGCGTAATAGCATAGCGAAGTCTGCAACCGATGTTGCGAATCTGAAATTGTCGGAGGTGTTATTAATATCCAATTTTTTATCCTGCACGGGGTGAACGATAAGCTGGCTGTTATCTTTACCCGGAGCTTTGTACCGGAATTTTACCGTTAAAATCTCATCATTAAATGATGAACTTTCTGCCTTATTATTTTTTTGATATTTAAGCGGATCGACATCTTTTAAAAATTCAGACTTCACTCCTGCCGGAATAATCTCATACAATGCAGTGACTGTATGTCCGCTACCTAATTCACCCGCATCCTTTTTATCATCGTTAAAATCTTCTTTATTTAAAACCCGGTTTTCATAACCTATCAGCCTGTAGCCCGAAACTTTTGCAGGGTTAAATTCTATTTGAAGCTTTACATCTTTTGCAATGGTAAAAAGCGTGCCGCCAAATTCATTCACCAGGACTTTTTTTGCTTCGTTTATACCATCGATGTAAGCATGATTACCATTTCCTTTATCTGCCAGTTGTTGCATTTTGCTGTCCTTGTAATTTCCCATTCCATAGCCAAGAACAGTAAGATAAATTCCATCGTTGCGTTCATTTTCTATTAACCTTACCATATCATCATCGCTGCTTGCACCAATATTGAAATCACCATCAGTGCAGAGAATTATCCTGTTGTTTCCCTCCTTCATAAAATTTTGCCGGGCAGTTTTATATGCAAGCCGGATACCGGCGCCACCTGCAGTTGAGCCGCCTGCCTCCAATGCATCGATAGCTGTTTTAATTTTTATTTTATCGCTGCCGCTCGTTGACGGAAGCACGAGCCCAGCATTGCCTGCATACACAACAATTGAGATATAATCCTTTTCACGGAGCTGATCGGTAAGCATTTTCATAGATGCTTTTACCAAAGGCAATTTATTTTCATCCATCATAGAGCCCGATACGTCAATCAAAAAGACAAGATTGGATGGAGGTAAATTTTCCACCGGAATATTTTTACCCTGCAATCCTATAAGCACTAATTTATTTTCCTTGTTCCATGGGCAATCACTTATCTCGGTATTGATAGAAAAAGGATCTTTACCTGTTGGCTGAGGATATTGGTATTTAAAATAATTGATCATTTCTTCTGTACGAACTGCACCTGCAGGTGGTAATTGATTGCTATTGAGATAGCGTCGCACATTGCTGTAAGACGCAGCATCTACATCAATCGAAAAAGTAGACAACGGATCATCACTTACTTTGTGAAAACCGTTTTCAACAATGTTGCTGTATTCTTCAGTATTGTATTCTTTATCATCTGAATAAAACAATCCCGGATTGCCACGAGGGGCTCCTTTGGTAATATAAACCCCGCTTACTTTGCCGGAGAATTGCTTTTGTTTAAGCGGCGCATAACCCGCTACTGCCACTTCTTCAAGTGCTGAGTCCTTCAGCGCAGAACTGCCAGGTTTCATAACTACATTAATGATTTTTTGCTGACTGATTTTTACTTTTTGAGTAATATAACCAACGGCTGAAATTGTGAGGTATTCCTGTTTTTCCCCAACCGTAATTGTGTAGTATCCTTTTGCATCAGCAGTTGCAATAACCTTTCCGGCCTTTATAGTTGCAGAAATTGGATTGCCGTTTTCGTCTTTTACATTTCCTGTTATTGTGATGTCTTTGTTGCGAAAAGCTGCAATCATAATACAAACAGAAAGCAGCAGTAAAATAATTTTTTTCATAAAGTAATTTTTTAAGTAATGGCAATGCAGATTTTTTTTGTTAAAAAAAATTGCTGTTGCGCAAATGTTTTTAATAAGGATGCAACTTTTTTGAGAATTACATAAATCTTTCAAAAAAAATATTTAGATAACTTTATTGCATTGGCATTTATTAAAAATATATTATCGGCAGAAAGTGATGTTGCTCTTATACAACAATACAGGACGAACGACGATCTTAATGCCCTCGGCGAACTGTATAATCGTTATATGGAATTAGTGTATGGCGTATGTCTCAAATACATGAAGCAGCCCGAAGATGCCAAAGATTGTGTGATCAATATTTTTGAGGAATTAATAATAAAGCTTAAAAAATATGAGGTGGAAAATTTTAAAGGCTGGTTGTATCAACTGGCAAAAAATTATTGCCTCATGAAGTTAAGAAGCAGGAAGAGTCAACCAATAAATATTGATGTGGATGTTATGCATTTACCAGGAAATATTCATCATGATGATGTGATGGAAAAAGAAGCGCATTTTAATAATATGGAATATTGCATTAAGCAATTGCCGTATGAACAAAAACAGGCAATTGAATTGTTTTATCTTAAAGAGAAATGTTATAAAGAGATATCGGAGATTACGAATACAGATATAAATAAAGTAAGAAGCTTTATTCAGAACGGAAGAAGAAATTTAAAAATATGCATGGAGAAAAAAGCTTTGGAGGCTTAAGTAATGAAAGAAAAAAATAAAATATATAGTGCGGCGGATTTTCAAAGATATCATAGTGGCACTATGCCTGCTAACGAAATGAATGAATTGGAGAAAGCAGCTTTGGAAGACCCGTTTTTAGCCGATGCACTGGAAGGATATGTAAACACGACTTCCTTTGAAAATGATATTGAAGAATTACGGGAAAGATTAAATAAAAGAAAAAAGAAAACGGTATTCTCCATTTCTTCGATAACGAAAAGTGGCTGGTGGCGGATCGCTGCATTGTTTGTGGTGGTTGCAGGAGCCGGTTATTTCTTTTACCGGATCAATTATTCTGGCAAAGAAAATCTAATAACAAAAAATGATAGTAAATCTCTTACAGAAAAAACAAACAGTGCAGCATTGTCTAACACTGACTCTGTAGCTGAAAACAACGACGTGGCATTTGAAAACCACCAGGTGAGAAGATTTGAAGAAAAACAAAAGACCACTTTACCTGTTGTACCAAAAACAGATGAGCAGATCCTTGCAAATAAAGAGAAATCCAATCACCGTTCAGACGTTGCTATACAATCAAAAAAAGATTTCGCTTATAGTGAAATAAATAAAATTGAAGCAACCGGTAAGCAAAATGATTCATCGGGTTTACCGAAAGAAAAAATTACTGGTGAAAACGATGTACCTGGTGCTTCCGCAGCGATAAAAGATAAGAAGAACAAAGAAGTATTAACTGATTCTACCGGGGAATCTTTATTGGCATCTGCCGACAGCAATGCAACTGTAACTGCAACGGGTTATGAAAGTAAGAAGATAAAACTCAAAAGAAATGAACAGCAGGCAATAGCAATCAATAAAAACAATGCAAATGATGCAGTATCAAATTCGTCAAAACAAGAAATAAAGAAAGAGCCTTCTACGCCTTTGAATGAACTGCAAGGTAAAGTCGCAGGTGTCAACATCACTCCACTTTCCAATAACAAAGATTTTGATCAATACATTAAAGACAGTACAAGCCCGGTTTATAATGAAGACCATGAACTTCAAAAAGGTGAAGTGGAACTTTCATTTACAATTAATAAATTGCACAGACCGGAAAACATTAAGGTTATTCGGTCTTCGTGTAAAGCCTGTGAAGAAGAAGCAATCAGGCTTTTAAAAAAGGGTCCTGATTGGCCGGGTAGAAAAAATAAACCAGGAAATGTTATAATAAAATTTTGATATTGAAATGATAACTTTCTATCCCGGTGTGCCAGTTTGATTTACATTATATTTAGAACGATTTTACTTTCCCAAGGAATGATAACTTTCCGGTATGAATAATGTTATACTCGTTACGATATTATTATTTGGAATTACATTTCTTGCCGTAATTAGTAACAGGTATAAGTTTCCGTTCCCTATAATTTTGGTTTTATCCGGACTGGTTATCAGTATTATACCCGGATTGCCTCCTATTTCACTGGAACCAGAAATTGTTTTTCTTATTTTTTTACCGCCGCTGTTATATGAAGCAGCATGGAAGACCAACTGGCATAATTTTAAAACAAATAAGCGGCCGATATTACTGGCAGCTTTCGGGCTTGTGCTTTTTACCACATTAGTAGTAGGTGCAGCCACACATTTATTTATCCCTGGCATCAGTTGGCCTCTTGGTTTTCTTTTGGGCGCAATAGTTTCACCCACTGATGCTGTTGCTGCAACATCTATTACAAAAGGCTTACGTTTATCGCCAAAAATAATCTCGATCCTTGAAGGCGAGAGTTTAGTAAATGATGCAAGCGGCCTTGTTGCTTATAAATATGCAACAGGCGCTGTGATGGCAGGCAATTTTATTTTTTGGGAAGCCGGATTAAGCTTTCTTATCGTTATTGCAGGAAGCGTCGCAACAGGTATCTTAACAGGATATATTGCCGTTCTTGTCCTTAAGCGAATAAGAGTTGATCATATAATTCAAACGACTATTACTTTCATCATTCCATTTACATCCTACCTGGCGGCTGAGCAATTGAATATTTCGGGAGTGCTTGCTGTAGTGTGTACCGGGTTGTATCTATCTTATAACTCAGCCTCTTTTATTAATCACCAGGCCCGGATAACAATTTACGCAGTATGGGATGTCATTTCTTTTATACTTAACGGTCTCATTTTTATACTTATTGGCTTGCAGTTAAGAATAATCATGAAGGGAATTACCGGTTATTCGATTGATGAATTAATTACCTACGGATTATTCGTAAGCCTTGTTGTAATCATATGTCGTTTTGTGTTTGTGGTACCTGCAGCATTGTTGCCACGGTATTTGAGTAAGCGAATCAGGGAAACGGAGACTTTTAATCCACGTAATATGTGGGTATTTGCATTTGCTGGGATACGCGGTGTGATATCGCTTGCAGCCGCATTGTCTCTTCCAATGTTTTTACCAGACGGAAATGTTTTTCCGCAACGAAATCTTATCATTTACCTCACATTTTGTGTTATTCTCACAACGCTTGTATTGCTTGGTCTTAATCTTCCACCAATAATTCGTAAGCTCAAACTACCGGTTCACTCCCTTGTCGCTGAAGAATATGAAGTAAGAACATCCATATTAAATAATACCATCAAACACATTAATAAAAATCTATCGCATATAAATAACGAGTTTGCAGGGAACCTAAAAAACAAATATGACATTAAATACAAGAGAATTCAAAGAACAGAATTGCCCCCGGATTATTTTGGAAAGGATAAACATCCTGAACCGGGAAATGAAATTTTTAATGAATATTCGCAATTGGAACTTGATATTTTAGCGATAGAACGAAGCTCATTAAATCAATTACACCGTGAGGGCAAAGTAAGCGAGGAGATCGTTCGTAAAATTGAGAGGGAACTCGACCTGGAAGAAACACGACTAAGGATGGAGTTGCATCTGTAGATACAACCTAACTACAGGTTATATTTCTAATTTTATTTCTTCCACCATTTAAGCGGGAAGCGAATATCTTTAACGGAACCCACCACCATGTCCGGCTTAAAGGCATAGTGGTTTAATTCTTCCTTTTTTGTAATGCCTGATAACACGAGGATGGTTTTATAACCAACCTGCACCCCACCCTGTATATCAGTATCCATCGTGTCTCCTATAACAGTAGTGTCAGCCGTTTCCAGGTTAAGTGCCTTACGTGCAGATCGCATCATAACAGGGCTTGGTTTCCCGATTGAAAATGCTTTTATACCGCTTGCCTCTTCAATCATAGCTGTCGTTGCAGCAATTCCCAAATTATTCCACCCGGGTTTTTTAGGAGATGGATCCCGGTTGGTAGTAATAAATTTTGCGCCTCCCAATATCATATCCACTGCCCGTTGAACCATTTCCAATGTAAAATTTCTTCCTTCACCCAATACAACAAAGTCAGGCTCCGTTTCAACAAGTGTCAATCCGTTATCATGTAAACTTGTAAGAAGGCCGCCTTCTCCCAAAACATAAGCAGTGCCTTTAGGCCCCTGGTCTGCGAGAAATTTACCGGTAGCTATCGCACTTGTATACACATGATCTTCAGTGACCTCAATTCCCAATTTCTTTAATTTACGCACTACTTCCAGTTTTGTACGCTGACTATTATTAGTCATAAATAAAAACGGGATATTATTTTTTGTCAAATAAGCAATAAATTCATCTGCGCCCTGGATCAACTCATCACCACCATAAATAACCCCATCCATATCTATTAATAAACCTTGTTTCATTTTAAATAATTATTAGTGACCCGGCGATTATCGGTTCTCAAATAATGCCTTCCCTCAAAAATAAGCATTGCTTATCAATACTACTACGAGAGAAAAATTCGGTTCTCTTAATGACACCGAAAGATGACCACACTTCCACTCATGTAAATCTTCATGTTCCTGTTCATTTTGTTTTTTAATTTGGCTAAAAGTTTTTATGTACCTGAATGTACTCATATTTATTTTGCTCTTTGGGTTCTTACAGGCACTGATAGTTGTTGCGGCGCTGCTAACGGGTAAAAAGGCGCAGGCTTCTCATTATTTTCTGAGCGCTTATATGGCAGTATTAATTTTCCAATTGTTTTTTAAGGTGCTAAATAAAATGTGGCTGATGGAAACTTTTGTGCAGGGATATGTATTATCTTATTTCTTACCTTTTCTCTACGGACCTCTATTATGGCTTTTTTCAAAATCTTATTTGCAAAATAATTATAAATGGAAGCGCATCGATATTTTACATTTCGTGCCTTTCATGATCTATCTTTTTTTCTTTTGGTTTACAAATCCTGAAAATCATGCCAATAGACCGGGAGCTATAGATTTTATTCTTCGGGCGCCCGTAAGATTAGCGGGAGAAATATGCAGTTTGATTGTATATCACCTGGCCGTATTCAAATTACTTAATGAAGTTTCTAAGGAAAAAGGAAAGGCAGATTTGTTTAGCTTAAAAAAAAGTTTTTTAAAAAAATTCTCCGTTGCCTCTTTCTTTATTACATTTTGTATTGCGGTAGTACTATTCTTTTTGTTCATGAACTTCCCAAATTACCAGGATGTGAGATGGAGTTTCGTACTGCTTACTATTTTCGTCTATTGGTTAAGTTATCAAGGGTTTAAGTCTCCTGAACTCTTCAAAGTTATACAGGGTAACAGTGATGCAAAGAATAGCGACTATCGCATTCATTTAGTAGCACATCGTCCGCGTGTTAAATATTCAAATTCGCGGCTGAAAGAAGAAGAGATTCAAAGAATTCTATCGGGCCTCACTAAAGCTATGGACGAGGATAAGTTATATCTTGACCCCGACCTGGACATTGATAAACTTACCAAAATACTCAGCTGTCAAAAACATCATTTATCCCAGGTATTAAACAATAACCTGCAAAAATCATTTAATGAATATATCAACGAAAAAAGGTTGGCCCAGGTGAAGTTGCTTTTATCTAACCCGCAATTTAATCACCTTAAAATTGCTGGTATTGCCTATGATGCAGGTTTCAATTCCCTGTCTTCGTTTAATGAAATTTTTAAAAAGTCGGAGGGAATAACTCCGTCCCGTTTCAAATCAATGGCCCAACAGCAACAACAATTGATAAAACGTGTATAGCAGATGTCTCTTCTTCAACTCCGGCAGATCTTTTACCAGGATAGTTCTAAAGATTAATTGCAACAATACCCTTATACCCTTATGATGAAATAATATCTGTTTCACTTTCTGCGGTATCCTTCTTAAACATCAGTCCAATCATCATAATTATAGCAGATAATAAAATTACCTGTATCAGCACTAATTCATTTACAAAATGTATTTGCCGTGCATAAGGTATCGAGATAAAAAGCAGTACTGTAATGAGGCCACGCGGTGCAATAAAGAGCAAGGGACTTAAAGGCATTCTTGCAATCTTTAAATGGATTAAGCGAATAACGAGAATAGTTCCAACAATTGCGCCGGAGATCGTGAGACTGGTTGGACTAAGTAAAGATTTAACGTCAATGACAAAACCAAATAGCAAGAAAAATAATGTGCGGATAAGAAAAGTAATTTCAACAACTATCTCCCTGAAGCGATGAACTTCCGAATCAAGTTTTTCCGGTTGCAATTTTCGAATGAAAGAAAAATTTTTAAACTCCTCTAAATTGTTTAACAGCAATCCAAATATCAAAATAAAAATAAGCGCCGGCAAATCATAGATATAAGAGATTGCATAAATCAAAATAATGATAGTGATTATAGGAATGAATTTTACCGGGTGATCGATCTTCTTTATTAAAAATGCCAGTCCTATACTAGCCACAAGAGAAACGATAAACATGATAAATATTTGCAAAAAAAAGTGGCCAACGGCCATCATGTTAATAATTTCATTCGCAGTAAAAAAATTGAAAATAATTACACCAAAAATATCAGACCAGCTACTTTCATAGATTACAAATTCCTTATCACTCTTTCTCAAATGCTTGGCGCTTGGTATAGCTACTGCGCTGCTGATGATACATAGGGGAATAGCATTTATTAAACCGTCTGTAAGACTTTGCCCCGAGTAATAGCTAAATCCAAACCCTATAATGAATACTAAAACTATCAGCGGGAGCAGTCCCGACAAGGCCGATTTTGCCAGGATCGTTTTCTTACTTTTATTGAGTTCTAATTCAAGACCTCCTTCCAGCACAATTAAAATAAGTCCAACGGTTCCAAATAATGGCAGTATTGGTTTTAAATCCGGAACCTTAAGTTTGAAAAAATCCGTTATCTCGTGAACACCCCAACCCAGCACCAGCAATAATAACACTGTAGGTATCTTCGTGTGCTTTGAACTTAGATCAAATGTATACGCAATCAAAATAAGAAAGCAAAGGGAGATGATTAAGGTTACTGTCATAAAGTGACGTAATTAGTTTTCCAAATGAATTATTCTGAAAGTTTTTCTACGGATGAATGGCAAACTTATAGAAATATATTCCATAATAATTATCAGCCGGGAAAATATTGGTGAGGTAAAAAAGCTTACATTGCAAATTTCATTTGTTGTCCATTCAGCCGGCAACAAAACACCTGATAACTACAGGTCGGCGTAAATTTTTTTAATAAACCGGAACTCGCAGAATTCTTTTTTAGCAGCTTCAATATTTCTTTTTTCCTTTAATTCAATCCACCTTGTCCACGATATAATTTCAATGATGACTCAAGTTGTATTTTCAAAACAGTCATATAGGGGTCCTTATCTTCTTCGGGTACATTAATAAAAACCAGTCCCGGCACAGGGCTCCATGAAATTTTACCAACAATTTTGGGTTGCAGATGCCGGGCTGTTCCTACAATTTGCACATCTTTAATTGTATTTACCAATCCCTTCACCATTATATTTCCTGCGTTTTGTTGCGGTAAAAAAAGATACAGTGTTGTTGAATCTTTTGATAAGGTTGAAGGCCCGTAAAAATGTCCTTGTGGTAATCCAGGCGTTGTTGCAAAAATAGCTTCACCATTTTTCTTATTCCACTTTCCTAATTCCTTCAAAATATTTACCTGCTCCGCAGGAATTGTTCCATCTTCTTTTGGGCCGATATCTAATAGAAGATTACCACCATTACTTACTGCATCCACAAAAATGCTTATCACTTCAAAAGGAGTTTTGTAATTAGTATCGTCAGGATGGTATCCCCAGTTATTATTCGTGGTCATGCATAATTCCCACCAATTAAATTTTGGTCGGCTTACCGGAAAATTTTGTTCCGGTGTTTCGTAATCTCCATAGCCCTGCAACCTTCCATTGATGATCGCATTGGGGTTAACCCTTAAAATTTCATTCCTCACTTTTTCGGCCTGCCATTCTTCGGCACTGTGTTCCCAATCACCGTCAAACCACCATAGGTCAGGTTTGTAATTATGGTTGACTTCATCAATCTGCGATTGAAAAAAGTTTTGAAAGCGTTGCCAGCGTTCCGGTTGATCAGCAATTTTATATTTAGCGCTGTCTTTTGTAAAACCCGGATAATCCTTATGGCTCCAATCTATTAAAGAAAAATAAGCGCCACGTTTTATTCCATCTTTATCGAGCGCTGCATAAAAAGGTTGCAGCACATCTCTTTTCGCAGGAGTATTTTTCGCTACACTCAAATGATCCTCTTTGGTGGGCCACAATGCAACGCCATCATGATGTTTTGTAGTGATAACTGCATATCGTGCGCCACTTTCTTTTATTAAATCAGCCCATGCTTGTGGATTATATTTTGATGCGGTAAAGCCTTTCAATTGTTTCATATAATTATCATAACTGATCTTTTTATTATAAAAACTCCAACTCTCATCAATGCCGTCCACTGAATAAATACCCCAGTGAATGAAGATACCCAGCTTTGCATCTGCAAACCATTGCATTTTTTCCCGGATAGAGTCTGCATTAATTTTTTTCTGTGCAACACCATCAGCGGTGTGAAAGAAAAAAATTATCAACAAAACAACCGGCTGAATAAGTGAATTTTTTTTCGTCATTTAAGAGTCACAATTGAAGATAAAAATTACAATGCCCTGTCCAAATGTACATATCCGCCATCTACATGTATCAATTGTCCTGTGGTATGGCTTGATTTTTCTGATAAAAGAAAAGCAGTCATGTTAGCGATCTCTTCTGCTGTTGTCATTCTTTTTTCCAAAGGAATTTTATTGGTTATTTCTTTAAGTTTTTCTTCAGGCCTGGGTAATGTTTGAATCCATTTCTCATAGAGTGGTGTAAAACATTCGGCAACAATAATGGCATTTACCCTGATTTTATATTTTAATAGTTCCACGGCCCACTCACGTGTTAATGCATTACGGCCACCGTTAGACGCAGCGTAAGCGGAGGTATTCCCCTGGCCGGTTTCAGCAGTTTTGGAACTTATGTTCACAATGGAACCTTTTGATTTTTTTAAATAAGGCAATGCATATTGAGCCATTAGATAATAGTGAACCAGGTTTTTGTGAAGCGATGCCATGAAGGATTCATAGTTACCTTTTTCCAAACCTACTCCGTCATTTACACCTGCATTGTTTACCAATCCGTCAATACGGGCAAATTTTTCAACGATCTTTTTTATCGATTTGTTACAATCATCCGGCTTTGTCAGTTCGCCCACCACCTGGAATGCATTACCACCGGACTTAATAATTTCATCAACGGTCTGCAAATTATCTGCCTCATTTCTCCCAACAATCGCGGGGATTGCCCCTTCTTCAGCCAAAACTTTTACAATTCCGTGGCCTATACCTTTTGCACCTCCTGTTACAATAATTAATTTATCTTTTAATTGCAGGTCCATAAATTTTTTTTAAATATTATAAAATTGAATTGCATTTTTGGCCCATAACTTTTCTTTTTCAGTTGAAGTGAGATGCAGCGTGTTTTGCTCCAGTATATCACAACATTGTTTATAAGATGCTGCCACCAAACAGACAGGCCAATCACTTCCAAACATAACTTTGTCAGTTCCAAAATTCTCGAGGACACAATCAATGTAAGATTTGAAATCCGCTATTGTCCAGCGTTTCCAATCAGCTTCTGTTACCATCCCGGAGAGTTTACAATATACATTTGAAAATTTTGCAAGCTCCTTAATATCTTTTGCCCATGTTTCAATTTCTTTATATTTGATATTCGGCTTTGCCAAATGATCTATTACAAAAGGTTGTTCAGGAAAGCGTTTTACAAAATCAATAGTATACTTCAGGTGTTTTGGATAGATGAGAATATCATAAGTAAAATTAAATTTTTGTAGTAACGAAATGCCATCACAAAAATCATCTCTCAGCAAAAAATCATCCTCAATTTCTGCCTGAACGATATGCCGGAGCCCCTTCAGTTTTTTAAAAGATGCATAATGTTGTAATTGTTCTTTAATATTTTTTGCTCTCAGATCAATCCAGCCAACCACCGCTTGTATAAAATCGTTTTCATTAGCAAGGTTTAATAAAAAATCTGTTTCTTCCGTAGATTGGTCTGCCTGAACTGCAATGCACCCCGTGAAATCATTTTTACGTAAGAGAGGTAATAAATCCTGTGGCAAAAAATTTCTTTGGATGTCTTTCATATCATTAGTAATCCATGCATCACGGACTTCATTATAGATCCAGAAATGCTGGTGGGAATCTATCTTTTGCATAATTCACTTTTACCGAAAATACACAAATGAACTTTGCCTGCAGTCAAGTCTAATTTAAATAAGATATTTAAAATTTAAAATGCATTCAACAATTAGAAAGATAAAATAATTTTATCTTTAATAGCTGCATTTTTCTAATACTTTAAATAATTAAAATGAATTCACGAAGGAAATTTTTACAAAATTCTGCTACGATGTTGGGTGGCAGTTTGTTGGTATCTGCAATGGATAATAATGCATTTGCAATTTTTAAAAACCACATAGCTCCAAGTGACCGGTTAAATATTGGTGCCATTGGTGTTAATGGAATGGGATTCGCCGATCTCACTTCAGCATTGAAAGTGACGGGCGTAAATGTTGTGGCAATGTGTGATGTTGATAAGAATGTTCTGGACGAACGAATGAAAGGCTTGCAAAAATTAAATGTTGACACTTCCAAGGTGAAAACGTATGGCGATTACCGGAAACTGCTTGAGAATAAAGATGTGGATGCCGTAATTATAGGAACTCCGGATCACTGGCATGCTTTGATAATGATGGACGCATGTGCGGCGGGTAAAGATGTTTATTGTGAAAAGCCTGTTGGCAATTCAATTGGTGAATGCCGGGCGATGGTGCAGGCTCAGCAACATTATAACAAGGTTGTGCAGGCCGGCCAGTGGCAACGCAGCCAGCAACATTTCAGAGATGCAGTTGATTACGTACAGAGCGGGCAATTGGGAAATATAAGAACGGTAAAAGTATGGTGCTACCAGGGATGGATGAAACCCGGCCCTGTTGTTCCGGATACGGCTCCGCCAGCGGGTGTAGACTACGCAATGTGGCTTGGGCCAGCTCCAACACGACCATTTAATTCAAGCCGGTTTCATTTCAATTTTCGCTGGTTTTGGGATTATGCTGGCGGCCTCATGACCGATTGGGGCGTTCATTTACTGGATTATGGTTTGCTTGGAATGAAGTCTCCGATTCCTAAATCCATCTCAGCATTAGGGGGTCGCTTTGCCTATCCTGATTTGTATGAAGAAACACCGGATACTCTTACTACCTTATATGAATTTGACGGCTTCAACATGGTATGGGATTCTGCCATGGGCATTGATAATGGTTCGTATAACCGCGATCATGGTATTGCATACATTGGTAACAACGGCACATTAATATTAAACCGCGGCGGATGGGAAGTAATAGAAGAAAAGCAAAGTGCAAGTAAAGTGAGTAAACCATTCGTTGCATCAGCGGATAATGGGCTCGACAAGCACTGGGAAAATTTTGTAAGTGTTGTCAAATCCCGAAAACTCGAAGAGTTGCATTGTCCTATCCAGGCTGCGGCCCACGTGGCTACGGTATCTCAAATGGGAAATATTGCCTACCGCAGTGGAAAAAAATTAGAATGGAACGCAGCTAAAGAACGTTTTACTGATGAAGCAATAAATAAAGAATATTTAATGAAAGAATATCACAATGGTTATAAATTGCCAAAAGTGTAAGAAATTATTTTATCTCATTTACTTCATCAGCCACCGGATGTTCTGCGGTAAATTTTAAACCCAGCAAAGAAGCGATTGTTTGCGCAAACTGGTTTTGATAAATCTGCATTTTACTTTTTACTTCACCCTTTGCAGGGATGCCCGGCCCCATAACCGCAAACCATATTTCATGTGAATCGGGAACACTCTGTCCATGATCGGTCCATTGATTTTTATCTTGATCTCCACGGCCATGATCAACTGTAATAAACAATGCAGTTTTGTTTTTATATCTTGGTGTATTTTGAATATGATTCCATATATCGCTTAGCCATTTATCAAACTGATGGCCAGCATTGAGGTAATCCCTGTATTGGCCTGCATGCGCCCATTCATCAGTTTCGCCATAAGATATGTATAATACTTTTGGTTTTTTTGTTTTTAAATATTCCATGGCTTCATACTGTGTAAATACATCAAGGCATTCGTCATATCCAAATGGCTTATAAGAATCATTAAGCATTTGGTTAATCAATCTTTCATTGTCGTTCGGTCGCCTGCCGCCGCAAGAATCGAAACCGCAAATAACCGGCAAATTACTACGCGGCTCATTCAAAATTTTATCAAAGGCATCCCAGGCGCCAAATGCAGCAACTTTATTTTTATAGCCTTGTTGCTTATTTATAAATTCAAGTACATTGGTATTGGGATTATGAATATAACTGTTGGAATTGACTAAGGTATCGGCAAAGCCGCAGAAAATTTCGCTATAGCCAGGATAAGAAAACCAGTAAGGATTGGCATTGTCTACCTTATTGCCAAAATTCCTGTTGCCATATATTTGGCCATTTTTTGCGACAGTATTCCATATGAACGGAAGCAGTCTTTGCCTGCGAATTGTCGCGTCATTATTCCAGTACGTAGCAAAAATATAGGAGTCACTGCCCTGGTTGAATTTCTTTTGATGAGCAATTGTCGAATCCATTCCGCCAAAAACTTCCTGCCAGCGAAATCCATCAGTAGTTACAATAATGATGTTTTCAACCCTTTGTTGCCCATGCACACATTGAAGGATAATAGCAAAAAAAATAAAAGATAGAAATTTACTTTTTTTCATGCTTGTATTATCAAAACTTAGCCAAAAAATTGATATCCGGAAATTTAAATAATATTTTAGAATCCATCATGCAATAACGAATTGATAATTGCAAAATCCATTGGGAATCAATATTCATCGCCCAGGGAAAATACAGGCTTTTTGTACATCCAGTTTCCACCGGTGAAATCCGGAAATTCAACTGTTTGATTTCCCAATTCAATTGATTGTTCGCTTAAAGGCGCAATAACACTCCAAGCTGCTGCATCGTATACATCCATCGGTGTGGGTACTTTTCTTTTGATTGATTCCACGAAGGCGTGAATTACAAAAAAATCCATGCCTCCATGTCCTGCTCCTGCTGTTTCTTTACTCCATCTCGCCCATAAAGGATGATCATATTTATCAAGCCATTGTTGTGCATCATCCCATTCATCTTCTTTTGCAGATTTTTCCTGGATGTAAATGCTGTGGTTTACATCCATCCATAAACCTTCGGTGCCCTGTACGCGAAAACCTAAAGAATATGGCCGTGGCAAATCAGTATCATGTTGCAATAAAATTGTTTCACCGTTTGCGCAATTGATTGAAGTAGTCACCACATCGCCTAACTTAAAATTTACCTTTGCATTCGGATGGTTTTCTCCTCCATTCTTAACAATATAATTATGAAGGCCCCTTGATTTTGAGGAAAATGAACAGAGTGAAAGAAAACGATTGCCATGATTGATATTTATAAACTGTGCAATAGGACCGATACCATGCGTCGGGTACAGATCACCGTTACGATGCACAGAATGTTCGGTTCTCCAATGTGCCTCGGAATATCCTTTCTCGCCAAACTCAACTCCATGGCCATATATATGAATTCCATCATTAAATTTAACGGTACGTAAATCATGTTGATAACCTCCCTGCAGGTGAATCAGTTCTCCAAACAAACCCTGGCGTACCATATTAAGAATTGCCATTACGTCTCTTCTATAGCAAACATTTTCCAGCATCATCACATTAGCATTGTATTTTTCTGCCGCCTTTACTACATCCCAATGGTCCTGTAAAGTAATTCCGAGTATTACCTCTGTGGCTACATATTTAAGTCCTGATTCCAGCGAGCCGATCACCATAGGCTTGTGCCATTCCCATGGGGTTGCAATAATCACGCCGTCAAGACCGGTTTTTATTTCCAGCAATTTTTTCCATGCATAATTATCACCGGTAAAAACCTGGGGCATCTTTTTTCCACTTTTTGATATTATTTCTTTTGATTCATTTAATGCACGGTCATCTACATCGCAGATGGCAACAAGTTCAACATCATCTCTTCGCAATACAAGATCCAAATGACCTTGACCCCGGGCGCCCACACCAATTATTGCAAGCTTCACTTTTGGTTCTGCTGAGTTTGTAAAAGCTCTTAAGGATGGTGTTAAAGCAAATGAAGCAGCAGCGAAGCCGCCGGATTTTATAAAATCTTTTCTGTTCATATTTATTGTATTTTATGTTTAAACAAAAATCATTTTTCTGAATCTGCTCTTCTGTTCTATCATTAGAAAGGATAAAGTATTTTTTAAAAATGCGATTAAAACTACAGGTTTGCAAAGTTAGATGAACAGTCAACCGTTTGCACGAATTTGAAAATAATTATTAATTAAAAGAGATATTGGGCCGGTATTGAAATAGGTATAACTGACGGATATAATTTGAATTTTGTTTTTTTTATGCGTTGGTTTATTCAGGTAAAATGGCAGGTGCTTCATAAGCGCTGCTATTTTGCTTTATATTGAGCATTAATTCAAAGTTACTGTCAGAACAAAAAATATTTATATTAATTCTTAAATTGAACACAAGATGATTCGTTTCCTTTTTGGAGTTGGATTTCTTTTATTAAGCTGTAACCTCGCGGCACAGGCTAAAATAAAAAAAGCCGTTTACATTATTGTTGATGGAATTCCGGCTGACGTTATTGAAAAGTTGGACCTTCCCAACCTGGAAGCAATTAAAAAGGTTGGAGGGTATTCAAAGATGATAGTTGGCGGTGAGAAAGGCGGTTATTCGCAAACGCCAACGATATCCGCGGTGGGTTATAACAGCATTCTTACCGGTACCTGGGTAAACAAACATAATGTATGGGATAATGATATAAAAGATCCCAATTATAATTACCCAACTATTTTTCGTTTATTAAAAGAACAGTCGCCTCGAAAAAGGATTGGAATTTTTTCTTCATGGCAGGATAATCGTACAAAACTTGTTGGTGAAGGATTACCCGAAGCAGGGAATATACATTTCGATTATCATTTTGATGGTTTGGAACTTGACACAATAAATTATCCTCATGATGATAACAGCAGCTACATGCACAGGATTGATGAAAAAGTTTCTGAAGAAGCTTCACAAAATATTCTTACACATGCCCCGGATCTTTCGTGGGTGTATCTTGAATATACTGATGATATGGGGCACCGTTATGGCGATAGCCCGGAATATTATAAAGCCATTGAATATGCTGATGAACAGGTGGGCCGTATCTGGAAAGCTGTTCAGCTAAGAGAACAAAACTATAATGAAGACTGGCTGATAATCGTCACCACCGATCATGGGCGTGATCCTAAAACGGGAAAAGGGCACGGCGGACAGAGTGACCGTGAGAGATCGGGATGGATCGTTACCAATGCAGAAGATCTTAACAGTCACTTCAATGATGGAGATGCTTCACAGGTAGATATTATGCCAACCATTGCAAGATTTCTCAATGTCAAAATTTCAAAATCAATTCTGAGAGAAATTGATGGAATTCCATTAATAGGAGAAATGTCCGTAAGTGATCCTAAAGTTTCCCTCGATAATGGAAATGCAAGTATAACGTGGAAGGCTATTAATAAAGAAGGAATGGTAAAGATATATATAACGCCCTCGAATAATTATAAAAGCGGGGGTATTGATGATTATACATTGGTAAAGCAGGTTCCCATGAAATCACAAAGGGCCTTAATTAACCTGCAGAAAATTCCTTCATCATTTTATAAGATTGTTATAGAAGGAAAATCGAACACAGTAAATCGTTGGTTAATTAACGATGCCAGGAAAAGTAATTGAATGCTGTTAACGAACAATGATTGTAAAATAACCCCGTGGTTTTTATTAAATAAAATTCTAAAGAATTGAAGGCGTAAGTTTTTTTCCTACCCTGAAACCTTTTACTGCATAATAAAAAATGTAGACGTATGCAGGCAGCATACACAGCAGAAAAGATAAAGGGTTTGAGAGATGAACAGAATCCCTGAGACCGGTATAAAGCAAAGGAATTACCGCCCCTCCTGCAATTCCCATAATAAGTAATGCCGAACCTATTTTTGTAAATTTTCCCAATCCATCAATCGCCAAAGGAAAAATAGCAGGCCACATCAATGCATTTGCGAGACCAAGTAATGCAATATATGTTATAGAAGTATAACCGGATGAAACAAAAACGCCAATGGTAAAAACAACACCAAGTATTGCAGAGATCGCCAATGCTTTTTGCTGAGAAATAAATTTTGGAATGGTAAAGATCCCAATAACATAACCGGTCAGCATAGCAAAAAGCGTAAACGCAGTAAAATATTTTGTCTGGTCGAGTGGCATTCCCATGTGTTTGCCATACATGCCAATAGCATCACCTGCCATTACCTCCACACCCACATACAGGAAGAGACAAAGTACACCCAACATTAAATGAGGATATTGAAATACACTTGTTTTTCCCAATACGGGTTTATTAGAGGCGGTGCCTGTTTCATCGGATACAATCTCAGGTAACGACGATTTGGCTATCATGATGGCCATGATGGCTAATATAATGGTCATAACAATGTAGGGAGTAATCACCCGATGGGCAAGTTCATTCAATAAGATTTCCTTTTGATTTACATCTGTGGCTGATATAATTTTTTCTTCGATGGATGACGCATTTTTTAAAACCAATCCACCTACGATTATAGGGCTAAGCATACCGGCGGCTTTATTACAGATGCCCATAATGCTGATGCGCTTTGCCGCACTTTCAATCGGGCCAATGATACTGATATATGGATTGGATGCGGTTTGCAGCAAAGCGAGCCCCATGCCTTGTACGAATAACCCGGTGAGAAATAAACCGAAGCTTCTTGCGTTCGCGGCAGGAATAAAAATTATGGATCCGATAGCCATAACAAATAGCCCCAGCGCCATACCGTTTTTGTATCCCGTCTTTTTTAAGACGTAAGAGGATGGAATGGCCAGAAAAAAGTAGGCCATGTAAAAACTAAACGTTACAAAAAATGCCTGGGTATCATTTTCAAGCTGGCAGGCTAGTTTTAAAAATGGAATTAATGTGCCATTAAGCCACGTAACAAAACCAAAAATGAAAAACAAGATGCCGATGATTATAACGGCGTAGGTTGTACGATTATCCGGGTTCATTTAAAATAGTTTTGGTTGAATGCATGCAGTTACTACGTGGTGTTAATTAAAACTATTGATTTATAACATTAGTTGAACAAGCAAACGTTTGCATAAAAAATATTTTGATGGTTTAGTTAGGTATTTATTAGGCCTAAGTCTTTACTTTTCCGTTTTCAATTTCTACCCGGGAATAAAAAATCATATTCGAATCTAAACGTTTATCAACGGAATTTTTAATAACATTTTCATTCCGTTTCAATTTGCCTTTGAATAATGTTTTGCCATTCTGCACGATTTTTATTTTTTTATCCAGGTCAAGCATGGAATCATTTAGATATATGTGGAGTGATTTAAATGTATTTTGTTCTATTATTACTTCATTATTATTATTAAGAGATACTACCGCTTTATCACCTGCCATTGTTTGAGAGGTATCTGTACCTAACCAATAAAAATCTCCATGTATCCTGTCGTCCTGCACCCACACTACTTTACCGGGTAATGGATTGCGTGTAAACTTTGCCATCCAGGGAATGGCAATGGTGTCTTTCCTTAACATCCAATGACCAAGGCCTTCATACACATGCAGGTCGTGCAGATAGCCGCCACTGTCTTCTGCCCGCAAACTATCAAGCATTTTGCCCCAAAGCCTTGCCAGATTATTCCTGTTATAAGCGGAATCATTACCTCCTGCAAAAATTGCAAAAGGCAAATCGCGAAGAGGCAATGGCGAGGCATCCCCCGGATGGCCGGCCATCATGGATGCGGCCGCCCAATGATCTGCCATACGCGGAGCCAATTGATACAAGCCATCACCACCGGCAGAATAGCCTAAAATATATACTTTATTGGGGTCAACCCCTTCAAATAAAACGGCATCCTTTATGATGGTGGAGAACATATTATCAATGTGTGTTTCGTGCCATAAATTCCATGTATTGGTGGGTGCCCGCGGAACAAGATAAATACCCTCAGCGGGAGCATACAAACGTTTTTGATTTTCCCATTGATGGTCGTTTACTTCTACCGGGGCATTGCCGCCGCCATGCAATGATATATACAGACTTCTTTTGCCAAACGGTGCATCTCCAAAAATTTTATAAGAGAACCTCATGGCATAATCCTGATAATGAATCGTTGAATCATCCCAATCGGAAGCGGCTTGCTTTTTATATGTATCAGCAGCAATTTGCAAGTAAGAAGATGCAATCTCTTTTGCTTTTTCCCGAGATAATTTTTGTGAAAACGCTGAATAGGATAAACATAAAAGTGCGATAATTTGAAAAATTTTTTTCATCTGTATTTAATAAAAATTGAAAAACTTTTAAGTAATATCATAAATCGGATGGCAACGGCTAATTTATAAAGTTATCATCTTAAAACTGTTGATGAATCCAGATTTTAGTGAAAGTTGTTATTGTCCGGTTCTTCAACAATTATTGTAATTTGCGGAATACCGCTTAAATGGATAATAAACTACCAACTCTCAAGGAAATAGCCAGGCGTTTGAAATTTTCTGTTTCAACCGTTTCAAGGGCTTTACATGATCATCCAAGTATTGGGCTGCGTACCAAAATGCAGGTAAAACAGTTGGCAAAAGAATTAAATTATGAACCTAATCAAACTGCATTATTTTTTAAGCAACAAAAAACATATTCAATCGGAGTAATATTGCCCAATCTTAAAGAGGAGTTTTTCTCACAGGCCATTAACGGTATTGAAGATGTTGCCAGGACGCATAAATACAGTGTGCTTATCGGGCAATCGCATGATGACATTGACCAGGAGAAACAAATAGTAATTACGATGAAAAACCATCGCGTTGACGGCCTGGTGATATCTATTTCAAAGCACACAAAAAATTATGAGCATCTCACCAGCCTTGAAAAATACAACATTCCCGTTGTTTTTTTCGACCGTGTTCCCGATCTTTCAACAGTGCATAAAGTTGCCTCTAATTTTAATACAGGCACCAGGCAGGCTATTGAATTTTTGATTCGGGAAGGCCATAGACGTATTGGTGTGATTAACGGCCCTGAAGAAATGGAGTCAGGCAAAGAAAGAATTAATACTTACATGGATGTTCTTCAAAAGAAAAGAATAAAAATTGATATGAGTCTTATCGAAACAACAGACTTAACAAAAGAAAGGACTCACGAAGCAATGAGGAACTTATTGGCCCTAAAGAGGCCTCCTACCGCTATTTTAACTATCAATGATTATGTAGCCCTCGATGCTATTCAATATGCCAGGAACCAAAAGCTCAAAATCAATAAAGATATTTCCTTTGTTAGTTATGCGAATCTCCCCATTACGAATTACCTTGAATTTCCTCCCCTCGCCTCAGTTGAGCAATATCCTTACGAGCAGGCAAAAAAAGCAACTGAAATTTTATTTGAATTATTGGCAACAAATAAAAAATCAGAGCAAAAAGACGATGAATACAATAACATACTCATAGAAGGCCGGTTAATCATTCATAAAAAATGAACAATCGGTTGCGCTTTGTCAATACGACTAAGTCACATAAGTTTGTTTACAACTCTCACCGCCCGAATTATTTTAATGCTCAGTAAAATACTCACAGCATATAATCTCAGCCAGGATCAATTGGAAGTTGAACCGATAAATAACGGGTTAATTAATAAAACATGGCGCATCAAAAATTCTCATGGCGATTTTATCCTGCAAAGAATTAATGATGCCATTTTCAAACAGCCTTCCGCCATTGCATCCAATTTAAGAATGCTCTCAGACTATCTGTCTGAAAACTATCCGGACTATTTATTTATCGTCCCTATAAAAACGAATACCGATGAAGAAATGACCTTTCTTAATGGTGACGGTTATTTTCGCTTATCGCCTTATGTTAAAAAATCTCATACAATTAATGCCGCTCAAAATCCTAACCAGGCGTTTGAAGCAGCAAAACAGTTTGGACAATTTACGCGTTTGTTATCCCATTTTCCGGTTCGGAAATTACAAATTACTTTGCCTGATTTTCATAACTTATCCTTGCGCTACAACCAATTCTCTGACGCTTTGCAACATGGAAATAAAATGCGTTTACAACAATCACATGGGTTGGTTGATTTTATAGAGAATAATAAAAACATTGTTGAAACCTATGAAAATATTTTGCAGAATCCATCATTCAAATTGAGAGTTACACATCACGATACTAAAATAAGCAACGTACTATTCGATGACAATGACAAGGGCTTGTGTGTAATTGATCTCGATACCGTTATGCCGGGCTACTTTATTAGTGATGTTGGCGACATGATGCGAACTTACCTTTCTCCCGCAAGCGAAGAAGAAAAAGATTTTTCTAAAATTGAAATCAGGGAAGAATATTTTGCCGCCATCTGGAATGGATACATAAGTGAGATGAAAGATGAGTTAACCTCAGAAGAAAAAAAACATTTTATTTACTCTGGCAAGTTTATGATTTACATGCAGGCCATTCGCTTTCTTGCTGATTATCTTAACAATGATATTTATTATGGCGCAAAATATCAAGAACAAAATTTCGTAAGAGCTGGCAACCAGGTTGTATTGTTACGATGCTTACTGGAAAATGAATTAAAGCTTCAGGCTTTCATTAAATAAAATCCTTCCTTTACTTTCATACCAGGTCTCTTTCCATGGCCTGAAGATTCATCTTATCTTCGCACTATCAGAATCAATATTATGGAAAAAATCAAAAATATTATTCAGTCATCAATTGATGTAAAGACTAAAATTGTATCTGACGATAGAATTTTGCAAACGGTGATGGATTGCGTAAATGTTATTGTAAATGCATTTGAAAAAGGCAATAAAGTTTTGTTCTGCGGAAATGGAGGCAGTGCTTCAGATGCCCAACATCTTGCTGCTGAATTCAGCGGGAGGTTTTACACTGACAGAGATGCGCTTCCTGCTGAAGCATTACATTGTAATACGTCTTATATAACGGCAGTGGCAAATGATTACAGTTATGATGTAATTTATTCAAGATTAATAAAGGGTATCGGAAATCCCGGTGATGTTCTTGTGGGCCTGAGCACTTCAGGTAACAGTAAAAATATTATAAATGCATTTGAGGTTGCGAAAGAAAAAGAAATGACAACAATAGCTTTTACAGGATCTTCGGGGGGAAAATTAAAAAAACACGCTGATCATTTAATAAATATACCCTCTGATGACACTCCAAGGATCCAGGAAAGCCATATAACCCTTGGCCATATTATTTGCCAGCTTGTTGAAGAAATATATTTTGAAGAAACGAATGATTAAGGAAGCCATTATTTTAGCAGGCGGATTGGGAACGAGGCTTCGGTCGGTTGTTGCTGATATCCCCAAATGCATGGCGCCTGTGGCGGGAAAGCCTTTCCTGCATTATGTTATAAAACACCTGCAGAAGGAAGGAATAGAGAATTTTATTTTTTCTGTTGGCTATAAAAGTGAATCTATTATTAGCTACGTTAAAAAAGAATTGTCAAATAAATTTCAGTTTTCAATTGAAAATGAACCTTTGGGAACGGGAGGTGCTATTAAACTGGCATGTGAAAAAATCTCTGATCATAATGTTCTTGCCTGCAATGGCGACACGCTTTTTAAAATTCATCTTCACCAGTTGAGTAATTTTCATTTGCTGCATGATGCCGATTGTACCCTGTGTTTAAGACCAATGGAAAATTTTGAACGCTACGGTGTGGTGGAAGTGAATGGTGATTGCTCAATAAGATCATTTAAAGAGAAACAATTTTATCAAAACGGTTTAATTAACGGCGGGGTATATGCGCTAAATGCAAAAACATTTGCGAAGGAGAGTCTTCCTGTAAAATTTTCTTTTGAAAAGGATTATTTGGAAAAACATAACGACAATAGGAAAATATATGGTGTGGTACAGAAAGAATATTTTATCGATATAGGAATTCCTGAAGATTATGAAAGAGCACAAAAAGAATTAGCTTTCTGAAAACACTCCTCAAAAATGATTTTGGAAAATATTTAATCAAAGCAAGTTGAATCGACTTAAAAATATTGATAAATCGTGGACTTTATTTCTTGACAGGGATGGAGTAATTAATGATGAGAAGCATGAGGATTATATTCACACGTGGGAAGAGTTTAAATTTTATGAAGGCGTAAAAGAAGCATTGACTATTTTCTCGGAGAGATTTGGAAAAATAGTTATTGTTACAAATCAGCGTGGCGTTGCTAAAGGCGTTACCAAACTTGAGGACCTTGAGCATATTCACGAAAATATGATGGATGAAGTAAGAGCAGCAGGCGGAAGAATCGATAAGATTTATTATTCCGTTGATCTGGAAGATGAGAGTCCTAACCGGAAACCAAATCCAGGTATGGGATTACAGGCAAAAAGGGATTTTCCTGAGATTGATTTTTCAAAAAGTATTATAGTTGGAAATACTTTGAGTGACATGAAATTTGGCAGAAATTTGAAAGTTGCAGCGACAGTTTTTTTGCCAACCACCCGTAAAGATGTTGACCAGGAAGATGCGTCTATAGATTTTGTTTTTGATGATCTCATTTCTTTTGCAAAGTCATTATAGCTTAGTTAAAAATTTAATGCCTTGCAATAAATCCGGGCAAATACTGTTTTCTTTGCTCAAACTTTTGATGACTACAATGAAGGCACTTACTTTTCTTTTCTTATTGACCTGCAATTGTTCATTCGCACAAATCACTCCATCTGAAAAAAAGGAATTGCGGAAAAAAGAGGATTCGCTTAAAACCCTGTCTCTCACAATTGTGCAGGGAAGAACAGCTGAAGAGAGATTTGTTGCCGACAGCCAGTTCACAAAAATGCTGGTAAGAGCCCTTAAGGTAAAAAATTCATTTTATTATCCATTTGATTCGCTTATAACAATTTCCCGCCTCATACCTGAAGACAACTCATTTAAAATATTTACATGGCAAATGGTTGTTAATGAAATGGTCACACGTCAACACGGTGCCATTCAAATGAAAACAGATGATGGCTCGCTGAAGCTATTTCCACTCATTGATAAATCCGGTATTACTCTAGACAAAGAAGATACTATAGCAAACAACTTTGGCTGGATGGGCGCTGTTTATTATAAGCTAATTGAAAAGCATGCCTTTGGCAAAAATTATTATACACTGCTGGGTTACGATGAAAATAATATTAGCAGTAATAAAAAGGTCATTGAAATTCTTACGTTTGATAATGGTGAACCAATATTTGGTGGGGCATATTTTAGTTTCCAGGATAACAGTGTCATTAAGAAAAGCCGGGCAAGATATATCATGGAATATAAGAAAAATGCGAGTCCGCGACTCACTTATAACCCTGATGAGGATATGATTATTTATGAACATTTAATTTCAGAATCGGGTGAGCCACAAAAGAAATATACTTATATACCGGACGGCGATTATGAAGGCCTTGTGTGGAAAGACGGAAAATGGGTTCACATACAGAAAATCTATACCCAAAAAACACCTGAAGGACAGGAACCTGTGCCCGTGCCTATCAGGGATGCAAAAGGAAATATTGATGAATCTAAACTAAGCAGCAGAATGCCCGAAAATAACGATACCAATGAGGAAGTGAAAGACAGCTCGCAAAGCAGATAACTTTGCTTAGGGGTTGATTAAAAATGTTCCAAGGTCAATTACCTCGCCTTCCTTCATCCTGAATTCCTCTATATCCCTCAGGTCAAGGTTTTTCATCACCTTGCTTTTAAAAATTTCATACCCGTTTTTATAAACCACGAAATAAAAATCAGGCTTTTCATCAAGGTTTGCGAAGCCTGCAAAATGTTTTTCTGTAATAATAAATTTTGCAACACCATCTTCATTGAGTGAACTCTCTCCAAGAAAGTCATCATTAAAAATATCTTTATCATACAAGCGGACGGTATACTCACTTCCGGTAACAGGTTCATCGCTGCCTTTGGCAACAAGTAATACCCGTACCTCAATATTCATATTTTCATTAAGAGAAAATTTCGACATTTTATAAGGTTTAGTTTTCCAAAATTAGTTTAGTCATCAAGCTTTAAAACTGCCAAAAAGGCTTCTTGCGGAACCTCCACATTACCTATTTGCTTCATTCGTTTTTTGCCTTCTTTTTGTTTCTCCAATAATTTCCGTTTCCGGCTAATATCGCCTCCGTAACATTTTGCAGTAACATCTTTGCGCATTGCACTAATATTTTCACGTGCAATTATTTTAGCACCAATTGCGGCTTGTATAGCAATCTGGAATTGCTGCCGTGGAACTAAATCCTTCAATTTCTCACAAAGCTTCCTTCCAAAATCCTGTGCACGAATACGGTGAATCAGGGAGCTCAGGGCGTCTACTTTATCACCGTTTAATAAGATGTCCATTTTTACGATATCGCTTTCGCGGTAACCGATAGGATGATAATCAAAAGAAGCGTATCCCCTCGTAACACTTTTCAGCCTGTCATAAAAATCGAACACTATTTCAGTAAGTGGCATCTCAAACGTTAGCTCAACGCGGGTTGGCGTAAGATAACCCTGGTTAATAAGTAGGCCACGCTTGCCGATACAGAGTGTCATAATGTTGCCAATATATTCGGGCTTGGTAATGATTTGTGCCTTAATAAATGGCTCCTCAATTTTATCAATCCGGCTTGGATCCGGCATTTGTGTAGGATTATTTACGATAATTTTATCCCCTTTGGTTGTATAAGCAATAAAACTTACGTTGGGTACAGTGGTAATAACTGTTTGATCAAATTCTCTCTCCAGCCTTTCCTGGATTATTTCCATGTGGAGCATTCCGAGAAAACCGCATCGAAAACCAAAACCTAGTGCCTGCGAAGTTTCCAACTCAAAAGTAAGAGACGCATCATTGAGTTGTAATTTTTCCATACAGTCACGTAGTTCCTCAAACTCATCGGTATTTACAGGAAAAATTCCGGCAAATACCATTGGCTTTACTTCTTCAAAACCCTTTATTGATTCTTTACAAGGGTTGGTTGTAGTAGTAATCGTATCCCCCACCTTCACCTCTTTTGCATTTTTAATTCCCGTGATTACATAACCTACATCTCCTGCCTTCACTTCCTTTTTGGGTAAGAGCCCAATCTTTAATACTCCCACTTCATCTGCTTCATATTCTTTGCCGGTATTGGAAAATTTTATCTTTTCCCCCTTTCTGAGTATTCCATTAAATATGCGGTAGTAAACAATAATACCTCTGAAACTATTAAAGACACTGTCAAAAATCAAAGCTTGTAATGGCGCTTCATAGTTACCTTCAGGAGCAGGTATGCGCTTAATAATCGCAGCAAGAATTTCCTCTATGCCAATGCCCGTTTTGGCACTTGCATGTAAAATGTCTTCGTGTTTACAACCGATTAACTCTATTATCTGGTCTTCCACTTCCGGTATCATTGCACCGTCCATGTCAATTTTATTGATCACGGGGATAATTTCAAGGTCATTGTCAATTGCCAGGTATAAATTGGAAATGGTTTGCGCCTGTATACCCTGCGTGGCATCTACCAGTAATAAGGCGCCCTCGCATGCAGCCAGGGCCCGGCTTACCTCGTAGCTAAAATCCACATGTCCCGGTGTATCAATGAGGTTAAGCACATAGTCGATTCCGTTAGTATTATAGTTTATCTGGATTGCATGGCTTTTAATAGTGATTCCCTTTTCTCTTTCGAGATCCATATCATCTAATACCTGGGCCTGCATTTCGCGGGCGGTGATTGTATGCGTAAACTCGAGCAGACGGTCTGCCAGTGTACTTTTTCCGTGGTCGATATGGGCAATAATGCAAAAATTCCTTATGTTCTTCATAATAGGCGGCGAAGATAAGAAAAAGCCTTCAGCGGTTAACTACCCTATTAATACTTAAAAATCATTTATGTTTGGAAACAATAATGAACACCTCGTTAGACATGAATACTTCCATTGCGAAAGCTTATAAACCCATTATTGCAAGAAAATATCTATGGCTGTTCCTTGGGAGAGTGATGCCATTGGCTTCCCTGTTTTTGATAACGATTATTTATTCAAGGGAATTAAGCTACAATGACTACGGCACTTTTCAAAGTGTGTGGATGTATGCTAATATCATTAATGTAATAATCAGCTTTGGGTTTTCATCCATAATACTTTCAACTAATCTGAATTTCTTTTTTTTATTCTTAAAAAAAAACAGCAGGCTAATTACATGGTTCTATATTGTTTTATGGATAACAGGGTTAACTGCTTTTTATTTTTTATCAAAAAATTTTAATTCAACCCAAAAATTTCTGTTAATCGGGTTTATCATTGTTCAAAATATAATAACCGTTGCAGAAACTTTACTGATCAAGCGTGGAAAAGAAAAAATCTCTTTCCTGATCAACTTCGTTTATTCGTTGTTATTTTTTGGATGGCATCTTTATATTCTTCTTACACAGTATGCCCTGGGAAATCTTATATCCGGTATTATTATTATTTCCATTCTGAAACTTGCAGCTATACTTGCAACACCGGTAAAGCATGAGAAGAGTGAAGATGTTATACCCGATAAAGATTTTCTGAAACACTGGAGCTACCTCGGACTGAATGAAGTGCTGGGGGTGATGTCAAAATGGGTGGATAAAGTTTTTTTGTTATACCTGCTTACGGCTTCTGACTTTGCCATTTTTTTTAATGGCTCTTTTGAAATTCCATTATTTGGCTTGTTTATAAGTGTTGCCGGCAGCCTGATGCTTATTGAGTTTTCAGCAAACATCTCAAGGCCAGATAAAATTCAGTCGCTATTCAGTGAAAGCTCGAATATGCTTTCGACTATTGTATTTCCTCTGTTCTTTTTCCTGTTCTTTTTTCGCACAGAGATTTTCTCATTGGTATTCAAAAATAAATACAATGCATCCATCCCTATTTTTACGATAAGTATTTTCATTCTTCCCTTGAGAATAAACAATTACAGCGTTATTCTCCAGTGCTTTTCCCTGGGCAAAAAAATTATGATCGGCTCACTGATTGATATTATCGTGGCACTCATTTTAATGGTTGTGTTGTACCCTTTCATGGGAAGCAAAGGAATTGTTCTGTCGATAGTGATTTCAACCTACTGCCAGGTAATTTATTATTTATGGAATTCAGCATCCCTGCTTAAGATCCCGGTATCTAATCTTTTGCCATTTAGAAACCTGGTATTGAAATTTTCGATTATGTTTATTTTATATCTCGTCATATTTTTGCTGGTTCAAAATACGTTGCTGTATGTAAAATTGCTGATTGCAACGTTTGCTACCGGGGTTATCATTTTAGTCGGAATGTCTGGCTATATAAAGGCCCTGGCGAAAAAATAAATCATGGCCAAAATTCGTAAAATAAATTCCAGGCTAAAGCCAGAGATTAATACAGGTTTTGGAGTCAATTCGTCCGATTATGGGGGAAGGTTTGTAAATAAGAATGGCAGAGCCAATATTGAAAAAAACGGAATTGGGTTTTTGGAGAAAATCAGCTGGTATCATACTATGTTACTATTGCCACGCTGGAAATTTTTTTTAGTTATTGTACTTTTTTACGTGTGCATCAACCTGTTATTTGCAACGATCTACTTCTTAATTGGAGTCGATACCCTGGGTGAAATTCCGTCTCCTTCCACCCTGACTAATTTTGCAGAATCGTTTTTCTTTAGCACGCAGACCTTTACAACTGTCGGTTACGGCCGCATCAGCCCAATTGGTTTTCTTTCAAGTTCTATAGCTGCATTTGAAGCGCTTTTAGGCCTGCTGAGTTTTGCTTTGGCGACGGGATTACTCTATGGAAGATTTTCGCGGCCTATTGCTTACCTGCGGTTTAGTCACAATGCATTGATTGCACCATACAAAGATATTAATGCCCTCATGCTTCGGGTCGCTCCTTATAAAAATGCTAACCTGGTGGATGCTTCTGCAAATGTTACCCTCGGTATTACGCTCGAGGAGAATGGAAAAAATGTCAACAAATTTTACCAGCTTGAACTGGAATTTCGCACTGTCAACTCACTAAACCTGAGTTGGACGATTGTACATCCTATCACAGAGAAAAGTCCTTTGTATGAGTTCACGCAAAATGATTTTGAAAACACAAAAGGTGAAGTGCTTGTCTTCATAAAAGCGTTTGATGACATGTTTTCAAATATTGTAGTTGCAAGAACATCTTATGTGTTTAGCGAAATTCAATACGGGGCAAAATTTGTACCCATGTTTGAAAGAAATGAATCGGGTAATAAAACAGTAATATACCTTGATAAAATAAATTCATTTAAACCTGCTTCTCTTAATTCTTCTTCCTCTTCGGCAGAGCAGGTTTATAGCGAAGACATAAAGCTATAAAGCATTCCACATAGTGACAGGAATGCTTTGATTGGTGAAACTATTTGGCTATTTGCTTTTTGCCTTATTAGCTTTATAACGCATGTCAGGAGTTCCATTTTTCTTAGTAGGTCCTGCCGGGTTAGCCTTAGCCACTTTATTCTCCTTCATACGCATATCAGGTGTTCCGTCTTTTTTTACCAACGACTTTTTTGCCATCGCTGAATCTTTTGCTTTAACTGTAGTGGTCTTATTGGTAGTTGGCTTCTTTGCTGTAGTTTTCTGCTGAGCCTGCGCATCTGTAAACCCAAGAGTAGCGGCCATAAAAAGCAATGCAACAATAAATTTTTTCATAATCGTTTTTTAAAATTTGAAATCCAAATTAAAATACGATGAAAATAAAATTGCCATACAATTGCAAGTTATAGGTTGACTTGAAAATTTTTACATTTTCGTGATAAGAGTTTATTTAAGGCTTTTAATAATAGATGCAAATTCCGAAGCAACAAGAGAAGCGCCACCAACCAGTCCACCATCAACATCCGGTTTTTCAAAAATTTCTTTTGCGTTGCTGGCTTTTACACTTCCTCCGTATAAAATAGAAATACTTTCAGCCAGGGGTTTGCCATATTTGTCTGCAAATACTTCCCGAATGTGCGATTGCATATCCTGAGCCTGCTGTGCGGTAGCAGTTTTGCCCGTGCCTATTGCCCATATCGGCTCGTAGGCTAGCACAAAACCTTCCAGTTTTTCGGCATCTAAATGAAAAAGTCCTTCTTTAATTTGTGCACTGACAAACTGGTCTTGTATTTCTTCTTCCCGGATATTCAGCGGTTCCCCGCAACAAAAAATTGGCTTTAATCCATTGGCAAGACATACATCAACTTTCTGTGCAAGCAACCTATTATCTTCATTAAAAATTTCACGCCTTTCGCTGTGTCCAATAATTACATAATCAACATTTATTGACGAAAGCATTGTGGCGCTTACTTCGCCGGTAAATGCACCTGAAGGTTTTGAATAACAATTTTGTGCTGCTATTTTATAATTACCAAGCTTCTGCAATTTTTCCTTAGCAAGTATGAGGTAGGGAAAGGGCACAGCGATAGCTACCTCACGGCCCCGGCTAACCGAAACATTTTCGGCAATTAATTTGTCAAGCAACATATTTGCTTCATCAAGAGTACAATTCATTTTCCAGTTTGCTGCAGCAATTTGTGTTCTCATTCTTTTTGTTTTAGTTCATAAATTTTTTTAAGAGATATTATTTCTTCTTCGGTGATTTCAAAGCCTTTTAATTTTTTCCAGTTATTGATATCTGAGATAGCTTTTTCAAAAATATACTTTTCGTTTCCCCAGGTAAAATCTTCTATAAACTTTGGAGGAAAAGATTTGCCAAAGATGTTACAGCATATTCCGGCAATGGTTCCCGTATTGAATGAAGTATTAATTGCACAGCGACTATAATCGCCCATTACCAGGCCACATTTATAGCCAGCTTCAACAAAAGCATCTTTATTTTTGCTCCACATCTTTATGATTCCGGCCGTATTTTTCAAATTGGAATTACTTGTGCCTGCGCCAAGATTGCACCACTCTCCTATCACTGAGTCTCCCAAATATCCATCATGTGCCTTATTGCTGTACCCGGTTAAGATTGAATTTTTTATTTCGCCTGATGCAACACAATAAGGCCCGATTGTAGTACCTCCGTAAATTTTGGCCCCCATTTTTACTCTGCCGCCTTCGCACAAAGCAAATGGCCCCCTGATAAGACTACCCTCTAATATTTCGCTATTCTTACCGATATAAATCGGGCCATCCGCAGCATTTAAAATAGAATGATTAATGGAAGCATTTTCTTCAATAAAAATATTTCCAGGATTAATGGCTGTATTGCCGGATGCAATTGCCGCTGAAATTTTCCCTTCTGTAATCATCTTAAAATCCTCTCGTATAGCCCAATCATTATATTCAAAAATGTGCCATGGGTATTCAAGGAATTTGCAATCACCAGTTGAAGGAGGCGTTAAAGTATTTTTAAGTTGCTTTAAAAAATTTACAGAGGGAATAAGATTGGCCGGAATTTTTTTTAAACCTGTGTCAACTTCATTTCTTTGTGATGTAAGAAAAACTTTGCCTTTCATTGCAAGTTCCCATCTTTCAATAATAGTAAGAATACCGACTCTTATATGCGCAATTGATTTTAATACTCCGAAAGGATACAACGTGGAATTATATGCAAGATCGTCAAGCAAAATATTCATTCGCTAATCTACTTATTAATCAACAGAGGAGGAAAATAAAAAAATCCCCCGATGACGGGGGATAAAAAATCAAATGCTCAAACTATTATTTATCTCTTTTCTCGTAACGCCTTTTAAATTTATCTATACGACCTGCGGTATCCACCAAAACGTTTTTACCTGTATAAAACGGGTGAGAGGTGTTTGAAATTTCCAACTTTACTACCGGGTACTCTTTCCCATCTTCCCATTGCACAGTTTCTTTTGAGGAAGCGGTTGAACGGCTTAAAAACATGTGCCCGTTACTCATATCTTTAAAAACTACAAACTTGTAGTTTGATGGATGAATATCTTTTTTCATAATTTTTTGTTTTAACATGCCAGTCCGTCACGCAGACCTACATGTATTTTTTGAGTTTGCAAAGGTAATGCATTTCAAAATATTTACAAAACGACGGAAAGCTTAATTTTTCATGTTTACATACTGAAATGCAAGTCCCAGGTCCCATGTCTTTGACGCCTGTATAACCTGCTGTAAATCATCTATTTTTTTCGCCGTTACTCTTATGATGTCATCCATTATAGCTGCCTGAACTTTAAGGCCGGAGTCTTTAATCAGCTTCACTATCTTTTTAGCATCTTCCTGCTTAATACCATTTCTTACAGGTACCTCTTTCTTCATTACTTTGCCGCTTTGAAGCGGCTCTTTGCTAAGGTCATAAATTTCGGCAGCAAGGCCCTGCTTCATGCTTTTACTTATAAGTACATCAATTATCTGATTAAGCTTCATGTCACTTTCGCCCTCAAGATTAAGTTTAAATTCTTTCTTATTAAGATCGATCACCACATGATTTCCTTTAAAATCGTACCGGTTTTTAATTTCTTTTTCGACAGTGTTGACTGCATTGTCCAATGTTTGCAGATCTACTTTGCTTACGAGGTCAAATGAAGGCATAATGTAAATTTTTAAATTAGAACGGAGTTGCAAAGATAAAAAATGGTATGATAAACAAAGTAAGTTACAATTAGCATGAAACCCTTTCTTAAAAACTACGATGTTTTTTCACAATTAATTTAAAAAAGGATCGCATTGCAACCCTCCTTTCCTGCCGTACGTATTAGAGCATATAGATTCGGCAATGACATTTAGCATATTGTTTTCGGTTTATGGTATAACGTTTAATTAATATTAATTTTAAGCAAACTGTTTTCTGAAATAATTTTTAATCCTGAATTAAGTTTTGGAGAAAACAATTACAATAATAAATGGGTGCAGAAACAAGATCCATAAATATCAAAAGATATTTTATGAGAAGTACCGTGCGTTAGCTTTAAAAACTGTATTCCGTTACGTGTATAATTATGAAGAAGCGCTGGAGGTAACCAATGACGGCTTTGTAAAATTCTTTTTAAGTATAGAAAAATTCCGGTGTGAAAATGACGATGATATAGATAAATTACTTACAGGCTGGATAAAGAGAATCATGATCAACACATCCATTGATCTTCTGCGAAAAAAAATGTTATTACCTGAAATTGGAGGCATTCCGGATTATGTGTGGAATATTAAAGATAAAACTGCCTCTCCTGACCAATTGATAATTTATAAAGAGCTCATAAAACTCGTGAGGAAACTGCCGCCGGCATACAGAATTGTTTTCAACATGCAGGTTATCGATGGATATACACATTTGGAAATTGCAGAAACACTTGGAATACCTGTGGGAACTTCCAAATCAAATTTGCTAAGGGCGAAAGCTTTAATGCAGAAATATTTAAATCAAAAAGAGGAGCTTACTGAATGCAGAATTTAGAAAACGATATGGATGATTTATTTAAAAGAGCTGCGGAAAATTATCCTCTTCAGCCAGGCAACGGCGATTGGGAGAGCATCGCAAAAAGAATTTCAGAGAAATCGTCTGCAGAAGCTATTGCCCCGAAAAATAAAAGGAGTAAAAAATTTATTTTCGGCTCAATATTATTATTAACCCTGTTAGGTGGTTGGTTGACGGTTTATAATTTCAAAACAGGTACCAAGGGGGAACTATCAACAAAAGAGGTTGCGGTGAGGCATAATGAAAAACTCCAGGATAATAATTCCGGTTCCCGGGACGAAAAAAAATACCCTGGTGTTTCTACCAGAGGAAATGAAAATGGCAATTCGAATAAAAAAGTAGTCGCATCCAAACTGAAAAATCCAGGAGGCAAAAAAGCTGAAATCAAGATCTATTTTTTTGATGAGGGTAATATCGAAAATCCAAATGTAGAGGAGCCACAGGATGAAATAGATGTCAAAGCTGAAAATAATATTTCAAGGCAAATTCCTAATTCAAAGTCTGATGAAATTTTGCAAAATAATACTGAAAAAATTTATGTAAAAGATGACAATGCGAGTGCGGATTTTAAATTAAACCTTCAACAGTCAATAGAAAATTCATTGGAGAAACTCAATACTCCTGTTAATGGGAAAAACAAGAATAAAGAAACGGTGTTTAATCCTGGCAAACAAAAAGGTATATATCTCGGCTTAATCGCCGGGCTTGATTTTAGCAAGGTACAATCCACGTCTTTTGAAAATTCCGGCTTTGATGTTGGGTTGATCTTTGGCTTCAAATTAAGCTCCGGGTTATCGGTCGAAAGCGGCTTTACTCATAATCAAAAAAAATACACAAGTGAGGGCAAAAGTTTCAGTATGAATAAGGTTAGTTCAACAATGCCATCAGGGATGATCATTAAAGATTTAGCGAGCAAAAGTTCGATAATTGAGATTCCTGTAAAAATTAAATATAATCTTGTAAATAGAAGAGAATCAGGCTTTTTTGTATCTGGCGGAGTTTCTGCCTATATCATTACCAAAGAGAAAAATAATTACAATGTGACCCTTAACGGAACCGAAGAAAAAGTTACGGGTACTTATGAAAAGGATGACTATAGATTACCTGCTGTTGCAAATATAAGTGCAGGGTATGAACATAAAATTTCTAAACATATAAATATAAGAGTAGAACCCTTTCTAAAAATTCCGTTGCAAGGTATGGGAGTCGGTAGCTTGCCTGTTACCAGCACAGGTGTGCACTTTGGAGTCATCCGCCAGTTTTAGCAAACATTTTCGCTTACGGGAATCCGGCGAGGAACCGGGAAAAAAACGCCTGCAGAAGGATGGGTATAGAGGTATGCACTTTAATGAACATTAAAATGATAAATCATTTTTAAAAATTACCTAAACACGCATATTAATTTTTAACACATAAAAAATGAAAAAAAATGAAAAAGAACAATTTTTTAAGAGCGTCAATGGCTGTTGCTGTTATGTTCTTTCTGGGCTCATGTAAAAAGAATGGAGACAAAAATTTTGTGCAGGACGATCATCCAAAAGTAGTAACTGAAGAAATGATGTCAGAGAACGGAGCCAATCCCGATGAGGAGGCAATTACTCTTAATGTTGGCAGGAGCTTCTGTTTCTGATAATACAGAATCGGCAAACAGAAATGCCGGGCATTATTTGTATACTGAAACCAATGAAGCAGGAACTAACCACATCCTGGTTTACAAGATACGCTTTAATGGCTCGCTTGAACTTGAAGGAAGTACAGTATCTGGTGGCGCCGGAACCGGCATGGGACTTGGCTCACAGGGAGCGCTCGTTTTAGATGAACAACACGAATGGCTTTATGCCGTAAATGCAGGCAGCAATTCTGTATCATCTTTTAAAGTTCACAATGATGGAAGCCTGACTCTTGCACATACTGAAAGTTCAGGCGGCACGGGACCAAACAGCGTAAGCGTTTATGGCAACCTGTTATACGTATTGAATCATGGAAGCGATAATATTCATGGACTTTGGATTGGCGCCGGTGGCACTCTTCATTCCATAGACGGTTCAACACAACCTTTAACTACGACCGGTACAGATGCCCCGCAGATTTCATTTACCCCGAATGGAAATTGGATCATTGTTCCTGAAAAAGCCACCGACAATATCAACGTATTCAAAGTAAAAAACAACGGAGCTGTATGGCCGGCCGTTGTAACTGCCTCGGCAGGACCTACACCTTTTGGATTCGATTTTGCACGCAATAACCTTATGGTAATTTCCAACGCCGCCGGTGGTGCAGCAGGCGCAGGCTCTGCAAGTTCCTATTATATTGGCGCTAATGGCTCACTGCATGCTATAAACGGGGCAGTTGCCAACCATGAAGCGGCACCTTGCTGGACAGCCACAACTGCATATGGCAGATTTGCATTTATAACAAACACCGCCACCAATTCTATCTCATCGTACTATGTAGCTCCATGGGGCAGTTTATATCTCGTACACCAGGTGGCGGCATCAACGGATAATGGACCGTTAGACATTGTAGTTGCTAAAAATAATTATTACGTATACGACCTTAATGGAAAGGCGGCCACTATAGGTGAGTATCGCCGGACATTTTTAGGCGGCTTGCAATCCATAGGAACCACATACGGTTTGCCGGCTTCTGCTACGGGATTGGCAACGTACTAATAAAAGAATTTACCGAATAAAAAAAGAGGCTGCCCGATTGAACAGCCTCTTTAATTTTTAAAAATATTTCTGTTAATCTGTCTCTACCCTGCCGCCACAAATAAATCTTTTTGAATAATACTCATCATTAAGATTACTTATAGTGACCCCATCGCTGGAGGAGGCGTGAACAAAATAATCATTGTCAAGATAGAGGCCTACATGTGAAACTCCCCCACGGGTATTAAAAAAAACGAGATCACCTTCTTTTAAATTATCCTTCTTTATATGCGTGGTCGCCTGGTATTGTTGCCGTGCGGTACGTGGCACTGAACATCCATACACCGCCATTAATAAACTGCTTGTCAAAGCGCTGCAGTCAATACCTTTTTTTGTGGTTCCACCCATCCGGTACCGGATTCCAAACCAGTTGTCAATAAACCCAAGTAAAGCAAGATTTTTTAAAGATTCCACTTCCACATCGAGCATCATGGCATATTTGAACTGAATATTAGTAAATTTCTCAATTACCGAGCCCGTTTCTTCTGAATTATTTTCAGCATTGGTTTTTGTAACAACCGGAGCGGCAACTGATCTTACGCTTTTTGAGCCTCCGCTTTCAGTACTTTTCAAAATACCCTCAGGGGTAAAAGAAATTCCTTCAATAAAAGCAGGCGAAGTATTTTCCCTGTTCGGCAAGGTCTGTATTTTGTTTATGCTTGTCTGGGCAGTAGAAAGTTGCGCATATGAGGTTATTAAAAAGAAGATGCACAACGCTTTGAGCTTATTCATATTTCCTGTGTTGTCAGTAGTACTCATTTATAAAAAATTCTATATATACGCGGCTATTGGTTATAAGGTGTTTTCCAAAGGAAAGCGTAATGTAGACTTAATACAAACGATAGAATTATAATATTATTTCTCAAGCGAAGCGAAGATAGGCCTCACCTCAGTTATATGCAAATAAAATTTGTTATTTTATTAAGGATTTGCCGATTCATCTTTGACTAAATTTTGCAGGTATTGTTGGTAAGTTGAAGAAAGACTGCGATTGCTTTTTACGATATTTGCATATCCAGATTTTGCCAATAATATGAAGTTTTCTCACCTCCACGTACATACGCAGTTTTCTTTACTTGATGGTGCCGCATCTATAAAAGCCCTGTATAATAAAGCAATTGCCGATGGTATGCCCGCTCTTGCAATTTCTGATCATGGAAATATGTTTGGGGTTTTTGAATTTGTAAAACATGCTCATACTTTAAAAAATGAGGATGGCTCTTTAAAGGTGAAGCCTATTGTTGGTTGTGAATTTTATATTACTGAAAACCGGTTTCAAAAACAATTTACCAAGGAGCTAAGAGACCCCCGGCATCACCAGATATTGCTTGCAAAAAATAATACCGGGTATAAAAACCTGGTCAAGCTTACATCGCTCGGATACGTGGAAGGCATGTATTCAAAGTATCCGCGGATCGATAAAGAACTTATACATAAATATCACGAAGGCTTGATTGCAACTACCTGTTGTCTCGGTGCCCTTGTACCACAAACTATCTTAAAAAAAGGAGAGGCAGAAGCCGAAAATGAATTTAAATGGTGGCTTAATATTTTTCAGAAGGATTACTATGTGGAATTGCAAAGACATGGAATTCCTGAGCAGGAAAAAGTCAACAAGGTATTATTAAAGTTTGCTAAAAAATACAACGTTACTGTTATCGCCAGTAATGATTCGCATTATGTTGACGAAAAAGATTTTAACGCACACGATATTTTATTGTGCATCAATACAGGCGAAAAACAGGCAACTCCCGCAATACGGGAATTTACAGATGACGATATATCGGTGAAGAATAAACGCTTTGCTTTTCCCAATAACCAGTTCTACCTCAAGAATACCACGGAAATGACCAAAGCATTTGATGATCTGCAACATGCATTGGACAATACTAATGAGATTATTGATAAGATTGATGTGCTCGATTTAAAAAGAGACATTCTTCTGCCACATTTTACGGTTCCAAAGGAATTCGATTCGCAGGAAGCCTACCTGGAACATTTAACGTGGACCGGAGCGAAAGAACGGTATAAAGAAATGACTCCGGAAATTGAGGAACGTATCAGTTTTGAGTTGTTTACTATTAAAACAATGGGCTTTGCTGGTTACTTTTTAATCGTGAGCGATTTCGTAATTGAAGGAAAAAAAATGGGAGTATTTGTCGGGCCTGGAAGAGGTTCTGCAGCGGGATCTGTCGTGGCATATTGTATAGGTATTACTAATATCGATCCTATAAAATACAACCTGCTTTTCGAAAGGTTTTTAAATCCTGATCGTAAATCCATGCCGGATATAGATACTGATTTTGATGATGAAGGAAGGCAAAAAGTTTTGAATTATGTGGTGGAGAAATATGGTAAAAACCAGGTAGCGCAAATTATTACGTATGGAACTATGGCGGCTAAAATGAGCATCAAAGATGTGGCACGTGTAATGGACCTTCCTTTACCCGAAAGCAATGCCTTGGCAAAATTAATTCCCGACCGACCGGGAACTTCACTGCGAAGAGTTTTAAAATATGCCCTTACCGGGGCAAAATCTTTAACCGAAGATGGTATCGGCGGCGATGATTTAGACAATATAAAAAAGCTCCGTGACATTTATAACGGTGAGGATATGCGCAGCAAAGTTTTGCACGAAGCGGAAATTTTGGAGGGTTCTGTCAGGAATACAGGAATTCATGCATCGGCTATAATTATTGCTCCTCAGGATCTGATGGAATTGATTCCTGTTGCCACTTCCAAAGATTCTGATTTATGGCTCACACAGATCGACGGAAGTAATATTGAAAGCGCCGGAGTACTTAAGATGGACTTTTTGGGGTTAAGAACACTCAGTATTTTAAAAACTGCTCTGCAACTGATAGAGCAGAATCACGGGATAAAAATTGATCTTGATGCATTACCCTTGGATGATGAAAAAACTTACAAACTTTACCAGCGTGCAGATACCAATGGCACATTTCAGTTTGAGAGCGGCGGCATGCGGAAGTATCTCAGGGACTTAAAGCCGGATAAGTTTGATGATCTCATTGCAATGAATGCTCTCTTCAGGCCCGGCCCTATGGCGTATATCCCTGATTATATTGAGCGCAAACATGCAAGGCAGGAAATTCACTACGACCTGCCCGAAATGGAAGAAATCTTAAAGGACACTTACGGCATAACCGTGTACCAGGAGCAGGTAATGTTGCTATCTCAAAAACTTGCCGGTTTTAGTAAAGGAGATGCAGATGTTCTAAGAAAGGCGATGGGTAAGAAGCAGCGTTCCGTATTGGATAGGATGAAAGAACAGTTTATTGACGGCGCAAAAAAGAACAATCATCCTGTGGATAAATTAGAAAAAATATGGAGTGACTGGGAATCATTTGCACAATATGCGTTTAATAAATCTCACTCTACCTGTTATGCTCTGGTTGCTTACCAAACAGCATATTTGAAAGCGCATTATCCAAGCGAGTACATGGCCGCTGTATTAAATCATGCGGGCTCTATTGAAAAGATTACGTTCTTTATGGAAGAATGTAAAAGGATGGGGCTGACAGTTCTTGGCCCCGACATCAATGAATCCCAGAAAGGATTCGCAGTAAACAAAAAGGGTGAAATCCGTTTTGGATTTAGTGGCATGAAAGGTGTTGGCGAAGCAGCTCTCGAAAACATTATTGAGGAAAGAGAAAAGCATGGACCTTTCACTTCCATTTACGACTTTATAAAAAGGGCCGGGCACAGAACTGTTAACAAAAAGTCAATGGAAAGTCTTGCATATGCCGGGGCTTTTGATTGTTTTAAAGATATTCACAGGGCACAATACTTTTTTACTGCACCGGGAGAAACTATAAACGGGTTAGAAAAAATCATTCGTTTCGGCAACCAATACCAGGCTCAACTTTCCAACACAACCAACACACTTTTCGGAGATTTACAAATGGCAGAAGTGATACCGCCTCCAATGGCGGAATGTGAGCGATGGCCACTGGTAACATTACTGGATCATGAAAAAGAAGTGACGGGAATGTTCATGAGCGGGCACCCTCTTGATAATTTTTCTTTTGTAATGAAATATTACGGGCTCACGTCAATTGCAGAATTTAACGAATTTAAAGAAGCCGTGAATCTTCAACCTAATCCCGGGAGAACTTTTCGTATTGCCGGACTTGTCTCGGAAGCCCAACATCGCATTTCAAAATCGGGTAATAAATACGGTGTATTTTATATCGAAGATTATACATCGAAAATGGAACTGATGCTTTTTAGTGATGATTATGTAAAATTCAGTAATTACCTTGAAGCAGGAATGGCGATATTTCTAACGGGTACATTCCGGCAACGATACCGGCAATCTGAATTTGAATTCAAGGTGCATCAGATTACGCTTCTTGAAACACTCATGAAGTCCTGTACCAAAAAATTGCAGATCGAATTACATCCGAAAGATATTTCTGCAGAATTCATTGATTTCCTTGATAATAATGTGCAGCGTTTTCCTGGTAACTCCATATTAAAATTTTGTGTTAATGATCGAAAATCACAATTAAGAGTTGGCATGTATTCGCTGGAAAAAGGGTTTGAAATGAATGACGAAATGGCCAGTTACCTGCAACAAAAGCCTGAACTCGATATTCAGGTAGAATTAACATAATGGGGATATGCCAAATCATCAGGTTAAACTGTTTGGGCTTAACTTTGTTATTTAGTCGGGGTATTAACTAAAACAAATCATAACAAATAATTAAATAAAAATTTATGGCAGTAGAGTACACAGATGCGAACTTTAAAGAAAAGGTTCTCGATTCAGAAAAATTAACCATGATTGATTTTTGGGCGGAATGGTGTGGTCCATGTCGTGCAATAGGTCCTGTGGTGGAAGAACTATCAAAGGAATATGACGGTTCGGTAAACATCGGGAAGGTAAACGTTGACCAGAATCCGCAATTAAGTATTAATTATGGAATTACCAGCATACCAGCAATCCTTTTTGTAAAAGATGGTAAGGTCGTAGATAAATTAGTTGGTGCTCAGCCTAAATCAAATTTTGTAAAAAAGATTGAGGCTTTGAAATAATTCTTCAATGCCCTATAAAAAACAAGCCCGGTTTCCAAAGAGCCGGGTTTTTTTATGAATATCCTGTCGTTAATCTAAAATTTATTTATAAATAATGAGTATCAGCATATATTGCAAGTGCCTGGCTGTAAAAGATGCTTTTGATTAATGTTCTTTTAATTCTTCCAATTAACTTAGGATGAAAAAAACTAATGCCCTGATTTTTTTTCTTGCCCTCATCAAATTTATCCTCCCCTATCTTTTGCAAAATAATGTTTATGAGCCTCACCGCGATGAGTTTTTATATTTAGCACAAGGGTATCACATGGCATGGGGATTTAATGAAATACCTCCATTGCTTTCTGTTTTTGCATGGCTCACACATATATTCGGAGACGGGATGTTCTGGATAAAATTCTGGCCAAACTTATTTGGAGTTTTCACCTTTGTAGCTACTGCAAAGATTATTCAGACATTGGGCGGAAAATCCTTTGCAATCTTTCTTGCATTTCTTCCTTTTATTTTTGGAGTATACCTGCGCCTGTTTTTTTTATTCCAGCCTAATTCACCTGAGGTTTTTTTCTGGACAATGATTGCGTATAGTGTACTCCGTTACATTCAAACGGAAAAAAACAAATATGTGTATATGCTTGGCATCAGCATTGGACTAGGAATGCTGAGCAAATATTCTGTTGCATTTTTTGTTGTAAGTATATTGGCCGGTTTGCTACTTACCCGTCAAAGAAAAATATTTTTAAATAAGCATTTATATTATGCAGGTGGAGTTGCATTACTCATTTTTCTTCCAACAATTTTATGGGAATACAATCATCATTTTCCAATAGTTGTTCACATGAAAGAGCTCAACAGAACCCAATTGCAATATATAAGCCCCGGAGATTTCTTAAAAGACCAGCTGTTAATGAATATTCCTTGTGTGTTTATTTGGCTGGCCGGTCTATATTTCGTTGCGTTTTCACATGGTGGAAGAAAATACCGTGCATTTGCATGGGCTTATATTTTGGTGATAATTCTTTTAATCGAACTTCATGGAAAAAATTACTATTCACTTGGCATTTACCCGGTACTGTTTGCTTTCGGCGCTTATCATCTCGAAAGGTTCACAGAGCAACGTTCCAGGGTATGGCGATATGTTTTTGTTTTACTTCCATTTTTAATTGGCGCTACATTTATACCCCTGGCATTGCCGATTGCAAAGCCAGCGGCACTCGCAAATCTTTACGAGGTGATGCACAGTAAAAAAACCGGCGCCCTGAAATGGGAAGACTTACAGAATCATCCCCTGCCACAAGACTTTGCAGATATGCTTGGCTGGGAAGAGATGACACAAAAAATGGCGCAGGCTTATAATACTTTGGATTCAAATGAAAAGGCTCACACATTTTTATTTTGCGATAATTATGGTGAAGCCGGCGCTGTAAATTACTATCGATATAAATACAATTTACCAGAAGCGCATAGTGATAACGGGAGCTTTTTATACTGGATGCCACGCTATCAGCATATTGATAACCTGATTTTGATAACTGATGATTTGGAAGAAATGGAGCACCCTTTTGTGCAGTGGTTTAAATCCGCTGAGGTTGTGGGAAGCGTTACCAACCACTATGCAAGAGAATATGGCTCACTTATCATTTTATTTAAAGGAGCTAATGAACAACTTAATAAAATGTTTAAGCAAAAAATTGATGATGACTATAAAAAATTCGAGTAAGACTTCTAATCTCTTTTAAAACCTTTTCCTGTAACTAAGAACAGCCCACCCGTTTAATAAAACGGCAAACCCAAATACGATTAGTAATTGATTTTTTATATCAGCAAATCCACTGCCTTTCAAAACAACCATCCGCATTACTTCTATAAAATAGGAAACAGGATTTGCTTTTGTAATCATTTGTGCCCATTGCGGCATACTGTCTATTGAAGTATACAGTCCACCAAGTAAAATAAAAATCATCATCATAAAAAATGAAATAAGCATTGCCTGTTGTTGTGTAGCCGTATAAGTGGAAATCAATAAACCTAATCCTAAAACTGCGAGTAAATAAACCGCGGCAAATCCAAAAATTACCACTAAACTGCCCGCAGGAACGATACCATAGAAAAGTCTTGAAATGGCAAGACCGATTGCAAGTACTATTAAACCCAATATCCAAAACGGAATTAATTTACCTAAAATAAATTCCCATTTTTTTATAGGTGTCACATTTATCTGCTCTATAGTGCCAATCTCTTTTTCTTTTACAATATTTAGTGATGCAAGAAATGAACCTACCATCGTCACAAGAATCACCAATATGCCAGGAACCATAAAATATTTATAATTCATTTGTGGGTTATACCAGTTTGATGAAACGACATTAATATTTAGTTCGGGATTAAAACGGGGAAACTGTATCCATTTCGAACGGACATTCGTGTTAAAATTTTGTATGATTGAACCAAGGTATGCACCTCCAAGATTTGCCTTTACCCCGTTTATAGCATTGACTGCCACAAATAATTTCGATTCATTTTCTTTAATTAAATTCTTACCAAACGACGACGGGATTTCCAGAATCAAATCCGCCTTATCTTTTTCTACATCCGTTAGAGATTGCCTATATGATGATGTATAATCCTGCAAAATAAAATATCCCGACGCAGTTATTTCTGAAATAAGCTGGCGGGAGGAAGGCGAATGGTCATGATCTATAACAGTGATGTTGATATTTTTCATTTCATAGTCGGCTGCCCATGGCAATACCAGCAATTGAATAATGGGCATCAAAAAAATTATCCTGAGAATAGATGTATCACGAAATATCTGCCTGAATTCTTTTTGCAATAAAAATTTTAATGACCTCATGCCAGCCTTATTTTAAATTTCTTAATGCTCAATGCAAGGAAAAAAAACATCATTCCTGTAAGCACCAAAACCTCTTTCCATATCAAAGAAAAACCTACTCCTTTTATCATTACCGATTTTACGATTGTATAAAACCATTTTGCGGGGACTATATTAGAAATTAACCGAAGTGGCCATGGCATATTTTCAATCGGGAACATAAAGCCACTCAACATTACGGTCGGTAAAAATAAACCAACAAGAGAGATAAACATGGCTGTTTGCTGTGAATCGGTTGCAGAAGAGATTAACAATCCCAATGCAAGCGAAGTAAGTGTAAATAAAATACTGACTGCTATTAATAGAAAAAGGCTTCCGTTAATAGGGACATCCAATACAAAAACACTCAGCAATAAAATACTCATAATGTTTACCATGGACAGCAACAAATATGGAACAGCTTTCGATATCACTATTTTTAACGGCTGAACCGGAGATACTAATAGTACTTCCATCGTACCCATTTCCTTTTCACGAACAATTGTAATAGCCGTCATCATAGTACATACCAGCATAAGCACCATTGCCATTACACCGGGTACAAAACTATAAGCTCCCTTTAATTGTGGGTTATACAACATCCGAACCTCGGTATGAATTGTATAAGGAAGTTTTCTTTCATTGGTAATTCTGTTTTGATAATCCATAATAATTGCCGTTGCATAATTCGTAAGTGTATTTGCAACATTCGGATCGGAAGCGTCTGCGATTAATTGAATTTGAGCTTTATAAAAATGTTGCAAATCCTCACTGAAGCTTTGAGGAAAAACCACAACCATTTTTATTTTGCCTGTTTTAAATTCGGCCTCAATACTTTTATAATTGGTAAGATTTTTTTCAATATCAAAATACCGGCTTGCATTTATTTCTCTTGTAAGGGTTGTTGAGGCTATATCCAGAGAGTTGTCAAGTATGGCTATTTTGGAATTTTTTACTTCGTTGGTCAGCGCAAACCCAAAAATTATTATCTGTGCAATCGGCATACCCAAAAGAATAAGCATGGTTCGCCTGTCACGAAGAATATGATAAAATTCTTTTTTTACGAATGAGGAAAATTGCTTCATAATACTCAGTTGACAGTTGACAAACATGCCATTCAAATTATCAACCCCTTGTTTTTTTGTTCAATCTAAAATTTGTGTTTCATTGTTAATTGTCCATTGTCAATTCTCAATTCGTTTAGCTTTTCTTGCCAATTTCAAAAACACTTCATCCATAGAAGCAGCTTCATATGTTTTCTTCAATTGCGGCGGCGTATCCATGGCTTCAACTTTTCCATCGACCATAATAGATACACGGTTACAATATTCAGCTTCATCCATATAGTGGGTTGTAACAAAAACAGTAATACCCGAATCGGCAGCCTGATAAATCATGCTCCAGAATTCTCTTCGTGTTACAGGATCTACTCCACCGGTTGGTTCATCGAGGAATACAATTTCCGGCTCATGAAAGATTGCGACGGAAAAAGCAAGTTTCTGTTTCCATCCTAATGGCAAAGACCTGATTAATTTGTCTGCTTCATTTTCAAGATGCAAATTTTTAATAACCAACCCGGTTTTCTCTTTTATAAATTCATCGCTCTTCCCGTAAATGCCCGCATAAAAACGGATATTTTCTTTCACTGTCAAGTCTTCATATAGAGAGAACTTCTGGCTCATATATCCAATACTTTTTTTAATTCTCTCCGTTTGGTGATAAACATCAAAACCGGCTACTGAAGCCTTACCTGAAGTGGGTTTCGACAATCCACAGAGCATTCGCATCGCAGTCGTCTTGCCGGCGCCGTTAGCGCCCAGAAATCCAAAGATTTCTCCTTTATCTACTTCAAACGAAATATTGTCGACAGCGGTAAATTCACCAAATTTTTTTGTAAGACGATCAACGGTTATTGCTTTTTCCTTATCCATTTAATTTTTCATTAAGGCGATAAAACAATCTTCTATGTTGGGTTGTACCCGATTTATTTCCAGACCGTCTGCGGCATACTTATCCAAATAGTTTTTTAATTCTTCTTCTTTGTTTTTATGTTTCATTACCACGTGGTGATAGGCTCCAAAAAAATAAGCATCATCCACCTCTTCAAATATTTTCAGATCATTTAATAGCTGAAGCATCTCACTTGAACGGACTTCAAACAAGTCTTTTTTAAATTGTTTTACAATACCATGTGGCGTGTCGATGGATAATATTTTCCCTGATTGCATCAGTGCTACACGGTCACACATCGCTGCTTCATCCATATAGGGCGTGCTCACTAAAATAGTGATGCCTTGCTGTTTTAATTTTTTAAGCATATCCCAGAATTCTTTGCGTGATACAGCATCAACCCCGGTGGTAGGTTCATCTAAAAATAAAACGGAGGGTTTATGAATAAGCGCACAACATAAAGCCAGTTTTTGTTTCATTCCGCCTGATAATTTTCCGGCACGTCTTTTCTTGAACGGCTCAATTTGTACATAAATATCTTTGATAAGATTATAATTTTTTGTCAATCGTCGTATTAAATATGGTTGCAAAAAATTCAAGGTTCTCTTCCACGGTTAAATCCTGGTACAATGAAAATCTTCCAGGCATGTACCCTGCCCGGTTTCTTATTTCTTTATAATTTTTTACTACATCAAAACCATCTACCGTTGCTTCGCCTTCATCCGGGAGTAGTAAAGTAGTAAGTATTCTAAACAAAGAGGTTTTTCCGGCGCCATCAGGGCCAATGATGCCAAATAGCTCGCCTTCATTTACCTGAAATGAAATAAGTGACAGGGCTTGTATTTTATCTTTTCTTGTTCCGTAGAATTTGGAGATATTATTTACTGATACAGATTTCATTTGCTTTATTTTATTGTCAATTATCAACTATCAATTGTCAATTAAAAATCACTTCGCCATACATCCCAATTTTTAAATAGCCATCATTTTTCACTTTTATTTTCATTGCATATACAAGATTTGCACGTTCATCTTTTGTTTGAATTGTTTTTGGAGTAAACTCTGCTTTATCAGAAATCCAGGTGATAATTCCACTCATTTCTTTATATGCATCTGCGCCGTTATCTACCAGCACTTTTACCGGCTGATTTAATTTTACCTGGGCCAGTTGCTCGCCTGAAATGTAAGCCCGTAGTGTCATTTCACTTAAGTCTGCAATTTGATATAAAGCTTTTCCGGCTGAAGTCAATTCGCCTTCTTCCGCATATTTTGTAATAACAGTTCCAGAAATGGGATTTACAATATTGGCTTTTTGAATCTGGTCATTCAATTGCGCTACTTTTTTTTCGAGTGGTTTTGCTTCACTTAAAACACTTCGATTCTGTGTTGCAATGTTGCTACGCTGCACATTTATTTGTTGCTGTGTTACCGCAATTTGTTTTTTTGCTACGTCCACCTGGGCATTTATATCATCTACCTGTTTTCCTGTTGCGGCATCTTGCTTTAATAAATTTTCGAATCTTGTTTTTTCATGCAGCAGATTCTCAAGTTGAGATTTTTGTACGGCCAGTTGTTTTTCAAGTAAGTTAACTTCCGGTGCCACATTTGCAGTCTTCTGCGACAACGCTTTTATACTTGCCTGAACCTGCTCTTTTTGAAGAGAAATATTTTCTGCATCAATTTCACCAACAATTTTATTTTTAGGAATTGTATCTCCTTCTTCAACTTTAAATGATAATATTTTCCCGGGTATTTCGGATGACACCACCACTTCATCGACCTCAAAGGTTCCGGAAGCATCAAATTGATGTTTGCTATTGTTGCAGGCAACTATTGAAAAAATGCACGCAGCCGTTATTAAGATATTTGAGTTCATAAATTATTATTGTTTTCCTGATATGGTTTGGTAATTAATTTGTGCCTGCAATAACTGAAGCTGGTGAGCGATCAGAGTTTGTCTTGCCTGGTCTTCAGCATTTACTTCTCGTAAATAATCATTAGCTGTAATAACTCCGTTTTCCAATTGTGCTTTCGCCGCTTCTTTCACACTGGCTCTTAATGTAATGATCTCTTCATCGCTTGCTATAAGCAAATTCATTTTATCTATTTCTGATTTTTGTTGCTTTAGCCGGGCATTCGTATTTAACAAAAAAGTTTCTTTTTGAATATCGACGGTTCTTTTATTTATTTCCACTAACTCGTTGTCATTTTTTTTAGTGTATAACCCGTTGAGCGGCCAGTTGAAGCGAACTCCTCCTATGTAAAAAAAATCAAACTCATTTTTTAAAAAATTATATGTTGGCCTACCGTAACCTCCCTGGAAGAAAAGACTTGTTTTAGGAAGATCTCTTGCTTTAATTATTTTGGTTTGGTGATCCAGCAATCTGCTTTGGTCCGCGTAAAGCTTAATTTCCGGACGGCTGATTTCAACTCCTGGAATACTTGTTTTTATCAATGGTTTTTCAAAAACAACATTGGCATCTAAATGCACATTCATGAATAGCTCCAGGGTTTCTACCATTCCTTTCCTTGATGCATCCAATTCTATCATACGCTGCCGGGTTTTTAGTAACTCTGCTTTTAGCACAGTAAGATTTGATTTGAATGCTACGCCATTTTGTACCTGCGCTTCTACCCTCTTTATGCCTATTTGAATATCGTTTTCAATCAATCCAACCTGTTTCTTTTGCTCATCGAGATACAATACGCCAAGGAATAATTCATTCACACGTTCTTTTATTTTATACAATTCAACCTCAACTTTTTGCTCTTCAACTTCAGCATTTAATTGCTGCATTTCCTTTTGTTGTTTTATTACGCCGCCGTCGTATATAAGCTGGTTAACATCTGCCAGCACCTTATATTGATCCTTTGCAAGGGGCTCAATTTTAAAACCCGGAACAGGAACATCAATTTTTGTAACATCCGACTGGTATGTGGCCTGGCCGGTAATGGAAAATTGTGGAAGAAAACCCTTGCTCAAATTTTCAATATTCAGATTGGCTGTTCGTTTAACAAGATCTTTTTGTTTAATGAGAGGATAATTTTTTTGAGCAAGATCATTAGCCCTATCAAGAGTTAATGAGGTAATATCCTGCGCATAACTATTGGTGGTAAATGATAAAAATAAGAAAGCTATCAAAAGTCTGACCATTCCGTTTAACCATATAGTTAATTGTGGCATAAAAAAAATTATTTTTTGATTGAATCAATAATAAATTTTGGTATTTCTTTTTTCCGTTGCTCCATAATACTTCTGAATTGCAACTCATCCAAATGCAGATTAAACTGAAACATCGATTTGGCAACAAAAGGAAAAATCGTCATGGAAATAAGGTTCATCAATAATTGCAACGGGCTGATTCGCTTAATTATGCCTTTCTTTACTTCCCTGTCAATTTGTTCCAGGAACTTTTGCGGCCTTGGTAAATTCTGTTTTCCCCATATCTTTATAAGAAATGTTTCCGGATCCTGGTTAATTTCATTCAATACAAATAAAGGCAGGTAAGGGTTTTCACTCATTACCGTAATATATTCTTCGCAAAATTTTTCAATTTTTTGAAACAAGGTAATATCCGATTCGAAAACAAGATTGATTGCCGGAAATAATTTTTGTGCTGCCTCGAGAAAAATTACTTCAAATAACTTTTCTTTACTCCTGAAATAATAATGTAACAAAGCTTTATTAATCCCGGCCTCATCAGCAATATCCTGCATCCTTGCACCGGCCATCCCTTTGGAGATAAAAACTTTTTTCGCAGCTGCAAGAATTTTTTCTTCGGTAGATTTTTCTATTTTGATATTAGCCATATAGTTTAACCAAACAGTTAACAAAGGAACATAAAATTTTGTTATCTGGCAAAAAAAATGAGATAGCTGTCAACTTTTAAAAATAGAAAGGCTTAATTAGTCTAATTAGCCCGGTGTGAATGCGAACGAAATGTCACATTAAAATCAAACACAGAAAATCATTTTTCTGTAAGCAACTGTGGTTCGGGATGGACATTTTGAATCGCGGCGGGATCATGCCTATATTTAAATATAAACGGGAAAGTAATTCCAAGGACTAAAGCATAACCTGCAAAAGCAAACCAGATACTCTGCCAGTCTTTCACGCCATTTGTAGTAAAATGATCTACAACCATCCCACTCAGTTCACCTCCGAGAAATGCGCCGATACCATTAGTCATTAGCATAAACAGGCCCTGGGCGCTTGCTCTTATTTTTATATCGGCCTCCTTTTCTACAAATAATGAACCTGAAATATTAAAGAAGTCAAATGCCATCCCATAGATTATCATTGACAAGACAAGAAGAAATAATAAATCTCCGGGATTTCCAATTCCGAATAATCCAAAACGGAAAAACCATGCAAACATACTCATCAACATAACTTTTTTTATTCCAAATTTTTTTAAAAAAAATGGAATCGTGAGAATAAATAATGTTTCGGATATCTGCGAGATTGAAATAAGAACGCTTGGATGCGATACAGCAAAAGTGCCTTTGTATTTATCTATATTGCCAAAATCATCTAAAAAGGGTTTGCCGAATGCGTTGGTAATTTGCAAGGCAGCTCCCAGTAACATCGCAAATACAAAGAAAATTGCCATCTTCTTCTTTTTGAATAATACAAAAGCATCGAGGCCAAAAGAGGAAACCCATGAAATTTTTCCTGCAATTTTTGCAGGCTTGCACGAAGGCATAGTAAAACAATAAATACCCATAAACAAAGATGCCGATGCGCTAACGATAAATTGGATCGGTGACTGGGTCCACTGACACAAATCCACCAGCCACATTGCGCAAATGAATCCAACCGTTCCCCAAACTCTTATTGGCGGAAAATCTTTCACGATATCAAATTTTTTATTCTCTAAAACAATGTAAGAAACAGTATTATTAAGTGCAATAGTTGGCATAAAAACGAGTGAGTTAAAAAACATTACCCAATACATCATATTAGCGTCTGCAACATTTGAGGCCCAAATTAACAGCCCTGCACCAATAATATGACATAGCCCCAAAACCCTTTCGGCATTTATCCACCTGTCTGCAACGATTCCTATGAGTGCAGGCATAAATAATGATGCTATCCCCATCGTTCCATAGGTTGCTCCTATCTGGCCACCCGTGGCATGTAATGTGGTGAACATATATCCTCCAAGGGAAATTAACCAGGAGCCCCATATAAAAAACTCGAAAAAATTCATCACGATAAGACGAAATTTTATACCTGCCATATTTTTAGTTTAGATATAGTATGCAAATGAGAAGCGATATTTTACTTTTTTATTTTCAGGCAAAAAGTATGTTTGAATTTTTAATGAAACAACAATACTACGCGGAGTTTTTATTTGGTAAGGAAAAATTACAACACAGTCCATTACTAATTTTTTATTACAAGTTATACTTTTTTCTCAACCGTTTTTGTCAATAATTTTTGAAAGATAAGCGAATTAATAAAATGCAATTCAGTTTAGTTTTCGGTTGAAAAAAACCATAATTTAGCATAACATAATCCGTAGTTTGTGGTATTGGGAAAGGATATATTTAAACTAAAAATAACTGCATTGAAAAAATTTACCTCTCAAGTAATATTGAGTGTTTTTCTATTCCTGGTTTGTTTAATTTTTTTATCAAAAGTCTACGCACAGAAGGTAGTCGCTGAGAGTTTTAATTTTACTGAATTGGCAAAGCGTGATGCAAACCAGGCATCTCAACATCACGAACAGGAGGAAATTGACGGGGGATGGAGATATCTTCAAAGTGACCGGTCTTTTCCACCGAATGCAATCATAAAAAGACAAAGTGAAATAATTGCCACTTCTCCAAATAACATTGAAGCGGTTTCACCCCCACCCCTGCAGGGCTTTCTGGGTCATGTTGATCCATTACAATCTATTCCTCCTGATACTCATGGAGCCGTTGGACTTACGAACGTGGTAACAGCAACCAATGATTTTATAATTGTACATGCAAAAAACGGTGGAGCAGTTTTAAGTAAAGTTACTTTTGCCACATTTTTTAATAATCCCGGGATGTCCGATCCGTACATGCAATTCGATCCCTATCTCAACCGGTATTGGGTGAGTGGTATTTCAACGGAGAATACCAATAAAGTTTATATAGCCGTTTCCAAAACTTCCGATCCAACAGGTTCTTGGTTTAGATACAACTTCACTCCTACTTCCGCCGACGGAGCATTGTTGTTAGACCATCCGTATCTTGGCTTTGATAACAGGCTGCTTGTTGTTACAGGAAGAAAATTTCCGGGAGGCGCAAGTTTCACGGGGCCTATTTTATTTGTATTTGATAAGGTCAGCCTTGCCGCGGGCAACCCGATTGACTTTGGCACCAATGCTCAAACTATTGAAAAAACTGCTACGGATGGAGATGTTCCATGTCCGGTCACTGCTTTGGGACTTACAGTTCCGGCTTCAGAATTTTATATTGTACAAAACTGGAGTGGAAGCAGTTCCGCCATAAGATTGTCTACTATAACAGGAAATATCCCAACACTTACATGGAATACATCTGCTGCTGTTTTTGCCACTGGTGGCACACCGTGGTCAGGGGCAGCTTTGGGAAATCTTGCACCTCAGTTAGATGAACCCAGGAAGCTTGCTGTTAATGATGCGAGAATCAGTTCTGCGCAGTTAGTGAATGGAAAAATATGGTGCGCTCATCATATAGGCTTACCGGCTACAAATTTTAACCACACTGCAGTTCAATGGTGGCAATTGTCTGCTTCCGGCGATGTTTTACAGAGAGGGCGAATTGACGATCCTGCCGGCCTGGTATCAAGGTACTTTCCCACCATTGCAGTTAATCCTGCCGAAAACGTAATTATTGGCTATACTGTTTCATCACCAACCACCAGGGTAAATGCAGCCTATAGTACCCGTACTGCTCTTACTCCCGCCAACACGACTGACGACGAATACATATTTAAAGGAGGAATCAGTACTTACTGGAAAGATTATGGAAGTGGCAGAGCCAGGTGGGGCGATTACAGTCACTCGGTAGTGGATCCTGTTAGTGGCGATCTATGGACGGTTCAACAATATGCGGAAGAAAGGGCTTCACCGGCCGACAATGATTCGAAATATGGCGTCTGGTGGGCAGAAGTTTCCTTTCTCATCTTTAATACCGACGCCGCTTTATCAGATATTATAGAGCCAAACGGCGCTGCTCCTTACTGTGCCCTACCAATTAATCCGTCAGTCACTATTAGAAATGTAGGTAATGACACTTTAAAATCGGTAAAAGTGGGATTAATTTTAGACGGAGTAAATGTGGGTGTCACTTCATTCACAGGCTTACATATTCCATTATATAATTCTCAAAATCTTTTCATTGATTTACCAATAAATGCTTCACCCGGTGACCATATACTTCAGGCATTTACTTTAGAGCCAAATGGAATAACCGATCAACGGCCTTCCAATGATACAACAAGCGTTGCGTTTTCAGTGCTGCAGGAGCTTGTACTTCCCAATACTGAAGGCTTCGAAAGTACTACGTTCCCGCCGGCCGGCGGATGGAACTTATCTAACCCGGACGGTGATGTAACCTGGGAGAGAACTACCGATGCAAGTAAGAGTGGTGCTGCTTCAATGTTTTTGAATGCGTATAATTATACGATTACCGGGGCCATTGATATTCTCAAATCACCAAAAATTTCCTTAGATAATGTAGACTCTGTTAAAATAAATTTTGATGTGGCATATGCGCAATACGGAGCCGGGTATAATGATTCGCTGCAAATTATTTATTCAACAGATTGCGGTATAACCTGGCTTCCAACCTCATACAAGAAAGGAGGCCCCGGACTTTCAACAACAGGTGGGGCATATTCCAGCGATTCTTTTGTACCTGACGCCTCCCAGTGGCGTAATGAAAACGTGGTTATTGCAACCTGCAACATACATTCATCATCAATGATAATTGGCATAAAAGCGATAAATGATTTTGGCAATAATTTATACATTGATAATTTTTCAATTGCTAAAGTGGATATTAAACAGGCCAACGCCGCAATCGTTTCAATAAACAAACCATTTGGAACCTTATGTTCTCCTGATTTTACTCCCGAAGTTACGATCGCCAATTATGGATTTGATACTTTAAAAACACTTAAAATTAATTACCAGGTTGATAACGGACCTGTAGGAACATTTGATTATACGGGTGCCCTGCCAAGATGCGAAAGCCAGGTAGTGTCTTTAAATTCTGTGTCATCTTCATCCGGAGATCATATACTTACTGTTTTCAGTACTGAACCAAATGGGATGGCGGATCAGACAACAATAAACGATACCGCGAAGAAATCAGTGTCAATATCTCCTATTACAGATCTGCCACTTGATGAAGGGTTTGAAACAACAACTTTCCCGCCCACAAATTGGAGTGTTCAAAATCCCGATGGACTGTTAACCTGGGAAAGAACTACGTCAACCGCCCGAACCGGCACAGGTTCAATGGTAATAAGAAATTATGACTACCCGATCGCAAATACAGTAGATAAATTTTTATCACCTGTTTTAAAATATAGCGCTGATGTGGATTCATTTTTTGTTTCTTTCGATTATGCGTATGCGCAGGGCGTACAATATCCCGGAAGCACTAATTTACCACTTGATACTCTTGAGGTACAGGTAACGCAGGATTGCGGCCAAACTTTTACCACTCTCTGGAAAAAATGGGGTGAAGAATTGCAGACAATAAACGATCCTAACAGGTCGAATGGATCTATTTTTACCCCCAACAATTTTTCTCAATGGAAAAACGTAAATATCTATCTTAATCCTGTTATAGGTAATAAAAACTTCCAGGTTTATTTTGTTGCAAAAAGTAACAAACAAAATAACCTCTACATAGACAACATAAATATTTATACGAAGGTTCTTCCGAAAAGGCTCAAAGACCAGGGATATTTAATTTATCCAAGCCCCTTTACAAATTCATTTATTATTCGAAATTACCGGGTGCCAACGACTTTGCAAAGCATAGGAGTATACAATTCGGTAGGACAACTTGTTTGGGCCAAAGATGTAAACGGAAGTGCCAATACAGAAATGACAGTTAACCTTAGTAAACTTGCGGCAGGAGTTTACATTGTGAAATTGAAATACCTGGAAAAAACTGTTGTTGAAAGAATCGTAAAACAATAACGCAGGTTAAATAAAATAAACACGAACGGGGTTGTCAGGAAGACAGCCTCTTTTGTTTTAGATACTTCGCTACAGTAACTTTGTATTATGATAACTGAAAATAAAGAGCGTGAATTAACCGGACTTGTGAATTCATTTGAAGAGGGAAAATATTTTGAAAAGATAGCGGAGAAAATTACCAATGATGAAAGAATAAATGACGAAGAAGCATTGCTTCTTTTTGAAAAATCAAGCCTTGGCCTGGCAGGTACATTCGCCAATTATATAAGAGAAAAGAAGCATGGCAACCGCACTTATTTCAACAGGAATTTTCATATTGAACCAACCAATGTCTGCGTTTTTTCCTGCAAATTTTGCTCATACTCGCGCCTGTATGCACATCGTGATGAGGGATGGCAATTAAGCCTGGAGCAGATGATGGATATTGTAAGAAGTTATGATGGAAAGCCGGTAACTGAAGTTCACATTGTTGGCGGTGTTCATCCTAAAATGGATCTTGATTTCTTTTGCGACCTTATCAGCCAGATAAAAATTCACAGGGCGGATCTTCACGTGAAAGGATTTACCGCCGTGGAACTTGATTATATGTTTAGAAAAGCAAAGCTTTCAATAGAGCAGGGAATGGTGAAATTAAAAAGTGCCGGACTGCAATCATTACCAGGTGGGGGCGCCGAAATATTTGACGAGGAGATAAGACGACAAATAAGTGCAGATAAAGTAGATGCCGATGGATGGCTAAAAATTCATGAAGCCGCTCATAACCTGGGGATACATACCAATGCAACGATGCTTTACGGACACATAGAAAATTATTCTCATCGCATTGACCATATGAGCAGGTTAAGAAGCCTCCAGGATAAAACTAATGGATTCAACACTTTTATTCCTTTAAAATTTCGGAATAAGAATAATGACATGAGCTATGTTCCAGAATCCTCCATAACAGAAGATATGAAAACATATGCTGTGGCTAGAATCTATATGGACAACTTTGCACACCTCAAAGCATACTGGCCAATGCTTGGAAGGCAAAATGCACAGCTTTCTTTATCATTCGGAGTAAACGATATTGACGGAACAATTGATGATTCAACAAAAATTTATTCTATGGCAGGGAGTGAGGAGCAAACGCCTGTAATGACTACGCAGGAATTGGTAACGCTCATTAAACAGGTAAAAAGAATTCCTGTTGAAAGAGATACTCTGTACAATGTTGTAAAGGATTATAGTTTATCCGGGGAAAAAGAGTTCGATGCAAGCATGAATTAAGGATCATTAGCAGATATTTTTGCTGCCAATACTCTTGCAACTCCATATGTTTTTACCTAAACATTTGTTTTCTGGCCAATATATTGCAATCTAATCTTCGAGGTCAGTTTACTAGATGCGCTTTCAATTCAGATGTTACTCCTGTTATCATTAGTCAAATTGTGCAGCTTCTTCCCGAGTCTAAGGAGTAACTGTGCAATAAAGCACCAAATCATTAAAATCATGATCACATAAACGATCAGTTCTGTTACGATCTTCAAACCCGATCAGGACTTTGTCTTCTGCGAGGTAGTCTATTAAAACAGCATGCTTTCTCAAAGCAGGATCAACTTCCGGATTCAAAACATCATTCGAGCAAAAATGAACAACTTTATTATTAAGGGTATGTGCGGTAGTGTCCCATGCGTTTTGCAGTAAGACAAAGCCAATAGATGTGCCGGGCTGAAACCTGCCAAGTTTGACTTTATCACCGCTGGTTAACGGTGTGAGATAGCCAGCATTAGGAAAAACGTAGGTGATTACTTTTATATCTTCCGTACTCGCGGGCGGCTGACTGGTGGGATATGTATAAAAAGCGAAGGCATTCGTATACCGACCGCCTGTAGAAACAAACGTTATGTAAGCGTTTGATGGCTCGGTGATTTCAATATCGGCAATAGCTTTCGTAGTTAGTAATTCGGGATTTGAATTTCGTAAATCTACTCCGTCGGGAAGGGTATCGTTTATAAATGTTTGCAGAGCTGAAGAGATGGTATCCCTGCCGATTATATAATCCGGCTTTCCCAAATAATCATAGGTTCCCAGTGTCTTATACGTTGTTGACTTAAATTCTACAGACCTCGTTACCGGTTCATCTTTTTTACAACCGGCAATAAACAGGAGAATAAAAAACAGGTGTGCGTAGCGGCGTGTTTTCATAACGTGGTTTTTAGAGTTAAAGAGTTAATATGTAAGCTTTTACCTTAAAAACCGGTACGTTTTCAAGGGTTATCCGGAGCGCAACAAATTCGCCATAAGTGCACAGTCAGATAAGCTAAATTAATACAATTTTTGAAGAAAACATATTGCAGAATAAATTAATGGAAAGCGTGGTTCAGCACCATATTTCACTTGTCACCGTGGTGTCATTTTAATTTACCAAGCAATATCCTGAAGCGTGGTTCATTTCTCAAACAATCATAGTCAGGGTCATGCTCTATCCAATCTCTTTTTCCAAAACCCTTCCCTACAGCCAATTCAAGAACATCAAGCGCTTTTTCCTTATTATTATCCTTTGCAAAAAGGCAGGCGGCGTTAATTAACACCCCTGCATCTTCGGGGTATAATTCCAATGCTTTTCTTATCCATTGAAAAGCCTCTTCTCTCTTGCCAACTTCGTAGAGAGAACCTGAAGTGAGTGAAAGAACTCTTCTATCTTCCGGATCAAGTTCCAATTGTTTCCTCGCCCTGGTTATCCCCTCTTTCGTTACCTCATCCGCTTTTTCGTTTCCCATTATACGCAAAGACTGCGCCCGGAGAAGAATACTTTGAAAATCTTCACGACGAATTTCAGAGGCCTTGAGAAACAACTGAGCGGATTTTTCAATATGGCCCCGCCCAAAACATGCCCTCCCCCAAAAATAATACGCGTTAAATGAGTTTGAATTTAGCCGAATGGCCTCTTTGAATTCCGCTTCTGCTTCATCATATCTTTTCCCGAGAGAGAGCACATATCCTCTTGATGAATGGCTTTCTGACAAATCAGGGGCCAAAGAAAGAGCAGTCCAGCTATATCTTTCTGCTGATACCAGGTCAGTATTACTTCCCCCTTCCCATTCATACAGCCATGAATGAGCATCAGCAAGGCCGGTATAGGCAAGTGCATAATCGGCATCCAGCTCCGTTGCTTTCTCAAACATAGTTATTGATAGTTTCAAATCTAAGTTGTGAAGAAGCTTGCGGCCCTTCAAATAATATTCATAAGCTTCAATATTTGTCTCCGGTCTGCGAATGGCTTCTTTTTCTTCATCGGTCAAAACCCCCTGTAGAGAGGTAGCCACATTTTCAGCAATATTTTCCTGGATTGAAAATATGTCTTCGAGCTCACGATCATAACGATTCGACCATAAATGAGAACCATCAGAAACTTTCACAAGTTTTGTTGTAATTCTCAAACGATTTCCTGCTTTGCGTACACTACCTTCCAGGAGTGTCTGTACATTAAGTATTTTCCCGATTTCACGGGCATCGGCATTCTTGTTCTTAAATGTGAAGGCGGAGGTACGGGATATTACCCGCAGATTATTTAGTTGCGCAAGGGCATTAATAATTTCTTCAGATATTCCATCACAAAAATATTCCTGCTCAGCATCATTGCTCATGTTTACAAAAGGAAGCACGGCAATACTTTTATCCTGAAATTTTTGGGAGAGCCCATTTATTTCGGGAAATGGCTCAGAGGATTCTTTGGTAATGATTTCATAAATGCGAACAGGATCTTTTACATTCTTCAGTGTGTCCTCCTTAATAAATTTTGTATGAATATCTTTCTTATTTGAAACATTATTATGGACGGCTTCCGAAATATAAATACAACCTGGTTTCGCAGACGCCTGGATACGGGAAGCAATATTTACTGCATCGCCGAAAATATCTCCGGCTTCAAAAACAACTTCACCCTGGTGAATACCGATTCGTAATTGAAAATCTTGTAAAGCGTTGCAATCGTCCTGGATTTTTATTGCGGCCATTACCGCATCAGAGACGGTATTAAAACTCGCCATTACACCGTCTCCTAATTCTTTTATCCAGGTGCCGCGAAATTTTTCGATAATTGGCTTTTGTAATTCCCTGTTCCGTTGAAGACGGTCAAACGCTTTTTGTTCATCATCACCCATCAATGATGTATATCCTACGATATCTGTAAACATGATAGCTGCCAACTGCCGGGATTGAGACATCAGTTCAATGAGATTATTTTTTCAAATATAAAATAATTAAAAGCGAGTCATTAAAGTGTATGTATATTGTAATAAGCAGTAGTCAAAAATATGAATGCATCATTTCGATGGTGACCGTTTTTCCCGGTAATCAAATTAATCCATTCTCAATTCTTTATTTTTAGATTAATGAAACGGGAGAGCAGTCAATAACGATAATTTGTGGTAAAGCCTAAGGCAATACTCCGTTTGGGAGCATGGGCAAGTTATTCAACGCTACTCCTGTGGCGTTTGTTATGGCATTGCGAATTGCAGGCGCTATACAAACAATTCCTGCTTCTCCTGCACCTGAGGATGGCAGATCTTTACGATTAATTAATATAATTTCAATTTTAGGTATATCACTAAAACGGGGGACTCTATAACCAGAGAGGCCCGGGTTGATAATTTTTCCATCTGCAAATTCAATGACTTCAAATAATGCGCCACCCAGGCCCTGTATCATCGCGCCGGCTACCTGGTTTTCCAGGTGATGCGGATTGATAATTGCTCCACATTCAAATGCCTGTGTTACCCGAAGTACTTTCACTTCCCTATCGCTGTTTACGTTTACTTCCGCACAAGTAGCTACATAACCGCCTTTTTCAAAAGCTCCCGCAATGCCATAGCCGTTACCGTTAGGTTTGGATTTTTCCCATCCAAAACCTTCAGCAGCCTTTTGCAAGACGGCGATAAACCGCTCGTCTTCTAAATTTTTTAAACGAAATTCAAGCTGGTCCATTTTAATTAACCGGGCAAGATTGGTCATATGACTTTCACGGGCAAACACGTTGGCCGTTGCAGCGAGTCCCCTGTATGAGCCTTGCCTCAATGGTGAATCGGAAGGAATGTGAGCTATTTGTTGATTGGCGATTTTATATTCCGTGCCTAAACCGGCGCCTCCTGAATTATAATTTATAAATTTCCATGCGGTAATAGTACCGTCTTTATTCACGCCGGCATTTACTTCAATTACACCTCCCGGCCTGAAGTAGGCCCATGTAAATTCTTCTTCTCTTGTCCACACTACTTTCACCGGCTTCTTTGCTTCCTGGGCCAGGCGGGCAGCCTCAATTGCAGTTTCTCCGCTGTGTTTTCCTCCATAACCTGAGCCAGTATCGGGCATGATTACACGCACTTTTTCTTTAGCAATTTTAAAAGCATCTGCCAACCCTTCCTGGACTCCAAAAGGGCGTTGTGTTCCTGTCCATACAGTAAGCTTTCCATCTTTCCACTCTGCAAGCGCTGCCCTTGGTTCCAGCGGCACGTGGGCTATATAATTTATGTTGTATGTGGCGGAATATTTAAAGTCAGAATTAGCCAATCCATTCTCAACATCGCCTTTTGTATCTTCAGAATTTCTGCCACCTTTTTCGGCTGATGCTTTCTTAACGAGATAATCAAATATGTTTGCATTTGATGGCTGGCCCGTAACTTCTTCCCATTTGGCATCTATCGCCTGCAATGCTTTTCCCGCGGTTTTAATATCTGGTGCCGCAACACCAATAAAATCTCCATCTTTCACTACAATTACGCCTGGCATTGCCCTAGCTTCCGTAACATCCGCACTCAGCAGTTTTGCATTGTAGGATGGGGACCGAAGCACCTTACCATAAAGCATACCCGCAACTTTCATATCTGAAACATAAAAATGCTTACCGGTCATAAAAGACTGTTCGTTTACTTTGCTCAATGGTTTGCCCGCCACCTTCCAATCATTTGGAGGAGTTACTTTAGCCTTATCAGAAATGGGCATTAATAATTGCTTGCCCTTTGTTAGCTCACCATAACTTATCTTCTTATTAGCAGTATTATCCAGGACCATTCCATCTTCAGCAGTTAAATCTGTGGACTTAACATTCCAGTTTTTTGCCGCCATTTCTATTAATGCCTCACGGGCTGTAGCTGCGGCCTTACGCAACTGGGTTCCCATTTGCGGAGTAGTACGGCTGCCGAAAGTACCGGCATCCCACGGTACAAGATCGGTATCGCCCATGATCATTTTTACAGATGAAAAAGGCGCCTTCAATTCTTCAGCAACTATTTGGGATAATGACGTCCGTATATTTTGTCCCACTTCAACTTTGCCGGTGAATACAGTCACTGTTCCATCTTCGGCGATGTGTATCCATGCGCCTACCTCGTTTACCGGAACTGATGATGATTCGTTTGTTACCGCATTACTACCAAAAGAAAACAAGTCTTGTAAGACGAAGGCAACAACCAAACCGCCCCCAGTTACTTTAAGAAATTGGCGACGGTCAAGTGCAAAATGAGACTCACGTTCCGGGGGCAACTCATCGTGCGTTGGCTCAAATGGATGTGGTAAATAATCCTGATCGTCTTTCATCAGTTGTTTATGTTTTCGAAGCCAGTTCAATGGCTTTAATAATATAGGGATATGTTCCGCAACGGCAAACATTTCCATTCATAGCTTTTACAATTGCGGCTTCGCTGGGCGATGGATTATTTTTGAGCAACGCCACGGCTGACATGATCATGCCTGATGCACAGTAAGAACATTGAAAAGCATCTTGTGTAAGAAACGCTTCCTGAACCGGGTGTAACTTTCCATCCTTTTCAAGGCCTTCAATGGTGGTGACTTCTTTACCAACAACCGAACTAACGGGCGTGATACACGAACGTGTAGGAACACCATTTATAAGCACGGTGCATGCGCCGCATGCACCTTCGCCACAGCCATATTTGCTCCCCGTTAACTCCAGGTTGTCACGCAGTACATATAGTAATCCAACGTCAGGATCCACTGCTACGTCATGCTTTATGCCGTTTACATTTAGAATCATGGTTGTGGCTTTTTGCAGGTTGTAAATTTACAAAAAATGGGTTAAAAGGGGGCGCAAAGGATTGTAAAACCGGATGGGCAAGAAAACAAAAAGGAGTCATCTGCATCGAATCCAGGTACATGTTTTAATTTTCCCAACCAGTAGCGACTGCGGACTTGCTGAAGCCTTTTATTATCAGCCATACCCCGAGAAATAATTCATTTAAACCCATCGGCAGCATGATAATAATTCCTCCTAATGAGTGACCAGAAATATTTGACAGGATTTCTGCAAATAGCAAGAGAACGCCTGCCAACCCCCATATTGAAATAAAACGCGGTACCAGTTTTGACTTAAAAAGTAAATAATAAAATAGACTGGCACTGAGACAAAAACCAATCAACATCAGGTTTAGCGTTGCACCCCGTGCTTTCACAAGATATTTGCCTAAAGTTTGTAAATAAGCCTCATCGTGAACACCTGGTTGCACAAATTCCTTACCGATGGATAATATAGTAAGAAGGAAAATTCCGCTTATTGTAAGAGTAACCCACTCATTCAGTCTAAGCCCGACATACCATAGTGCAATTGGTTCGTTATGTTTCTTTAAAATTGGAAACAATATTACAGCAATACCAAAAACTGATGCGCCGCAAACTAAATCCAAAAACATAGCTAATATGATCTTGTTTGACTCTACAGATATTCCTGTTAAGAAATTTATTTTATATAAAATAGGATCTAAAATAGCATGACTTGATACTGCTGTAAACATTTGCAGCAGAAATAATGCACCAACAATTCCTGCAGTTTGTTTTATTGAACGCATATTTCAGAATATAATTTTTGGAATACTAACTGTACCAGGTTATGCTCTTTTCCCGAGTTACTTCCAATTACAGAAATTAAACCAATCTTCAACCCTGCTCTTTTCTTTTGGCTTAAACCCTTTGAAAGAATATTCATCACATTCAACATTATAAGTATAATCTTTCATCCACTTCTGAAAGTGGGATGCTGTCAACTCAATCGCATCCATAATAAAATAAATTTCTGCGTTACTCATAGTTGGATGGATGGATAACCTGATCCACCCGGGTTTACACAATAGGTTTCCCGAACGAATCGAACGCAATATTCCATATGAGCTTGCTTCATCAACCTGCAAGAGTACATGTCCATATGTTCCCGCGCAGGAACAGCCACCTCTTGTTTGGATACCAAACCTGTCATTCAATATTTTTACGATCAAATTATAGTGAGAGCCTTTTACAATAAATGCAATAACCCCCAATCTTTTTTTAATATCCCCTGCAAGCACCTCTACATTTTTCATTTTTGCGAACCTGTCAAAAACGATCTGCAATATTTCTTCTTCCCGCTGCAACATGTTTTCAACTCCCATCTGTTCCTTGAGCCGAATACACATGGCCGTTTTTATAGCCTGTAAAAACGGCGGTGTACCGCCATCTTCCCGCTGTTCTATATTAGTCACATATTCATGAACCTTCCAGGGGTTGCTGTACACCACAGTGCCACCGCCAGGCTGATCGGGGATCATATTCTTATAATTTTTTTTATTGAAAATTAAAACACCCGGCGTGCCTGGGCCCCCTAAAAATTTATGAGGCGAGAAATAAATACCATCCAGATCTTTACCCTCTTCCCGGGGATGCATATTTATATTAACATAAGGTGCGGAACAGGCAAAGTCAACAAAGCACAACCCGCCATACTCATGGATCATTTTGGCGATTTCATGATAAGGAGTTTGAATACCTGTAACATTGGAGCAAGCTGTAACGGCGGCTATCTTATTTTCCCTGTATTTAAATTGTTCCAGTAAGTTCCTGAAGTGCTGCAGGTCAACGTTCCCGTGTTTGTCCGGCCTGATTATTTCAACATCGGCGATGGTCTCCAGCCAGGATAAATGGTTGCTGTGGTGTTCCATATGAGTCACAAAAACGACAGGTCTCAGCACGTCATCCGGTTCGATATGTTCATTTCCCTCCTTCACATAATCCATAAACCGCTCCGGTAATCTTAAACCCAGCAGCCTTTGCAATTTATTTACCGCTGCTGTCATGCCGCTGCCGCAAAAAATCAAAGCATCATTACTATTTGCATGAGCATGGTTTTTAATAATAACTTTAGCTGCTTCATAAGCTTTAGACATCAGTGTGCCCGTGACAGTAGTCTCTGTATGTGTATTTGCCAGGAAAGGCATTATCTCTTTTTGTAAATACTCTTCAATGGGTCTGTATGCCCTTCCGCTTGCAGTCCAGTCTGCATAAATTATTTTTCTTAATCCAAGGGGTGATTGAAAAAATTGTTGCCGGCCGATAGTGTTATCACGGAAGCGCTCAAAAAAAATTTCCAATGAGCTTTTCTCATCTGCCGGTTGTATTTCTTCGCCGTCATCCTCAACTATATTTAATTCCAATAAAGATTTTGTGTAAAGTGATGAAGCCATAATATTTGCTTAGTTAGATTAAAACTAACGGTTCCCGATAGCCGAATGTTTATTCGTTTATTTTCGGTAAATCTTTTTTGTTTCATTTAGGCGATGCCGACGAAAAAATGCCAAAGAGGTCGTATGGTTGTTTACTGAACTGGTCGTTAAATAAGTAGGCTGTAATAAAAATAAATGCGATGAAGGCAAACACAACAAGTAGTTGAGCGGCTGATGTTTTTTGAATATCATGTCTCGATTTTGCATCGCATACTTCTCCAGGACAGTGCTGCGCTTTTTCCTTATAAAACAAGGAATAGAATTTACATCCCAGGCAAATACCAAACGCCGATTCAAAGAACAGAAACACCAGGCAAATAAGACAGACAATCCCTGTTATGGGGCTGTAAGAATTAGCAACCACCATAAAAATGAACATGGTTGCCGAGAGGACAATACCAATTATCCATGCAAACTTTTTCTGCTGTGCACCCACATACTCAGGTACCTGCCTGCTAACGATCAGGCGCCCTATTATCAGCGTAGGAGAAAATTTGGGATTAACAAAAACTCGTATGATAAAATCAACAAAGAACAGCGTGATAACATATTTTATGGGCAGAAAATTATTTTTAAAAAGTATCAGCATCAGAGAAATAAACACGGCTAAAAACAGTATACCCGCCGATGCTCGTATCTCTCTTTCATTTAAAACAGGAATATTATATCCGTCTGCATTTTCTCCAAATTGTATCAGTCGATTCATTTTTAATTTTTTATTATAAATATTTAGAATTCTTACGCAAGAATATCTAATAAAAGCAAGCACTTAAAGCTGCTGTCAATAAATAGCGGGTTATGGTAAACAAACAGCAAAACGTCGTCAATCGCGAGACGACATGCATCATGAAATTTGCGATTGTTGTATCAGGAAAGATGGAGTGTAATATCCTGTCAGAATAATTTTTGAATGCAATAAATTATTCATTTTTCTTTGGTTTTAGAATGTAGTTTTTTAATACATAAGGCCAGGGAATTACCAAAAGGTCTACAACAACACTTTTGGCAAATAACATCGTCATTTTTCTTCAATGGATGAGCCTGTTAATTGATTAGCAGACCATAAAGGGTAGGCAACAATGATCAGCCAGATAATTTTATAAGAAAATTGAATGAGCAACAAAGGAATCATTTTTAGGGGATGAAACAACCCTAAAATCGCTAAAATAGTAAATGCTCCCCAAAAGCTATATGCAACTCCCGGCAGGGGTTGCCACAACGCTTTGTGAGTAAATATTTCTGTCCACACATCAACGCCTAATAGTACAATTATCAGTAAATAAAAAAACCTAAGTAAATAGAAACGGAACTTTGAAACCCCGATTGTTTGGTCAACTTTAAAAATGTTTTTGATGCTGAATTTTGATTGCTTCTCCATTTGTGGTGTTTGATCAATTGATTTCATAGTTTTTCCATTTCGTTGATATAGAAAATAATATTGTTAACCATATATTCTGTATGTGTCGGTCGTTAAAGTTAATGCCACTCTGAGAGAACCCGGTAACAATCACACTATTTTTGAACCTCAACCTCAATGGTATCCTCTTTAACTTTCACTCCTATAATTAAAAGCCATAGCATTATTGAAATTTCTCCTAAAATCCAAAATGGCGTTGCAAATTGTCTGACAATAGTTTGGTAGTCGGGAAAAAGCAGAGATATAAAAGAATGCAGGATTAAAGCTAAACCATCAAGAATTAGAAATATCCCCAATATACTGGGAATAAACCGCGATTTATAAACCAATTGGCCAAATGGTAAAAGCCAGAGCCCCCAGAACGTTTCTAATACCATTGATCCGTAGTCATTAATTTTTAAAAATAGCATTGCCAGATCTTGTCTCTGACCAGGTTCGAATGTTTTCAATGCTTCGCCTTTAAAAATCATCAGGGAAGTAATATTGAATGCCTCTATAAAAAAAAAGGCAGGAATTTGCACAATCACCAGTGCAACCAAAAGTTTAGCCTGGCGTTCGTTTACCTGTTTGAGCAATCTGTATAGAAGCAATGCTATAAATACCCAAATGGTGTTGCTGATAATATCATTGATTATACTTGTTCGAAATAAAAACTCGTTGGCAAGGATCTTATTGGCAGTGGCAACAGTATCACCGGGTACTATAGTTTGTGATGAAACATAAAAAATGCCATACAGACCTGTTAATACCCAAATAAGATACAACAGGCCAGTAAGCCTCGCCGTTTTTTTGAGTGAAATAGTATTTGCTTTCATGTCAGTTAATTTCATTTATTTTTTGGGCTTGTGTTTATTTGACGATACGATACGCAAAAATCCTGATGCAATATTTAATACTACTGGTCGAACATATAGATATAGTATTGCACCAACCAATGCTAATATGGATCCAACCGCAGTTGGTAGCACCGCACCAAATGTAAAGGTCATACCAAGGACAAAACCAAGCATACATTCTGCCCGATAAATCGGAACGAACAGTGCAAGTAAAAAAAGTCCACTAAGCATGTATCCCGAAATATCAGAATAACCAAAAGAAAAAAAGACAGAAAGTAATATTCCAAAAAATAAAGCACCAGTGAACCCATAAAGTATATTTCCCAGGTGCTTTGATACTTTTGACTTTTCAACATTGTCACGCATTAATCTTTTTTGGATGCGATACAGTAAAAACCATGTAAGTAAAGGAAGTAAAAGACCACCCCACCAATTAGAAATTGCAGGCAAGTCTTCTCTGTGCAAAATATGATGGCTTGGAACACCTCCATGATAATGGCTCCAGGCTAATAGTGACCATATAGCAATTGTTACTATTCCGGCAAAATAGAGATTGGTCTTAAAAAAAACCTTTTCGTCCATAAAATCTGATTTTAGATAGTCTCCCTGGTTTGTTTGTTCATTGTCGTTTTTAGTCTGACGCTAACAGGTTTATTACAGTCAATGTTGTTGAATCTACTCCTCTTTTAAAACTTTCACACCTTTAAATATAAGCCATAGGCTCATTGAAACTTCTCCAATAAAGGCCGGAAGTAAAACATAGGGGAAAAGATAGGCAGCTAAGTGAGGAAAAAGAAACCACCCAAGACTATTGCATAGATAACCTAAACCTGCCAATGCGTAAATAATGCCCAGAATCCGGGGAAGAAAATTTGACCTATAAACTAAGTATCCAATAATTGGAAAATAAAAGGCAAATAATAAAAGGCTTATGTTATAGCCCTGGGATTGTAAATTGAGAAAAAATAGTGAAAGTGTTTGCAACTCCTCAATTTTAAATGCTCTTAAATAACTGCTGTTATGCAAGAGCAATAAAGGTGCAAGTTGATTGAGCAGGTTAACAGCCATAACTGCACCTGCTGTGATGGAGAATATTAAAGCAAGTAAAGAAAGGTATTTGTTCACTGCTTTAAACAGGATAAAGAAAATGAGTGACACAACAGTACCGCAGATAAGCGTGACAAGGTCAGCGACAAAACCAAAACGATACATTTGTTCGGAAGCCAGTATGTTTTGAGCAGTCGCAACTGCGTTACCCGACACCGTTAGTCCTTCCCGTACGAATGCTTCAGCAAAACCACCCGCGATTATGGTAACCAGGTAAAGAAATCCTGCAGTTTTTGCTAATTTATTATTTGAATTCATGTGTAAAAGTTTGATTTAATTTTTCTGTCACATTGATAAGATAGCGATTAACGAAAGCCAGGAAAGCCTCCGTCAATAAATAGCGGCTTATGGTAAACAAACGACGCATTTATGCCTGTCTCTTAATAAAATGGTAATGAAAATATAGGTAATTATAATATTGTTGCCCGGTTAACGGATATCGCATTCCTTATAGTTTGCTATCTGGATTAATTGACTTTCTAACGTAATTAGTTTACGATAAAGCCAATTCTATAGATTGCAAAATGAAAAGGCAAAGATTTACCGATATTTATCTCATTAAAGCAACATGAAGAAACGAATCAATAGAAAGCTGTTTAGATTTTATCTGTGGGTTGGGCTTGGTTATTTCTTCCTGGGGCTTTTTAGTATTTTGGGGAGTTACCCCGGACGATTTTTTGCTGTTGTGTTCAATAATATTTGGGGAGTTATTTATGTTATCACTTTCAACTTTATACTCTTTGAATATACGATTCCATTTGTATTGAGGAAAAGAAAAATTATCATTTACAATATTCTTCTTGGTATTCTGGTATTATGGATTCATTTGGTATTTTATTCCTATGGCTCTTATGCCTGGAGGTTACTGGGACTGGAATTACACGTTTATACTGCATTAATTGTGTACTCTTCTTTAGAATCTGCACTTCAAACTCAAATGGCATATAGCGTCGGATCAATTTTCCTTTTTGGGATTGCAAGGCATATTTATAATTATACAAAACTGAGACATGCCGAACAACAGCTGCGTATTGAAAAGCAGGCGGCAGAATTAAACTATCTCCGCTCGCAAACGAATCCGCATTTTCTATTCAACACCCTAAACAATATTTATTCATTGGCCAGGGACAAGAGCGACCTGGCGCCGGAATCCATTTTACGCCTGTCGAAAATACTTCGTTACATGCTGTATGAAGCAGGAGGGGAGTATATAGCCATAGAACATGAACTGAAAATTATAACTGACTACATTGCTCTAGAAAAATTGCGTTACGATGAATCTTTGCGTATTAATTTTAACTACGACGTGGAAGACATGAAACAAGCGTTACCACCACTGTTGCTGATTCCATTAGTGGAGAACGCATTTAAGCATGGTGTTTCCGAAACACGAAATCAGCCGTTTGTTGATATTCATCTTTCAGTTAATAACCGGCAGTTGGTGTTTGTTGTGAAAAATTCTACTGAATCATTTCCCCGTGAAGAGGGAGTAAAAGAAAATATTGGTCTTGCTAACCTGCGGCGGCAACTTGAATTGCTTTATACAGATTATAATCTGTCGGTTCAACAAAACGAATCAGTGTTTACTGCTACTTTAAAAATAAATCTTGCAAGCCATGTCTAAAATAAAATGCATTATAGTCGAGGACGAGCCCTTAGCAGTAAAAGTTTTATCCGATTATATTTCTCAGGTGCCGTTCCTCGAATTGCAGGGAACATTTAAAGATGCTATTCTCGCCACCGACTACCTGAGGAATAATTATACCGACCTTATTTTTTTAGACATTCATTTGCCTAAATTAAAAGGCATGGCTTTTTTAAAAACACTCACGCAGCCGCCTGCGGTGATTATTACGACCGCTTATCATCAATACGCCGTCGAAGGCTTTGATTTGAATGTAACGGATTACCTGTTGAAGCCATTTGAATTTGAGCGTTTCTTAATTGCCGTCAACAAAGTACAGTCAGGCGAATTAGAAAAACAGCTGCTCAACGAAAGCGCTACCGTAAAAGATTATTTATTTCTAAACGTGCAAAAAAAGAAAGTGAAAATTTTATTCTCAGAGATTATTTATATCGAGAGCCAGCGGGAATACATAAAGATCATTACAACAAAAAGAGAATACATTTCGAAAATGGGTACCCACGAAATTGAGGATCTCTTACCTTCAAATCTTTTTAAAAGAATTCATAGATCTTTTATCATTTCGGTCAGCAAGATTGATTCGTACACAGCCGAAATGGTCGAAGTGAATGGAGTTTCTATTCCCATTGGCCGCGGTTACAAGGATGTAATAGAAAACTTTTAGGCTGGCCATTTCTCTTACTCTATTGAAAAGTCTTATCAATTAATTCGCTGACGGCATCATATTTCTAATCGCACTAATCTTCCACTTTGACTTATCTGCAACCACAATAAAGCTGCTCCACATTTTTCGTGTTGTTTTGTCGTTGTTCATTATTTCGTAGCGGCAATCTACGATGGCGCCATGAGCATCGAGCATACGTATTTTATCAATAATCAATGTTCTTGTGCCCGGGCTGTTGGCGGAACTTTTTAGCATCCCTTCAATGGCTGCGCCAATACCTATTCTCCATTCGCCTGTCGAAACCAATTGATCAACATCGCTGCTTAAAATAGATTTGAGCAGCATCGTATCGCTTCGTTCCCTCGCTTCGGAATAACGATCAATTAAGGCACCAATGGCTTTTTGCTGAGCCATTGTAGGATTATTATCCTGGCCCTGCACCTGAGTTAAACTAATGGAGAGATATAGAAATAGCGTACAAGCTTTTTTCATGGTAAGTGTCATTGCGTAAGTTGAAATAATTTTTTTATTCTCCTGTCTTTGCAAAATTGTTTTCCCAGGGTGTTATTACTTTTTCCCAACTTCAGCCGGGAACTTGTCTCTTATTAAATTTAAATTGATGCCATGCTCCAGGAAAGCTTTAAGGCCATCCAATACTGTTGTAAAGCCTCCTGTAGAGCCTTTAATTTGCGATATCAATTCATCACCGGTTGCTTTATAGCCAGATTCCATGACAGTTACATAAGTAGAACCATCCATAAGTGACTTAAAATTAAATTCAACTGTTTTAGACGGTTCGCCCCAATCAAATATTATTTTTTCACCCGGGATAATTTCTTTGGCAACTACTGTTGTTGAAACATTATACATTTCCCATTCCCATATTATTTGTTTATCTGTTTCCAGGTTGCCGCTCCCCTTGGTGAACCAGAAATTTTTTGTTATTGACGGATCTATAAAAGCTTCAAACACTTCCCTCGCCGGTTTCCTTATCAGCATTTGAGCTTCTGTACATTCCGGGCTGTTTTCGTTCATAAATACCTTTATTTTTTCAACTTAATATGCAAAACGTAAAGGCAAGTTAGCTAATAAAAAATTTAAGGGCGGCCCGGCTTTGATAAATATTGTTATAAATAAACCTGTTGGTTTCATTAGGCTATTTTGATACTAAATAGGCTTTATGAAAAGCGATGATTAATCATAAAATTATTCGGGAAGTATGGTCTGCACATAAAAAAAACCGGCTGATAAATTCATCAGCCGGTTCCTGGCATTTGTATAAGAATTTATTGTATCAACAACTTATCCCTGTAAACATTTGTTGCCGTGATAATTTCAACTACATAGGTTCCCCTCAATAGGTTTCCTATAGCCATCTGGGTAATATTGGATGTGGCTTTATTATTTAAGCGAACCATTGCTTTACCTGAAATATCATAAATAGTCACGAACTTTACGGGTTCGGAGCCCTGCGCAATATTTATGAATGTTTTGGCCGGATTTGGATATACCAGTGGCGCTTTGGAATCTCTTAAACGCACCATTACATAAGCGGAGTAGGTGGCATGGCCATCTACATCAACAATTTTCAAGCGATAAAAATTATTGCCACTTAATGGAAAGTTATCGGTGCTATGATAGGTTGTGGTGAAGCGGCCATTATTAACAGCCTTTACGGAATCTATTGCAGTAAAATAATTATCGCCTTTGCTTCTTTCAATTACAAAGTAGCTGGTTCGCATTTCTTCCGTAGTTGACCAGGTAAGGTCCACTTTTTGTGAAAAGTTAAGAGCTGCATTGAAGGTAAGTAATTTAACAGGCAGAGCCCCACCTGTAAAGGTATAGTTATCTACGGTTCCGGTAGAGAGCACAGTATTGTCATGACTTGTTATTGCCAGGCCTGCATACACAGGGACCCCATTGCCAAAGCCTGCATCAACAGGGCTTCCAATAGGAACAAAGTTGAAACCATCCGCAGATATAAGGGCAGTATAAATAGATGCTGTTTTAATTAGTTTTATCCAGTAGGACGGCGTCGGTCCGGCTATGATACTCGAAGCCGCGGCACCGTCAGTTACGGTTCTGTGTTGAAAAATGGCGCCGGTGCCACTTGTAAGGGCAATGAAAACATATTTTGATCCCGGAGATAATGTTTCCCGAATCATAATACCGCACTTATTTGCCGGGTTTGAAAGATCAAGCGAAGATACTCTTGCATTAAATTCTCCGTTTCCCACCAAAGTTTTAAAGGCAAAACGGAAAGCATCCGCATTGCCACCAATATCGTCACCTGAACCTTTTAGTGTAAAAATATCCGGGACATAACAGGCACTGCCCGGTATATCAGTATTGCCGATGTCCTGAGTTGTCCATCTTGTTGGTAAGCGGGCTGCAATTGCTTCCGCATGGCAATTGAGAAAATGAAGATGCTGCAGAGTATTGACCTGCGCCTCCGGCGCAAACTGCCTGCACCTGGTATAGATAGTCTGTTCCGCAGTCAAGATCATTTAATATAACCATATTTGTATCGGAAGTAGTCGTCGTCCAGTTAGCCGCTGACACCGCTTTATATTGTATGTTGTAAGAGAGCGTACCATTATCGTCCCAGTGTATGGTTGCCGAATTTTCATAAATATCACTGGTTGAAAGTCCGGTCGGCACCGGGCAATTAACTACAGGCGTTCCATATACTTCAAAGGAATATAATGAATAACCATAACTGGTACCTCTCGCTGTACCATACATCCGGACATATCTTCCACTACCCTGTAACGGGATGTAATTAGTAAAGCTTACATTATTTGTTTTAGTTGCCAGCGTGGTCCAGTTTACGGCGTCGTCAGATACATCAATTGTAAAGTCTTTTCCCAATGCAACTTCCCATTGCAGCACTACGCGGCAAAGATTGTAGCGGCTGCCAAGATCAACATAGATATATTGCGGGTCAATGTGCTGAGCACTTGCCCACCTTGTGGTTGGATTTCCGTCAAAGGCAGCCGCAGCGTTATTTGTTGCATTTTCTATTGAACTCGCAACTGCGGGTTTATTTAAAGCAATGTCAAAAGAATTACAGGTGTCAGCCATACCACCTGTCAGGCCATACACTAAAAACTGGTTGGAAAAAGACGCCAGGTAAACTTTACCGTTGGCAACTGTAGGACAATTGAATTTTGCATAATTGCCCGGATCGTCTGAAGGATCCTGGGCAGAGTTCCATAATTCTTTGGTTATGTCGCTCGCATCAAATGCATGTAATACCCCCGGCCTCACAGATTGGTTGGCGTCTCCGTTTGCCGCAAAGCTCGTCCACAAAATTGCTGTTGAATCCACGGAGCCATTGGATGAAACAGAAAGAAATCCGCCACTGTTTCCTACCGGGCCCTGAACGCCGCTGTTAATTGTATTGGCGAGATCAAACATATTTAAAGTATGGCTATAAGGGAATGCTTTAAGTGACGTATTTTCACTCCAGCAATAAACAAACTCCTTCTGGCTTCCTTTGTAATACCCTAATGATGCATGAAGATGAGCATTGCTGCCAAGATTAATAGTTTGTATCACATTATTGGTACCCGCATTATAACCACCCATATTGTCGCGATCCAGCAGGTATATTCTTCCATCTTTACATGATACCATTACCTGGTTGGTATTTGGGATAAGTAGCATTTGAGTAACACCAAAATCGAGATCTCCTCCCTCAAGAGTGGTATAGTTATTTGGTGTAAAAAAAGTATTGGTTGTAAATCCCGTACCAGACGGCGTAAGTTTCATTGCGCTCTCTGAACGACCACGCAAATCAGACACATTTCCCGAAGAACCTACAGTACCATTGCCGCTGGCCACATATATGTCTCCGGCACCATCTGCAGAGGGAGCGCCACCACTCATCCAGATGCCGCCATTGTATCCATCAGCCGTAGTATTATATACATTGGTCTGCTGAAGCGTGGTTTTATCATAACCCAGCATCCATCCATGGTATGGTCCCCAGTCACAATGCGATGCATAGCATATGTATACTTTTCCATTCACTAACAATAGGCCGCTACGCTGGTTTTGTTTTTGCGAATTAAAGGTTAGCACGCCCCCAACGCTTCCTGCCCCGGTGCCGGCCACCTGTGCGGTTATAAGTTTGGGACTGTTGGTTCTCTCATCACCCGTCGTGATATCAAGGGCATGCAGGTACTGAACAAACCCCGTTGAACTGGTTGATGTGCTTCTTGCTACAACATATAACGTATTTGTGAGGGTATCAATAACCGGGGTTCCAACAATGCCCATGTTTCCCGAAAAGTCTTTGTAATTACCACCACAGGCCCCCGTCATATCAGTATTTTTTACAGGCCGCAAGCCAGGTTGTGTAAGATTTACCTGCCAGTAAGGAGTGCTTACATTTGCAGAATCTGCATCAAATGCGTAGACAGTATTATTAACGGTCGCTGCAAAAACGATAGTCTTATTTCCGTAACCCGGAATGGGAACATTTCTTCTGACAAGTAACTGTGCATAAATTTGGTCATCTACAGAGCGTGTAAACAATTTTCCAAATAAACCGGCCTTAACATTTTTAGTGTTTAAGATAGTTTCTTTATCATTCCATCCGGTACGATCAAGATCGTTATGCTGGGTTACTACACTGTTTTGTGCAGCCAACTGCGCATAAGTTACCAAAAGGAAAGCGACGAAGAAAAAAGGCGTGAAAAGTTTCCGGGTACGATTAAGTTTCATGAGGGCGTTTTAAAAATTTAAAATAAGCATAGATTACTATATACTTTCAACTATGCTAAAATATAAACACGGATTAAATGGCTTTCTTAGGAAATTATCATTTGGAGTCAATTGTAACAACTCCGAAGCGGGCTAAATTAATATTAATTTTTAGAAAAGGCAACCTTATATAATAGAATTTTACCGGGGCGGCTTAGAAATATTTTCAGGGCTAAACCAAATAGGAATTCTTCGCTATATAACAGGTTTTGCATCGTAAAAACACGTGATGGATGCGGGTAAGAATACTTAAAAATTGAATTTATTCTTTAAACTCCATCCCTAAATTATACATCACGAAGCTCCATATATCAGCGGCTTCTTCAATCACTTTATTGGTCGGCTTTCCGGCGCCATGGCCTGCTTTTGTTTCTATACGAATGAGTGTTGGATTGGTTCCGTCATTATCGGCCTGGAGGGTTGCAGCAAATTTAAAGCTATGAGCAGGCACTACCCTGTCATCGTGATCAGCGGTAGTAACTAACGTCGCCGGGTATGTGAGACCAGGTTTTAAATTATGCAGCGGAGAATATTTATACAGATTTTCAAAATCTTCTTTCTTATCACTGCTTCCGTATTCGGTTGCCCATGCCCATCCAATTGTGAATTTATGATACCGCAACATATCCATCACGCCTACCTGCGGAATGGCTACTTTAAACAAGTCGGGTCGTTGAGTCATCACACCTCCCACAAGCAAGCCACCATTGCTTCCACCACGCATAGCAATTTTTTGAGGATTAGTATATTTTGTTTTTATTAAAAACTCCGCTGCAGCGATAAAGTCATCAAATACATTTTGCTTGTTTTCCAGCATACCCGCTTTATGCCATGCCTCTCCGTATTCACTCCCACCGCGCAGATTTACAATTACAGAAACGCCACCCTGCTCAATAAAAAATGCATTGGAAATTGAAAAGGCCGGTGTCATCGGGATATTGAATCCACCGTAACCATATAATAAAACGGGGTTGTTGCCATCTAATTTCAATCCTTTTTTATAAGTTATAAACATGGGAACTTTAGTTCCATCCTTGCTGGCAAAAAAAGATTGGACGGTTTGATAATTATTCGCATTTATTTTTGCTTCACTCTTCCTGAATAAGTCAGTTTCGCCTGTGACAATATTGTACCTGAAAATTGACTGGGGATTATCAAAAGAAGTATAGCTGAAAAAAATTTCTTTATCATCCGCATTTCCATTAAAGCCACCTGCAGATCCAATACCTGGTAATGTAATTTCTCTTTCAAGGTTTCCCTTATAATTGGTTTGATACACCCTGCTTGCAGCATCCTGTAAATAAGTAAGAAATAATTTATGCCCCGCAGTGCCTGCGGTTTCCAACAATTCTTTTCTTTGGGGAATAATGGTTTCCCATTTTTCTTTTGAAGGATTTTGAGGATCAACTGAAACTACTTTGTAGTTGGGAGCGTCAGCGTTTGTAAGTATTAGAATTTTATCGCCGTCATTGTCAATAAAATGAGATTCCGTATCGAATCCTTTTATTAATAGTTTAAAATCATTACTCCCTGAAGATTTTTTCATGTCCTTTACCCAAAGTTCTGAACCACTGGTGCCTTCACTTGTTGAAAGAAATAAGAAATGTTCGTCTTCACTAAGTGTTGCTCCCACTGTTCTAAGCGGATGTTTTGTATCCTCATAGATTAAAACGTCGTCAATTTGTGAGGTTCCCAGTTTATGATAATATACTTTATGGTTTTGATTTTGATTGGTGAGCTTATTTTTTTCATCGGGTACCGGGTAACGGCTGTAGTAAAATCCATCATCACCTTTCCATGATGTGCCACTGAATTTGATGTAATCCAACTTATCATTTAATAATTTCTTATCAGCAACATTCATTACATGAGCCTGTTGCCAGTCGCTCCCCGCCCGGGCTTCAAGATACACAGCATACTTTTTATTTTTACTGAAAGAGGGCACACCTATCGAGGCTGTACCATCTTTACTCATGGTATTTGGATCAATAAATACTTCGGGCGTTGCATTCAATCCCTTCTGCCTGTACAATACGCTTTGGTTTTGCAGGCCATCATTTTTATAGAAATAATAAAAGTCGCCTTCTTTAAATGGAGAACTGTATTTTGCATAGTTCCACATTTCTTCCAGTCTCTTTTTTACTTTATCATAAAATGGAATGGAAGAGAGATATTTATCGGTTACTTTATTTTCTGCATCAACCCACCGCTTCGTTTCCTCACTGTTGTCATCTTCAAGCCAGCGATAAGGGTCGGCTACCCTTGTACCAAAATAGTCATCTTGCTGGGTTACTTTTTTTGTTTTGGGATATGTCTGTGCTAAAATTGGAGTAGAGGATATCATAAGTAAAATGAAATAAAAAATATTTTTTTTCACGAATAAATATTTTCGGATGAAGATAATTAAATTGATGATTATTTCATTTTTGCCAATACTAAGGCTAAATATGTATTTTTGACGCTTTCATTTATAATCTTTAAATCTTAACAGGGAAAACTATACTAATGGCGGAGAGAAAAGTAACTAAAATAGGAGTTCTTACGTCCGGCGGTGATTCTCCGGGGATGAACGCCGCAATACGTGCCGTTGTTCGTACAGGAATTTATAATGGAATGGAAGTGTATGGCATTTTGCGTGGCTATTCCGGTATGATAGATGGCGACATTCAAAAGATGGAAAGTAAGAGTGTTGCCAATATTATTCAGCGGGGTGGCACTATTTTAAAAACAGCACGATGCAAAGAATTTTTTACTTATGAGGGAAGAGAAAAGGCATACGAGCATTTGAGAGAAATAGGCATTAATGGCCTGGTGATTATTGGTGGTGATGGCTCCTTCCGCGGTGCACAGATCTTCAGCAATGAATTTGATATCCCCTGTATTGGCTTACCCGGCACCATTGATAAAGATATTGCGGGCACCGATTTTACCATCGGTTTCGATACAGCAGTAAATACTGCCGTTGAAGCGATTGATAAGGTAAGGGATACTGCAGATGCCCACGACAGGCTTTTCATCATCGAAGTCATGGGAAGAGATTCGGGCTATATCGCGTTACACAGCGGTATTGCGACCGGTGCGGAAAATATTCTTATCCCTGAAAGAAGAACTGATATTGAAGATGTAATAAAGGCGCTTGCTGAAAAGCATGGCCGTAAGAAATTAGTAAATCTTATTGTGGTTGCGGAAGGCGAAGAATTTGGGGGAACCGAATTAGCAAAAATAATTACGGAAAGAATGCCTGACCAGGAAGTAAGGGTGTGCATACTTGGCCATATACAACGTGGTGGCGCCCCTACCTGTTTTGACCGACTTATAGCGAGCCGTATGGGATATTCTGCGGTTGAATGCCTCATGGAAGAAAGGTTTAATGTTTTTGTGGGAATTGTAAACAACCGGATGCACTATATCCCGCTTGATGAGGCGGTGAAAAAGAAACAAAAGATAGGCGAAGACTGGATGAAGATTGTAAAAATTCTTTCATCATAAATACAACCAGGTTATCCATTGCGAACTGTTTCCAACCGAAAACTATAACTTAAAATAATTACATGGCTAAGAATATAAGTAAATACCTGCATAGTCACATGGATAAAGATGCAGGTCGGCAACATTCTATGAAAAGAACAAAAATTGTTGCCACCGTGGGACCCTCCTGTGACAGTTATGAAAAAATGGTTGAGCTGGTAAAGGCAGGTGTAAATGTTTTCAGGTTAAACTTTTCACATGGCTCGCATGAAAATAAGGCACACATAATTGAGAGCATACGCAAGATTAATGAAACCCTTCCGTATAACGTTGCCATCCTCGCTGATTTGCAGGGCCCTAAATTAAGAGTTGGTGAAATTGAAAACAATGCGTTGGAAATTCATCCCGGCGATAAGCTAACCTTCACCAATACAAAATGTATAGGTACAAGGAAAAAAATTTATGTGAGTTATCCCGATCTTCACAATGATGTGGTTGCCGGAAATCTTATTATGATTGATGATGGAAAGCTTGAAGTGAAGGTTACTAAAGTTTTGCCAAATAACGATGTGGAGGTGGTAGTGATAATAGGTGGCGTGCTTTCTTCCAAAAAAGGACTCAATCTTCCGGATACAATAATATCATTGCCGGCTCTTACCGAGAAAGATCTCGCCGACCTGGAATTTATTCTCACTCAGAATGTTGATTGGATTGCATTGTCGTTTGTTCGGCGGGTGGATGATATCGCGGGTTTAAAAGATATTTTAAAAGAAAGAAACAGCAAAGCAAAGGTGATTGCAAAAATTGAAAAACCTGAAGCAATTACCAATATCCGCGATATAATTTTAGAAAGCGACGGTATTATGATTGCCCGCGGCGACCTTGGCGTAGAGCTGCCCATTGAAAAGGTTCCATTGATTCAAAAAGAAATTATCAGAAAATGCATGCACCGTGCGAAGCCCGTGATTGTTGCAACGCAAATGATGGAAAGTATGATCAGTCGTATAAAGCCGAACAGGAGTGAAATTACCGATGTGGCCAATGCAGTGCTTGAAGGCGCAGATGCATTAATGCTTAGCGCTGAAACTGCCACTGGAGAGCATCCTACGCTTGTGATAGAAACCATGTGCAAGATAATTCTCGAAGTAGAAAAAACTGCGTATGACTATAACCGTGATGATATACTGGCGCCTCAACCTCACTCTCCTTCTTTCCTGAGCGACGCATTATGTTATAGCGCATGCAAGCTTGCACAGGATGTACAGGCGGAAGCACTAATAGGAATGACGCAAAGTGGCTATACCGGTTTTGTGCTAAGCAGCTACCGCCCTAAATCTCTTCTGTATGTTTTTAGTAAAGAAAAAAGCCTCATCAATCAATTGAGCTTGAGTTGGGGGGTGCGTGCAATATTTTATGATGAAGAAGAAAGTCTTGATGATATTTTCTTCGATCAGATTGGAATTTTACAACAACGGGGTTTCTTAAAAGAAGGAGATATTGTTGTAAATACCGGCAGCACACCGATAAACCTGCATATTCCCACCAATGTGCTTAAGATAACAAAAGTGGGAAGTTAATTGTAGCAGGAAGGAACTCGCCCCACTTAGATAAAAAGTAATACTCTTTAAGATTAAGAAACCCTCACAAACTTTTATCTCCAGCAACAAATAATTATTGCAGCAAGAACATTCCCGGCAACATTATATAGGCCGTTAATTAAATGAAGGCCTAACGGTCTTTTTTCATAAACATATGATATATGAACGGCCGTTCCTGCAAAACATATCCCCGTTAAAATGCCAAGCTTTAATCCTCCAACCCATCCGGATATTCCAAACCTTGTAGCGAGCAATGCCAGGCCCAATGCACACACAATCATTAGAATTGCCGATAGTACCATTATTCCCCCTGCTCCTTTTTTTGCATTAGGATCACTCATGAGAGCTGCATTGTATCCCTGCCATTTTTTACCAAACAGTACAGGTGAATACCATAGAGCGCCAAGAAAAAAATAAGCTAAGCCACCAACAAGCACTGCAAGCCAATTGATGTGATTCAAAATTTCTGTGTTCATGATTTGTTGTTTTGGTAAAGAGATTGTTTTTAGAAAAATACATAATCTTTCGTGAGTATGCAACTACGCATACACGAAAAATATAATTGAAGAGTATTAATGGAACTACTTTAACAAAACGAAAAGAGTCAACTGAGCTTTAGACATTCATTTCACGCATGATTAAAAATCTTTAGGCTTAACTTGTAATCATTAGTAATTTTAAATTCTAAAATTATAAGCATGAAAAAAATTGCATCTTTCTTAATTCTGTTATCTCTTTCCTTCACCTCTTTCTCTCAGGATAGTGATAGCACATGGTTTGTAAATAACTATTTAAAAATTGAAAGATATATTCCCATGCGTGATGGCGTGAGGTTGTTTACATCAATCTACTATCCAAAAGATCAAACAACAAGACATCCCGTATTGATGACACGTACACCATATTCCTGTTCGCCATATGGAGAAGATAAGTTTATTCACCTCTGGAATTCTTACCAAATAGCTTATGCGAAAGAGGGTTTTATTTTCGTGAGACAGGATGTGAGAGGAAGATATATGAGTGAAGGAAAGTTTGAAGACGTAAGGCCTTTCATCAAAAATAAAAAAGGAAAACAAACAGATGAAGCAAGCGATACATATGATACAGTTGACTGGCTGGTAAAAAATGCTCCGGGTAATAATGGAAAGGTAGGTGTAAGCGGAATTTCTTATCCCGGCTTTTATTCAACAGAAGCAGCACTTAGCGGGCATCCCGCACTGGTAGCTGTAAGTCCGCAGGCGCCGGTTACTGATTGGTTCATTGGTGATGACTTTCATCATAAAGGCGCTTTTTTTGTAATGGATGGGTTTTCTTTCTATCCTACTTTTGGTAAACCTCGTCCGGTGCCAACGATGGACTACGGAGAAGGTTTTCATTTTAATTCCGATGATAATTATAACGCTTATTTAAAAACGGGCGCATTAAAAAATTTTGCAAAGCTTATTGGCGACAGTATTGCATTCTGGCATGAAATGTATGAACATCCTACCTACGACTTATGGTGGCAGGAAAGGAATGCAAGAGTTGGTTTGTATAACATAAAGCCCGCAATGCTATGGGTAGGTGGACTGTTCGATGCAGAAGATTGTTTTGGGGCATGGAATTGTTACAAGGCAACAGAAAAACAAAGTCCGCAAACAAATAGTAAAATAGTAATGGGACCGTGGTATCATGGCCAATGGAGTCGTGAAGGAAGCCATCTGGGCAATGTACAATTTGGGAGCAATACTTCTAGATATTTCCAGGATAGTATTGAAATCCCTTTCTTTAATTATTATTTATTGGATAAAGGAAATGTTTCAGGTATTGCTGAAGCTACTATTTTTTTTACAGGAGAAAATAATTGGAAAAAACTTGATGCATGGCCACCTAAAAACAGCGAAAATGAAAATTTGTACATTGGAGCCAGTGGAAAATTATTTCTAAATACGAGCAATAACCAGGGGAATGATACCACTGATTCTTTTGATGAATATACCAGCGACCCTGCCCACCCTGTTCCTTATACAGAAGACGTTCATATGCAAAGAACCAGAGAATATATGGATGATGACCAGCGCTTTGCTTCAAGAAGGCCCGATGTATTAACCTATGAAACAGAAATTTTAAATGATAATGTAACCCTTGCGGGGCCTGTGATCGCAGATTTAATGACTTCCATTTCAACTACGGATGCAGATTTTGTTGTAAAACTTATAGATGTTTTTCCCGATAATTTTAAATATGACGAGACTTCTTCCTCTCCATCGGACCGGACTGCCTATCCTATGGGCGGCTATGAAATGCTCGTACGTGGAGAAATCATGCGTGGAAAATTTCGCAACAGTTTTGAAAAGCCTGAATCATTTGAGCCTGGTAAAATCACAGAAGTAAAATGGGAATTGCCTGACGTGGCGCATACTTTTTTAAAAGGGCATCGTATTATGATACAAATTCAAAGCAGCTGGTTTCCGTTGGCTGATCGCAATCCTCAAAAGTTTATGAATATTTATAAAGCTGACGACAGCGATTTTCAAAAATCAACTATTCGCATTTATCACGATGCTGGTAATGTTTCGAAAATAATTTTGCCTGTTTTGAAAAATTAATTTCCATGAAAATCAGTTTACTGGTATTCGCATGTGTGACATGTATCTTTTGCGATGCGCAAAGCGTCGATAATGCATTTGTAAGAGATAATTTTACAAAATTAGATACGACTATTGCCATGCGTGATGGAATTAAATTATATACCGTCATTTATATTCCAAAAGATAATACCCATACATATCCTTTTTTAATGGAGCGAACACCCTACTCCGTTAGCCCGTATGGAAGAAATAACTATCCCACGAGGCTGGGGCCAAATGCTTCCTTACTGAAAGAAAAATATATTTTCGTTTACCAGGATGTACGTGGCCGTTACATGAGCGAAGGAGTGAATCTCGAGGTGACTCCATATATTGAAAACAAAAAAAGTAAAACCGATGTCGATGAAAGCAGTGACACGTATGACACCATTGACTGGCTGTTAAAAAATATTAAAAGCAATAATGGGCGTGTTGGCTTATATGGAATTTCCTATCCTGGTTTCTATGCCACTGCAAGTCTCCCGGGTTCACATCCTGCCATAAAGGCGGTAAGTCCCCAGGCGCCTGTTACAGATGAATTTATTGGCGATGATGTCAATCATAATGGCGCTTTTTTTCTGCTTGACAATTTCAATTTTATGAACTATTTCGGCAAAGAAAGAAAAGGACTTGTAGAAGATTATGGCCCGGCAGTGTTTAATGCAGAAACTCCCGATGTATATAATTTCTTTCTGAATCTTGGGCCACTAAAAAATACCCAATCCGCCAGGTATTTTAATCATCGTTCATACATCTGGAATGAATATCTTGAACATGATACCTATGATGACTATTGGCGGAATAGAAATATAAGACCCCATCTTAAAAATATCCAGGTACCTGTAATGATTGTGGGTGGCTGGTTCGATGCAGAAGATTTGTTTGGCGCCTTACATACTTATGAAGCAATTGAAAAGCAAAGCCCGGTTAATAAGACTTGCCTGGTCATGGGGCCATGGACACATGGCGCATGGTCAGCCAACATTTGGAACAAATTTGGAAGCTATAAATATGGAGTCAATATCAATGAATATTATAAGGATAGCCTGGAAACAAAATTTTTCAATTACTATTTAAAAGATAAAGGAAGTTTCGATGCTTCCGAAGCAACTGTTTTTGAAACGGGTGCAAACGAATGGAAACATTTTATCCAATGGCCCCCTGCAAATATTAATAATGTGGATTATTATTTTTCCGGCAATCATAATCTCTCCACACAGAAAAGCCCGGGTACCGATTTTGCCGAATATGTAAGCGATCCTTCAAAACCTGTACCGTATACCAACGGCAGTTATGGCCACAGAAATAATGAATACATGGTGGAGGACCAGCGGTTTGCCGCACAAAGGCCGGATGTATTGTTTTACGAGACAGGTATATTAAATAATGATGTAACAATAGCTGGAAAAATAACAGCCGATCTTTTTGTAAGCACCACGTCAACGGATGCCGATTTTATTGTGAAAGTAATTGATGTAGTGCCTGATGATAAAATTTCTCAGCAAAATACGAGTAGCGGTATCATAGAAGGTTATGAGAGGCTGGTGCGTGCCGAAGTGATGAGGGGCAAATTTCGGAACAATTATGAAAAACCAGAACCGTTCGTTCCCGGTAAAATAAGTGAAGTAAGAATCAATTTAAATGATGTATTACATAATTTTAAGAAGGGTCATAGAATAATGGTGCAGGTACAAAGCAGTTGGTTTCCTTTAGTGGATATGAATCCTCAGAAATTTATGCGTATACCCGCCGCTGATAAAAAAGATTTTCAAAAGGCAACTATCAGAATCTATCATAGCGGTCAGAATCAATCAAAAATAATATTGCCAGTTTTAAAAAATTGATAGCTGTAAAAACTTTTTTCTCACATCAATAAACATTTTTAATGAAAAAAACTACAATACTTTTTTTAATGCTTGCAAGCCTCTCGGCAACGGCGCAAACAATTGTTACCATTGTACCTAAGCCTGTTGAACTAAAAATTAACGAAGGTACTTTTCATCTTAGTAAATCCACCGTAATTATTGCAAATAAAAATACCATGCATGACGCGGATATGCTTAATTTCTATTTGGCCAAATTATACGGATTCTCACTGGCAGTAAAAAATATATCCCCCGTTAATTCAAAAAATGTAATTACACTCGGCATATTAAAACCGGACGAAAGAAAAAAAGATGAATATGTTTTAACTGTTGACGCTGATAAAATAGACATGGGCGCCGCAAGTAATGAAGGTTTATTTTATGGTATACAAACGTTACTTCAATTATTGCCTGCGGATAAAAATTTAAGTAAAAATGATGAGTTTGAAATTCCACAACTCACTATAAAAGATTATCCACGTTTTCAATATCGTGGAATGCATCTCGATGTGGGCAGGCATTTTTTTGACGTTGATGAAGTAAAAAAATATATTGATTATCTCGCCTATCATAAATTCAATAATTTTCACTGGCACCTCACAGAAGACCAGGGATGGAGAATAGAAATAAAAAAATATCCTTTGCTTACAACTGTTGGTGGATTTAGAAACGGAACTATAATTGGACATCATCCCGGTACCGGAAATGATAGCATGCATTACGGCGGATTTTATACACAGCAGGAAATAAAAGATGTTATAAAGTATGCGCAGGATCGGTATATTACTATTATCCCGGAAATTGAAATGCCCGGTCATTCTTCTGCAGCGATAGCAGCCTATCCCAAATTAAGTTGCTTTCCTGGTGAATCAACAAAAATAAAGTCCAATACACCATGGGCGGGGAGCCGAAATGGAAAGCAGGTTCAGCAAACATGGGGCGTTTTTGAAGATGTATATTGCCCGTCGGATTATACTTTCAAATTTCTTGAAGATGTTTTGGATGAAGTGATGCAACTTTTTCCTTCAAAATATATTCACATCGGCGGCGATGAATGCCCTAAGGAAGCCTGGAAGCGTTCCGCGTTTTGCCAAAAGCTTATTAAAGATAAAAATCTGAAAGATGAGCATGGATTACAAAGTTATTTTATCAGCACCATTGAAAAATATTTAAACAGTAAAGGAAGAAATATTATCGGCTGGGATGAAATTCTTGAGGGAGGCCTTGCTCCTAATGCAACGGTTATGAGCTGGCGGGGTGAAAGTGGAGGTATAGCTGCTGCTCAACAGCATCATGATGTAATTATGACACCGGGTAGCTATTGCTATTTTGATCATGCGCAAACGAAAAATGAAGACAGTGTTACAATAGGTGGCTACCTGCCCCTGGATACAGTTTACCGCTATAACCCTGTGCCAAAAGAATTGAATGATGAAGAGTCAAAATATATTTTAGGAGCACAGGGAAATGTGTGGACAGAATACATTGGAAATATGAGTAAGCTGGAGTATACGATATTTCCAAGAATGAGTGCGCTTAGTGAAGTTTTATGGAGTCCAAAAGAAGACAGAACCGAATTTGAATCAAAGCTACCGATCATGGATGCACGATACGAGCTATGGGGTGCAAATTATTTCAAAGGGAATTAAAGGCAGACTACGTCAGTGGCCATAATTAAATCAACAGTAAAGTGTTTCGCAATTAACTAAAGTGTGAAAAGATTATTATCATTCAACTTATCTTCGCAATTCCCGGATGAAATATTATTTCAATGTTATTAATTCATTGCAAACCAAATCAAACTGATACACTTTTGATATCAAATATTTAAATTGAAGTTATTATGATAGACGCTCTTGAAAAAATTCGTGTACAGATTTTTAATACGCCCAAAGAAGGTTCGCTGCATGTTGCCAGGGTAATTTCTGATCTCATACGGGAAAAAAATTCCAAAGGTGCCAAAGCAGTAATAGGTCTTGCAACCGGCTCTACGCCCAAATCTCTATATGCCGAACTCGTGAAACTGCACAGGGAAGAAGGCTTAAGCTTTAAAGATGTGATCACTTTCAATCTCGACCAGTATTACCCGATGGAGCCGAACGCACTTAACAGCTACCATTATTTTATGCGCAAGTATCTGTTTGAGCAAACTGACATCGACCCTGAGAATTATTTTTTGCCTAACGGTATGATCCCAAAAGAAAAAATAAAAGAGCATTGCGCAGAATACGAACAAAAAATTGCAGATGCAGGCGGCATTGATTTGCAGATACTGGGGATTGGGAATAACGGGCATATAGGGTTTAATGAACCGGGGTCTCCCGTGTATTCTAAAACCAGGCTAGTTACCCTGGAAAATTCAACAAGGATCGCCAACTCTCACGAATTTGGGAATATTTCGCAGGTGCCGCGGATGGCAATAACGATGGGGATAAGCACTATCATGAAATCACGCAGTATCATTTTGATGGCCTGGGGTAAAACAAAGGCACCTGTTATTCAAAAATCTGTGGAAGGGAAACCAACTGAAGAAGTGCCCGCTTCCTTATTACAGAATCATGATGACTGCACATTTGTTGTGGATGAATTTGCAGCTTCAGAATTAACGAGGTTTAAATCTCCGTGGCTCACCGGTGAGTGTGAGTGGACGCCGAATATTATCAAAAGCGCCGTAATAAGCCTGGCATTAAAACTTGACAAGCCCGTATTGAGTCTTACCAATCATGATTATAATGAATTTGGACTTAGTGATTTATTGGTTGAGAAGGGAGATGCTTATGAAATAAATTTGGAGGTATATTATATGCTTCGCGACAGCATTACTGGATGGCCCGGGGGTAAACCAAAATCCTCCGACCATAAACATCCTGAAAGAAGTACGCCTTTTCCAAAAAGGGTGCTCATCTTTTCGCCTCACCCGGATGATGATATTATAAGTATGGGTGGGACATTCATGCGATTGCATGACCAGGGACATAATGTACATGTTGCCTACCAAACGAGCGGCAACATTGCGGTTACGGATGAATTTGTTACACGCTTTCTTGATTTCACAGTTGGATTTGAAAATATTTTTGACATCGATAATACCATCAGCAAAACAATATTTAATAAAGCATCGGCATTTATCACCGAGAAAAAGGCCAGTGAAAAAGATTCTGAAGAAATCAGGAGTATTAAAGGATTAATAAGACGCTGCGAAGCAAGAGCAACCTGTAAATATGTCGGTTTAAAGGAAGACCAGATTCATTTTATGAACCTTCCCTTCTACGAAACGGGTACCATAGAAAAAAATCCGATGAGCGAAAAGGATGTAACACTAACGGTAGAGCTTATGCGTAAAATAAAACCGCACCAGGTTTTTTGTGCCGGAGACCTTGCCGACCCACATGGCACACACAAAGTATGTATTGACATTATTCTGGCGGCACTTGCCTTTATGAAGGAAGCAGGTGATGAGTGGCTGGCCGATTGCAGGGTTTGGTTATATAAAGGCGCATGGGAAGAATGGGACATAAGTGAAATTGAAATGGCTGTTCCAATGAGCCCCGACCAGGTAAGAAAAAAAGATATGGGATTTTTATTCACCAGTCACAAAAAGATAGTGTGCCCTTCCAGGGAAGTGATAACCGCGAGTTCTGGCAACGTGCCGAAGAACGCAACGCCAATACAGCTGACCTATATGCCAATTTGGGACTTACAAGATATGCAGCTATGGAAGCTTTTGTGAGATTGCCTGTTTAATTGGAGTATTAGATTAGTCAATGGGCAATGGTGAATGGTGAATGGTGAATAATAAAATTAGTTGTATTCATAAATAGGTTAATGGCTTAATGCCTAATGACTCAATTTACCTCACCGGCCACCTTACTTAAATATAAAACGGGTATAAATATTGTTGCGGTGTTTATATGAAACTGCCACAAGCATTCGAAAAAAATAAGAAAGATATAAATGTAATAGTTGAAACACCTAAGGGCACTTCTGCAAAATATAATTTTGATGAAGAGACAGGTATGTTCAAGCTTAAAAAAATTCTCCCTAAAGGAATCGCATTTCCTTTCCATTTCGGATTTATACCACGTACAAAAGCTGAAGATGGAGATCCGGTTGATGTATTGATTTTAATGGAGGAAGCATCGTGGCCCGGATGTATTATAGAATGTAAATTACTTGGAGTAATTGAAGCAGAACAAACGGAAGGTAGCAAAACTGCCAGGAACGACCGTATGCTTGCAGCAGCAATAGCTTCAAAAAGGTATAAAGAAATTAAAACCATCTTCGCCCTCGATTCCTACCTGGTTGATGAAATAGTAAACTTCCTTATTTCTTATAATCGACTTGAAAAAAAAGAATTTAAGGTTCTTGGGAGGCAAGGGCCAAATACGGCAATCAGCCTGATAAAGAAACAACTGGTAAAATAAAACATAAGGAAGCTTTCAAATAGCTGCCTTATGTTTTATTATTTTCTACCTTACTGTGTAATCATAGCAATCGCTTGTTAATACCGGCGATGAAGTGACAGCATCGACTATCTGGAAATGAATATGAAACTGTGCGCCGCGGGCAACCGAAGTTATATCCCGCCATAAATCTGCGTGTCCATTACCATGATTATCTGTCTGAATATCCTGCGGGTCCAGGCCCAAACCCAGTGTAAGCCAGGCAGTACTGGAACAGTCCGGGTCTGTTATAGGGTTTACTGCACGTTGCAGCAGGTAAGAATGATTTGGCTCCAGGTTGTGAACCCATGTGTTCAAATCAACGATCCTTGCTGTATCCGGATCTTGCCGAAACTCCATATAGCCGGAGCTATTTTGCGACTTGGCATCTCCACGAAGAACAACATTTAAATTGTAGCCGGAATCATCCGGAGGAGGCGGATCTTTTTTGCAACTAAACAATGCGGTTAATAATATTAAAGTGAAACTTGCTTTGCATATTTCACTTAATGTAATTTTTGCTTTCATAATAATAATTTTAAAGTTTTATTTAATGAGAGATTAAATCTATACCAGCTTTAAAAGCATCATTATAGTAAATGAGAATTTTGCGGGAACAAATGAGAGATTGACCGGAAACGGGTTAAGTTTGCATTATACTGAAAGATGGGTTATTAATTTAAGTAACTCTTCTTTTTTAGAACGTGAAACGGGAACTGTCATATCATTATTCAAAACCAGGTAACCTCCCTCGCCTTTTACATAACGTATGGCATACTGAAGATTTACAAGAAAAGAATTATGTACCCTGAAGAAAGGGCGCATATCAAGGAGATCTTCTATTTGCTTCAGAGTTTTGGAAATGAGAATATTTTTTCCGTTGTTCAATCGAACATTAGTATAATTATTATTGCTTTCGCAAACGATAATATTGTTGAGTGGAACCAATTCGTAACCATGCATAGTGGGTAAAGCAATCTTCTGAAAAGAGAGGTCATTGCTTTTTTTGATATGACTTAGTAAGGCAGTAAGTTGTTTTATTGAATCGCGTTGTGCATGTTCTTGATGTTTATTCACGGCTTCAATCAATTCATCTTTATCAATAGGCTTTACCAGGTAATCCAAGGCGCCAAACTTTATGGCACGAATGGCATATTGATCAAACGCTGTAGTAAAAATAATATCGAAATTAATTTCTTTTAAAGCTTCAAGCATTTCAAACCCGGTCATCTCAGGCATTTCAACATCAAGAAAAATCAATTGTGGTTGTTGATGATGAATTTGCTGCAAAGCTTTTTCAGCACTGTTGCAACTATCCATTATTTCTACATCAGGGCAATATTGTTTTAGCTGCCATTGTAAATTATCGCAGCAATGTTTTTCATCATCAATAATCAATGCTTTAATCATTAGGTGGCAAATTATATTTCTTTTACAGGAATATTTATTTCTACGCAAGTTCCTGCATTTTCTCCCGATTCATTTTTTAAATCATAAATGATTATTCCAACTTCATCCCGTTTCGAAACATCTATTAATTGCAACCGGTTCCGGGTGAGTTCTATTCCTAAAGATTTTTTACCATTTTCCGGTTTTGCAGCCAATTCATTTTTATTCGACCTCCCTACCCCGTTGTCAATGATACTGCAATGTAGTATTCCATTCCCGGGATTCATATTAATACATATCTTACTATCAATCCTTCTACTACCCTGCAAACCATGCCAGATAGCATTTTCAACAAATGGCTGAATTAATAAAGACGGGATCATCACAGACGATACATCAATTTCATTCGTATTGATTTCATAACTAAAAGGTATTTCAAAACGAAGTGCTTCAAGATCCATATATAATTGCAAACAAGCCAATTCATCCTCAAGCGAAACGAAGGACTTGCCGGATTGCTCCAACACAATGCGGATAAGCTTTGCAAATTTGGTAAGATGATCAGCAGCCTGTATGTGAATTGTTTGTAATAATAAACCGGTTGATTGAATTAAGGCAATTAAAAATAAAATGTGGATTCATTTGTGCACGAAGCGCCTGCATTTCGAGCTCAGTAGCTTGCTGTTGGATTTCGCTTTTCGCCCTTTCACTTTCCAGTTTCTGCAGCGTTAATTCTTTTTCTATTATCTCGTGTCGATGAGCCTCATTTTTTCGTTTCAGCGTAACATTCCTGAAAATTATAAACCCGAGGAATGCCAAAACAAAAACGCTGATGATAAGAATATTTTTTAGAAATGATGTATTCTTTAAACGCTGATTACTGATGAGTAACTGTTGTTGATTGATAACTTTTTCATTGTTGAGCAATTCTATCTGGGCCTGCTTTTTTTCATTTTCAGTAGCTGCCTTGTAAATAGCCAGTTTTTTACTGAAGTCGTCAACCGCTACGTATTCCTTCATGCGGGTATATTCGCGATAATAATAATAAGCGCTGTCTAAATGATGCATTGTGTCATACAAAGTGGACATTAATTTATACCCGTCCCGGATGTATTGTTTTGCATTGTGGTTTTTTGCATTCTGCAAAAGATCCCTGGTATAAGTGATTGCATTTTTATAATTTTTTTTCCCTTCATAAGCCTTACCTATATCAAGCAGCAATCGCATTATTTGGTTCTTATCATTATTTTTTTCTGAAAGTTTCAGTTCAGCAGTAAGTAAAGCAAGTGCTTGTTTGTATTCTTTAGATAAAATATATTTTTCTGCCACAAGAATCCGGGGAAGAGTTGTATAGTTGCTTCTTATGGTCATGTATTTAATGGTCTGCAGGTATTTTTCCTCGTCGTATAATGATGAATCAAATTGTTCCAGCGAATAATAAGTATCACCAAGGTCTACCAACGGATGCCATGTTAAAGAGGAGCCCTGTGGATATGCCAAACTTTGAGAATAGAAATTCAACGTTGTTTTGCTATCGCCCGCTAAATGATACAAATCACCGATCTTGGCTAATACAATTGCAGTATTAAATGAATCCCTGGCGCTTTTAAATATCACAAGGCTTTTGCTAAAGTATTCGAATGATTTTTCATAATTACCACTTTCAAAACTAATAGATCCCAATATTGCTGTCGCTTCACCGAGTGTCTTTTTGTTATCGGTTAGTTGACAAAGTTGAATCACTTTATTACACACTTCTTCAGCACTATCGAAATAACTCTGACAGAAATAAGCTAACGCCAGGTTCATATATGTTTCGGCAAATTCATTTTTATTGTTTCCGTTTTTAAATAATTGTATTGTTTGAAGGCATATTTTTTCCTGCAATGGAAAATCGCGAAAACCAAAGCCTGCAATACGTGCCTTGTTATTCATCGACATGATAAGTCCAGGCTGGTAATTAATTTGTGAAGACTCACCAAAAGCTGCCCCTGCATATGATGACGCTGAATCTAACTGAAGATAGGTATAAGCTAAACTTAAATCATTTAAACAATCAATCCGGGCGCTGTCCTGTAAAGCGGCAAGCTTGACCTTAAGACTTTCAATTTTTGTTCTCTGCGCATATGCATCACAGTTATATATTAAAAGAGGAAATAAAATATAAAGCACTTTGCAGAAAAAAAATTTCCTGAATTTTACAACCATCCTCATCTGTAGCAGATAGGCAGGCATAATGGTGTTACAGCAGATTACTGTTTAACTAAAGTTACTTAATTAGAATTATAAAACGGTGAGATGCCAGGCTGTTTCATTTATTATCGATTCTTCTTTAATTCTATGATGGGAGTCAATTATACAATTACAACAGCACAAATTAAATACCGCTATTTTTTATTGGTTACCGGGGAAGTCCGACTCTGTTAACTAACTCAGCGTATCTTTTATCAGATTGAAAAGGAATCCAGCGAGGATCGTTTTTTACCCAAACCAGCCAATTAGACCGTTCTTCGTAGGCTTTATTCAGCCATATAAAAACATTGTCCTTTTCATTTAATCCGGCATAAACTAATGCAATACCATAAGCTGTTACAAACTGTTTTTGCGATAATAAAATCATTGTATCCAATACTCTTTTGCTACTTATTTTATCTCCTGCCACCCCATAAACATTTCCAATTTGGGCCATCCCAATAGGCCAACCAGGTATTATTGCCAAAACGGTTTTAAATTCAGCAATTGCTTCAGGATACATTTTTTTTGCCTGGTAGCAGCGGCCAAGCCAAATATGTGCAAGAGGATATTTTGAATTTATTTGTAATGATAACTGTAATTTTTTAATCGTCGAATCATAATTATGACCGTAGTAAAAACTAAAGCCCATATCATTATATATGGGAGCTGAAAGCGGGTCAAGTTCGGCAGCTTTTTCCAGGATAACTTCTGCCTCACTAAATCGTTCCATTGCTGTAAGGTAATAGCCATACCAATCATAGGCCAATTCATAGTTTGGATTCAAAGCTATGGCAGTACGAAATTCCTGCTCTGCTGCTTCCCAGTCCCACTGATAATAAAATTTATTAAAGCCAAGTGATGCATGGGGTTCAGCCAATGTAGAATCCAGTTTTATAGCTTTTGTTGCGGCTTCGAATGCTTTCGGGAATGCATCCTTCGGCGCCACATAACTTCCATAGCCTAAAGCATTATAACAGTCTGCAATTCCGGAATAGGCCGCAGCATAGGATGTATCAATTGCAATAGCCTGGGTGAAGAAATCAATTCCTTTTTTTAGTTCCGGCGGCGTTCTTTTATTCAAAGATGAACGGCCTTTAAATCAATTTATAAACCTCCACACTGGTTGGCCTTTTGGCTTCAGCCCCGCTTTCGTTCTGTAATAATGTGATTTCTAATTTTTCTGCAATGGCGTTAATGATCTTATCCTGCAGCGCAAAAATATTATCCATATTTTCATCGTACTTCCCCGACCATAAAGTAAGACTATCATCTACGTTAACCAGGTTTGCTGTAATTATAATCCGGTCTCCATCTATCTGGACACTTCCCTCCAAAATGGTACGTACACCTAATTTTCCTCCTACTTCTTTTACAGTCAAAGCCCTTTTTTTTGAACAGGAAAGAAGAAGTTCTGGCACACACTTTCAAACCTTTCAAATGGGCTAAAGAATTTTGAATCCCTTCAGTTAATCCATCACTAAAATATTCCTGGCTGCTATCTTTACTAATGTTCACAAATGGAAGTACGGCAATAGATTGATCAGTACTGACGGGCTCTTTCTTTCGTTTGCCGCCGCTCTTTTAATTTTGGGAAGATAAAGTAACCCAGCACAGCTAAAACAATAAGTGAAGCAATAACATTTTTTAGGCTTAAAAATTGTTTTATTTTTTGCATCATCATCTTATTTCTCAAGTCTCTTTTTCAAATAAGAGTGTTAATATTACTTAAAGCTAATGTTTAAATATTCAATCTTCATCACCTAATATAAGTATTTACTTTTTTATTTTGCTTCATCAAATAAACAAAATAACTTATGCAAACAATTCATGAACTCTTGGGCAAGGCCGATTTGAATCTTACTTCAAATGAGCCTTCGTGCAATATCTATATTTTTTATTGCACTTATCCTTATACGCTATACCGGCATGAGGATGTTTGGAATTAAATCTGCTTTTGATATTTGTGTAACGATTATTTTAGGAGCTGTTTTGGCCCGTGCGATTGTAGGGGCATCTCCATTTATACCAACAGTTGTTGCATCATTTGCTTTAGTAATTGTACATAAAATAATTGCAGCAATAAGTGTAAACAATCAAACGATTAGCCATCTTGTTAAAGGCACACCGTATTCTTTATATAAAGACGGAAGACTAAATGACAAAAACCTAAAAAAATGCCTGCTGAGCTTTGGAGATATTATGGAAGAAGTAAGAATAAATTTAAACCAAAACAGCCTGGATAATATTGATGAAATTTATATGGAGAGAAGTGGAAAGATAAGTGTGATTAAAAAGAATGATTAATGAATTGGGTGGCTGATTAATTGTCGTGTTCGGAGAATTTTGATTGCTGGCAGTTTTTAATTATTTCATTTATCATCGGCTGAATCCCACTTTGTCAAAATATTTGCAACAACCTGCCCACATCTTCCCAATTACTGTCAACTAAAAGGCGATACCCGCTAATTGCTAAATGCTGTTAGCAATTGTGAGTTTTAAGAATTAGCTTTAGTAAGATTTCTAAAACTTCCATTCTAACTAAAAAAAGCGGCAATGAAAAATCTGATCATCTTTTTATGCCTTGGCATATTTTCCGTAAGTGTTTACTCACAAGGTTGCATCATTGTTCGCAACGTTTCGGGGCTGGGGCAATATGATGTTACCAGCAAATCATTTTCTACATCTAATTGGCAGATCAGCATCAATAACCGTTACTTTAAAGCCTATCGCGATTATAAAGGGAAAACTGATCTCAAAACTCCTCCTCCAAATCAGAATGTTATTACTTCATTTTCAATGGACTTTGGTGTTACGAGATTATTGCCTCATGGGTGGTCGATTGATTTAGGTTTCCCCATTTCAGCAAACAGCCGTACGACAAATTCGGAACATGGTGGTCCAAATACCGCCAGGCATACAACGAGTACTTATGGGATGGGCGATCTCCAGTTTACCGCATTGAAATGGTTGTTGAAACCTTCTGACAATCAAAGAGGCAATATTCAATTAGGATTAGGAATTAAGTTCCCTACCGGGGACTTTAAAAAGCAGGGATACTTTTACAGGGATGATACCACAAGAATATTATCAACACTTAATCCCGCAATACAACTAGGTGACGGAGGAACAGGAATTATTGCAGAATTAAATACTTACTATTTTCTTAATTCAAAAAAAACTATCAGTCTTTACGGCAACTTTTATTACCTCGCAAATCCTACTAATATAAATGGCACCCAATATACCCAGGGCAGGGCAGAGACCGCAGCAAACATCTTGCTTGGCGCATATGATGTCAGCGTCATTGATGTATTTTCAATACGGGCAGGAGTAACTTATGATGTAAAAAACTGGGCATTTTCAGCAGGCATAAGGGATGAGGGTGCCCCTGTTTATGATTTAATTGGAAAAAGTGATGGGATACGTCGTTCCGGCTATACTTTATCGGCAGAACCGGGTATAATTCATAAGTTTAAAAGTGCAACCATTTATGCTTATGTACCATTCTTACTTTCCCACGAGGTAAAACAAAGTGCCCTCGATAAAATTATATCAGAAAAATCAGGAGTCTATACCCTTAGCCAAGGAGGTTCCGGTGATTACCAGGTTTTTGCCGGAGCGTTATTCAAGCTATGAGTTTTAATCATAGGTGGAAAGTAAGGTCTGCTTAAAAATGCCCGCTTAGCTTGGGAGATATTTATGGAAGGTTAGAATAAATGTAAATGAAAACAGCCTCGACAATATTGACGAAATTTTTATGGAGCGGACAGGAAAAATAAGTGTGATTGAAAAAAACAGTAGTATGAAGCCTTTAAAAAATCCTTTGGATCGGCATTCGTTTGTATTATATAAAACTCTAACACCTACTCCCCTTTAATGTACATATAATCAAAATTAAGTACCAGTTCATTAAACTGTGAAGTAAAATCGTTTCCTATATTGCCATAAAATTTTTCACCCGGAAAAATCTTTTGTGTTAATATGTCAACGCTGTCAAGAATGACTTCTTTGTTTCCCATTTTTAATTCAAGAGACGGCAAGTAATAGACTTCTTTCTTTTGAATACCCCCTGCACCACCTAACTGGATTATTTTTTTATTTCCTCTCTAAAATTCGTTGCTTATATTTTTCAAAAAAGGCATAGTACAAATCGTAACAATAATAAAGCAGCTTTTATGGAATCAGCTAACTGAGCAGAGTTACCGTGTAAAAGCGTATCAATTGCTGTAACAGAAGCTTCATTTCTGTTGAATGCATTATCAACAAATGCCTGGAAGTACAATCTTTGACTTTCGCTTAAATCATCCTTACATAAATTTAATTGAGTTTCAAGCCTGAAATATTCTTTTTGATCCAAAAGCAATTTAAGCTTAGATGCACAGACGTTTCGCATTGCGGCTTATGGGAGTACAATTCATCAGCAGAATGCTAACTGAAATGATCGCCAAAAATTTAATTCTCATATGCATTAAAGAATTTGTGAATCAACAGCAGGACTTCAAATTTGCAAATAACATTGTTGTTACATCAATAAGCTTGTAACCTATTTACTCAAAAGTGATTAATCATTCTCTATCCGATTTATCCCCCATCCCCATTTCAAAAATTCAGGAAAGGCTTTTCCCCATGTTGCTACATCATGTCTTCCATCTTTTAATTCGAGGTAGCGAATATCTTTTTCAGGATCATATCCTTTTCTTACCAACTCTTCAATAAGCGCCTGTGTATCGTCAATGGAATCGATAACGCCATTCTTATTTCTATCGGCAGTTTCATCGAGTGTCCCGGTTTCGAAAAAGAATTTAAGCCAGGGATAGTATTCGCCATCCCTTATTTGATTATGCATTATGCGGTGATGCAATTCATTAAATTCAGGATCAGTCTGGTTAACAGTTCGCCACCATAATGAGCCACTGAACACACCAACTTTTGTAAATTCCGTCGGATGATTCCACACAATATCAAGTGCACTTAATCCACCGAGTGAGAAGCCACAAAAAGATTTTTCTTTGAAATTGTGAACACCATAATTTCCTCTAAGAAACGGAAGTAATTCTTCAAAAATAAAACGGTGGTACAGGAGCGCTTTTGCTCCTCTTCCGTTATAATCTAAAAATTTTGCTGTGCCATATTCATTTTTCCTGTCTTTGCCACAATTGATGCCTACAAAAAAAATCGGCTTTATTTCACGCCCGGAATATAACCGTTCGAGAATGGATTGAAAATTCATTACTTCGAGGTCCTGGCCATCGTTAATAAGCAGAAGATCTGATTCTCCGTCTGGTATTTCTTCTATGGGCCTAAAGATGCTTAGAGTTACATCCCTGTTTAAAAGTACCGAAGTATGGGTATGGGTTTCAGTTAAGACACCTTGCACTTTTTCCGATTGCATATGCGGCCAAAAATAAACCAAAATAATTTTCAAACCCAAATGCCAGATTGAACGTCCACAAAATAAAAATCAATAACATCTTTGTACCGTTTCATTGTTAGTATGTCCGCTATTGGAAAGCTTATCAAATAAGTTCCGGATTCTGAAATTTAATTTTGCTATATTGGAGCGGCTAAAATATATTTGGAAACGACAGGTTTCACATCAGTTTACATTCCACCATTAAAAAATAATTCATGAGAAAAATAGGAGTCTTATTTGGAAAGGAAAGAAGCTTTCCGGAAGCATTTGTTGACAGAGTAAATAGTAAAAATATAGGTGGAATAATGGCAGAACCTGTACGCATTGATAAAGTGGCGCAGGGGGAAGGCAGCGGTTACGCGGTGATCATTGACCGTATTTCCCAGGATATTCCATTTTACAGGGCTTTTTTAAAAAATGCAGCGCTTTGTGGAACAGCGGTGATCAACAATCCATTCTGGTGGAGCGCAGATGAGAAATTTTTTAATAATTGCCTTGCTACTAAAATAGATGTACCTGTTCCAAAGACTGTACTTCTTCCGTCAAAATCTTTACCGGCCGATACAACAGATCAGTCGTTTTCTAATCTTGCTTATCCACTGAATTGGGAAAGTATTTTCAGTTACATCGGTTTCCCCGCCTACATGAAACCTTTTGCAGGAGGCGGTTGGAAAAGTGTGTACAAAGTAAATGATCCGCAGGACCTTTTCAATAAGCATGGTGAAACTGATGAACTGGTGATGATGTTACAGGAAGAAATAGTATTTGATGAATACTACCGCTGTTACTGCATAGGCGGTAAATATGTTCATATCATGCCTTACGAGCCACGCAATCCACATCACTTAAGATATGTTGCAGATTTTAAACCTGACAAACAAAGATTTGATTTAATGACTGACATTGTTTTGAGAATTAATAAGTACCTGGGATATGATTTCAATACCGTTGAGTTGGCATTGCGTGACGGAGTTCCTTATGCCATTGATTTTTGCAATCCGGCTCCCGACGCAGAAGTGACCAGTGTAGGTAAAGAAAACTTTGATTGGGTTGTGGAAGCAGCGGCAACATTTGCTATTGAAAAAGCAAAAGACTACGAAGAAGGAAAAGACAATTTAACCTGGGGAGAATATGTAAGGAAAAGCGCCGACGGGAAAAAATTATATTAAAAAGCAGTATTTGTCCCGGGCGGTTTCATAATAGTCGTTACGTCATTTTACTTTTCATTGACCTAATGAAAATGACTTATTTACCAATTATAAATACCAATTACAAATCAAATTATGGCCGGCATTTCGTTTAAGCACTTTACATTAGGGATAGAAGAAGAATACATGGTAATAGATCCGGAGACACGCGAGCTCAGAAGCCATGAACAACGGATTGTGCATGAAGGTGAAAAAGTTATTAAAGACAAAGTAAAGGCAGAAATGCACCAGGCCGTTGTGGAAGTTGGCACCGACATTTGCCAGAATATTGATGAGGCGTATATAGATGTTGCAACTCTTCGAAAAACCATAAGTGGTATTGCAGACAGTATTGGGCTATGGGTGGCAGCTTCAGGCACACACCCTTTCAGCCATTGGGAGCGCCAGCTAATTACGGATCATGCCCGGTACAATCAAATAATAAATGAATTGCAGGAAGCAGCAAGAAGCAACCTTATTTTTGGATTGCATGTACATGTAGGGATGGAAAACCGGGAAATGGCCATTCATATTGCAAATTCTGCACGTTACTTTTTGCCACACATCTATGCACTTAGTACCAACTCTCCTTTTTGGGAAGGCAGGCAAACCGGTTATAAATCTTTCCGCACAAAGGTTTTTGATAAGTTTCCACGTACGGGCATTCCTGATTTATTTGAAAGTATAGAGGCATATGATAATTATATAAAACTTTTGGTAAAAACCAATTGCATTGACAATGCAAAAAAGATATGGTGGGATCTTCGTGTACACCCGTTTTTTAATACGGTGGAATTTCGCATTTGCGATGTACCCATGACGGTTCAGGAAACCATCACCATTGCTGCATTGTTCCAGGGTATTTGTGCCAAGTTGTACCGGTTGCGAACTGAAAATTTGAATTTTATTATTTATCCAAGAGCTCTTATTAATGAAAATAAATGGCGTGCAGGCCGCTATGGCATTGAAGGTAGCATGATTGATTTTGGAAAAGAGACAGAGGTAAATACCCGGGTTCTTATATATGAACTGCTCGATTTTATAGATGATGTAACAGGCCCCCTTGGCATTAAGCATGCTATTAGTCATGTTCATAAAATGCTTGAGGAGGGCACCGGTGCTGACAGGCAATTGAAAATTTATGAACAAACCAATAGCCTCCCAGCAGTTGTAGATTACATTCATTCGCAATTCCTGGCTGGTTTGTAACATTCTCGCAGTTGTGTGTATTGATGTAACATTGAAGCTTAATTTAAATCGCTTATATGCGAAAGGTTATATTAGCACTTGCAGTAAGCCTGGATGGTTTTATTGAAGGGCCGAATGGCGAATATGACTGGTGTTTTACTGACCAGGATTACGGCCTCTCGAATTTCTTTAAACGAATCGATACTCTATTCATGGGCAGAAAAACCTATGAAATGTACTTGGCTATGGGCGATTCCGGCTCCGATTTTCCAAAATTGAAAGAATATGTATTTTCAACAACGCTTAACAAAGTAAAAGACAGAGCTTTTTTGATTAAAGGCGATATTAAAAACAAAGTAGAAAGTATTAAAAAAGAAAAGGGCAAAGATATCTGGCTTTTTGGTGGCTCAGCATTAACAACCTCCTTAGTTAATTTAAAATTAGTTGACGAAATATCCTTAGCGGTTCATCCAATTTTGCTTGGTAGCGGAAAGCCTTTGTTTAGTAATATTAAAGAGAAAATTAACCTTAAACTTGCAGATACAAAAACGTATTCAACCGGCCTGATCTCTTTACTTTATAACATAGAGCAGCACTAGGTTTCTTTTACACCGTCATCTTTTCCGGGATATAGCTTCCCGGCTCTTTTAAGGGTTTCCCTGATTTTACGTCTCACAAACCACAGGCGGCTGATGATAGCACCGCAACTTATTGAGAGAACAAATGCGCTAAGTGAATAACCTTGCAACCAATGCGAAAAAATCCACCTTCTTGTAATAGCAAATAATATATAAACAATTAGAATAATTATTCCAATCCTATCCATCTTTCCAACAACTTTTGAAGCCTCTTCATCCCAACTTATTTTATGCATTCTGTTACCAACAATATAACCGATGGTAAAGCCGAGTATGAATCCAACCAAAGCCAAATAACCCGCAATATAACTTTCTGAAATTTCATAAATAAGAATTCCGGTAACCACAATAAAAAAAATGGCAAGCCTTCTTAACCTGAATAATAATTTTCTATGCACATAAACGGCTACTTCTTTTCGTGAACTTAATGGCATATCATTTTTTATGTCGTATTGTAGATAAAAAGAATCTGCTGACGTGGGTTTAAAAACTATGCCGAAATACCAGGGAGTTATTTTACAAATGTATGTACGAATAAACAGGCACGAATCATGTATTAATTTTTCAAGGTGAATACACACTAACAAAACATACAACTTTAGAATTAATACATTGTAGCGATAATATATAATGACGAAAAACGCCACCAGCAAGGAAAAAGTAATAACCTCGCCTATTGATAAGTCTCAATTATTTATTGGCTGTTCCGGATTTCATTACCAGGAATGGAAAAGCGTTTTTTATCCCGAACGTTTACCTCAATCAAAATGGTTTCAATTTTATTGTGAGCATTTTAATACACTGGAACTAAATGTTTCATTCTATAAATTTCCCACAGAAAAATCTTTGGAAAAGTGGTATAACAATAGCCCCGAAGATTTTAAATTCTCTGTTAAAGTTCCACGAGCCATTACACACTTTAAGAAATTTACCGCGTGTGAAAGGATGTTGAATGATTTTTTTTCGAGCGTGCAGAAGGGCCTGAAAGATAAGTTAGGTTGCGTATTATTTCAGTTGCCGCCACAATTGCTTTATTCCGAAGAATCTTTGGAAAAAATTATCACCAATCTAAACCCTGCTTTCAAAAATGTTATTGAGTTTCGACACGAAAGCTGGTGGAATGAAAATGTCTACCAAGAGTTTGAAAAAGAAAATATTACTTTTTGCGGTATAAGCTATCCAAAACTTCCTGATGATGTGATAAAAACAAATTCCGGTATATATTATCGTTTTCATGGAGTTCCGCTATTGTATAAATCGGCTTATTCAGAAAAATTCCTTTTAGCTACAGCAAGGAAAATAAAAAAAATTAAGGCGAAAGAAGCCTGGATTTACTTCAATAATACATGGGGAACTGCTGCTATAGAGAATGGAAAGTTTTTCCAGCAAATAAAATGAATCACAGACATTTTCCAAATTCACCGTTTCAACTTTTGCATTCTTTGCCTTGATTTATTAAAAATCATAATCCCGTTTTTTATGCCTTTGCGCAATGCTCTTCTTTCTTTTTCGGGCAACTCGTGCGTTGATTTACATTCCAATGAGCAGCATCCGTTATATTTTTCTGCACATGCAGGACATTGAATAAAGAGTAAATGACAGCCTTCATTGGCGCAGTTGGTATGTGTATCGCATGGCTCGCCACATTGATGGCAACGGCTTATAACTTCATCCCCTACCATCTCTCCCAGCCTCCCGTCGAAGACGAAATTTTTACCAGTAAATTTATTGGGCAAATTTTGTTCTTTCACTTTATTGGCATATTGTATAATGCCTCCTTCAAGATGAAAAACATTTTTGAATCCGTTGTGCAGCATCCATGCGCTTGCCTTTTCGCAACGAATGCCGCCAGTACAATACATAATAATATTCTTGTCTTTCTTTTCCTCTAACATACTAACGGCCATGGGCAATTGTTCTCTGAAAGTGTCGGAAGGTATTTCAATTGCATTTTCAAAATGGCCCACTTCATACTCATAGTGATTCCGCATATCTACTACAATAGTTTCAGGGTCGGCGGCGAGTTCATTAAATGATACTGCATCCACATATCTGCCTTTCTTACCCATATCAAATGAAGGGTCTTTTATTCCGTCAGCAACAATTTTTTCTCTCACTTTAATTTTTAAGACCCAAAAGCTTTTTCCATCATCATCAACTGCAATATTCAAACGGATATTAGTTAGAATAGAAATGGAGTGAAGATATTCCTTGAACTTTTCAATGTTTGACCCAGGCACACTTACCTGGGCATTAATACCTTCATGGGCAACATATATTCGCCCATACACTTTTAATGCATCAAGAGTTTTATAAAGTTCATCCCGAAATAGTTTCGGGTCCTGAATAAACGCATACCTGTAAAATGACAGGGTTATACGCTTTTCTGTTTCCAGGTATAATCGTTCCTTCAATTCTTTCTGTGAAATCCGGTTGTGTAAAACTGCCAAAGTGTTTTTTTTCGCAAAGATAATTACTTCACCAATTTTATAAAGTCGCATTGCATCGGTTTGCCCGAATTGTCTGAGACTCCTAAATTTTACCAGTTTTTTATAAAACGTTTTTCCTTTGCTGTTTCGTAATTGTATAATTTCAGATTAGAAACTGATTTTAGTTTCAGGTGTTGCCTTATGCAACCGATAATTTGTCCAAAAAATAAACTGAATTTTTATGAAAAAAATTAAAGTCTTTTTTGTGTCGCTGGTTTTAATCAGCGGTGTAGAGGCTCAACAGCCACATTTTGGACTCAAAGGCGGTGTTAATATTGCCAGTTTACATTTTAACGATAATAGCCCGATTGAAAGCAAGGTGGGAGTACATGCTGGCATCCTTGCGCATATACATGCGTCAAAAACATGGGCCGTTCAACCTGAAGTTTTTTATTCGCTGGAAGGGGCAAAAGAAACACTAATTGGCGGAAATACGAAGGTAAAATACAGCCTTCATTATATTAATGTGCCCATTTTGCTGCAATATATGTTTAACAATGGTTTCAGGCTGGAAGGCGGCCCGCAAATTGGCTTTTTGCTTAGTGCAAAAACCAAGACCGGCAATATAACGGTTACCAATAACGATAATTATCAATCAACAGCTTTTTCTATTCCGTTGGGCTTAGGATATTTAACTTCATCCGGTCTCGGTTTAGATGCAAGATATGTGTTTGGTCTTAGTGATATAAACGATACCAGGAACGGGCCCGTTATTCAAAGTAATGTTTTCCAGCTAGGGCTTTTTTACCAGTGGAGTGATACAAAAAAACATTAAGATCGTTTTTAATTTACCGGTTTAATAATTTTTCATACCGCCTTTAGAAAATTAATTTTGATTTTTTTAAGTGCGAAGGGATTTATGCATTTCCTGTTTCCCAAAAACTTTTCCGATATTCTTCAATGTTTTTTTAAGATTGATTCCCTTACCCAGTACTCCGTCAAAAATATCTCCATGTTGCTTTATTCTTTCTATGGCATTAAAAATGGTGAAATCATTTATCCTCAATCCCTTTTTTACTTCCTGCCAATAGAGGGGCATGCTTACAGTTGCATCCCGTTTTGGCCGTAGCGAATAAGGAGCGGCAAGGGTTGCCTGCGGACGATTTTGCAAAAAATCCAAATATAGTTTTCCTTTCCTGTCTTTAATGATTCTTTCAATGCTTGTAAATCCGGGTATTTTTGAATGCACAATTTTTACAAGAACTCTTCCAAATTCTTTGCTTTGTTCATATGTATATTTTGCGCCAAGTGGTATATAAATATGCATACCGGTAGCTCCTGATGTTTTACAATATGACGGAACACCAATTGCATCAAGCACCTCCTTTGTTGTTTGTGCGGCAGAGATAACCTGTTCAAATGTTGTTGTGTTCGAAGGGTCAAGATCTATAATACACCAATCCGGGTAGCCAGGTTTTTGTATCCGGCTGCTCCATGGATGCATTTCAAGACCTCCAAGTGATGCAATTAAAAGCAGACTTGCTTCATTGGTAACCACTAAAAAGTTTCTATCGCCGCCACGATCGCTGCTATAGGGAAATTGTTTCGTCCACGCCGGCACTTTTCCCGTTACATCTTTTTGATAAAAAAACTTTCCGTCAATTCCGTTGGGATAACGTATCAATGTCTGGGGCCGGTCTTTCATATACGGTAACATATACGGCGCTACCAGGTAGTAATAATTAATCACATCCCTTTTGGTTACTTTATTTTTAGGATAATAAATTTTATTAAGGTTGTTGAAGGTAATATCATGACCATTTATTGTTCTTGTCTGTGATTTATCTTTTGGGTTAAGAAGTGTTCTTCGCTCAGCCTTTTTAGAAGGCTTTAAAAGAGAGCTTACCTTTTTTGATTGGGCGCTTTTCTTCTTAGAAGAAGCCACCAAATCCTCAGCATGCTTTTCCTTTTCTCTTACAACTTCCCTGACATTCTTATCTTCACGCATGCCTTCAAAAGAAGGATGGCGCATAACTCCGTCACTGGTCATTTCTGCAAAACTAACTTCACAAACCAGGTTGGGTTTAAGCCATGTTGCCGTTGCCTTTGGCGGGTTTGGGCGAAAGCGTGAAGGTTTATTTACATCGGGCTCAAGGCTGAAAGGACACTTTTTTACAACAAGTGGCTTAAACTTTTGCATCATTTCCAGTTGCAGTTTTTGTGAAAAGCCCGTTCCAATTTTACCAGTATACTCAAGTTTTCCATTTTCGAATACGCCTACCAGTAAGGAACTGAAGGGCTTGTTACTACCTTCATTATTAGTGTAACCACCTATTACTACTTCCTGTCGTCTTCCGGTCTTTATTTTGAGCCATTCTTTCGAGCGTTCACCGGGAAAATATTTACTACTTGCTTTTTTGGCAATGATACCTTCGAGATTTATTTTCTTTGCCACTTCAAAAAACTCTGCTGCACCTGCATCAAAGCTTTCACTTATACGGAGGTTATCTATTCCCGGGTTGATATCCCTCAAAATTTCTTTGCGTTCTGTAAGAGGTAATCCGGTCAGGTCAATGCCTTCCAGCCACAAAACATCGAACATATAAAACAAAAGTTCACCGTCTGCTTCGCTACGCCAGTTCTGGAGGTCGCTGAAATTCGAAATTCCTTTATCATTCGCCACAATTATCTCTCCATCGATGATTGCATTTATCTTCCACTTTTTTAACTGGTCGTGAATGGAATAAAATTTTTCATCGAACGATTTATTATTTCTTGAACGCATGTCTATCGCGCCATTATTTAAATAGGTAATTGCCCTGTAGCCATCCCACTTAACTTCGTATAGCCACCCCGGCTCATCAAAGGGCTTATCAACCAGCGTTGCCAGCATTGGCTTTAGGTCATGCGGCATTGCTTTTTTTCTAATAATCTTTGCAGGTGAAGACATGCTATATACCATTTAAATACGTGCCAGTTGTCAATGTAACAACTACATAAAAAGAATACAGGCAGCCGGACAGTTCGGCAAAAGCAGTTGCTGGCAGCACAATTGAGACGCATATGTGTAAAAATATACTCATGTGTTTTTGCGAAGCGTGGAAATTTTTTTAAAAAATTGATGGACACTGAACCTCGAAATCAAATTAAGGTCACAATAAAATTTAAATTAATAGATGGATGCTTTCTTTAGACTGATAACTCAAAAATCTGGCATACTTATTATTGCTGACATAAACATAAATTATAACACTAAAATAAAAAAACCATGAAATCTACTAAACTAAAATCTAATGCCTCACAAAACGGCAACAAGAGTGGTTCAAAAAATGATTCCAAAAGCTCACAGGGTTTGCGTGATCTCTTCGAAGATGAATTAAAGGATATTTATTGGGCTGAAAAAGCTCTGACAAAAGCGATTCCTAAAATGGTTAAAAATGCAACCACGGATGAGCTTGTAGATGCATTAAATGATCACCTGGAGGTTACAAAGGGCCATGTTGAAAGATTGGAAGAAGCCTTTGAAGTTTTAGGTAAAGCAGCCCGGGCGAAGAAATGTGAAGCCATGGCGGGACTTATTAAGGAAGCAGAAGAAATTATGGAAGACACTGAAGAGGGAGTGGTTCGGGATGCTGGAATTATTTCTGCTGCCCAAAAGGTAGAGCATTATGAGATTGCTTCCTATGGAACCTTATGTGCTTTTGCAAAAACATTAGGCGAGGACGAAGTGGTATCTCTTTTACAAAAAACGTTGGATGAGGAAAAAGAGGCGGATCAAACGCTGACTCAAATTGCAGAATCTTCCATTAATGTAGAAGCGGAGCAAGAGTAATTTTAGTGAATGGATTTTAAATAAGAGGCTGTCTGGTACTTTTGGGTCAGCCTCTTATTATAAATTCATATTAAACTTCACAAAAAAAATGGTTTTTGTATCGCCCTGTTTTTCCTCCAGGCCATCATTTTTCCAGTTAACAAATACCATAATTGTGGAATCAGGAAGCCTTGAGTGTTTAAACGGCATAAAATCCCTTTTCATCAGGTTGCTTTTCTATCCTTGTTATTATTTCATCAATACTTACTTTAACTGAATCATAATTGTCAAAGGCTTTTTTCTGTCCCTTTGGCGGAATATGGCATGGAGAACAATTGCCAACAACGATGGGCTGTACATTTGCGATGTAAGTAATCTTGGGAACCACGACAGTATTTTTGGATTTCTTTGTTGAAGAACAAAATTGCAACGTTAGTGGCAATAGCATCACCAAAACAACACATAATTTTTTCTTGTAGATTTTTTTAATTATTAATGAATTAATAATTAAGTATTCTAAAAAATTCTGCCCACGGCCCTATTGCATCTTTATATTGTTTTGCCATTACCCTTGTAACCTGTGCGATGTGAGTAAGATCATGAACCACCCATGTAGCCAATAAATTTCTCAAGCTTACTTCTCCAAACCCAGGATGCAATCCCTTTTTTTCGAGATCAGTGTCTTTTAAATCCAAAGACCTTAACCAGGCTACATTGTCATCTCTTAAACACTTAAATTTCTGCAGCAACTCCTGCATTGTTTTGCCTCTACTCTCTTCATACATTGCGAATCGATCGAATATATCAAAGGCTTTTGTGTTGCCAAATTCGAGTATCCGCTCTATCCTGGGCCGCCAGTCTGTTTTCTCGCCGTGTATTAAATGACCAATAACATCAAAAGGGCTAAAGGTCTCCGGTCCTTCATTATTAGTTACCCAGTCGCTATTCAAATTATTAAGAAGCGAATGAAGCACTGAGGGCGTTCGCTCCAATACCTGGAGCGATTTTTTATGATCGTACTGCACTTGAAAGTCAATTGACCTTAGTTATGAAACTGAATGTACCGCGATCCTGTTACCTTCCGTATCAATGAAAACACCCATGAAGCCATATTCGCCAATCCCGGTTTTAGGCACAATTACTTTTCCGCCGGCAGCTTCTATTTTATCCAATACATTTTGAACATCGGGATTTGCATTCAGATAAATTAAGGGACCATCAGTTTTTGACGGTATATGAAAGTCTCCGCTGTTTACAATGGCTCCGCCAACTCCCGTCATCATATCTTCAAGAGGAAACATCCGCATTTTAATGTTGGGCATATCCAGAGGAACAAGTGAAGTATCAAAAATTGTTTCGTAAAATTTGGCAGCCCTGTCCAAATCAGTTGATGGTATTTCAAACCAGCTAATAGCATTTTTAAAAGTCATATGGTTTTAGTTTGAGAATATTAAAGTTCACAGAAAAAAAGAGATAATTACTGCCACTCATCAAAATATTTTAAAAACTATATTTGTATTTCATTTTTAAATGGCAGCCCGGGTGGCGAAATTGGTAGACGCACTGTGTTCAGGTCGCAGCGTTCGCAAGGATGTGCTGGTTCGAATCCAGTCCCGGGCACTTTGGAGTCAGCTTATCAATTCTTAACTGCCAATACCCAGACAAAATTCGTCGATGCTTTTAGTGAAGCCGGGATATTTATTTCTACTGTGTTTTCTGTTTGCTTCCACGAGAGATTTTTAGAGCTGCCCAGCATCTGCACTTTAGTATTTTTTGTGAAAGGAATTTTTGTTAACTGTAACTTACCATCGGGGAAGTTAAACAGGAATACATATTTAATCTTACCGTCTTTGGATTGTGTAAACCTGATTGAATCACCTTCACTGAAACTTTCAAATCGACGGGTGCCATAAATTGCCTGCCCGTTTGTCTTCATCCATGTACCGATATCATGCAGACGCTGATAAGCTACCGGATCAAGTTCGCCATCTGGCCCGGGACCGATATTTAATAAATAATTTCCTCCTTTACTCACGATATCCACTAGATTTTTCACAATTACATCTGCAGATTTATATACATCGTTGGGTACATAGCTCCAACTGTTGCCCATTGTCATACAGGTCTCCCAGGGATAGGATAAACCTTTTTCCGGTATGTTTTGTTCGGGAGTTAAATAGTTTTGCTGTTCACCGGGTACGGCCCTGTCTACTACAATTAATTTGGGTTGCTTTACCCTCGCCTCTTTGACAAGTTCAGGCATATTTATATCCTGGCTTTGAGGATTGCGTGTCCAGCGGCTGTTTTCATACACTTCAAGTAATTCATTTTTTACTTCCTCATCAGTTTTCTTACGCACCCATCCGCCATCTAACCAAAGAATATCAATCTTGCCGTAATCAGTCATCAATTCATTAACCTGGTTGTGGGTGTATTCAACAAATTTTTTCCATTGCCCGGGATGTTTTTGAATAGAATAATTACAGTTCCTATCACTTGCGGGAAATTTTTTCCACCAATAGAAGTCTGAGTGCCAGTCTGGTTTTGAGAAATAGGCGCCGATCCAAAAATTTTCTTTTCTGAATGCGGAAAAGATTTCTTTGGTAACGTTGCTTTTTGCATTTGTTGAAAATGGGCAGTCCCTATCGGTAATTTTATAATCAGTGTATTTGGTATCGAACATGCAAAAACCATCATGATGTTTTGTAGTAAAAACGAGGTATTTCATTCCGGCATCTTTTGCCGCAGCAGCCCACTTTGCAGGATTAAAACCCACCGGATTAAACGTTGTTTTCAGGTTTTCGTATGCTTTTACATAATCAGTGTAATTGTCAGCAACTCCTTTTTTTCTTCCGCCTGTAGCCCAGCTCAAATCTTCAGGGCAAATACTCCAACTCTCCACGATACCCCACTGGCTATATGCTCCCCAGTGCATGAGCAGTCCGAATTTCAAATCTTCCCATTCTTCCAGGCGGTGCTGAATAGCCGTATCGGGGTCGGGATAATATTCCTTGTGTTGAGCGAAACTATTTGCCAAAAGAATAGTAAATAGTAATACAAACAGCACTCTTAAATTTATAACTTTTGAATTCATAAAAAATCTTGCAAGTTTGAAGGTTTAATTACAAAGGCCTTTACAAAATCATGCTGAGAACATCGTAAGCTTCTCAACATTGACAACATTCACCGTTTTTGAGATATTCTAAAACGATTGAATTAATTACGGAAGGTAAAATTTTGATTTGAAAATTTCATGCCCGAAATAAAAATAATGACGATGGAATTCAAAACCTTAATAAAAAAGTTTTTTTCTATCACCTATAGGAGTTGCTAAATATTCTTTTAAAAAATTTTTTTGGTCTTCTATTTTTTTAGTCAAAGCGGTTAACCTCTCTCTTACGGGTTCTGTGCCCAACGTAAGTGTTGCCTGCGATTTATCTACTTCATCCAACTTTTTTAACGAGGAGTCAATTTTACTGTCTGTACCAGCGAGTAAGGCTTGCAGCTCAATATCAGCTTTTTCTGGAGTGAATTGATTGTTGCGATACTGAATAAAATTATTTAGAATGGTTGTTGCGTCGTTCAGATCTGCCATTGCAGAATTATATAAATCTACATCGTGATCCTGGTTGATCATTTCAACATGCATCTTCACATAATTGTAATTGTCCTTGATCCGGGAATCATAAATTCCCTGGTTTTGAATTCTAAGGGCTGTTGACTGAAGCTTATGCAGGCTGTCCATTTTCATGTAACCGGCTACTGAATCCATGTAATTGAAATAAGTAGCATTATTTTTTTTGTAAATATTCCCACTATAAAATTGCTCATGAGAAACAGGATAATTTAATAGTTGCCATAGTGGATCATATGGCATGTGCGAATTGATAAACTCTGTTGGCTCTATCATAAAAAACTGCGGATTTAAACTGTTTCCCGCATCCCACGTAGGATCGAACAAATACCAGTTTTTATTTATAAAGACAGTGCACCAGCTGTGCGCTGCTCTGTCAACCGATCCGGATTGTTTCGTGTAGCCATTTATTACAAATGAGTTAAACCCGGTTTTTAAACATATATCAGTAAAGATCGCAGCAAAGTTTTCACAAACACCTTTTCTCCTTTTTAATGCAACGGTAATTTTTGCCTGCGGATCTATTCCCGCATTTATTACATTCGAGCTGTCTTTATCGTATTTTATATTATCCGTTACCCAGCTGTAAATGGCTCTTACTTTAGTTTCTTCGCCGGTAATATGAGAAGCTATATATTTCGCAATGCCGTCTGTTGTATTAGAAAGTGAATCGGGGACATGTATATACTTGTTTTCAAAAAAAGCCTGCGCAATCAACAGCTTCATAGAAAATAACAGCGGCAATAAGAATATCATTTGCCTCATGTTAATAATATTATTATTCAAAAGACAAAATTATACATATTGTTCCTGAAAAACGACAATAGTGGATCAGTGATTTGTTAATGTAGAACAACACATCTATGCCTGATTTTTACCTTAGCCCTGATTCAATAAATAAAAAAGCCGCCTCAGATAATTGAGACGGCTTAATAGCTGTTATAAAATTATAACTTTTGTAGTTTGCTGTTGAAATTCAACTCATCGTTACTAACACTCATGTAATAGATTCCTGATTTAATTGAAGGCAAATTATTAATCAATATAGAATTATTGCCTTTATTTACATTAATAGTCTTTAAGAAGATCAACTGACCAGTACTGTTTTGCAATTTTAATGTTGCAGTGGAAGTCTTATCAGCACTGAATGAAACCGTGAAATCATTAGCAAATGGATTAGGATAAACCACTACTGATTTATTTACACCTATCGCAAGTTTCACAATCGATGAAAAAGTGTATTTACCATTTTGATCTATTTGCTTCAAACGGTAGTATACATATTTTCCGCCATTGGGTGAATTATCCTGGTAGGAATAATTTTTAACAAGGTTGCTGAATCCTGCGCTTTTTATAGTTGCAACCAGATTGAAGTCCTGTCCGTCGGCGCTTTTAAACAATTCGAAACGATCACTGTTTATTTCCTGGCTTGTTTGCCAATCCAAAATTGCAACTCCATTTGAATATTTACCATTAAATGCTGTTAAGGTTACAGGAAGTGCTCCGCATGAGTTTACAATTAAAGTATACTCGTTTAAGTCAGTACAACCAGGATTTGATAATCCAGCTTCTGAAGTAGAAACTACCAACCTGTATTTGTAGCCGGTCATACTTGATTTAACATTATTAAATGACATAGGAAGAGTGAAAGAATCACCATTGTAAACAGCGGTCTGTGCACCAAGCGAGCTGTCTGTAAAGGTTGCTCCACCATCAATACTTTTCTGCCATTTATACCAGGTGTTAGTATGAGTAATATCCGTTACAACATATTTTATTCCAAAGCTACTTCCTTCACATGTAGCAGCCGGCGCAGGACCACCGTTAGCTCCGGTAATAGTAATATTTGATTCCACCACACTAAAAGATATATCGTCCAGGCCCAAATCGTTACCGCTTGCAACAGCCGTTGCATTTACCACTTGTAAATCAACAGAAGTCGTCGTAGCTGAAGCTGTAAAAGTTCCGCCTACTTTAACCCATGTTGGAGTATTCGTATAAGGGACGGGACCTGATGTTCCAATTGTTTGTGTTCCGGAGGGTGTTATAACTTTAAAAGAAATGTTTGGCTCCGTACCCGGTTTAGCTGCAGAACTCGTTTTGGGTAAAATATTAAGTACCCAGGCGGAAAATTCGTACTTCGTACCTGGACAAACAGGAATAGATTTTATTTGATAAAAGATATTGCTGTAAGTACCATCAGGAGCTCCGTTTACTGCCATAAAATAGCCTCCATCACCAGTGTGGTCCTGTCCTCTCCAGTCTCCCTTAATACAGTTACCGCCATTGTCATCCCCAATATTTTTGATGATAGTATACCTGAATTCCGGGCCTAAGCCACCGCTTGATGAGGTATAGGGGTACCCTGAACATGGAAGCGCAGAGCCAGATGAAGTGCAGCCAGTTAAAGCATTACCTATATTACCTTCGGGATTGTAACTGGCCGATCCTGATTTTGTACAATTTGCTGCCGCAGTATTAACAGTTATGAAAGGAGCGCTAAATGTGCCCTTTGCACCTAATAGGTTAGGGCCATTTTGAGCGTTTGTGAATTGAATAGCCAATACGCTTAATACTGTTAATGCGAAAGTGTAGAACTTTTTCATTCTTTTGTGGTTTAGAGTTTAAATAAAATTGTAAGAGGAAATACAAAAGATATGAGGATTAAGCAGTGTTAATCTTTCATTGTTCTATCGGACGAGAATAGCTATTAAATACTTATTCTGAATAGCAGTTTATAATAGTATATGTGGATTGGGAATTGAGGTACGTCTTATAAGTAGGACGAGAATGGGAGCAAAATTATAAATAGTTTTGGGATATGCAAACATTTTTGAAAATATTTTTATAAATATATTCGGGAAAGCAGTGCTTTTTACATTATAGATTTCCCAAATAACAAAGAAGTGATTATGTTAAACACCTATTTTCCGGCCAAAATAGTAATTTCGGGGAGACACATATAGATAAAACGAATCAATTAGAAGCAAATGAATACAAACCGCTTAAGTGAAACTCTCCGTAAAGCGTTAAACGATCAAATGACAAAAGAAGCCGCTGCATCACAGATTTATCTTTCTTACGGCGCATGGGCTAACGAACAAGGTTACGATGGAATTTCAAATTTTCTTTTCCGCCACGCTAACGAGGAACGAACTCATATGATGAAAATTCTTGAATTCATCCTCGAACGCGGAGCAAAAGTAAATATTGAACAGATACCGTCTCCACCTGCCGATCCAAATAATGTTTTCGATTGTTTTGAAAAGACGTTTATGCATGAAGTTGACAACACAAAGGGCATATACAAAATTGTAAAAATGAGCTTTGAAGAAGAAGATTGGGCAACCTGGAATTTTATGCAATGGTTCGTAAAAGAACAAACAGAAGAGGAAACTATGGTAATGAGTATGCTTGATAAATTAAAAATCGCGGGCGGAAAAGATGCTCCGGGCGAATCTCTTTATTCTCTCGACAGAGATATGAAAAGTGAACCGGATGATGCTGAACTGGCACAGGATAAAACTGTGGAAAATCCATAGAATGCGTCATTTAACCTATACTGTTATATCAAATTTTGTTGATGGCATTCACAATTAGCTTACTCAGTATCACGTCGGCCTCGCTTGCTACTTGTATAATTTCCCTTATGTTAACCGGTTTTAAATTATCAGGATCGCACTCATCTGTAATTACGCTTACCGCTGCACACTTAATTCCTATGTGGTTTGCAACTATTACTTCAGGAACGGTACTCATGCCTACCATATCTGCTCCAATTGATTTTAGGTACCTGTATTCTGACCGTGTCTCAAGATTGGGGCCTTGAACTGCCGCATAAATTCCTTTCTTTAAATTGATTGAAAGTTCTACGGCAGCCTCTTTCAGTTTTTGTGCGAGCTCATTATCATAAGGCATGCACATATCTACAAAGCGATTTCCAAACTCCGGATCATTGAGACCACGCAATGGATTTTCGGGCAATAAATTTATATGGTCGTCAATTAAGACAAGATCAGCTTTTTTTAGATCACTATTGATCCCCCCGGCTGCATTACTCAGAAATAAATTTTTTATGCCTAATTCTTTCATTACCCTAAGTGGAAAAGTTATTTGCTGCATAGTATAGCCTTCATAATAATGAAAACGACCTTGCATTACCAACACTTTGGTATGATTAATTGTTCCTGAAATAAGGTGGCCTTTGTGAAATTCAACAGTGGCTTCGGGAAAACCCGGAATATTTGTATAAGGAATTCGGACGGGATTTTCAATTTCATCCGAAAGGGCTCCAAGTCCCGTTCCTAAAACAATTCCGGTAACGGGCTGTACAATCCCCTCTTTTTGGAGATAATCTGCAGTTTCTTTGATTTTCAAAATCACATCATTCATAGCACATTCTCTTAGGTAAATTTATGATGTTGAATGTACGTCTATTCTAAAAATAAAAATTAACCTTCTGGCCAAATGAAATTTTTATTGTATAATGATTTAAATATATTACAGATTTTGAGGCACGAGAAAAGTAAAGCAAAAAAATGAAACCATGATTTATTTATAGATCACTTCCATCAGAATTCAAGTTCTTAAAAAAATTTAATAATATCATACTATAACTTTTAAAATGATTCAATTTTGAAATCGGCATTAATAATATTCGTAAAAAATCCTGTGCATGGAAAAGTGAAAACGAGGATTGCGAAAACTCTTGGAGACGAAAATGCATTAAAAGTTTACAAAAAATTATTGTCTCACACTAACGCCGTTACCCAAGATTTGCCCGTTGATAAATATGTTTTCTATCTTGACTATTTAAATAATGATGATTTATGGTGCAATAATATTTATTACAAACAACTTCAACGTGGATTTGACCTCGGTGAAAGAATGAAAAATGCATTCTGCGTATTATTCAAAAAAAAATACGGCAGCGTAATTATTATAGGAAGCGATTGCTATGCTCTGACGAATACAATGATTTTTTCCGCATTTGCTTTACTGAAAGTTAATGATTTCGTTATCGGGCCTGCGGTTGACGGAGGGTATTATTTGTTGGGAATGAACCAGTTTTTTCCACAAATATTTGAAAGTAAAAGATGGAGTCATCCTACCGTTCTTACTGAAACCATTAACCAGATTAAAACACTTGATCTAAGTGTTTCATTTCTTGGGACGCTTACCGACATAGATACGGAAAAAGATATAACCTTTTCTTACTAATTTCATTCAGCCATCAAAGTTCTATATGCGCCTTTCCTGCGTAATAATATTTATTGAGAGAATCTAAAATTTTAGTTGTATCTGATAATGGCAACATGAAAGGATGAGCAATTTTATAGGTAACTGAATCATCTGTATACATAATCACTTTTCGCCCAAAATTCTTCAATTTGGCAAGCCTCGCTAATGCGAACTGTTTATTCGGCGTCACGTTCACGACCACTTTAAAAGAAAAGCTATCGGCAGGATTTTTTTTAATATTGTTGAGGCTATCAGCTGATCTTTGAGCTGCAGCTAATGAATCATTTTTCCGCGCCATACTAACAGTGTCTTCGATAGGAATAATATTTTCAGCAGTAGTATCTAGTTGCTCTGCCTCATTTTTTTTAAACGCAAAGTTCCAAACTGCCCAGGCTGCCAATCCCAGTACTACGATTATGAAAATCACAAGGATGCCCTTGTTATTACTGCGGGGTGGATCTCTTTGGTAATCGTTGAATAAATTTTCCTCATGTTGTTCTGCACCTTCATCTTCTATCTTTGGTTTTGGAGCTTCAACTTTTTGAACCAGCGGGCCCGGTTTAAATGCGAGATCGCCATTATTTAATTTTTCAAGAGTTCCAAGATTTTGAATTGTAAATGGTTTTCCAATATTAAGAAACTGCCTTCCCAAAGTTAAAAAAGAATCTAAATCTGCCGAAGCGAGCGGCTTTATCTTTTTTGTATTTACGACTATAAAATCAATCAGGTCATCAGTCTCTCCTGTCTTCGGATCATATTTAAAAGAAATTGCTTCGGGCGGTATTATAACAGGTTTATCGCCATCAGTAATTTCAGGTAAAACGGCATCAATTTTAAAAGTGCCGATTCCCTGAAGAGATATTTGTTTATGTTTTAAAAGATAAAGTACAAGGGCCTGCTCAATTTTCACACTGTTAATTTTAATGAGAGCAAACCTACATGTTATTGATTGAATTCCAAAAAATGCCTCGGATCTGCCAGGAACTCATGAAAATTTTTTATCCGCAACTTTACCAGGTAAATTTGCGGTATGCTTACTAATGATGAAAAGCTTTTTTTGGATTTCTGGGAAAAAAAAAGGGACAGAGAAAAGCGTTTTTTGCGCCAGCTTGCCGGGGGCCTTCCCATGGGACTCCTGTTTGCACTGCCTGTTTTGGTAGCAGTAATCTTTCATAACTGGTATAAATCCATGACCTACATTTCCGGTTCCCAGGTAATAGTGATCGTTATAGGTGTTTTATGCATCGCAATTTTTTTTGCAGTCTTTCGGATGAAATTTAAATGGGAAAAAAATGAACAACTATATAAAGAGTTAAAATTGAAAGAGAAAGTAAATGACTCAACAGATAAGTAATTTTTATACTCTTATTTTGTAAAAACTTTTTAATGATGATTATGAAAAAACTCTTTACTATTCTGATTGTGTCTTCAATTATTGTCGCCGGCTGCGCAAAAAGCGACACAAAATGTTCTTACAACGATTCCACTGTCATTGCTCCTGCGACAGAAATTGACTCCTTAACACATCTTATTACAGACACGCTTGGTGTCACCGCTTCCCAGGCCCCAAGTGGATTTTTTTATAATATTTCCGCTACCGGATCCGGCACCGGGATAGCAAACCTTTGTACCAATGTAACAGTAACGTATAAGGGCACTTTTTTCAATGGCCAGGTATTTGATTCTACCGACGCAGGTGGTGCTGCAACTTTTCAGCTTGGCCAGGTGATACCAGGTTGGCAAAAAGGAGTTCCGTTGATAAGCAAAGGAGGAGATATTACTTTATATGTTCCACCAACACTCGGTTACGGATCCAACCCTTTACGAGACAATCAGAATAATATCATTATTCCCGGAGGTTCCTATCTTATATTTCAAATTCATATTGTGGATATATTCCAGTAAGCCAATTTTTTATTCCTTAGCTGATTTAGATTGTAATAGTAGATCCAATCAATGAGTTTACCTTTGGCCTATAAATGATTTTATGGGTCACGAAGCAATTTCTGTTTTTGATATGTTTAAAATAGGCGTTGGCCCGTCAAGTAGCCATACCCTCGGCCCATGGCGGGCTGCTGGTTTGTTTCTACTTTCTCTTCAAAACAAAAATTTATTAAGCAAAGTTACCCGGCTGGAAATACTGCTGTATGGCTCCCTTGCAAAAACGGGAAAAGGACATGGAACTGATATTGCTGTACAACTCGGACTGAGTGGCGAGGATCCCGTAACCTTCGATGTAAATATGATTGAAGCTAAAATCGATGATATTAAATCGATGAAGAAATTAATATTGAATGGCAAATACGAAATTGATTTTGAACCGGAAGAAGATATAGAATTTTTGGTAACAGAAACACTTCCCTATCATTCAAATGCGCTTACGTTCCTGGCCGTTTTAAATAATGATGACCATATTGCTGAAACTTATTATTCAGTAGGAGGAGGATTTGTACACAAAGAAGGAGAGCAACAGGATGAGGAGAGTGAAGTGATTCTGCCTTTCCCCATAAATGATGCTGATGATCTTTTGCATTGGTGTATGAAGACAGGCATGAGCATTAATGAAATTGTTATGGAAAATGAAAATGCCTGGCGAAGTGAAGGGAATACACGTTCAGGTTTGTTGAATATCTGGGATATTATGAAACAAAGTATTTTTCGCGGCTGCCATACGTATGGTGTACTTCCGGGCGGGCTGAATGTAAAAAGAAGAGCCGCAGCATTAAGTAAAAAATTAGTGAAAGAAAAAGAATATAGTGACTTTGATTCCTGGGCAAGGGTTATTAAAAAAGGCGGTAATGATTTTAAATATATTCTTGATTGGGTTAGCTGTTTTGCTCTGGCAGTTAATGAAGAAAATGCAGCATTTGGCCGGGTTGTTACAGCGCCTACTAACGGTGCTGCCGGTGTAGTACCCGCAGTACTTGCTTATTATATTATTTTTTGTGACGGTGATACTGATGATGAAATAATCCAGTTTTTATTAACGGCATCAGAAGTAGGCAGCATTTTCAAAAAAGGCGCTACAATATCTGCGGCGATGGGTGGCTGCCAGGCGGAGATAGGAGTTTCATCATCGATGGCCGCAGCCGCACTTACTGAATGCACAGGAGGTACGCAACGACAGGCATTAATGGCAGCAGAAATTGCAATGGAACATCATCTTGGAATGACCTGCGACCCCATAAACGGACTTGTGCAAATTCCCTGTATTGAAAGAAATACAATGGGTGCCGTTAAAGCTATAACGGCTTGCCAGCTTGCGTTACAGAGTGCACCTGACTACGCTAAAGTAAGCCTGGATAACGTAGTAAAAACTATGTGGAATACAGCTTTGGATATGAATAATAAATATAAAGAAACCTCTGATGGGGGACTTGCTATAAATGTTCCTTTAAGCTTAAGCGAATGTTAGCTTAAAAGTCAGACGCCATATTTTCTTTTAATATCCCTTTCAGTTTCGCGTGATTTAATTGTTTCTCTTTTGTCGTAGATCTTTTTCCCCTTACCTAATCCGATTTCCATCTTGGCAAATCCATTTTGTGAAATAAATATTTTTAAGGGGATGATCGAGTATCCTTTTTCTTTTATTTTATTTTCAAGTTTGCGTAACTCTTTTCTATGCAATAACAACTTGCGTTCCTGCATTGGCTCGTGATTATGTATATTGCCGAAACTGTATTCAGAAATATGCAGGCTTTTTACAAATAGCTCACCTTTGGAAAAAAAGCAATAACTATCGTTAAAGCTTGCTTTTGCGGCACGTAACGATTTTACTTCAGTACCGCTTAACACTATTCCTGCGATATATTTTTCTTCGATAGTGTATTCGTGATATGCCTTGCGATTGGTAAGGTCCATAATTGATGGGTCATTGGGTTACCGGTGAGTTATTTTATAATCGGCCTATATATTGACTTGATGAATACGGAACAATAGCGTCAATCTAATTCTTAAATAAAATTAATAATTGCTCCAGCTTTTCCTTGAGTTCTTTCCTTGAAATAATAAAATCAAGAAATCCATGTTCCAGTAAAAACTCGCTACGCTGAAATCCGGGAGGTAAATCTTTTTTAATAGTTTCTTTTATAACGCGGGGGCCGGCGAACCCAATAAGAGCGCCTGGTTCTGCCATAATAATATCTCCGAGCATGGCGAACGATGCTGTGGTGCCCCCAAAAGTGGGATCGGTGCAGAGAGAAATATAGGGGATTTTTGCATCGGACATTTGTGACAAAGAGCCCGAAGTTTTTGCCAGTTGCATTAATGAAAAAGCACTTTCCATCATTCGTGCGCCACCACTTTTATTGATGATCATAAAAGGTATTTTATGCTCCAGGCAATAGTCGCATGCTCTTACGATTTTTTCACCCATTACGCTTCCAAGACTTCCACCAATGAATTCAAAATCCATGCATGCAATAACTAAATCCCATCCGTTTACTTTTCCATGAGCAACAGTAATAGAATCATGGATAGTTGACTTCGCATAGGTTTCTTTCAGTCTTTGTTCGTAGGATTTCAAGTCAACAAAACCCAGGTAATCTTTAGATTTAATATTTCCAAAAAGTTCTTTGTCACTATCAGCATCAAAAATGATTTCGAAATATTCAGCACTTCCTATCCTATGATGATATTCACATTTAGGACATACAAATAAATTTTCCCTTAATTCTGAAACTGTACAAGTATAGCGACAAGAAGGGCATTTGGTCCATAAACCATCAGGTGCTTCTTTTTTATCTTTGGTAGAAGTAGTAATTCCTTTTTTTATCCGGCGAAACCACCTTCGCTTTGTTTCCTCAGTTTCACCTTCTTCCCCGGCAAGGTTAGCATAAAAATCTTCTTCCTGTTTCATAAAAAGTCATTAAATCATTTGTCGTTCGGTCATCAAAGTTTATCAGTTTAAAACCAGTAGCTCAACGACCGCCAGAACTCATGCAATTGTTATACCGCTATCAAGGTAAACATCCTGTGTTGCATTTAATAATTCCACACCTTCTTTGAATGGCCTTTGAAAAGCTTTTCTACCTAATATCAGGCCCATTCCGCCGGCTCGTTTATTAATTACGGCAGTTTCCACCGCATCTGTTAAATCTGAAGTTCCTTTACTCTCTCCTCCACTATTTATCAAACCAATTTTACCGCTGTAGCAATTTAAAACCTGGTAACGGCAAAGGTCAATCGGATGATCAGTAGTCAAATTTTCATAAACCGCTTTTGAAGTTTTTCCAAATTTCACGGCATTGTAACCGCCGTTGTTGGTAGGCATTTTTTGTTTAATAATATCTGCCTGTATAGTTACTCCAATATGATTTGCCTGTCCTGTTAAATCGGCGGATGTATGGTAATCCACACCGTCTACCTTAAAGGCATTATTGCGTAAATAACACCATAAAATAGTACACATTCCCAGTTCATGTGCTTGCTCAAAAGCCTGGCTCACTTCCTGTAGCTGGCGGGTGCTTTCCTGGCTGCCCCAGTAGACCGTCGCGCCGATACCTACAGCGCCCATGTTGTAAGCGCTTTTTACGGTACCAAATAATGTCTGATCATATTTATTAGGATAGCTTAATAATTCATTGTGATTAATTTTTACGATGAATGGAATTTTATGCGCATATTTCCTACTAACGATACCGAGTACCCCAAATGTTGATGCTACTCCATTACACCCGCTTTCAATAGCCAGCTTCACAATATTTTCAGGGTCGAAATAAATAGGGTTTGGTGAAAATGATGCGCCTGCACTATGTTCAATACCCTGGTCAACAGGGAAAATGGAACAGTAACCAGTGCCAGCAAGGCGGCCATGTTGCATAAGTGTCTCCATACTGGATACCACACGATTATTTCGGTTACTATTCACAAAGACGTCATCAATATAATTTGGTGAAGGAAGTGTAAGCGTTGATTTATCAATAATAGCTTTGTGGGTTAATAAGTTCTCAGCCTTATTTCCCAATAAGTCAGTAATTTTTTTTGAAGCCATGAACGTTTTTTTTAAGATGTATGCAAACCTACATGAAATTGAGAAAAAACAAAATTTATTACTTGTTAGGTCCAGCTTCAAAATAAATTGAGTCTCTTTCTTAATTTAATAAAATAGTCTGGAGCCTTCAATAACCTGCTTCCATACCAACTAAACATTTCGCCATCAACCAAAACAATTTTTGCTGTGCTTATTTGCGATTTAAATTCTTTTAGATGTTTTTTGCTGAAAGGATATGGCTCAGAAGAAAGTAAGATTAATTCGCAGTTGGTTTTTAAATCATCCAAAGTAATTTCCGGGTATCGTTCTTCAGCGGAGAAAATATTTTCAAACCCACTGTTTTCCATCATATTATTTATGAACGTATCGCCGCCAATAGTCATAAAAGGATTTTTCCAGATTAAATAAGCGCTTCGAATTTTCCTTTCTGACGAAATCTCAAGTTGAAGTTTATTAAATTTCTTTTCAACCTTTTTTGCGATTTGTTGTGCCTGTCTTGTCTTTCCAACTAATATTCCAACTTCATTAATCATTTTGATTGCGTCTTTGAGATTCTTGACATCGGTTACAAAAACGTCGCAAATTTGCGCCACCTCTTCCATCTGCTCCTTTACGTTTTCTTCCTTGTTTGCAATTATCAAATCCGGCTTAAAATTTTTTATCAGTGGGTTATTTACTTTTTTGGTCCCACCTATTCTTAATTTATTTTTATACCACTTCGCTGGATGAACGCAAAATTTTGTGATTCCAATAACCTCATTCTCTAAGCCCAGGTCGTATAAAAGCTCTGTCTGAGACGGCACCAGTGAAATTATTCGGGTGTATGACTTTTTAGAAGATATATCAGGCGGTTCTAGTATCATAATATTTCATGCAAGGTATTTGTAAAATAAAAAACTTCTGTAAACTGAATAAATCAGAATTACAGAAGTAAAATTTTTGCCCTTTAATCAGGACTTCCTTGGGACCTTTTTTAGAGTTGGTGACTCTCACCAGAAAAGTTAATTACTGGTTTCAGAAAGGTTTTTTAAGGACTAGATTTTAGCGTTAATCCAGGTTCGGCATTCACGGATGTTGGTTGGTTCTCATAAGAATGAATTAGTTTATTTCGATGAGATATTGGATGTTCATTCAAAATAAATACGAGATATATTCAAACGATATTTAAAAAAAAAATAGAAGTTGACTGATACGGGATTTTTGATTTTTTTAGGAAGTTGGATAGATTCTAATCTTTGTCTTTCAAATGGATACTTTGGATATTTTAGATTAATGCTTAAATCAACATCAATCAACTTCTGAGGCAAAGATATATGGATGACGATATGCAGGCAAGAGCGATAATGCTTATTATCAGGCTATAGATTATTACTAAATAAATAGTATTTGAAACAGAATTTACATCGTAAATCGCCTAAAAAGTATAAGGTAAAATTACTATAATGCAACTTTCTTCAGGACTAAATTCGCGTACATTTAAACTGTAAATTTCTGTAAATTAGCACTTAATGGGCTATATCTATAATTTTATTTCGCAAGACTTTGAATGATATCATATTTAGTGACTATATGATAGTTACCACTTTCATCCTTACCGAGAACGGCACCACTCTGTCTTGAAATAAGATTACTTAATTTCTCAACAGGAGTATCAAAATCCACAATCGGATATTGCTTCTCCATTACAGATTCCACCTTCTGATTTTTTATTTCAGGGTCTGACAGAATTTTGTTGAATAGCCCGCTCTCGCTTAATGAGCCAACAATACCTTCTCCATTCATAACAGGTACATTTTCGATATCATATTTTTTCATCAGGTCAATTGCTTCGGCAACCGTTTGCATGGGCTTAACGGTGACAAGTTTTTTGGCGCCCCGGCCACTTACCAGGTCTTTAAAAGTTTTAACTTCAAGAAATCCCCGTTCCATCATCCATTGGTCATTGTATATTTTGGCCACATACCTGCTGCCGTGATCATGAAAAATGCATACTACAACATCAGATTTTTTTAATTCTTTCTTTAGCTGCATCAATCCCTGCAAACAACTGCCGGCACTGTATCCAATAAATAATCCTTCTTCTTTGGCAATACGCCGGGCCATAATAGCGCCATCTTTATCCGTAACCTTTTCAAACCGGTCAATGTACTTCATATCATAATTGGCTGGTATAAAATCTTCCCCGAAACCTTCGCTTATATATGGATACACTTCATTTTCGTCGATCTCTCCAGTATCAAAGAATTTTTTCAATAAGGATCCGTAACTATCAATCGCCCAAATTTTTATACCTGGATTTTGCTCTTTTAAAAACTGCCCGGTTCCCACAATAGTGCCACCCGTTCCTGTAGCTACCACCAAATGAGTTATTTTTCCTTCTGTTTGTTCCCATATTTCCGGCCCCGTTTGTTCATAATGAGCCAGCCGGTTGGCAAGATTGTCGTATTGATTTACATACCATGAATTAGGAATACTTTCTGCAAGCCTTTTCGATACCGAATAGTAAGAACGCGGATCGTCAGGTTCAACATTGGTTGGACATACAATTACTTCGGCACCCACTGCTTTTAAGATATCTGCCTTTTCTTTTGATTGTTTATCGGTTGTAGCGAAAATGCATTTGTAACCTTTTACACTGGCAGCGAGTGCAAGGCCCATACCAGTATTTCCGGATGTGCCTTCAATAATAGTTCCACCCGGTTTAATTTTCCCTTCCTGCTCGGCCACCTCAAGCATTTTAAGGGCCATCCTGTCTTTAATCGAATTGCCGGGATTAAAATATTCAAGTTTAGCCAGGACGGTGCAAGAAATATCTTTCGTTATTTTATTAAGCCTGATGAGTGGAGTATTACCAATAGTTTCTAAAATATTGTTTTTCCACATAAAAAATTATTTGTTGTAAAGGTAAATAAAGTTTGCAGATGCATTTTGCGTGGCGTTGATCAACAACGTTTGCCAACAAAAGTTTATGACATAAAAATTACTGACTTAAAAATTCTATTGCTTTCTTTACGGTCTGGTCATCAGAATTGCTTACTTCGTACATTCCTTCCGTCCGCCATATCTGGCGTGCCGTCATTATTTTTAATTGTTTTGAAAGCAAAGCCTTTTCTCCGGAATCAGCGGGATTCAGGTTAACGGAATCGCGGGCCGCATATCGTTTGAGATTTTCTAATGTAGGTTCATCCACGTGATACTTCTCATTAAAAATCTTAGGTGTCTTAAAAGAGTCAAATTCTTTTTCATGATTAAGGTAATTAATGTAAACAAAGTTGCTGATGGTCCCTTTTAAATAGGCTTTTGCTATTTCTTTGTTGTAGGCTAATGTATCGTAGGCAACGAAAATATCCGGTGAAATACCTCCGCCACCATACACAACTTTGCCTGAGTTTGTTGTATATAATTTTGCATTGGTATGCTTTATAGAATCGGCGAAACTCATTTCACCACTGTGAAAGCGGTTAAGTAAATCGTTGTTGTATGCTTCGATACCTTCTTTATACGACTTTTGAATACTTCTGCCCAATGGAGTATAATATCTTGCAACCGTAAGTCGAATTCCTGATCCATCGCTTAATTCAAACTGTTCCTGAACAAGTCCCTTCCCGAAACTACGCCTACCCACAACCGTTGCCCTATCCCAATCCTGTAAGGCACCGGTTAAGACTTCACTTGCTGATGCCGTTCCTTCATTTGTAAGTACTGCCAGTTTACCGCTTTCAAAAACGCCATCTTTACTGCAGCGGTATTCTCGTTTGGGAGAATGTTCGCCTACTGTATAAGTAATTAATTTATCTCCGCTTAAAAATTCATCTGCGATATTTGTGGCCGCTGTTAGAATACCGCCCCCATTATCTCTAAGGTCGAGGATCATACTTTTCATTCCTTTTTTTTGCAGGTCTTCTGCTGCCTGCATAAATTCCGGGTAAGTAGTTTCCGAAAAACGGTTGAGTCTTATGTATCCGATACTATCCGTTAGCATATACGCAGCGTCAAGACTGTATAATGGTATCATTCCACGGGAGATGCTTATTTCTTTTTGAGCACCATTTCTTAGAATTAAAATATCTGCCTTCGTGCCGCCTGAACCACGTAATAAGTTTTTGATTTTTTCGGCTGTAATCTTTACACCCGCAACTACAGAATCACCCACTTTTAGAAATTTATCCCCTACTGTGTAGTCCTGCTTTATCCGACGGCCCCCCGGTAAGGACGTTCAATACGTTAATGGTATCACTAAATATGTTGAATTCAATACCTATCCCGTAAAATTTCCCCTCCATATCTTCATTAACCTGCTCCAGTTCCTTTGCCGGCAACAGAACCGAGTGAGGATCAAGCCGGGAAAGGATTGCCGTAATAGCAATATCTCCCAGTGAGTCCGCATTTTCCTTGTCCACGTATTCTCTCTGTATCAGATCCATTACTTCCTGCACAGGTTTAGGTCTGGTTGTAAAAAAAATTCCCGTATTAGGCATATTACCCCTTATCCTGTATCCTATAAACATACCAGCAACCATACACACACTTAATATTAACGGAAGCCAAACCTGTAATTTTTTATTCTGCATACTATTCTTAGTTATCTAATTGTATTTTTGAGAATTGCAAATTTCCTTAATAAACACGAGATAAACATGCCAGCCATCAAATTGATTGCAGACAGCGGATCTACAAAAACGGAATGGTGCCTTTTGAAGGGAAATTCAAAAAATATTTTTACCGCACAGGGAATGAGCCCTTATTTTGTAACAGGTGTTGAAATGGAGGACATAATCAGAAAAGAGGTATTACCATTATTAAAAAGATCACAGGTTGATGAAGTCTATTACTATGGAACCGGATGTACAAATCCGGCTAATTTGAAAATGGTAAAAAAGGCTTTGAAAAATTGCTTTCCCGTTGCTTCTTTGTTTGTTGACACTGATGTGGTGGGCGCAGCAAAAGCTCTTTGTGGTAAAGAAAAGGGCATCGCCTGCATTTTGGGTACCGGGTCGAGTTCATGTTATTACAATGGAAGGCGTATTGTAAAAAATAGCCCAGGTCTTGGTTTTATTTTAGGAGATGAAGGAAGCGGGGCTCATCTCGGGAAAAAAGTAATTCAATATTATTTGTACAACATTTTTGATGATGATTTGCGTTCGAGGTTTGATGCAAAATTTGTAACGAATACAAATGAGATTTTGAATTCCATTTATAAAAAACCTCTTGCCAACCGTTACCTGGCTTCATTTGCCATATTTCTTGCGGAGAACAGGGGGCATTATATGATAGAAAATATCATAGAAGACGGCTTAAATGATTTTTTTCATATGCATATTTCCAGGTTTAAAGAAAGCCGGAGTGTTCCCGTACATTTTACTGGGGGGATAGCTTTTGGTTTTAAAGATGTAGTAGTGCAATTGTGTAAAAGCTATCATTTACAACATGGAAATATTTTAAAAAATCCTATGGCAGGCCTGATACAATATCATTCAGCGCCCCGAAATTTTTAGCTTCCGGATTGCGCTATCATGCCTTTAGATTTTTCGTGATAAAAATGTAGGCCTGAAATTATTCCATAATACTTTCTATGTGAGCCAATCGCCCGTCACTCGACATGCCTTCAATTATAACCCTGAAAGCTTTCGTTACATCATTATTATAAAATGTAAGTGTTACCTTATTATTAGCCGGGGTGGTAATTACCTGCGGATTCCAATATAGCGTAGTACGAACATCCCGTTTATCGCTATCAGTTGCAAAGCTGCTATAATTAGGCGAATAGAATTCCCGCATTAAACTATATCCTCTCACAGTATTATTATCTAATCCCTTGCCCGGCGCTGGTTGTGAATCATCACCCCTCCGGGTGTAAACGGCTATGGCACCGCCGCTGCCATTGGCACTTCCCATAAATGGGGGGCGCATAACTTTAACGTAAGCAATATCGGAAACTGGAATATTGCTCACCATGTCAACATCTACTGGAACCTCGTCAAGATACATTTGGGGAGTGCTTCCCCGCCATTGCAACGAAGGTGGATTTGAAGTGCCGTTAATTTGTAAACCTGCAACCTGCCCCTGCAAATAGGTAAAAATATTAAGAGCGCTCAAAGCTCTCCGATCATGAATAAGATCAAACTGGTAAGCATCACCACTACTAAATAAGCCCGATGCATATTTTTCATCCAAAATTTCAACGGGTGATTTTGTTTTGGCTTTAATCGTTACTGTCTCCAGAACCTTTCCGTTGTATAGCTTTAAGAATTCTGCTGCCTCATCTGCTAGCTGATAGTGATAGGCATTTCCTGAAGTGTCATTTAATTGGTTATTAAAAAGTCCGCTTGCCGGGGTGCTATGGCTAATGGGAGGAAGCCTGTTTTCCATGAATTTTACAGAAACATCGCCGATCCCCTTTGATTTTGATAGTTGGTAATAAATTTGTGTTGTATCGAAAAGCACTATTGACGGATCTTTGAAAGTTCCGTCGGGCTCAACTGGGACCGGTACTATTTTGTTACCATCTTTTTTTTGCTTCATGATCAAAATAATACTTCCGGCATCACGCAATTGAGACGGCGATGCTCCATAAATTTTACCGGAAAGCGTAAGATAAGCTGTGTCTCTCGGATAATTTATCACAGGAAATTTACCGGCTACAACATCATCCCATTTAAACCTTCGCCATCCATGGGTAAGCATTACCAGGTCAAGTTGCTGATTTATTGAATCAGAATTATTAGTAAAATAGTATGAGGGGTTAAAGACCTGTCCCTTTAATTCGCCTGTTAACAACAGGTGAGAAATTATATTATCACTGCTGTCTGCGTCTATACCTATATCCGTTACGGCTACTGAAAAATTCGCCGGCAAACTATCCGGAACGGCAATCTGTATTTCATCTCTTGCCCTTTTGTTTAAGCCCCAATGCTCAACAGTCATTTCGGGGGTAAAAAGGTATTCCTCGTTGTTAATGTAGGTAATGCGCTCCGCCAATGGGATCCAGTGTTCGTCAAAGACCGTAATTATCAAAACGCCACTTGGTAAATCCTGGGTTGGAATGACACCTTTAATACTTCCGGACGTAATATCTTTTGTTAGCTTAAATATTTCATGCTGGTGCATAGTCCCTATCAGGTGAACCGTGCCTAAAGCAGATGCAGATGCCGATGTTGCATTTACAATAAATTCCCTTTTGCTTCCATCTATGCTTACTTGCAATGAAACACCTGATGTTTTTACGGCGGGCAATGTTGAAGAATGCTCTGTTCCTTTTTCATCTTTCCACTTTGCAGTAAAGCTTTCCCCTTCCTTTGGATAAATAAAAAAATATCCCATCCCATCATGAACTGTTCTCAGGCTGTCGATTTTTTTTCCCTGGTTATTTTGAACGTAGCCTTTTATTTTTATAGGTCTCCCCCATTGATCGTTTGCTTTAAAAGCAATTTTATTGCTTACACCCGCTACAGCATCTCCTCCTTCAGGAAAAAATTGCAAAGACGGAATTACTGTATTTTTAGACGAAACCGCAGAAGGATTTTTGGCAAGAATCCGGATGTCTTTTTCATAAAAAAAAGAGGAGTCGAAATTCAACATCCACTTCGTGTAGGCTTTTACGTGAATAAAATTTGATGCGTATGACGCGGGGATATCAAACTGTCCTGCAGCAGTGGCATAAACGATTGGCACGAGGCTATGGGAAAGCAGTTTCCCGTTGCCATCTGTCCAGTCAACGTACATTGTTTTACTTTCATCCGCGGGATAAATTCCATTCATCAGGTATACTTTATACCATATGGTCTCTCCCGCAGCATAAGTGGATTTATCATAGTGGATATAGGCACGTTCGTGACCATAGTCGTTAGCATATTTTTCAATGGTCGAGTCAATATCTTGTGCCCGGCTATGAAGAGATATAAAAAGTAAAACAAAAAGGATTGGTATAATTAATTTCATTTTCAGAAGTCTTTGTCTAATAGAAAATTGACTGTAAATTAATGTATGATGCTCTATGAAACAAAGCCGGCGAAAGTTTAACAACAATTTTATCCTATATATTTAAAATGAATCGAATTATCTATTCTATCAATATTTCGAACTTCTGCATTAATTAAAATTGTTGCAATAGTTTTGACTTGCAAATCAAGAAGTATGTCTTTTAAAAAAATTACTGAAGAACCTTCGCATTACAGGCATCTTGAAAAGATGCCAGTTTCCGAAATCATTGCAAATATTAATAAAGAAGATAAGAAAGTTGCTAAAGCGGTTGAAGGAGCATTACCTCAAATTGCAGATCTCGTAAATGAGGTGGCAGATAAGATGTTGGCTGGTGGAAGGCTGTTTTATATTGGTGCGGGAACGAGCGGAAGATTGGGAATTTTAGATGCCAGTGAATGTCCCCCCACTTATGGTGTACCCCAGGGCCTGGTAATTGGTATTATCGCAGGCGGAGAAAAGGCAATTATTAATGCTATTGAAAATGCTGAAGATAATTCTGAGCAGGGATGGAAAGATCTGCAATTTTATAATGTAAATAAAACGGATGTAGTTATAGGTGTCGCATCAAGCGGCACTACACCTTATGTAATAGGCGCTTTGAAGAAATGTAAAGAAAATAACATCATTACCGGAAGTATTGCCTGTAATCCCCATTCACCGGTAAGCGAAGTAGCAGATTTTCCTGTTGAAGTAATTGTAGGACCTGAATTTGTTACGGGGAGCACCCGCATGAAAAGTGGCACCGCTCAAAAGATGATTCTTAATATGATCTCAACCACAGTAATGATTCAGCTGGGAAGAGTTGAGGATAACAAAATGGTAAATATGCAGCTAACCAATAAAAAGGTGGTAAACCGTGGTGTACGAATGCTTATGGAAAAAGCGGGCATTAAAAATGAATCGAAAGCAAAACAAATATTATTAAAATACGGAAGCGTAAAAAAGGCCATTGAAAATTATAAATAATTAGTATAAGATTATTCAAAATTGTATTAAATTTATAAGGCATAAAATTGTTAACCAACTAAACTTCCGCTATGAAACTTAGATTTTTACTCCTTACTTTTTTTTCAATTATTTTTTTCGAAGGATTTACACAAGACAGCCGGGCATTTGCCATAACCGGCCAAGTCAATGCAAATTTTAACTGGACAGATATCAGGGTGATTGATATGGGTTCCGGCAATTCAAATTCTACGCTATTTGAAAACGGCAAAACTAAATTTTCGTTCACCGATGCCGAAACCAGGAAAACTATTGACAGGTTTACGTTAAATGGCAACCCTGCAGCTTTGCAGCAAAGTGGGGTAAGTGTTACGGCTAATTCCATCCGCATTGATAATCCTTCTCCCACAGTGCTGATGAGTGCTGCTGCTGCATATGATAAACGGCACGACAAGTTGTTTTTTGCTACAATGCGTACCGGGCAATTGATTTGGCTTGATCTTAGGTCTGCCAATAGTTCGCCTTCTTTTTACACTATTCAAAAGCCCCTGGTAAATAGTGTTGATTACAATGATGAAGGATTAAATATTACCCGAATGACTATCGGAGCTGACGGTAATGGGTATGCGCTTACAAACGATGCGAATCACCTGGTCCGCTTTACAACCAGCAGTAAGACAATTATCTCAGATCTTGGTGGTCTTATTGATGCCGAATCGAACAACGGAATCTCTGTTCACAACAAATGCAGCAGTTGGGGTGGTGATATTGTTGCGGATGCCTTCGGAAATTTATATCTTTTTAGTGCCACCCGGAATGTATTTATCGTCGATCCTGAAACAAGGGTTGCAACATATAAAGGAACAATAAGTAATTTGTCACCATCATATACTTTAAACGGTGCTGCGGTAATCAACGACAATGATGTTATCATCAGCAGTGCCAACACTTTTGAGGGTTTTTACAGCATCAACACGAAAGATTTTACTGCTACTAAGTTAGATACAAAGGGGCAGATATATAACGCCTCTGATCTCGCCAGTTGCAACCTTCTTCATGAGGATCAAAAACGTAACAGTATTGGGGCTCCCGCCCTCAATAAGATCGAGGTGATCGGCAATAGATTTATTTCGGTGTATCCAAATCCTGTAACAGACGGACAAGTGAAAATTATTTTCGATAACAGCGCTTCCGGAAAATATAAAATTGCGTTGACCGATTTGCAGGGTCGCTTTGTAGACAGCAAAGACGTATATATCAAAGGTGCAGGACAGGTTGTAAATTTTCAAATGCGTACAAAACAAGCTTCAGGTGTTTATATGATTAAAGTAACAAATGCAGCCAACAAATCAATCTTTTCTGACAAACTAATAATTGAATAAGGCACTGGGGTGTATTCTAATGAGGCCGCTCAAAAAGAGCGGCTTTTTTTATGCTAATTATATCAGGTACCATTTGTAAAAGCAATAGATGTAAGTATTTTTGTATAAGAAAACCCTATAGTTTTTATTGGTATAAGGCTGATAAATAGAACAATGCAGAATATAGAACCATACGATAACTGGCAGTATTTATATACTTCTGAAGATGATGAAAGATCACCGTTTTATGGAAGAGAGTATAGTGAATTTGCTTTTACCCAAACTGTTTATAACTATTATATCCATCCGCAGTGGGATGAGTTTGGCAGTTCAACCTTATACCTCAAAGTTTTAATGGCGGACTACCAGGAACAATATGCCATTATAGAACTCATAGGTGAATGGAACGATGCAATTGAAAATGATATTATGCGATTAAAGCGTGATGTAATAGATGAATTTTTAAGAGAAGGAATTACAAAGTTTATTCTAATATCTGAAAACGTTTTGAATTTTCATAGCAGCGATGATAGTTATTATGAAGAATGGTATGAGGATGTTCACGACACCGGCGGATGGATTGTAAGTCTCAATATGCCGGAGCAAACTCAATATGATTTTATCAGGGCGCATTTAAATAATTATATAGAACTTATCAATTTTCCGCCATGGCGCACCATGAAGCCAGACGTACTTTTCAGCCAGCTTGATAACATACTTATGCGACGGTTAGGTTTGTAACCCGTGTTCGATTTTCTCTTGCAGCATAAAATAAGTATTGCCAAACAGTTTATGAATTTCCTGTAGTATTTTTGCAAATCTGAAATTTTATAACTTCCGCATTTATGACCTGGAAACAGTTATTCACTTCTTCAATTGGCAAAAAATTTTTAATGGCTTTAACCGGGTTTTTCTTATTAATATACCTGGTAGTTCATGCCGGGTTAAATGCGCTGATATTCTATGATGATGATGGCGCCACATTTAATACCTCTGCTCACTTTATGCTCCATAACTATTTTGTAAGGTTCCTGGAAGTGGGCCTGTTTGCTGTTTTTGTTTTGCATATAATACAGGGGCTTTTGTTATGGCAACAAAATAAAGCAACAAGAAAAATGAACTATAGTAAGGCAAATTTTCCAAAGAAAATCACGTGGTATAGCCGTTACATGGGCTGGCTGGGAACTTTTTTACTGCTTTTTCTTATAATGCATTTGTATCATTTTTGGGCAAGCACCAAACACGAATTATATTTCAACGGCCCTGTTATCGATCTATACCAGGAAATGAAAGAAATATTTACTAATCCTTTGTGGTTTGTGTTGTATATGATAGGCCTCGTTTCGTTGTTATTTCATTTGCTGCAAGGCTTTCAAAGTGCATTTCAAACTTTTGGAATAAATCACAGGCGATGGACTCCGATTATAAAAGGTGTTGGTATTTTTTATTCAGTTGTTATTTGCATTTTATTTGCTATGATGCCGATATCATTTATGGCAGGCTGGCTACAATAATCGTTTATAACCGAAAAAGTTTTGAGTATATATTTAATACTAACGTATGGCATTAGACGCAAAAATTCCTGAAGGGAGCCTTGAGCAAAAATGGACTAATTACAAGGACCATGTAAGCCTGGTGAGCCCGGCCAATAAAAGAAAACTTGAAGTAGTGGTAATAGGGACGGGCCTTGCCGGCGCTTCTGCGGCAGCCACATTAGGCGAATTGGGATATAAGGTAAAGGCATTTTGTTTCCAGGATAGCCCACGCCGTGCACACTCGATCGCGGCACAAGGTGGTATTAATGCTGCAAAGAATTACCAGAACGACGGAGATTCTGTTTTTCGTCTTTTTTATGAAACAGTGAAAGGAGGCGACTATCGTTCACGTGAGGCAAACGTGTACAGGCTTGCAGAAGTAAGTGGAAATATTATTGATCAGTGCGTTGCGCAGGGAGTTCCTTTTGCACGCGAATATGGCGGCTTACTTAGTAATCGTTCTTTTGGCGGAACCCAGGTACAGCGGACATTCTACGCAGCAGGACAAACAGGACAGCAACTATTATTAGGAGCGTATAGTGCATTGGAACGCCAGGTGGCGTTAGGAAATGTAATAATGTACGCACGCCACGAAATGCATGACATTGTAAAAATTGAGGGCAAAGCAAGAGGAATTATCGCAAGAAATTTAGTAACAGGAAAGCTCGAAAGATATTTTGGGCATGCAGTGCTTATTTGCTCAGGTGGTTATGGAAACGTTTTTTATTTAAGCACTAATGCAATGGGAAGCAATGTTACTGCTGCCTGGAAATCACATAAAAGAGGCGCTTACTTTGCCAATCCCTGTTTTACACAAATTCATCCTACCTGCATTCCCGTTACCGGCGATCACCAAAGCAAGCTTACTTTAATGAGTGAAAGTCTAAGGAATGATGGCAGGATATGGGTTCCCAAAAATAAAGGCGATAACAGGAAGGCAATTGATATTCCACAGGGCGAGCGTGATTATTATTTGGAAAGAAGATACCCGGCTTTTGGAAATTTGGTACCGAGAGATGTTGCATCCCGTGCTGCTAAAGAAAGATGTGATGCAGGTTACGGTGTCGGCACCACAAAGATGGCAGTCTATCTTGATTTTGCTGATGCTATAAAAAGATATGGAAAAGTAGAAATTGGTAAACGTGGTATGAAAGATTCCGGCGATGAAACCATTGTGCAATTAGGCAAAGAAGTAGTTGCTGAAAAATACGGTAACCTTTTCGAAATGTATGAAAAGATAACCGGTGAAAATCCATATAATGTTCCCATGCGCATATATCCTGCGGTGCATTATACCATGGGTGGCCTTTGGGTGGATTATGAACTAATGACAACTGTGCCCGGCTTGTATGCTTTGGGCGAAGCAAACTTCAGCGATCATGGCGCTAATCGTTTAGGCGCTTCGGCGCTTATGCAGGGACTTGCAGATGGCTATTTTGTGATTCCGTATACACTTGGCAGTTATATGGCGGGGGAAATAAGGACGTCTCCTATTCCGACTTCGCATCCTGCATTTGATGAAGCAGAAAATGCCGTTAAGGAAAGAATAGAAAATTTGATGAACATAAAGGGAAGTGAAACAGTTGAAAGTTTTCACAAAAAACTTGGAAAAATTATGTGGGAAAAATGTGGTATGGCAAGAAATGAGCAAGGCTTACTGGAAGCCATAGACGAAATAAAATCTCTCAGGCAGGAGTTCTGGAGGAACGTGAGAATTCCGGGTGAAATATTTGAAATGAATCCTGAACTTGATAAAGCCGGAAGAGTCGCAGATTTTTTGGAATTGGGCGAGTTGATGTGTATAGATGCACTTGACCGGAAAGAAAGTTGTGGAGGTCATTTCAGGGAAGAAAGCCAGACTCCTGAAGGAGAAGCACTTCGTAAAGATGATGAATATAGTTATGTGGCAGCGTGGGAGTTTACAGGCAATGATGAAAAACTGCATAAAGAAGAATTGCATTTCGAAGTGGTAAAACCAAGTCAGCGGAGTTATAAATAAAAAAATGAGCGAAACGCTTACGATAAAAAATTTTGGTCCAATTAAGGATATAAAGCTTGAGTTCAAAAAAGTAAATATTTTTATTGGTGATCAGGGCACTGGAAAGAGTACAGTTGCTAAAATTATCGTATCAATACAAAATACTTTTTTCAGAGAGCTATTCAATTTAGAATTGAATGAAGATCAAAATAAAGAAACACAGTTGTTTGTCGAATATCTGAAAACTGTCGATATATATAATTTCTTACGGTCAAATACTAAAATATATTACGAGCATCCTGCTTTTAAATTTGAGTATAAGAATTTGACTGTATTTATTCAAAAAAAGCGTGATATAACGTTTCTAGAAAATATGCGTTATAATGTAAATTATATACCTGCAGAACGCAGTTCTGTTACGGTTTTATCAAATTCGCTGTATGCACTAATTGAAACTGGAACTTCGCTCCCCCGATTGTTTTTAAGATTTGGGGATAAATTCTTAAAAGCCAGAAAAGAAAAGACAAATTTTGATTATAGTGAACTAATTGGAGTAAAGTTTATTCATAGTAATGATAGCGATTCAATACAATTAGATTCTGGAAAATTAATACCATTTAATGAATCTTCAAGTGGAATACAAAGTGCGATAACCTTACTTACTGTTTATGATAGCATAGTAGGATTAACTAGTTCGCAAGATTATAAACCTTTTATCAGTAATTTTTTAATTCCACTTATAATTGAAGAACCTGAAATAAGTTGCTTTCCATCTACCCAAAATCAAATTTTGAAATATATTATCTCTAATCTAGTTGAAAAAATAGATTACAAATCATTTTATAAAAATCAATTAATCATTACAACACATAGCCCTTATGTTTTAACTTCATTGAATAATATGATGTATGCTTATAAGGTTGGACAATTAAACATGGATAATGTAGATAAAATAATTGAGAAAAAATATTGGTTGAACCCTGACGATGTTTCTGTTTATATGATGCTGAAAAACGGAAAATGCGAAGACATTTTTGATAGAGAAGAAGGATTAATAAAAGCTGAAAAAATTGATAGTGTTACAAATACTTTAAATGAACAATTTAGTTCTTTATTAAATCTTGAATTTTCTCCAAATGAGCTTGATACCAATTGAGTGCATTGAATTTGATGAACAGAGAAAAATTTGTTTGGCCTTTGAAAAGGGAAAAGTTTATAAACTGAATAATAAATCGAATCATAAAATTAAAAAAGTAAAGGTTGACAATTGTATTTCTGACATTAAAGGAAAAAGATGTGATTTACTTAATGGAAATAAAAAGTATCGAAAGAGTAATTTTTATAGAACTAAAGGGCGGTGATTTGGTTCACGCTCTTAAACAAATCTATACTACAATCCTTTGTTTAAAAGCAGAGTTTAAAAATTACCAGATTGACGCAAGAATAGTTGGAACCAGAGATGTTCCCGGATTTATAAGTGTTCCTTCGTATTCAAAACTTGAAAGAGAAATTCGTAAATGCAAGGGACAAATAATAAGAGCAACTAATAATATTTATGTAGAAAATATTTAATCAATGGAGCATTATACAATGAATCTAAAGCTGAAAGTGTGGCGACAGAAAAATCATGAATCAAAAGGAAGATTTGAAACTTATAATGTAAATGAAATTTCATCAGAAATGTCCTTTCTTGAAATGTTTGATGTGTTGAATGAAAGATTAATTGAAGAAGGCAAGGATCCAATTGCGTTTGATCATGACTGCAGGGAGGGTATTTGTGGTTCGTGTAGTATGTATATCGATGGAAGAGCTCATGGTCCCTGGTTAAAGAATACAGTTTGTCAACTACATATGCGTGCATACAAAAATGGTGATACAATAGTTGTTGAACCGTGGAGGTCACGGGCTTTTCCTGTCATAAAAGATTTGATGGTTGACAGGAAAGCATTTGACAGGATTATTGAAGCGGGAGGTTTCATTTCAGTTAACACAGGCAATGCAGCAGATGCAAACTCAATTCCTGTAGACAGGGCAAAATCAGAAGAGGCTTTTAATGCTGCTGCCTGCATAGGCTGTGGCGCCTGTGTGGCAGCTTGTCCGAATGGTTCGGCAATGTTATTTGTAAGCGCCAAAGTTTCCCAATTGGCTTTACTCCCCCAAGGTGATCCCGAAAGAAAAACACGGGTCTTAAACATGGTCGGACAAATGGATAAAGAGGGCTTTGGCAATTGCGGCAATATTTATAATTGCGAAGCTGAATGCCCTAAAGGAATTTCTGTTGAAAATATTGCCAGAATGAACCGGGAGTATCTTGCTGCTTCTTTATCGTCTGAAATATAATCCTGGTTAACAAATCGATCTTTGTTTTCCTGCCTCTGCGAGGGATAATCTTTTAATGTTTCTAATGTGGAAAATTCAATTCAACATTTGCAGTCAATCATAGCCGCATATCGAGGTCAACTGCAAAGCATAGACGAAGCCAGGTGGATATATAAACCATCCCCATCTAAATGGAGCAGGAAAGAAATACTTGGCCACCTTGTTGATTCTGCACAAAATAATATCCGCAGGTTCATAATTTCACAGTACGAGGAGATACCTAAAATAATTTATGCCCAGGATATTTGGGTAGCCGCTTCCAACTATCAGAACTACATAATTAATGATCTTATTTCCCTGTGGGCATTACTCAACAACCATATTTGCATCGTATTGAAAAATATTTCCGAAACGGGACAAGAGAGATTGTGTGACGCAAATGAAATACATTCAATAAGATGGCTGGCGGAAGATTATAATAAACACCTGCTACATCACCTGCACCAAATCCTGGGTCTTGAGCCCGTTCCATATCCGTAAAACCATTTTTAAGAAATCATTAGTCAATCTGACAACTTCTTCCTGTAAAGATATTTGCGTAAATTCGGACTAGCTTTATTCCCGCTAATAACAGCCGTTCCTGTTTTAATTTTCCATAATGCTTAAGTGGAAACATAAAAGATTGCTACTCGTTTTTTCTGTTGTAATAATAATTGCGGCCTCTGCATTTATTATTAATGTCAATAACACTCCTATTGATTTTAATACCCAGGTAAAACCAATCTTAAATAAGAATTGCATTACCTGCCATGGAGGAGTAAGGCGCCAGGCAAATTTCAGTTTATTATTCCGGACAGATGCCCTACAACAAACGAAATCGGGAAAATATGCAATTGTTCCAGGCGATGCAGGCAGAAGCGAAATGATTCGTCGTATTAAATTAAATGATCCTGAAGAAAGAATGCCTTATAAGCATACACGCTTAAGTAAGGATGAAATTGAAATATTAACCAAATGGATAAACCAGGGTGCAAAATGGGGCGACCATTGGGCTTATGTGCCTGTCAGAAGGCAAGAGGTTCCGGTGCCGCAATCTTCTTTTTTTGGTTTAATTCCGGCAAAAAAAAATGATTGGATAAAGAATGATATTGACTATTTTATTTACGACAAGTTACTGTCAGAAAATTTACAACCATCTCCTGAAGCAGATAAGGCGACACTATTACGCCGGGTCAGTTTAGATATTACCGGATTGCCTCCTTCGGAAAAAGTTTCGAGCCGGTTTTTAAATGATAGCAGTATGAATTCTTACGAAAAATTAGTGGATTCTTTACTCGCTTCTCCCCATTATGGTGAACGCTTTACATCTATGTGGCTTGACCTTGCCCGGTATGCGGATACAAAAGGCTATGAACGTGATGACAGCCGGTCTATATGGCGATATCGTGATTATCTTATCAAAGCATTCAATAACGATAAGCCCTATGATAAATTTTTGATTGAGCAATTAGCAGGTGATCTTTTACCCTGTGCAACCGATGATGATTTTATAGCTACTGCCTTTAACAGAAATACTATGACCAATGATGAAGGTGGAACAGATAATGAGGAGTTCAGAACAGCCGCTGTAATTGATAGAGTAAATACAACCTGGCAAGGCCTGATGGGAACTACGTTTGCCTGCGTTCAATGCCATAGCCATCCTTATGATCCCTTTAAACATGAAGACTATTATAAGTTTCTTGCCTTCTTTAATAATTCAAGAGATGAAGATACAGAAGCAGATTATCCTTTGCTTCGTGAATACAATAAAGAGGATAACGAAAAATTGACAAACCTTATAAACTGGTTCAATAACAATGGTTATGCGGGCAGGGCAAAAGAAATTTATACCTTTCTTAAAACATGGCAGCCTGCAATAAATTCACTCACAGCAGATTCGTTTGCAAACAGCGAATTGAATGATACCAAGTGGCTGGTTTTTCGGAACCATGCGGTTGCCCGGTTGAAGAAAGTTGATCTTGAACAAAAAAGTGAGCTAATCTATAGATACAATGCGTTCACTAACGATGGCGTGTACACGATTCATTTAGACAAACCCGATGGGCCAATTTTAAAAAATATTAACGTTCAAAAAACGAAAGACTGGACAATAAGTAGTGTTGGCTTTCCTTCAGTCTCGGGTGTGCATGATCTTTATCTTACCTATATAAATCCAAATTTAAAAAAGCCTGATGCCAGCGGGATGTTATTTGACTGGTTCTATTTCACACAACCTTTGCCCGGAAGTGAAAAAGAAGGCTATGCTGAAGCAAAAAAAATATTTTGGGAATTATTAAATGCAAAAGTGGGCACTACTCCTGTAATGATGGACAACCCACAGGATATGCATCGGACCACAAATGTTTTTATTAAAGGCAACTGGCTGGTAAAAGGAGAAGTTGTTGAGCCGGACGTGCCCGAATCGTTGAACCCTTTCCCAAATAAAGCCCCGAGAAACAGGCTGGGCATGGCTCTTTGGCTAACCAGTAAACAAAATCCATTAACTGCAAGAACAATGGTGAACCGAATCTGGGAGCAGCTTTTTGGAAAAGGACTTGTAGAAACACTGGAAGATATGGGTACACAGGGTGCTGAACCTACTCATAAAGAATTGCTGGACTATCTTTCCTGGAATTTTATGAATAATTATAAATGGAGTGTAAAAAAATTAATAAAAGAGATAGTTATGTCTGCAACCTATCGGCAGGATGCGGCGGTAACCAAAGAATCAGGAGAAAAAGATCCGTTCAACAACTTTTATGAAAGAGGTTCACGTGTAAGGTTATCCGCAGAGGAGATTCACGACCAGGCGCTTGCCATAAGCGGATTACTGAGCGAAAAAATGTATGGCCCGAGTGTGATGCCATGGCAACCTGCCGGTATCTGGCTTTCCCCCTGGAATGGCCAATATTGGATAAACAGTAAAGGCGAAGATCGATACAGGCGGGCTGTATATACTTATTGGAAACGTACTGCACCCTACCCCGCCATGGAAAGTTTTGACGCATCGGCACGGGAAGTATGTCTTGCACGGCGCATCACTACCAACACTCCACTGCAGGCATTGGCTACTTTAAATGATTCTTTCTATCTCGATGCATCAAAACATTTTGCATATCGCATGATTGAGAAAGCAGGAATGAAGGATCCAGTAAAAGCAATACGGTGTGGCTATAAACTGGCAATGCACAAACCAATCACTCAGGGGAAACTCACTGCTTTGACAAAATTGTATAATAAAGCTTTTTCAGGGTTCTCCGGAAATGAAGAAAAAATTTTGGAAATAACAGGCGATAAAAATAAAAACAGCAGTCCTGAAACTGCGGCGTTAGTAATAGTTGCAAATGCAATTTTGAATTTAGACGAACTGATAACAAAAAATTAGCATTGAAAAAATTTATTCGCAGATAAATACAGGCAATGACACAAAAAGAATTGCAACTTCAACGGTTGGTAACTGAAGCAAATCAGAAAGCTTTACATTTTTATAGCCGGCGTCATTTTATAAAAGAAAGTGCGATGGGATTTGGCGCGTTGGCTTTAGGTTCTTTGCTGCATAGCTGTGGCATGGATTCATCTTCAGTTAACAATAATATTGTTTTTGATCCCGCCCATCCTCTTGCACCCAAATTGCCCATGTTTCCCGGGAAAGCAAAAAGCGTAATTTATTTGCATATGGCCGGGGCTCCGTCACAATTAGAGTTATTTGACTATAAGCCCGACCTTATGAAACTTGATGGGCAGGATTGTCCCCAATCTTTATTAGAAGGAAAAAGATTTGCCTTTATTCGTGGAGTTCCGAAGATGTTAGGCCCCCAGGCTGCGTTTTCGCAACATGGCGAGAGCCGTATATGGGTAAGTGAACATATGCCGCACCTGGCAACTATCGTTGATGAAATTACTTTTTTGAAAGCATGCACAACTGATCAGTTTAATCATGCACCTGCGCAATTATTGGTGCAGACAGGCTCGCCGCGTTTGGGACGGCCGAGTCTTGGAGCGTGGACAACTTATGGTTTGGGTACCGAAAACCAAAACCTGCCCGGCTTCGTTGTGTTAACTTCTGGTGGCAAATTTCCTGATGCAGGGAAAAGCGTTTGGGGCAGCGGTTTTCTGCCGTCAGTTTACCAGGGTGTGCAATGCAGAAGCGAAGGTGATCCGGTTTTGTTTATTAAGGATCCGGCCGGAATGGACAGAGATTTACGTAAAGCTTCTATAGACGCGATCAACGAAGTGAATACACAGGAATATAAGGAGTTTCAAGACCCGGAGATTTTATCAAGAATAGCACAATATGAGATGGCTTATAAAATGCAAATCTCCGTTCCTGAAGTAATGAATATTAATGATGAGCCGGATTATATTCATGAAATGTATGGCACCAAACCTAACAGGGCCTGTTTTGCCAACAATATTTTATTAGCAAGAAAATTAGTTGAGAAAGGTGTTAGGTTTGTACAATTGTTTGATTGGGGTTGGGATAGTCATGGAACAGATGCAAGCCTGGCAATTGATGTAGGGTTTATTAATAAATGCCGTGAAGTAGATAAATCAATTACTGCTCTGATTTTAGACTTAAAACAAAGAGGTTTGCTTGATGAAACATTAGTAGTTTGGGGCGGCGAGTTTGGAAGAACACCAATGATGGAAAACAGGGAAGGAAAACCAAATCCGTTCAAAGGACGAGATCACCATGTAAGCGCTTTCACCATATGGATGGCTGGTGGAGGAATCAAAAAGGGATATACTCACGGAGAAACAGACGAGATTGGATATTATCCTGTAAGCGGTGCAGTTGCACCTGCCGATATTCAGGCTACTATCTTGAACCAACTTGGTTTTGATCATGAAAAATTTACGTACCAGTTCCAGGGAAGGCCATATAGACTAACAGACGTTTCCGGCAGAGTGATCGATGAAATTATTGCATAGTTTTCAATCTTTAATTAATACGTTGAAACAAAACAGGAGAAAATTTATTGGAACCACTACTTCGGCAACTGCTGCATTACTATTGTCATCGTTCACAATATTTGAAGAATCTAAACTGCCAAAACAAAACATGAATAAAAATTTTGAATTAAAACTTCTAGCTACTAATTGGGGTTTTGAAGGTAGTGTTGATGAATATTGTAGTAAAGTAAAACAAGCTGGTTACGATGGAATTGAAATATGGTGGCCGATGGAAAAAACAGAGCAGGATGAATTATTTTCTGCTCTCAAAAAGTATAATCTTGAAGTTGGATTTTTATGTGGGGCACAACAGAGCAATTATGGGGAGCATCTTGAATATTTTAGGAAAATGATTGATGCCGCTGCCTCAAATAAAATTCAAAACCCGTTGTACATAAATTGTCATTCCGGTAAAGATTATTTTAGTTACGACGAGAATAAAGCGTTTATCGACTACACATTACAGCTTGGCAAAACAAGCGGTATCCCCATTTATCACGAAACTCATCGTTCAAGAATGTTGTTTGCCGCACCAGTTGCAAAACAATACATGCAAAAAATTCCTGAACTGCGAATTACATTTGATGTATCACACTGGTGTAATGTAAGTGAATCTTTACTGCAGGATCAACCGGAGACTTTAGCGCTGGCTGTTGAACGAGCGGATCACATACACGCAAGAATAGGGCATCCGGAAGGGCCCCAGGTAAATGATCCAAGGGCTCCTGAATGGGAAACGGCACTAAAAGCGCATCTTGAGTGGTGGGATAGAATAGTTAGTCGCAAAAAAGAAAACGGGAAGCGTTTAACAATTCTTACAGAGTTTGGTCCTGCAGATTATATGCCGACAACTCCTTACACCAGGCAACCCCTGGCCGACCAATGGGCGATAAATGTTTATATGATGAACCTCCTTAGAAAAAGATATACTTAAGATGGTCAAGAAGTCAATAGTCACTACAATCTGTATTAACCAACGCTAATGTTCACATCGAAAATGGGTACTGACAAATGGCTAAATCAATCACAAAGTATTATTAAATGCTTCTGAACATTACAGAATTTATTGGTCGTTTTCATGTATTGCTTGTACATCTTCCTATTGGCTTTTTATTAATTGGTTTATTACTGCAGTGGATTTCACTCAAAGAAAAATATAATGTTTCCAAAGAGATAATTACTGTAGTTCTTTTATTGGGAATGATAGCGGCTATTTTGTCCTGCATTACAGGTTATTCGTTATCGTTAAATGGAGACTATGACGAGAACCTTATTTCATGGCACATGTGGATGGGCATCAGTGTTGCTTCAATTTCATTTCTGCTTTATGTGCGGATAAAATACGGGAAAATGGATGTTTGGTCTAAAATCTTTTCCATAGCACTGTTATTAGCGATTATTGTTACGGGGCATCTCGGCGGTTCATTAACACATGGTCCGGATTACCTGACTTCTGCATTCATGGATTCAAATGACTCTGTTATTATACCCAGGAAAAATATTGCCAACATACAGGAAGCAAATGTTTATGCTGATGTTATTCAACCTTTGTTGCAAGCAAGATGCTATGGCTGCCATGGACCAAAAAAACAAAAAAATAATTTACGTCTTGACGATCCACACTGGATATTGAAAGGCAGTAAGGATGGACCGGTTATTAATGCAAATCCTGAAGAAAGTAAATTATTGAAGCGATTGCTATTGCCACGTGAAGATGACGATCACATGCCGCCGAAACAAAAAGCCCAATTGAGTGAAAAAGAGATTGTATTGATACATTGGTGGATTGATGCAGGCGCCGATTTTAATAAGAAGGTAAAAGACCTGCAACAGCCCGAAATAATAAAGCCTTATTTACTGTCGTTGCAAAGTGACCACATAGACGAAAAAAAAGCGATAGCCATAATTCCTGCAGAGCCTATTGAGATGGCAGACGAAAAAGCCTTGCAACCCTTAAAAGATAAAGGAGTAATAATAATTCCGGTGTCTCAAAATTCCAATTACCTGATGGCGAATTTTGTTTCTGCCACAAATGTTATTGATTCGGATATAAAATTATTATTGCCGGTAAAAAAACAATTGGTGTGGTTAAAGCTGAACGATACATCTATTGACGATAGCGCTTTATCCGTAATTGGCCAGTGCACAAATCTTACTTTATTACAATTAAATAATACAAAAATTACTGACCGGGGTCTAAAGCATCTTAAAGATTTAAGTAAGCTTCAATCGTTAAGTCTTGTAGGCACTAAAGTTACCGCAAAGGGTGTCATCCAATTGCAGCCGGTAAAGGGTTTACAATCGATGTATTTATTTCAAACCGCAGTAAATAAAAATGATTGGCAGGCTTTAAAAAATACCTTTCCTAAAACTGAGTTAGACAGCGGCGGCTATACGGTTCCGTTATTGAGTAATGATACAACGCTGGTAAAGGCTCCAAAATCAAACAAGTAAACTGAGTGGTAACGACTAGCGTTTTTTATATAATGCGATTTCCTCAGGTTTTAATAACTTCGGGAAGATCATTAACTCTGCACAACCCTCTTGGAATTTTTGCGATATATAAGACTAAAAAATAAAGATGAAAAAGATCATTCCGGGCATTTTTTTCGATGTGAGAAAACTGTGCTTGTCGTATTTTTTTTTAACTTCAGTAAATACATTTAGCCAGATGCCGCTTACACCTATTGCAATAGACACCACTCCCACCCTTATTTCCAGCCAGTTCAGTTTCACAGAGGGACCAGCCGCCGATAAAGCGGGTAATATTTATTTTACTGATCAGCCGAATAATAAAATCTGGAAGTACGATACAAATGGACAGTTATCTGTGTTCCTGGATTCTGCAGGCAGATCGAATGGTATGTATTTTGACACTAAAGGAAATCTGATTACCTGTGCTGATGAAAACGACCAGTTATGGTCAATAACCCCCGAGGGAAAAGTGACTGTTTTGCTAAAAGATTTCAAAGGCCATCGTTTCAACGGCCCAAATGACGTTTGGGTCGATGAAAAGGACGGTATATATTTTTCCGATCCATATTACCAGCGTGATTACTGGGAAAGAAAAAATCCGGACCCCGGTATAAACGGCCAAAAACTTTATTACCTGCAAAAGGGGAAAAACGAGCCCATTATAGCAGATGAAGATTTGACAAAACCAAACGGGCTTATTGGCGACGGAAAATATTTATTTGTTTCGGATATAGGAGACCGTAAGATATATAAATACGAAATTGAAGGAAACGGATTATTGCAAAACCGGCAGCTTTTTGCAGAGGATCTTTCAGATGGGATGACCCTTGACAGCGAAGGCAATGTTTACTTGGCCGGCAATGGGGTTACCGTTTATAATCCGCAGGGAGAAAAAATTCATCATTTTGATATTCCAGGTAAATGGACCGCTAATCTTTGTTTTGGGGGAAAAGAAAAAAATATTCTTTTTATTACGGCATCTGAATCGGTGTATATTATGAGGATGAATGTGAAAGGAGTTAGATAGATCTCTCTGCTTAATTGTTATACGTTAGCATTTTATCATTCCACAACACTACTTTCAACGCTTCACACTTATTTGCCAATAAAATCGTTATTAATTTGCCATACAAACAAATTCAAAACTCAAATAAAATGTAAGGTCGGCCTTGCCTTTACTTAGCCAACTTCCAATCATAAATCCTAATTTTAGTGATTCTAAAATCCGAACTAATTGAATTCCGCAAGAATATATTTTGGTTTCATCTTATTACTGCTTTACCATGATGGCTTTTCCCAAAACAATCCTGTATCGTCCAATCTAAGAAAAAAGTTTATCTCAACTAAAACAAGCACGGTACGGTTTGACAGCAGCAGCGTAATACCAAACACTGTTATGATACAAGATGTTTCAAGCGATTTGTATAAGATTGATTACGTGAATGCATTTATCACCTGGAAGACCCAATCATTGCCTGATAGTGTTTTTATCACCTATCGTATTTTTCCTTTTAAACTAAATTCAGTAAAAAGACATTTTAATTATGACAGCATACGATTCAACTTTGCTAAAGAAAAACCCTTCACTTTTAAAAATAACCAGGTAAACGAAAACAAAATCATAGATTTTGGAAACATCAATTATAATGGAAGTTTTGGGAGGGGCATTTCATTTGGCAATAGCCAGGATGCCGTCGTAAATTCCACCCTTAATCTTCAGCTAAACGGTTATATTGGTGACAGCCTGGAACTAACGGCCGCCATAAGCGACAATAATATTCCGATTCAGCCGCAAGGAAACACACAAGACCTGCGTGATTTCGACCGGATTTTTATGCAAATAAAAAAACATGGCTGGCAGGCAAACTTTGGCGATATAGATATCAGGCAAAGTCAGAATTATTTCCTTAATTTTTATAAAAGACTTCAAGGCGCCTCATTTATTACTGACAATAGAATTGGCAAAAATTCCACCAATTCACTCCTGGTGAGTGGTGCAATAGCAAAAGGAAAATTTACCCGAAATGTTATTAAACCACTCGAAGGCAACCAGGGCCCCTATCGTTTGTCGGGGGCAAATGGTGAAATATACTTTACTGTGCTTGCGGCAACAGAACGGGTTTTCATAGACGGAGAATTACTCACCAGGGGCGAGGACCAGGATTATATTATTGACTACAATACGGCTGAAATAACCTTTACGGCTAAACGCCTTATCACAAAAGACAGCCGGATACAGGTAGAGTTTGAATACTCCGACAGAAATTATCTTAACTCGCTTCTTTATGCGAATGATGAAATCAACATTGGGAAAAAATTAAAATTAAGCATCGGCGCATATTCCAATAACGACGCAAAAAATTCATCTATCAACCAAACGCTTGACGCTGCACAAAAACAGTTTCTTTCACAAATTGGAAACAATATTGATAGCGCCAGGTATCCCGACGCAGTGCGTGATACGTTTTCTATAAATAAAATTCTGTATAAGAAAATTGATACGGTATTTAATTCAATACATGATTCTGTATATGTATACTCCGTCAATAAAGGCGATGAGTTGTATAACCTTTCTTTTACAAATGTGGGTACAGGAAAAGGGAACTATGTGCAGGCAAGTGGAACAGCGAATGGCAGGGTATTTATGTGGGTACAACCTTTAAATGGTGTTCCGCAGGGAGACTGGGAGCCGGTTATTTTGCTCATTACTCCAAAAAAACAGCAGCTTATTACAGCCGCGGGCCAATATTTTTTTAACGAGAAGTCCTACATCAAAGGCGAACTCGCAATGAGTAACTATGACGTAAACACATTTTCCTCAAAAGATAAAGGAAAAGACAACGGGACTGCCGCAAAGCTTGAATATTCTATGCAGCAAAATGTTTTTCGTAAAATTAAAGAAGGTCTCACTTTGCAAACAACTGTTGGCTATGAGTTTGTTGAAGACAGGTTTAAGCCGCTCGAAAGGTTACGCAATGTAGAATTTAACCGCGACTGGAGCCTTCCGTTTGATGCACCTGCAGCAACGGAAAATTTGATAAGCGGTTCGCTTCAATTAAATGACAAGCAAAATAATTTCGTAAAATACCAGCTGACCAGTTACAACCGCAGTGATAATTTTAAAGGAATAAGAAATTCTATTGAACATGAAATGACATTAAAAGGATGGAAGATTTCTGATAAATTTTATTTGACAAATATTAACAGCAGTGTGCAAACAGGTTCGTTCCTTCGGCCTTCTATAGATATATCCAGGATATTTCCAGCGTTAAAAAATATCAAGATTGGCGGAGGCTTTTCGGCAGAACATAATAGTCAGCTAAGCAAGCAATATGATACATTAATGCCCGAGAGTTTTGCATTTAATCTCTGGCAGGTTTATCTGAAATCAAACGAAACAAAACTCAATCGATGGGGGATTACTTACTTTACAAGAACAGATAAATTTCCGTTTCAGAAAAACCTGGTTTCTGGTGACAGGAGTAACAACATCAGCCTTATTACTGAATTATTGAAAAATGAAAATCACCAGTTTAAATTGAATCTTACCTACCGGAAGCTAGATGTTATCAACGCAAATTTAACCACCCAAAAAAGTGATGAAAGTTTGCTGGGCAGGGCAGAATATGCGATCCGCGAATGGAATGGTTTTATTACCGGCGGTATTTTATATGAGCTGGGTTCAGGCCAGGAACAGAAAAGAGAATATACTTATCTTGAAGTGCCGGCGGGGCAAGGATATTATACATGGAACGATTACAATATGGATGGAATACCACAGCTTAATGAATTTGAAATAGCAATTTATGAAGACCAGAAAAAATGGATAAAGGTTTTTACGCCAACTAATCAATATGTGAAAGCAAACTATATTCAATTCAACTATAACGTTGATTTGAATCCGTCAGCAATTATAAATGCGAACGCTACCAATAAACTTGTGAAATTTTTAAGCAGGTTTAATACAAGTTCTGCCTTGCAAATAAATAAAAAAGGTATCTCGAATAATGGCTCATTCGAATTCAACCCATTTAGCAAAAAGCTCATTGATACAACATTAATCACTTTAAGCTCATTTTTGTCGAACACGATTTATTTTAATCGTAAAAGTATTAAGTGGGGAATCGATGTAACTCATAGACTTAACACAGCCAAGTCCCTTTTAAATTATGGGTTTGAGAGTAACCGGTTAAGAGATCTTACGCTAAAAGGCAGGTGGAATTTAAACCGGTCCATTGCAACAGCGTTTACCAATAAGTATGTGCTTAATCAATTGAGTACACCTTCATTTGCCAACAGGAACTATAAAATCAATGAATTTTCGGCTGAGCCTTCCGTAAGCTATATTTATAAAAGTGATTTTCGTGTAAGTCTTATTTACACCTATGATAAAAAACAAAATAAAATTGACTTTATGGAAAGTGCAATTAATAATGCAATTGCGGCAGAAATAAGATATAACGTACTTTCTAATAGTACATTAAACGCAAGGTTTTCATATAACAATATAAAATTTAATGGTGGTGCTGGAAGTGGTGCCAACAGTACCGCAGGATATATTTTACTTGACGGATTGCTACCCGGCAAAAATTATTTGTGGAATATAGAGCTAACTAAAAGGCTGGCCGGAAATATCGAACTCAATCTTCAATATGAGGGAAGAAAGCCAGGTACTGCGCCTACGGTTCATACAGGAAGGGCATCTGTAAGGGCCATCTTTTGATATAATATACAAATAACCTGTGTATTCAATTCCCAAATCCCGCAATCAAATTAATCGTAAGTGCAATCATAATTGTGTTGTAACCGAAGGACAGCATGCCATGCCACATGGCAATTTTTCTGAAATGCTTCGAAGTGATTTGCACATCAGACACCTGGAAGGTCATTCCAAGAACAAAAGAAAAATACGCGAAATCCATATAGTCAGGTTTTTTATCTCCCGGAAACTCCAGGCCTGCAGCATGAGTTTCCGGCTTCTCTTCATTATCTCCATAAAAAATATGTGCATAGCGCAAGGTAAAAATGGTATGAATTAGAAACCAGGAAAGAATCATACCCACAACTGCTATGATCAGATGAAAGCTCTCTGCGCTTTTGAATTTTTGTTTCGTTACCAGGAGTAATAATACCGCCAAAAAACTGGCTAATGTTGATATAAGAATTATAAAGAAAATTAATGTCCTGCTTGAATCCTGGACTTTTGCCTGCTCCCTGATTTGTTGCGATGTTGTGATTGAAAAAGTAATCCACGTCATAGCAATCATGCATAAACTAAAAGTATCCCATCCTATCATTACATGAGTAAGAATGTCAATATGCCTGATCTGGATGATAAAATAAACTGCCACAGCAATAGTCAAACAAATTAAAAGCTTGGTGAAAGAATGCACTTTTTCAAATGCAGTCTTTAAATGTGAAGGACTTTTTTTTGGAGGCATATTCAACAAAAAATTTCTGAAGGTAATTTAATGCTAATCTTGTTATGGTAGAAGATCTGCCCGGTTAATCTTAAACTTCCGGAGAAATTGATATTAAACACTCACATTAAAATCTCTTAATGCATCATTCAGACTAGTTTTTTTATCTGTGCTTTCTTTTCGTTTGCCGATAATCAATGCGCAACTCACGTTGTATTCACCGGCAGGAAATTTTTTAATGTAGCTTCCGGGAATTACAACACTGCGTGGAGGCACCGTCCCTTTATATTCCAAGGCCTCGGTGCCGCTCACATCTATGATTTTGGTAGACTGAGTTAGCACAACGTTGGCCCCAAGAACAGACTCTTTTTCAACTTTCACACCTTCAACAACGATACAACGGCTGCCAATAAAACAACCGTCCTCAATAATAACGGGACTGGCTTGCAGAGGTTCCAGCACTCCGCCAATACCAACTCCGCCACTAAGGTGTACATTTTTTCCTATTTGGGCACAACTTCCTACAGTGGCCCAGGTATCCACCATGGTGCCTTCATCAACATAAGCTCCTATGTTCACATAACTGGGCATGAGCACCACATTCCTTCCAAGAAAAGCTCCGTATCGGGCAACGGCGTGAGGAACAGCCCTTACACCAAGGTCCCTGTAATTGCTTTTCAATTTCATCTTATCATAAAATTCAAATGGAGGCAACGTGTATGTCTCCATCTTTTGTATGCCAAAATATAAGAGTATAGCTTGTTTTACCCACTCATTTACCTGCCAGCCACTACTTACAGGAACGGCTGTGCGAAGTTTTCCCTCATCAATTTTTTCTATAACATTTTTTACTGCATCAGTATAAGTTTCGTCTTTGAGCAGTTCCCTGTTGGCCCATGCTTCTCCAATTAATTTCTGTAAATCCATATTTGTTTTTGTGCAAACATAATATGGAAACCACTAAAAATCTTCAACTGATTTTATTAATAACTTTACTGCATATGCAAAAATTTCTTGTGATACAAACGGCCTTCACCGGTGATGTTGTACTGGCTACTGCATTATTGGAAAAATTACACCGCTTTTTTCCAAACGCACATATTGATTTTTTAGTGAGACAGGGAAATGAGGGCCTTTTAACAAATCACCCTTTTTTGCATGAAGTATTGGTATGGTATAAAAAAGAAAATAAGAAAAAAAATCTCTTAAGTATTCTGAAGAAGATTCGGTCAAACAAATATCATACAGTTATTAATCTTCAGAGATTTACTGCTACAGGTTTATTAACCGCATTCTCGGGAGCAAAAAAAAGAATTGGCTTTGACAAAAATCCCTTTAGTTTTTTATTCACAAAAATAATAAAGCACGATCTTGCCAGCGGCAGACACGAGGTGGAGAGAAACAATGACCTTATAAAACATTTCACCGATGATACCCTGTCGAAGCCCCGCCTCTACCCTTCTCCAACAAATTATGATGAAATAAAACGATACACTTTCCAACCGTATGTATGCATGATGCCTGCCAGTGTGTGGTTTACCAAGCAATACCCGTTTGAAAAATGGATTGATCTTACCGACAATTTTCCTCCTGAATATAATATCTATTTATTGGGTGGAAAGGAAGACATATCTCTCTGTGAAAAAATCAGGAAGCAATCATTGAATAAAAACATTCACGTTCTTGCCGGAAAATTAAATTTTCTTTCCTCGGCAGCACTGATAAAAAATGCTGCAATGAATTATACCAACGACTCTGCACCGTTGCATTTTGCTTCTGCAATGGATGCGCCTGTGACGGCCATCTTTTGTTCAACCGTTCCTTCTTTTGGATTTTATCCATTGTCGCCTAAATCATTTATCGTAGAAACAAAAGAGGAACTATCGTGCCGGCCTTGTTCTCTTCACGGGCTGAAAGCTTGCCCACTTGGGCATTTCAAATGTGCCAGAACTATTGAAACGGTACAATTGCTATCAACTCTTTCAACATATAATGAAACAATTTAAAAATGATATCAACGGTTCAATAAAGGTCCTTAGAAACGGAGGTATTATTTTATATCCTACCGACACTATATGGGGAATTGGTTGTGATGCAACCAATTCAATCGCAGTTAAAAAAATTTATCAGCTCAAAAAAAGAGAAGAAAAAAAGTCGATGATCATTTTACTGGCGCGGTTTGCAGATATAAAAACTTTTGTTTTACATCCTTCACGAAAAATTATTGATTTCCTTAAAAGACAAAAACAACCCACAACAGCAATTTTTAATAATGCAATTAATCTATCGCCTAATCTTATTAATGCAGATGGAAGTATTGCAATACGAGTTATAAAAGATAATTTTAGCACTACGCTTTTAAAAAAACTGAAAAAGCCATTAGTATCAACATCGGCAAATATTTCAGGACAGCACAATCCTCAAAATTTTAGCGAAATAAACAATGCAATAAAAAGCGGTGTTGATTATATTGTTCAACACCGCCAGGATGAAATTGAAATACAACAGCCCTCTGCTATCATTAAATTAAACAGGCATGGCGAAATTGAGAAAATAAGATAGTGCTTTATAAAGCTATCCCCACGCCCAGTTGAATGGCCGATGCTTTCCATGTATCAGCCGCCTGTATATTTTTCAAATCAGTAAGGCCACCGACGTATCGCCCATAAATACGAAACTTAAGTAGATTAAGCTGAAGACCACCGACTAAAGCAAAATCACCTGATTTAAAAGCGTCTTTTCCATTTTGAAGTAGATTTTTGTTTTGATCCAATAATACCCCAAACTGTGGTCCTGCCTGTATGGAAAGGATCTTTGCTATTTTATAATTTAAAAGAATGGGAATGCTTAAATAATGCAGCTTTATATTATTAATGTGGTTGAACTGATAAACCTGGCTGAAACTGCTGGAGGTATCTGTATTTACCTGGTTAAATACCACTTCCGGCTGAATAGCAAATTTTTCGCCGAAGGCCAATTGTTGCAAAAGCGCCAACGTGATAGCCAAGTGTAAATTCATCTTTAAAAGATTTGCCATCAATTTTGCCGAGGTTAGCGCCTCCTTTTATTCCAAAGCTAAAAGATTGGGAAAATACGGAGGAACCAATGAACAGTAAAAGGGCGAGTGTGAGAAGTTTTGTTTTCATATAGTATCAATTTTTAAGTGTGGGTTTCAAATTGTATACCAATATTAGTACTTAAACACTCATCAAAAAGTTATACCTATATTAAAATTGAAAATTGAAGTGAGGCGTTTGTCATCTGTTTTGGGTAAGTAATAATCAAAATATGCTTCCGGCTCCAGGTAAAATTTGCCAATAAAATAGCTTAGGTCAAGATCGAGGCCAATCGATTGAGCCTGGAATTTATCATTGTTAGCCTGTGATTGGAAATGCCGGGTTCTTTTTGCCAGTCGCTTGGTGTAAGTGTTATACAATTCAGTACTGCTTTTATGACCTACCTGGTAAGCATTTACTCCTGTAATCAAAGAAAGCTGAGGAGTAAAATTAAGCCCGTCTTTCTTTGAAAACACAGCGTAAAAAGTAAAAGGGTGTTCCAGGGTTGCGGCAAGTGAGAATGATGAAAGCTTTATAGAAAGCGTATCTGTATATTTTATATGAAATTGCTGGTTGGCAATCCTGATAAAGGTATCAATCTTAAGAATTTCGTGATAAGTTCCAAAAGAATATCCAACTGAAATACCCGGCTTCAACCATGGCTTTTTTAATATAACGCTGCCATAAAATTCATCCTGGATTGGAGATGTATTGGCGCTATAAATATTTTTAATAAAATAGTGTGTATAAGAAAGTGAGGTATTAATCGTAGTTTCCCCCGGTATAACTATAAGATGGTGAAAGTGCATATTGATAGAAATCGGTTTTCTTATTATCATTAAAAAGAAAACCGGTAAACGAAACTCCAAAGCCACTTTTGTGATAATAACCTATCGATGGATTAATAATAAGTTCTCCGCTATTCTGTAAAGATTCAAGAGCCTGGTTTCGATCGCTGTATAGTTTGTTACCGATCCCGACATTGATTCGTAGATAGCTGGAAGGTTTATCAAAATTATTAATCATCTTAAGCATCTCATCATTTTCCAGGAGAGAATCCATAATGTGCTGATCGGCAGGATTTAACTGCCCGAAAGATTTTGAAAAAAATAATACACCTGTAATGAAAAAGTATAAAAATATTCGCATAAGATTCAGTTACAGAGAATGCAATTAAAAGAAATGGAATTTTGGATGTATGCTTGATTATCCAGCTTTACACAGACTTCAAAATTAAAAATAAGTTTAATAAACACGCAATAAAATATTGCTTTGAAGCTGCACTGCACTACAATAGTGAAATCGCAGCGGTTAATTACTCTCCTTCTAATAACATACCTTTGCGCCTTAAAATAAATTTATTTAATGAATGCATTTGAAGGCCTTGGGTTAAACGAAAACCTTGTTAAGGCAGTTAGCGATCTTGGATTTGAATCACCCACTCCCATACAATCAAAAGCTATCCCGGTGCTGCTCTCCGGCACAACTGACTTTGTAGGTCTTGCGCAAACAGGAACCGGTAAAACTGCAGCCTTTGGGCTCCCACTATTACAATTAGTTGATCAGGCAAACAAATATCCACAGGCTTTAATAGTATGTCCCACACGTGAATTGTGTCTGCAAATATGTAATGATTTGCAGGACTTTAAAAAATATTCCCGCAATGTAATTGCAGAGCCGGTGTACGGCGGCGCTTCAATAGTAATGCAGATTCGTGCATTGAAAAAAGGAGTCCACATTGTTGTTGCTACACCTGGAAGGCTCATAGACATGATAGAGCGGAAAGCCATTGATTTGCAAAAAGTGAAATACGTAGTACTTGATGAAGCCGATGAAATGCTGAACATGGGATTTAGGGACGATATTGATTTCGTTTTAAAAAATACAATTAACCGTGAAAGTATATGGCTTTTCAGTGCCACTATGCCTGCTGAAGTAAAAGCTATATCTAAAAATTTTATGGATAAACCACAGGAAGTAACTGTGGGCAAAAAGAATACAGCAAATGTAAATATCGATCACCAGTATTTTATTACTCCTGCTCAATCACGTTATGAAACTCTAAAAAGATTGGTAGACTTTAATCCCGGAATGTATGGAATCATTTTTACACGCACCAAGGCAGATGCACAGGAAATTACCGAACGGCTTGTAAAAGAAGGTTATGATATTGAAGCACTTCATGGAGACCTTACCCAACAACAGCGGGATAAAGTAATGCAGCGTTTTCGCCAAAAAAGTTTACAGATATTAATTGCGACTGATGTTGCGGCAAGAGGCATTGATGTGGAAGGTATTACTCATGTTATCAATTTTGAATTACCCGATGATATGGAAGTATACACACACAGGAGCGGGCGCACAGCACGTGCCGGAAAAAGCGGAATTTGCATTTCCATTTGTCACAGCCGGGAGGCCTTTAAAATCCGGCAGCTTGAAAGAATGACGAATGCACAATTCCATCGCCTAGACATACCGGGTGGAAAGGATGTATGCCGAAAACAGTTCTTTTACTTTATGGATAAGCTTATGGAAGCTGATACTTCACATGGCGAATATGAAACTTACATGCCCGATCTGCAAATGAAATTTGCCGATATAAGTAAGGAAGAAGTTTTAAAACGGGTCGCAGCACTGGAGTTTGATCATTTTTTGAAATATTATGAAAATGCCGACGACCTGAATGTAAAAAATGATTCGAGGGAAAGGCGCTTTGAAAATAATAGCAGGGCTCAAAATGTAAGAAGAGACAGACCTTCTTACCAGAGAGATAATGGTTACACAAGGCTCTTCATAAATCTTGGGATAAAAGATGGTTTTTATAAAGCGAGTTTTTTACAATTCATTCTTGATGAAAGTAATTTAAAAAAAGAAGTTCTGGGCAGAATTGATCTTCGTGATATGAATACTTGGGTTGAAGTAGATACATCTGTCGCGGGTAGAATGATAAAGAGCCTTGATGGTAAAAATTACAACGGCCGCCGGATAAGAATGAATGAAGCCGATGGTGGGTATCAAAAATCATCTACACATACAAGAAAAAGAATTCCGGTAAGAGATGGCAGATGAAAAGGTGCTCTTCCAAATAGTTAGTGATAATCTCAAAATATTGATGTAATCTTTTTGCATGAAAAAAATTATTTACGTTTTTGTTTTTACTACTCTCCTGTTAACTCCGACTGTTCTTTTGTTTTCTCAGCCCGCAGCCGATTCATTACTTAATTTCATAAAACAAAATAAATCCAGGTCATCAATTTTTCTAAAAGAAAATGACACTGTGCTTGCAAGGCTTAATGAAGATAAAGTGATGCCGCTTGCCAGTACAGTAAAAATTATTGTTGCCATAGAATTCGCAAAGCAGGCTGCACATAATGTTTTCAATGAAAACAAAACAATTGCATTAAGTGAGCTGAATAAATATTACATACCAAACACCGACGGCGATGCCCATCCCAACTGGATAAGCTATGAGAAGGAAAAAGGGAACATTGCCAATGATAGTGTGAAACTTATTGATGTTGCCAAAGGCATGATACAGTTCAGCAGTAATGCCAATACTGAATATTTGATGGATATGCTTGGGTTCGATAATGTTGAAAATAATCTCCGGTTGTTAGGACTTAAAAAGCATACGCCAATATATCCTTTGGTATCGGCTTTATTCCTGTATCAGAATCCAAAAAATTTACCGGAGGATAAAATTTTGAAAGAAATTAAAAGGTTGAGTAATGAGCAATATGCCAGGGCATGCATTTTAATTCATAACGAACTAAAACATGATAGTACCTATAAGGAGAAATTTCGTCCACAGGATCTTACTTTAAGAATGCAAAAAGAATGGAGCGACAGGTTACCAGCTTCTACAACCAAAGAGTATGTTCAGCTTTGCACGATACTGAATAATAGAAGATATTTTGATGAAAAAACTTATAGTGTTCTTTCAACTGTGCTTGAAACAATAATGGAAAATCCTGCAAACCAGGCGTGGCTTTCACATGCCGGTATGAAAGGTGGCTCAACAATTTTTGTACTCACAAAAGCTCTCTATGCTACTCTTAAAAGCGGAACTGAAATAGAGATGGCTTATTTTTTTAATAATCTTTCCGGCGCTGAAAACCACACTTTGCAAGGTTGGATGAATGATTTTGAATTGAAGGTTTTGACTGATAACAATTTCAGGAAAAACATTAGTACTGATTTGCCTTAATCAGTTTATGACATATCGAATTCCAATTTTCAATTTATATCTTTCCATATTTTTTATAATACGCCATAAGCATTGCAATTACTTCGTTATAGCTGCGCATTCCTTTTGGCTGTTGATTAATTTGCAGATATTTTCCATATAGCCAGGTAATTGCGGGCTCCAAAAAACTGGTGTGGTTTTCATTAAAATGCTTCCATTCCAGCAAGTCTGCCTTTACCTCGGGGATTAATTGCTTTGCGGAAATCTTTGAAGCAGTGGAGTCAAAATAAAATACCTCATGATTTGCATAAACATAAAGATCAAGATATGCAGAATATTGAAATAAGGTGTCATGAGAACTTACTGCAGCAAGATATCCCGAAAAGTTAGCTTCATCTTCTTTTGCATAGCCAAGCTGGTGCCCAATTTCATGAACTGCGATATAAGGGAGCAAAAATTTTGGAATTGTTGTATTAACCTGTGCTTCGCCGGTAAACGGATTATAATAACCGGTGAATCCCAAATAATTTCCCAGCCATCCATAAAAAGAAGATTTTACGGAATGCACTTCATATTTGATGAATGGATATTTTTTGTCTGCCTGATTATAACACTCTGCTGCCCGCTTGAATAAACTTGTATTGTCCGGGTAAACCGTTTTTTGATTCTTCAACGTTGTTTTTGATTCATTCACTTTTTGTAACAATAGCTGCTGAATAAGTTTAAGGCCGGCCGTATCATAAGCAACTTCTTTTAACTGCAATTGCCATGTAATTCCTTTGCGGTTATAATTTAATCCCCAGAAAATATTAAAGACAATATAAACAACAACTAAAATGACAACCAGCTTCAGTAATTTTTGAAAAAAAATAGCCCGGCTGATTTTTTTTTTGAAAAAAAGTTTCCCGTTTTTTACGAGCTTCCAAAGAAGCCAACAGCAGGCAACAAGGTATACAACATCACCGAAGCTAAAAGGTATCCATCCAAATAAAAAACGGAGTGCGACCGAAACAAAATAATAAAACTTATTTGTATAATAGATCTCAACATTGTTGTGATTCTGAGCCCATAGTTTTATGATAACGATCAGTGCTATTAAAGTCACCAGAAACCATTTTTTCCTCTTGAAAAAGTCAATCATATAAAGTCTTTGATTCACGTTTATTCATTGAAAATCCTTTAGCTACCTGCCCGCAGTGCCGAAGATATGATATACAATAAGGTCAGGCCGGGTTTCAATTAGTTAAAGCTCAAAATATTCGGATTTACGGCATATTTGTTGAAAAAATTAGTTGCTTTTCCTTACCTTTGCGCCCTTTAATTTGATGTCATGGGAAACAGGCGTGAGTTTGAGATAGCTTTTGTTGGGTTAAAGCCGGGAGTTCATGAATTCAAATACGAGGTTGACAATAAGTTCTTTGCAAATTACAGTCAGGCTGATTTTACCGATTGCCAGGCAACGATAAATCTGAAGCTCGAAAAAAACACTTCATTTATGATGCTGAAATTCGAGATTGGAGGAAGTGTAAATGTAATATGTGATCGTTGCGGAAATACATTGATGATGGATCTGTGGGATGAATTTAACATGGTGGTAAAACAGGTTGAAAATCCGGACGAAATGAATGAGAGCGAAGAAGATCCGGATATTTTTTATATCTCAAGAACTGAAAGTCATCTTCATCTTGCCGACTGGATATATGAATTTGTTTCGTTGAGTATTCCCATGCAACGGATGTGCAGCGAGCAGGAAATGGGCGGTCCACAATGCAATAAAGAAATACTTGCAATGCTCAGAAAGATGGGCTCAGGAGTAATTGAAAATAATCATCCTTTTGAAAAAGGACTTGAAAAGTTTAAGAAAAAAAACAATTAATTTATATTTTAATTTACGGTTATGCCAAATCCAAAACGCAGACATAGTCAGCAAAGAAGCGCAAAAAGAAGAACACATTATAAAGCAGATGCGCCAACATTGAGCACGGACAGTACAACAGGCGAAACTCACGTACGTCATCGTGCGCATGTTAGCGAAGGAAAACTGTACTACAAAGGAAAAGTAGTTGCAGAAAAAGCGCCCCTAAAAGCCTGATTTGGTTTTTTATATTATTCTTATTTCCAAAAATAAAGTTTGATTAACTTCAACTTTATTTTTGGATTTTTTTTTATAACTATTGTCGCCAGTTATGCTTTTAAAAAATGCCATCACCTTTTAATTCTTTTCTATGAATATTGCACTTGACGTAATGGGAGGAGATTTTGCGCCAGAGGAGGCTGTAAAAGGAGTTGGCTTTTTCTTATCTGTTCCGCAGGAAGCAGTGCATCTCATCCTTATTGGCGATGAAGAAAAAATAAAGCCTCTTCTTTCTGAACATAACATTATCGGCACAAATGTTTCCATCGTTCATGCGGAACAGGTTATTGGCATGCATGAACATCCTACAAAGGCATTAAAAGAAAAATCAAAATCTTCCATTGCAATCGGCTTTCAATTGTTGGCAGGTGGCAAAGCACATGCCTTCTTAAGTGCCGGTAATACGGGCGCCATGATGGTGGGCGCATTATTCAGCATTAAAGCTATCGAGGGCGTGCAGCGTCCTACCATTGGCGCTTATCTTCCGAGGGAAAATGGAAAGCTGGCTCTTATGGTTGATGTTGGCCTTAATTCAGATTGTAAACCTGAAAACCTTTCACAGTTTGCCGTGCTGGGTTCTTTATTTGCAGAGCATATTTTAAATATTTCCAATCCACGTATAGCGCTTATTAACCTTGGCGAAGAAGAGGGCAAAGGGAACTTACTTACCCAGGCTGCCTATCCCCTCTTAAAAGAAAATGCCAAAATTAAGTTTATAGGGAATCTTGAAGGGCGTGACCTCTTGTCCGATAAGGCCGATGTTTATGTTTGCGATGGCTTCACTGGAAACGTGATCTTAAAATTTGCTGAATCAATTTATGATATTGTTCAAAACAGGAAAATCGACGATGAACATTTCAATCGTTTTAACTTTGAAATTTATGGTGGCGTTCCTGTATTGGGTGTAAATAAACCTGTGATCATCGGGCATGGAATATCACATGCAAAAGCATTTAACAACATGATACAGATGGCAAAAAAGATGCATGATGAAAGACTTATTGAAAAGATCAGGAGCAGTTTTGCGGGTTAATCGCTCGCTTTTAAGAAAATTTCTAAATAAATTTTTGCCCGATTAATGGCTCGATAATATTTGAAAATTAGGAATGATTTTATGCCCGCGTATTATGACATTTCTCTAACCCTTTATTACCTATTTTTACTTTCGTTTGTTTAAAATACCTTATGATATACCGGAAGAGAAATTTATTGTGCATACTGCTTACCTGCATATTTTGTTTGCTACAACTTTCGGTATTGGCCCAGGAAGATACGATCGCACCAAAGCCCATTGACACCACCAGGGGCCGACAAGATATATTCGACAAGATAATTAACAAGTTTGGTAAGGACACAAACGAAGTAGAGCAGGCCAATAAATTAAAAAGAAATGATTTACTTTTTAAAAAATATGAAGGTTACATCATAAGGCATATTACGATCAATGATTTGCACTTTGGAATTCCTTTCAATGATACCTCAAAAAAGGTCGTTACATTTCTAACCAGGCTTGCAAATACCGTGCATCACACAACCCGGATTTCAGTAATACGAAAGAATCTTTTTTTTAATGAAAATGATTCCCTACGGCCATATCTTATGGCTGACAATGCAACATTTTTGCGCCGGCTGCCTTACCTTCAGGATGCAACAATAGAAGTATTACCCGTCGCCAATTCTTCTGATTCAGTGGATGTAAATGTCACGGTAAAAGACTTGTTTTCTTTGGGCGGCTCCTTGGGATCATTGGGAGTAAATAATACCGATATTGAAATTAGTGAAGATGATCTTTCGGGGTATGGAAACCGTTTAGCATTTCGGGGGCTATACGATGATAGCAGGCGAAAAAATTTTGGTGGAGGTTTTGAATATACCCAGAGAAATATAAGAGGCAGTTTTATTGATGCCGGAGGTGGTTATCAAAGCTTTCATAAAAATTATAATGGATTTAAGCAGGAGAATTATTACTTCGCCAGGCTAATAAAACCATTGTTAAACCGATACATGCATTGGACGTACGAATTCAACGCATCCTATCACTCCACCAGGAATTTATACGCTTCCGATTCACTGTATTTTTCTGATCTGAGGTATCGTTTTTACAATTTCGACGCCTGGGCAGGATACAATATTAATTCTAATGGTTTTACGACTGAAGATGAAACACGCAAATTAAGAAAGCTCATTGCCCTTAGAATTATCCATCAAAAATTCCAGAATCGGCCGGCAAAATATCTTTCTCAATATTATTGGAGATATGCTGATATTACAGGCATTCTCAGCTCTTTATCATTTTACCGGCAGAATTTTTATAAATCAAAGTATGTTTATGGATTTGGAAGAAATGAAGATATACCTGAAGGATTAGATGTAACTCTAACAGTCGGTTATACGAAAAAGCAAAACCTAAGCAGGCCCTTTATAGGATTTAATTACCAGCGTTCGTCTTTCAACTCAAAAAACAACTATTTCAGTTACACTTTGCGGGCTGAAGGTTACCTGAATAATAAAAAAATTGAAGACATCAATATCCTTGCAGGAATTGATTATTTTGATCACTTAAAAGCTATCGGAGCCAAATGGAAGCAACGTACTTTCATCAATTTAGGTTTTGCTCAGCAACTAAACTCAAGACTGAATGAGCCATTATCGTTCGATAGCAGATTTGCTTTGCCTGAATATAGAATCGGTGAGGATATTGGCGGTTCCCTTAGAGCTACAATAAAAGCAGAATCTGTTTTTTTTAGCCCATGGTCTTTCGCCTCATTCAAATTTGCTCCTTTTGTGTTCGGCAACACTGGTCTTTTCACTCCCTATGATGCACCATTCTCTGTCAGTAACATTTACACTACTTTGGGTGCCGGCTTAAGAACAAGAAGTGAGAGTCTTACCTTTGGAACCTTTGAGTTTAAAGGATACTATTTTCTGAAGAAAAATTTTTTTAACGAGAGATACCGGTTTGATATTACTACTAATATCATTTTTAATAATAACCGGCAATTAGTAAGAAAGCCTGATTTTATTGAAGTAAACTAGACGGATTTACACTACAGTATGGGCACAAAAAAAGCACCAAGTTTTGTTTTTTTACTTCCTGCGATTGCTCGCTATCCGTAATCTTACTAACCCGATGCTTTCGTTTGAAAAGCTTCCATCCTTTTACAGATTTTCGCCTCTCAATTGTGAATCAAATATACTATCGTGAACCATCGTTTTCCTAATTTTTTAAGGTGTTATTCTACACCTGTTATGCACAAAATTATGCACATACAAAATGCGATAAATAAGCTGTTTAAGATTCTTCGCTTACATGATGTCGGCGTTTTTCGGGATAATATATTCTCCAGTAGATCTGTTTCCGGTAATAAAAGATAAATACAATGCCTGCAAATGTTAGAAGAATCGAGATGAACAACAGCAGAAGCTCTATTCTCTGTTTACCTGCACCGGAATTGAGAAAACCCACCGTATTTTGTTTGCTTTTAATTACCGGACCGGAAAAATAACAATGGTCGAATACACAATTTGCCTCCATCAACAATGGTGTTTTTTCTCCATAATACCTGAAGTTGCAACTTCGGAATAAAATATTTTCACCATTGGCAACCAGTAGAGTTTGAGTTCCGGCAAGGTTTGGATAAGCGAAATCAAAAATACAATCTGATATTTCGCAGGCTAGTTGCGAGTTTAGCGTTCCAAACGATCCAATGCTTTCTGCAAACACATGACTGATATACGTTGGAAAATATCCATGCTGATCATTATAAATAAAACGTACAACCCCACCTGCTATATTTACGTGATCAATATTCCAGTTACCTGCCATCCTTTTTGACCCATACAAACCCGTTCCGAAAATGGTATGTGTGCCGCCCCAGCAATAAATATTGGAGATTACATTTTCTTTTTCCTGGTCTTGCCCTCCTGAAATACAAAGCTTGCAATTACTAAATTGTACTTTATTTATGATGGTTATTTCTGCGTTCCTGGTAAGTCCGTTCGGAGATGAGCAAATGCCGACTACAAATCCACTAATATTAAGTTCCTCCAGTTCTGTGCCTGTACTTCCCGATTGAGTTTGTAACCTTCCCGATTTACCATAGTACTCTAACAGTCCCGGGTAGCCGCCATCATCAGGCATCTTATCTGCGCCAAGATTTGTAAAAGGGTCTATGACAATTGCTGCATAAGGCGAATGACGACTATCCCTGCATTTACCGTCAATAAACTTTGAAAACGACATGCCATAAAATGTTTTGCTATCATTAACAGAAGGAGGCTTAAACAGACCTGATATTTTCAATTTTCGAATCTTGCAGCCCTTTCCATTTTGTATGCCAATCGCAAATGTATTATTGAAAATGGGGAATATTTCACTCCCTGTATTGCTATCCCAGAATGAGGATTGACCAAGCAATTCTAAGGTACAAAATGCTCTAGCGACATTCTCTCCTGCCCGCGATTCCCCCCGAATAATTAAGGGCCTTGATATTTTATACCGGCCCACGGGAAAGTAAACTGTGCGGATATTATTTCTTATACAGGTGTTTATTGCTTTTTGAATTGCTACGTAATCATCTGTATTATTCCCGTTTGCTCCAAACCATTTTACTGAAAAATATTGATTAACTGACCGTGGGTTTATCGTTAATGTTGTATCAAATATCTGGCTGCTATAATCTGCGTCTATACTGCCACCGTTAACTGTTCCGGTGCCGCTAATTTTATACCCGGCCTCAATTTTTAATGTCTTCCCCGGGGGAATTGAAACTGTTCCGTTTATAATTATGCCAGGCGTATTGATTAAAACAGTTTTTATATTTTCATTGTCGAATGCCTGCTGGATTGCACTTGCCTCGTCAGTTGCTGCTGCAGGCTTTACAACATATGTCTGGGCATGTATGCAGTTTACTAAAAGTAATAGTACAATCACAATATTTTTCATTGGGGTATTTTTAAGCAAATAAAAAATTATTCAAAAGTATTAAAGTAAAATGTAGAATAAACGGATTGTATACAAACATTTTTTACCTTGTACGCTGTTCTTAATTTTTTCATTGAGAACGACAATGACTTGTGACAGGATAAAATGAAAACACTATTCAGACGATATTTTGAACTTACCTTCTGGACGCTGTCATTACTTTTGTTAGCTTTGATGTCGCCGGGAAATGATCCACACTATTCATTTTGTATATTTAAAATTTTAGGATTTAAATTTTGCCCGGGTTGTGGACTTGGGCACTCCATAAGTTATTTGTTTCATGGAAATATAAGGGCATCATTTTCTGCCCATCCCTTAGGAATTTTTGCGGTAGTGGTTATCTTGTTCAGAATATTTAGATTATTACAATTACATGTTTTTAAAACTATAGACAATTATGCAAAACTATAATCCCGGTTCGGTAAGCCCTGTTCTTTTAAGATATCTGTACGACATTACACCCGAAGAATTACTTACGATCAATTCACGTGTACAGGGTTTCAATGATGATCAGCTAACACATTTCTGTATGATTTATCGATCGAAGAGAAAGGATCCTCAAACCATTTTATTGTTGTGCCTTCTTGGTCTTGTGGCGGTTGCCGGGATACATCGTTTTGTAATAGGCCAGGTAGGAATGGGGATACTTTATTTTTTTACCGGCGGCCTGTGTCTTATAGGAACAATTGTGGATGCAATAAATCACAAAGATCTCGCTTTGGAATATAACGGTAAGATGATTGCAGAAACCCTGACTATGCTTAACATGATAAAGCCATAAAGCATATTTCACTAACTAACTTCAATTGTTAAGCCTTCGTGCGCAAGTTCCAGTTCTTCTATGGCTACATCACTTGAATTTGCTTTAAGAGTAGGCCCCGAAAGCTTGACTGGAAATGCATTGTGAGCTTTCCAGGTCATCACAGGCTCATGATTTTCGTTTAACAATTTTATTACCACGTCACGCCGCTCCGCCTGGTTTAAGTTTATTGTTTTCATCCAGTTAAAGAAATCATTGTCTCCTTTAATAATGCCACGCTTTAAGGTAATATTTGTGTACTTTCTGAGCCCCGGCATTTTATGTGCTGCCTGTGCCGGATCTGCACCTTCCCGATATTCAACTACTTCCGTGCTGATCTCGAGGCCTGCGACCTCAGTAAAGCCGAGCCGTGTGCCGCCCCATTCAACTATGAAATGGTAAGCTGGCATTGGATATTGCCCCATGATTTTTTTTATTAAATGTTTTAAAAAATTCAAAGCGATTTATACAATTCCTTTCAGAAAAATAGAAAAAAATTTCTAAGGATAAAAACTACAGTGATATGAACTCATAATTAGATAAAAGGTAAATAAATAAATTGCAAATCCCGGATACAAATATTAAATTTCAAAAAAAACACAATGATCACTATAAATGAAAGTAATGTCACCATCATGGTAACAGATATGGATAAAGCAGTGAACTTTTATGAAAGTATAGGTCTTACGTTAAAACAACGCTGGGATAACCATTACGCCATGGTGACTGCTCCCGGAATAACTATAGGGTTGCATCCTACGGATAAAGATGTTATAAACTCCGGCACAGTATCAATTGGGTTCATGATTAATAAAATTGATGAAGCAAAGGATTTGCTTGATAAAAATAAGATCGCTTATGTCCCGGAGGATGATGGTAAATCAGGAATCTATGCTCATTTTAAAGATCCTTTTGGAACTGTATTATATTTTGTTGAACCGAAATGGTATTGATATTCCAGCCGCTGCCGGGATTATTTAACCATTTGGTTTAAGCCACGCGTTACGAATTAACACCTGCTCCGGCGTAGGATTATCGGCAAGCTCAAGCGCATCATATTTAATTTTCGGAAACTTAGTCATTACAGATTTTAATTCCAGTGTGTCTTCATTACCATTCGCATCTTTACGGGCAATCACTATATTGAGTGGATCACCCGGTTGTGAAGTGCTGCCAAAGTTTTGGAAAAAATTATTTGCATTTGCAGCTGAGATTTTTTCATTATTTATAGATATTATTTCGTCGTTGAGATGATACCCTAACGCTTTCCCCAGCGAATTCATTTTTGACGTATCAACTACCTTAATGCGTCCGGCCGCGGGATTATAGCCAAGAGAAACTTTGCCGAGCGAAAATGCGCTGTCTTTGGTTTCAACTGCCGGGCTATAATTTATACCCACGATATTAAAAATTTCCCGGAATGGCAGCGATTCGCCACCGCCAACATAGGTTTCAAGAAATTGTTTTATTTCGGGGTAAGTAAGCTTGCCTATTTCATCAAATAATTCATCATCTTTAAAACCTTTTTGTTTACCATATTTATTCGAAAGATCATGAATGAGGTTCATGATTCCATATTTTCCATGCGACAATTGTAATAACTTTATATCGAGGCACATGTTAATAAGCGCTCCTTTCTGGTACACATTTCCGAATTGCTTGTGATAAGTCGTGAGAATATCGCTACTCATCGTTGTAAATGGCACTGTATCATTATAATTATTTTTTGAGGTACTAATCTTCCCTTCCATCCTGTCCAGGAATTCTTCTATAGAAATCAATCCATATTTTTCCTGCACCATATGTGCATGGTATTCTGTAGAGCCCTCATACAGCCATAGATGCCGTGACATTTTAGGATGATTGAAGTCAAAAAATTGTATCTCCTCTGAATGGATGGTTAACGGTGTGATGATATGAAAAAATTCGTGTGCCGCATGATTTACAAATTCGGTAGAAAGCTGTTCGGGCGATCTTTCAGGATAATAATAAAAAGAGCAATAAGAATGTTCCAGCGCTCCTTCTCCTCCCGAATAACCATGTTTTGTATCAAGATAAATAATGAAAGCGTATTTATCAACGGGTAACTTACCACCAAGATATTTTCCTTGCGCCTGCAATAATGTATCGACTTTTTGCGCCAGAAATTTTGATGTAATCTTTTTCGTGGGCGAATACACTGATATAAGCACATCGGTATTGCCAACTTTAATTACTGAAGTATCGGGAACATCATACATGAAAGGATTATCTACAATCCTGTTATAAGATTCCGTAATAAATTGATCATTTGTATTGCTCTTATCAATATCAATCAAGGCTGTACTTCCATATATACTTGCAGGGTGCTTAATGTTTACCTCATACGTCATGCTTTTCATATCATCAAAATACCCAAGGAAGCAATGGTTGTTAATCACATAGTTGGTATCCTTTTGAATATTACTTCCTGCAGGCTCAAAAATTATTTGCCTGGTTGTGCTATCATCATAGGAATCATTCACGAAGTAAGACAGTTTGTATAATTTATCAGCCTGGGAAATTTCCCAACTGTTTATGTCAGGTTTTGTAGTATGTAGTTCATTTCCTTTTTTATCAAATGCCTTAAACCCTTCAATATATCTGCCGTAATCGTCTTCAGAATAGGTGCCGGGAACAATTTTAGGTATGTGATAAGTGATTACTTTTTTTGAAATCGGGGGAGTAAGCAATTCAACCTGCACTTTGTCATCATGTACATTCACGAGGTCGATAGAAAATTTATATTTAGCCGATTTACCTGTTTGGGCAAAGGAAGAAATGAAAGACATGCAGATCATCGCGACGCATAAAGTAAATTTATAAATCATAAAGAAATAATTTTTGAAAGCGCATATTAATGATTAGTAAATCACGGGTTGGAAAAAATTGGATGAGATGTATTTAAATACAGTTCAATGGTAAAACCGGCAGCTCCTGTCATCGCCATGGAGGGAAAAAAAAATTACAGGTAATGAAACAGAGTTTGGATTTCAATAATTTAGCGTCATGAATATCAGCCAGGCAACATGGGACGACATACCACAATTGGTAATGTTAATAAACAGCGCCTACCGCGGCGAGCATGCTAAAAAAGGATGGACGACGGAAGCCGACTTGCTTGATGGAATAAGGACAGATGCCGGAACGCTTAAAGAAATGATGGAAAAGCCCGGTGCCGCCATTCTAAAGCTGTGCGATGAAAATAACATAATGCAGGGCTGTGTTTATCTTGAAAAGAAAGATGATAAAATGTACCTCGGAATGCTTACTGTTTCGCCATTGGAACAGGCAAAAGGCATTGGCAAAAAACTTTTAGTTGTAGCCGAAAAATATGCTGCAGACGAAAAATGTGCGGCAATGGAGATGTCAGTAATATCCCTTCGCAGTGAACTTATTGCATGGTATGAAAAGTATGGGTATTATAAAACCGGCGAAATCAAACCATTCCCTACCGATATAAAATTCGGCATACCAAAACAGGCGCTTGAATTTGTAGTTATGCAAAAAGACCTGTAACTTATTGAAGTGGGAAGGTTATTTAAAGCAATAATTTTTATTTTTGAATTGTAAGCCAATTTAGCTCAGGTGGTAGAGCAGCACCCTCGTAATGTGCAGGTCGTTGGTTCGAATCCAATAATTGGCTCTAAGTAATGGCGGTATTTATTTGGTGATACCCTGGTTGCGGTCATAAGGAATAATGTTGTCCCATTCGTCTGCAGAAGAACGGGCTACAAAAGCGACAACCGGCTCTGTGTCGCTCATATTAAATACTTCATGAGGCACCCCCGGCTTTATGTAAATAAAATCACCGGCTTCATTTTCTAATATTTTTTTCAAACCGTCGCCGAATTCATGCCGCACTTTACCCTGGATGATATACAATATTAATTCAAAGTCAACATGAATGTGAGCATAAGCAACACCTCCCGGCGGAATAGTGGCAATATTTGCGGATAGTTTTGTGGTACCCACATTTTTTGCAGACATGCCTTGCTTATAGTGTATCCCATTCCAGTTCCTCCTTGCTCCACCACCGCGTATCGTAAGAATACCCCCATGATCTTCCACAGCTTCTATATCTATTTTGTCTTTATTCTCTTTCATGAAAATTTATTTAAGGACTACATGAAATTAAGCACATTATTTTTAGATGCTTTTTGCATAAAAATAATTTGTGCGTTATAACTTAATTACCTAAGTATGTTTTATATTTATTTTCTGCCTGCTGATTTTACTAAGAATTTTTTTCCTTTTTTGATAAACTCATAATCTTAAACAAATTATTTTTAAGCTACTAAAACTAAATTTATGAAGCTATCCAGAGCTGTTATTTTCGCACTTGTTCCGGCAATTTTTATTTTTTCAAAATGCAGCGAAAACAAAACAAATGAGGAAGAAAACAAAAAAGATTCAACCGTTGCCAAAAATACCGCCTACGGTGGGTATGAAAACCAGGTAAAATACGGTGAACACATTGTAGCAATATCCGGCTGTAACGATTGCCATACTCCAAAGAAAATGGGGCTGGCCGGGCCTGAGATAGATTTTTCGCTTGCATTATCAGGCCACCCGGAAAAATTGCCCATTCCGGATATGGACCGCAAACAAGTAGAAAGCAAAGGATTGGCGGTAACGAATGATCTTACGGTTTGGTTAGGGCCATGGGGCGTTTCCTACGCTGCAAATCTTACGCCCGATTCAACAGGAATTGGCAACTGGAAAGAAGACCAGTTTTTACTTTGTATCCGCGAAGGAAAATCAAAGGGAATCGCAGGTAGCAGAATGCTCTTGCCTCCTATGCCATGGAGAGAACTGAAAGCGATGACCGATGATGAGCTAAAAGCAATTTTTGCGTATTTAAAGTCTATAAAACCAATCCATAATATAGTACCTGCTGCGCAGATGCCTATGTTGGCAGAAAAAAAATGATTCTGAATTTGGGAATAATTTCCTGGTTGAGATTGCAATGGTTTCATTGGTCCGATTGCCTGTAAAATGCAACGAGGGTTTTGTTATTTTTTATTCGATATTTTATCGGCAATTTGCTTGCAATACTTTTTTAAGGTATTAAACAATGAATCGATTGTTTCGATAGTTGTATAAATATTTACAGGATTTATCCTGAACCAGGTTGTACCTTTTAACTCGGTTGTTGCAAACCAAAAGTTTCCTTCTCTTTCTATCCGTGCGGCCACTTCCTGGTGAAGCTGGGTCAGTTCATTATTAGTTAGTGCTTCGTTTATATAACGGATACAGGTAGCCGACATTTTTGGTTGTGTAGCAGATTCAAACGATACATCATCATTAGCCAGGGTATGCAAGTGATTTGCCTGCGCAACGTTTTCATCCACCCATTGGCCAATTTGCTTTTTGCCATAATGCTGAAAGCTCATCCACACCTTAAGACTGCGGAAGCGTTTCGATTGTTCAAAACCATTTACATAAAACTGGTAACGTTCATTTTCTATGTCGGTTTTGTCGGTAAGATAAGCATGCCTAATGCCGAACGATTTGGTTAAACGGTCATGATCTTTTACCAGGATAGCTCCGCAATCAAGCGGTGCATAAAACCATTTATGCGGGTCAATAGTAACTGAATCGGCGAGATGTAAATCTTTTAAAATATTTTTATTTTTTTCCGACAGCAACATGCCTCCCCCATATGCTGCGTCTACATGAAACCAACATCTTTCACGGAGAGCAATTTTGTGTAACCTTTCAAGGTCGTCAACTGCTCCGAGATTTGTTGTACCGGCAAGGCCAATAATACATAACGGCCGTATGCCCGCTTCTTTATCTTTCAGGATTGCTTCCTCTAATAGTTCTATCCGCAATTGAAAATTTTCATCTGTGGGCAGTGGCCGAAGATTATTTCTTCCCAATCCAATTGCATCTGATGATTTATCAATTGATACGTGTCTTTCTTCTGAAACATATACAGCCCATTGCCCGCTGATTCCTTCATATTGTGCAACGTCGCCGGTCGTAAAATCTCTCGCCAATTTGAGCCCGATAAAATTTGCTGTCATCCCGCCGCTTGTAAGATTACCGCCGGCTTTTTCATTATATCCTATCAAATCATTAAGCCAGCGAATAACTCTCAATTCCATTGCCGTTGCCGAAGGGCCTATTGTGTAAGCACCAAGATTTTGATTCAATGCAGATGCCAGCAGATCACCTAATATGCCGGCAGGATTTGGTGATGGCGTTATTAAACCCATATAACCCGGGTGGTTTACATGTGTACAGTATGGAATTAATTTTTCTTCCAGCACCTTTTGAATTGACTCAAGCGTTTGCGGTTGATCGGGAATCGGTTCGTTAAATAAATCATTTAAGAACGATGGCTTAACATCGGCAAATAGGGGCTTGTTCTCCACAGCCTGCAGGTAGTCTGCAATGTAATCTATAAGGTAATGCCCGGCGCTACGGAACTCTTCATATTGCATTTTGACAATAATTTATTTGGGTAATAATCAGTAAGGAAATCACACTCCTAAAAAAATATGAATAAAAATAAGCCTTATATTTTTTCGGCAATTTTAAAAGCAGAAATAACTGCAGACGTCCTGGTGGCTCCCTTGCTGCAATCGTCAAAATCATTTTTTTTATTTTTGCTTACTAAACAATTGTATCATGGCACTAAATTCATTCCTCAAATTAATTGGACAAATACAAGGCGATATCAAAGGAAGTGTAACTCAAAAGGGCCGCGAAGGAAAAATTATGGTGATTGCCTTCAATCACGAAGTGCAATCCCCACGGGACGCTTCCAGCGGACAAGCAACCGGAAAAAGATTGCATCATCCTTTTGTAATCACAAAGGAAATTGACAAGTCAACGCCGCTTTTGTACCAGGCATTGACCACTAATGAAACTATTACTAATTGGGAGCTGCAATGTTTTGCTGTAAAGAGTACCGGCCAGGAAGTAAATAACTACACAGTAAAGATTACCAATGCAAACATATCTGACATAAAAAGTATTATGCTTAACAATAAGGTTCCGGAAAATGCAAAAATGCCCATAATGGAAGAAGTGAGCTTTGTTTATGAAAAAATTGAATGGCTTTGGGTGGATGGCGGGATAACTGCGACAGATAACTGGGCTTCTAATGTAAATACATTAGCGAAAAGAAGAAAGGAAATTTAGCCTGCAGCGCTAATCTCTGCTTATAAACCGATAGCCTATCCCCGATTCAGTAATAATATATTCAGGCCTGTTTGCATCGGTTTCTATTTTTTTTCTAAGCTGGGCAATAAATACTCTTAAATATTGTGACTGATTAATATAACCCGGCCCCCAAACTTCCCGCAATAAATATTGGTGGGTTAAAACTTTACCTTCATTTTTTGCCAGGAGAGAAAGGAGCTTATATTCTGTTGCAGTAAGCTTAATTAATTCGTTATTTTTTTTAATGTTACGGCCTTCAAGATCGATGGTTATCTCACCGCAAGTAAGCGCCATACCACCTTCGTCCGCTGCTGAATTGCGCAATGCAGAACGGATACGAGCCAATAATTCCCCCGTGCGAAAGGGTTTTACGAGGTAGTCATTCGCTCCGTTGTCCAGGGCTTTAATGATATCTTCTTCATTATTTTTTACGGATAAAATTAATATTGGACTGGTGTACCATTCCCTTAATTTTTGCAGAACGGATTGTCCGTCTTCATCGGGTAAACCAAGATCAAGAATAACCATATCCGGCGGATGATTTTCTGCCGTTATCAATCCGTTTTTTGCATTCTCTGACTGGTTAACTATATAGTTATTGCTCTGCAATGTTATCTCCAGCAGTTTGCGAATCTGTACTTCATCATCTATAATTAATATCTCCGCCCTATTCATTTTTAATACTTTTTAAATTGGAGGTTTGCGTGGCAATATTAATAATGAACCTGGCACCACCGCTTTTACGATTTTGTAAATGAACTGTGCCACCCATTGCTTCTGTAAACCCCTTTACTATTGATAAGCCGAGACCTGTTCCCCCGGTTTTGGTATTCTTCAAACGATAAAATTTATCAAACACATTATCTATTTCTGTTTCCGGAAATCCATTTCCATTGTCTTCAATTATTAATTCCAATACATCAGCATGGCAATGTGCCATAATATCGATCCTGCAATCCTCATTTGTATATTGAATTGCATTATTTACCAGGTTATAAACTATTTGTTCCAGCATTGCTTTATCAAGCTTAAAAAAAGATATATCAGGATTTATATTTATTGATATTTTTTGCGCAACATTATTTTCTTCAATTCTTTTTACAGCATCATAGATAACTTCAATTACATCGCACCAGTCCTTTTTAGGCTGAAGAAATCCTGACTCAAGCCGCGACATACTTAAAAGATTTTCTACCTGTTGATTTAGGCGAAAAGAAGCTTTGGAAATTTCTGCAACAAGGTCTTCTTTATTTTCTGTCGTGAGATTCCGGTTATTTGATTGCAGGTTATCCGTTGCGCCAATGATTGCAGCAATAGGAGTTCTTAATTCGTGAGACAAAGTATTTAATAATGTGTCATACAATTTTACAGTATTTGCTCTTTCTTCCTTGGCTCTCACAACCTTTTCAACCTGGCGTATTTTATAGGTAAGTACCGCATTAACCAATGCAATAACAAAATACATCAACAGTAAAATAGAATCTTCCGTGGTGCCAACCTGGAAAGTAAAATGAGGCGGAATAAAAAAGAAATCCCATATTAAAGCACTTAGTATAGCAGTGATAAATACAGGAATAATATCAAATAAAACTGCAACTATGGAAACAGTTACAAGTAATATAAATGCAACTACTTTATAATCTAAATAGTTTGAAAGCAGAAAACACAATGCCGATATAATAACAACCACACTGATGCTAATGACCAGTTGGCCTGTCTTACTTATTTTATTTATAAAAAGGTCCATCTTTCTGCAAAAGTAAATTGCTATTTATAAGCAGGATATAAAATTATGTCCGGGAAGTATAAGGATTTTATAAAGATTTCCTTTTGCTATTGGCGCCGCATAAATACAGATCGAAATTTGCAACGCTTTTGGTTACAAAGTTTTTCCGCAGGATTTGCAGAATTTAAATATTTGACGTGAAACAAGATCTGAATAAAGTAAGCGCTGCCGGTTTACTTATTGCGTTGGGAATTATTTATGGAGACATCGGAACCTCGCCACTTTACGTTTTAAATGCAATCATTAGAGACAAGGTAGTATCAAAGGAACTTATATTAGGAGGATTATCCTGCATCATCTGGACACTTACACTACAAACGACGATTAAGTATGTAATTCTTACTTTAAAAGCCGATAACCGTGGTGAGGGCGGAATATTTTCCTTATACGCACTTGTAAGAAGGCAAAAAAAATGGCTGGTGTTTCCGGCAATAATTGGCGGTGCATCTCTTTTAGCCGATGGCGTAATAACCCCTCCTATTTCTGTAACTTCTGCTGTTGAAGGATTAAAGCAGATTGATTTATTCAGTGGTATAAATGAAACCACTGTCGTGTATATTGTAATTGGCATTTTGATTTTACTTTTTTTCTCCCAGCAATTTGGTACTGCGTCTATCGGTAAAGCGTTTGGCCCTATAATGTTTGTATGGTTCCTGATGCTGGCTGTGTTGGGCTTTTCACACTTGTTTGACGCACTGTATATTTTTAAAGCCTTTAATCCCTACTATGCAATAAATTTATTGGTAGAGTATCCCGGTGGATTTTGGCTATTAGGTGCAGTTTTTTTATGCACTACAGGCGCTGAAGCATTGTATAGTGATTTGGGACATTGCGGGAGAAATAATATCCGGATATCATGGATATTCGTAAAGGCTGCACTTATTTTGAATTACCTGGGGCAGGGTGCCTGGTTACTTTCAAATCACACCGGGCAGATTTTTACAAAAGAAATTATTGATAGCGGGTTCAATCCATTTTACGGTGTCATGCCGGAATGGTTCGTAATAATAGGAATTGTAATTGCAACAACTGCAGCAATTATAGCAAGCCAGGCTTTAATAAGTGGCTCTTTCACATTGATAAGCGAAAGCATACGCTTAAACCTATGGCCTAAAATGAAAATAAATTATCCTACTGAAGAAAGAGGACAACTGTATATTCCGGGAATAAACACACTTTTATTTATTGGTTGTGCCGGCATAAGTCTTTATTTCAAAAGCTCCTCAAATATGGAAGCAGCCTACGGACTTGCAATAACACTTTGCATGCTGGCAACATCTATCCTGTTTGCCAATTTTCTTGTTTCAAGAAGAGTAAGGCAACCATTAATTTATTTATACCTGGTTGTTTACCTTTCAATCGAATTATCTTTTTTAGTTGCCAATCTTAATAAATTTCCACACGGTGGCTTTGTTACGTTAATTGTTGGTGGCGGCCTCTTCTGCGTTATGTACATATGGTTTAGGGCAAGAAAAATAAAGAACCGTTATGTAGAATTTGTACGGCTGGATCAATATCTCCCATTGATACAGGAGCTCAGCAACGATAAATCAATTCCGAAGTATTCTACCCATCTTGTTTATCTAACGAGCGCCAATAATCCAAAAGAGATTGAGCATAAAATCATTTATTCCATTTTAAACAGGAAACCTAAACGTGCAGATATTTATTGGTTTGTGCATGTTGATACTTTAGACGATCCCTACACCTTCGACTACACGGTTGAAAAAATAATACCCAATGAAGTTATACGAATTGAATTTAGGCTGGGTTTTAGAATGGAGCCGAGAATTAATCTTATGTTTAAAAAAGTAGTTGAGGATATGGTTGCTAATAACGAAGTAAATGTCATAAGTCGTTATGAAAGTTTACAACGAAATAATGTTGTTGGCGATTTTCAATTCATAGTAATGGAAAAATTTTTGTCGCAGGAAAATGAATTACCTTTTTTTGAAAAGCTTATAATAAAATTACAGCTCTGGATAAAAAGCAAAAGTCTTAATGAAGAAAGAGGTTTCGGATTGGAGCAAAGTAATGTTATTGTCGAAAAATTTCCGCTTATAGTTTCTCCCGTTAGTAAATTAAAACTCACAAGAGTATTTGCAGATGAGGAGTGACTGGTTACGTAAAGATTCCAAATAAATTATAGTCTTATTTTTTCCGGCAGAAACTTTGCTAAAAGTGACTCGTAGTAAGGTTTTAATTCTCCCACAACCGGCGGTGTTGGGCTTTTTGAATAAAGATCGTATGGATTAAATTTATCTACCCATGAAAACATTTCAAGGTCGTGGTCATCCATCAAATGCTCATATGCATGCTCACGATGTTGTGAGTAAAAAGAGTGATAGCGTATCATGTATAGTGCCGGCTCCGGCAAATAATTTTTTACTATCTGGTATAGATATTCGTCATGCCCCCAGGACATATGAACATTTCGTAACCCGCAATTAGGTTTATAAATTCCATATTTTGTGTTGTAACGACTATCTCTTATATCAGGATTCGCATCAAAGTATTCAGGATATACAATCTTATCTGAAAACCGGCAACCCACTGGAAATGTGTCTCCAACCACCGCCCATTGCGGTTCTCCGAAAAGGCAGAGCACTTTGCCCATATCATGAATAAATCCGGTTAATATAAACCAATCCGGGTGACCATCTGCCTTAATGGCTTCAGCTGTTTGAAGAAGGTGTTGCAGCTGGTCGAGATCGGTATCCGGATCGCTGTCATCAACCAGCGTATTCAAAAATTCCATTGCCTCCCACGGCTTCAATTCTTTTCTGTTGAATTGAAGGAATTCTTTTTGTTTTCCTCTTACAAATTCATAAGTCTGGTAGGTATGATTGAGCCGATAAAATTCACGTACCGTGGCATCCCTTTCCGAATTTTCATAATTTCGAAACTCTTCCTTCGCTTTCGCTTTTCCTGCAACAGGATAACGTGTCAGTACATCATCATCCCATTGTTCAATATTTTGAAGGGGATTTTTTTCTTTGGCAGATAATATATTTGTGTTACTCATAAAAAACAATTTCGTTGCATAAATATAACTCTTAAAAATCGCTTCTTAAAATTTTCAGAACTCTCGCCGCCACTTTCGTCTTAAAGCATTCCGACCAATCCACCTCGCAATTTCCCTGAAATATCTAATTAAAATATTTATTTAACCGGCATCCCTTTCAAGCTAAAAATGAATCATTTACCAAAACACCGTATATAATGCCGCAAGTATTCCAATAATAATAGTTGCACCTACCAGGAAGACTGGTAACGTACGAAACATTTTCACATCTATCTCAAGCGCCTTAGGATTGTATTTGCTTTTTCGGTCTGCAATGCTCATGACAACCATCAATAATACAAGAATAATAAAAACGAGTGTCATACGATCCATAAACGGGAAATCAGGAAATGCGCCATTCGTCCATGACGGAAGAAATTTAAGGACAGTAGAAAGTGGAATGGTAAGAATAGCCGAAGTAAGGGCAGCCGCGGAGGTGGCTCTTTTCCAAAAAAACCCCAGTAGAAAAATTGATAATACCCCCGGCGATATAAAGCCGACATACTCCTGTATGAACTGGTATGCCTGGTCAAGATTTTTTAAAGCGGGAGCCACCAGACTTGCAAGAACCATTGCCACAATAACAGTTATCCGCCCGGTCTTCACGAGTTTTTTTTCCGAAGCATTTTTGTCAAAAAACTTTTTGTAAATATCAAGAGAAAAAATGGTGGAGATACTATTTGCCTTGCCGGCAAGAGAAGCTACTATAGCTGCCGTGAGTGCGGCAAAAGCAAGCCCCTTCAAGCCCTGCGGCAGCAGGTTCATAAGTGTTGGATAAGAATGGTCAGGCTTTACAATGCCATTTACATCAAGCATTTCATTTTGAAACATACCATTCTGGTACATAACGTACATGGTTATCCCAGGAATCACAACAATCAACGGGATTAATAATTTTAAAAATGCAGCGAATAGAATTCCTTTTCTTGCAGTAGGTAAATCCGCTCCCAGCGCCCTTTGCGTAATGTATTGGTTGCAGCCCCAATAATTAAGATTGTTAATCCACATACCTCCAATCAATACAGATAATCCCGGCAGGTCTTTATAATAAGGATTTGATTTATCAAAGATCATATGAAAATGAGAAGGCGCCTTCTCCCTTATAAGACTCAAACCTTTGAGGATGTTTCCTCCATATCCAAAGTGTTCTGATACCAGGGTGAGGGCAAGATAGCAGGTTACCAGGCCACCCATGATGAGCACCAGTACCTGTATCACATCAGTATAGCCAATCACCTTCATGCCGCCCAGTGTTACTATGATGGAAAAAATTCCCAGACCGGTCATGCACCATTCGAAGCTGATGCCTGAGATAGAGTTAACTGCAAGTGCACCGAGATAAATGATAGAGGTAAGATTTACAAACACATAAACCAATAACCAAAAAATGGCCATCAGCGTTGCCACCGTATCATTGTATCGCCGCGATAAAAACTGCGGCATAGTAAAAATTTTATTCTTCAAATAAATAGGTATAAAAAACACAGCTATGATAATAAGGGTTGCTGCAGCCATCCATTCGTAAGATGAAATGGCAAGACCCAGGGCGAATCCGGAACCTGACATTCCTATAAAATGTTCAGCCGAAATATTCGATGCGATAAGCGAAGCGCCGATAGCCCACCATGTAAGTGAACCTTCTGCAAGAAAGAAATCCTTGGAATTCATTTCCCTCGATTTCTTTTGATGATATACCCAATATCCATACCCGGCAACAACAATAAAATATATGAGATAGACTATATAATCAAGTAACTGGAGATGGTTCATGCAACAATGTTAGTTTGGAAACAATAATGGAAAATAAACAATTTAAAAGATATTCTGAACACCTGTGCCATTGATCAATAAGATAAGAACAAGATAAAAAAAGAATAGTGCATAGTGCATTTGTACTATTGCAAATGGTTAAACAAATAATTATCTTGGTAATAATTATTTTATCATCTACCAAAAAAAATGTTTATGAACACAAAAAAATTTCTCCTTGGAGGGTTGGCTGGTGGCATTATTTATTTTTTTCTTGGGTACTTATTCTATGGTAATCTTCTTGCTGATTTCTTCCATAACAATGCAGGCACAGCCACCGGTGTTGAAAGAACCATGGACCAGTTTCAATGGTGGTCGCTGATTTTAGGGAACATATTTTATGGATGTCTTTTGTCTTATATTTTTATCAGGTCAGGTGTTAGTTCTGCAGGCTCCGGATTTTTAACCGGCGCAGCCGTCGGGCTTCTTGTATCTGCCGCATTCGATTTTACATCGCATGGAGTAAGTAACCTTATGAGCACGAAAGGAGTGATTGGAGATATTGGCACTTTTACGGTGATGTCTGCAATTACCGGTGCGATAGTAGGATGGGTATGCGGGCTTATTGGTAAATCCCCGGTTACCAAAGCATAAATGGCGAGCCATTTTAAACTGCTACCCTATGTTTTGAATGTGTATCCTCCAGGCTAAATTGAAAGCAGATGCTTGAGATTAAACCAATATGCGAAAACTGCGGAAAATTACTTCCCAACGAAAGTAAGGAAGCAATGATATGCACCTTCGAATGTACCTTTTGTACCGATTGTGTCGACAATGTGTTGTTCAATGTTTGCCCAAATTGTGGCGGCGGATTTGAACACCGGCCAAGCCGCCCTAAAAAGCAGTTGGAAAAATATCCCGTTTCAGAAAAAGAATATTTGAAGCCCATTGATAAAAATAAATTCAGCAAACTACTGGAAAACTATAAGAACATCGAACCAAATAAAAGATGAAAATTGCAACCGCCCTTTGCTGAATTTTATCTACGCCCAAAAACATTTTAAAAACTTAATAATGAAAAATTTATTTGACCAGGCAGTAAAAGAAGAAATACTTTCAAGAATTGATAAGCTTCAACCAGGATCAAAAGCATTGTGGGGGAAAATGAATGTAAACCAGGATTTACGTCACATGACCATGGCTTTGGATATACCAAGCGGCAAGCTTGATCCAACGCTTGTGAAGGCGCCGCCAATGCCTAAGTGGTTATTAAAATTTTTCCTGTTAAATGCAAAGCCACCGAAGGAAAAAGCCGAGACTTTTAAAGAAATGAATATGGTGAGCAATAGTATTGATCCCGCGGATTTTGAAATTGAACGAACGAATTTAAAAAAGGCAGTCGGGGATTTTTTTAATAGTACTTCCCTGATTCCTGACAATAAAATGGCAGGAAAATTTTCAAGAAAGGATTGGGGAAAACTCAATTATAATCACTTAGATCATCACCTGAGACAGTTCGGTGTTTGACAAATGCACTTAAGGATGGCCGTTAGTTAAAAACACAATCATCATTGGAAGGACTCTTGTTGACTCTACAACCAGGATCCAAATCTATCGCTTCCCCGACTGTGAAAATTATAGTTCAGATAAAATATTCTTAAGAGCCGTCGCGGAGTTAATGGCTGCATATTGTAGTTCAGTAAGAAAATAATATATTCCCCTTTTTCTGGCGGGCGTTCTCATCCGACATTTTCAGAATTAATAAATTGTGATTGTGGAGTGTCCACTGAAGGCATCGGCCACGAGTAGGGACAAAAATTTTGAACGAATGATAACAGTTCATTTTATTTTTCTGTTTCTCAGATAGCTACCCGTTAACGCTCCAAATCCTCCGACTATTGCACCAACCAATGCTGTAATAAGAATCAATAAAACGGAAGAACCTCCTAATGGAAATAATGACGCAATTTTTTTTGAGAGAATCCCTTCATTCTTAATATCAACCCATACAGCAAGCAATGCCCATAAAATAAATATGCCTAAAAACCCTGAAAGAAAAGCTTTGCCACTACGCATGGGTATTAATAATATAACAAACAACGAAACGATAGCAAGACTCCACCATGGAAGATATAACCCGGCAATAAAGCTTAAGACAGCAATCAGTAATACAGCAATAATGAATTTCATTTACCGAAAGTTTAATGGTTAGTTGGAAAAATCCATTTTAGCAATGATTCTTTTATCTCCTGATTCATCTTTCTTCATCATCCATAATTTGTAATACTTACCGGCAGCCCAATCGTCAATAAAATCATCGTAGTACCTGCTGCCGGGATTACCGCTTTGCCCACCAACATAAATTCCATACGCTTCAGCCTCGTCGGTAAGCTGTACGATCATTCGCCAACTGGGGCCGGCACCTTCGGTGGTGGCATTGATCACGTCATATCCACCTCCAACCGGGACATGATAGCGACTGAAAGCGGGGATCTGAAGAATATGCTCTACCCTGGTGTCCTTACCCTTCCACCATTCCATTTTATCTTCCTGCTCTTTCTTTCTTAATATTGAGGTCGCTTTTTTCAGGGAAGAAAGTAACTGATCCTGCAGCGTTTCTTTTTGCGGAGTGTTGATATTATCTACAAAGGAATAAGTTGTGTCTTTTAGCAAGCTCTCAACCAGGACGTAATCTGCGGGCTGTGCCATTGCCACGGTTGTGTGGCCGAAATCATCTCCCCATATAGTATCACGCAATGCGGTCCACCATTCGTGAAAAACAGTTGCCCCTTTTTCTCCTGCATCTTTTCGATTATTCCATTGCCGGCACATTTCAAAATATTTCTTTTCATCAGCATCCATGCGATTTTCATCGGTCATCAATAAAATTTTTCTTGCAAATTCTGCTCTTGCACTATAATTATCGTTCTGCATTTTTTTCATGTCGTCAATAGTAACATCATGCATGCTGTCGAGATAACGATTAATAATGTAACCCCGGTACAGTGAGCCTGCTTTGCCGTCCATATAATATGGATAAGTTGAGTCTGCCGGCAACTGGTTAGCACTGCTGACATATCCACGGGCAGGATTTTTCATGTGAGGATTTTCTTCCTGCGGTATCATTCCACGCCACATGTAAGCACTGTCGGTTCCGGGCATTATAAAATCACCCTGCCCTTTCCACTTTGCAGGAAATTCTCCCTGGTGCCAGATAGCGACGTCGCCCGATTTAGATGCAAACAGGCAGTTAAGCCCGGGGCAGTTTAAATACTTAATTGCCGTAGCGTAGTCGTTATAGTTTTTGGCGTGGTTTAATAAATAAAACATCAATCCGTCATTCGAGGGATCATGTGCTTTCCATCGCACGGCCAGGTATTTGTCTTTTTGATTATCTGCCCGGAATGCCTTGTCGTACATTACCGGGCCAAAAACTGTGTATGCAACTGTATCAAACAATGTTTTCTCTCCTTTGATCCTGATTGGTTCAACTCGTCTTGTAGCTTTAATCCATTTGCCATTGAACCAGTATTCATTCATTGCAGAATCACGAAACCGGATCTCATAAAAATCTTCTACATCTCTCTCTGCAGTTGGTGAAATCCAAAAGCAATGCTGTCATTATATCCAAATAAGATATTCGGAAGTCCGGGGAAGGATGTCCCATATACATTCAATGAAGGTGTTGTAATCTGCATCTCGTAATAATAGGCAGGCAGAGACAAAGCGAGATGGGGGTCACCGCACAGGATGGGCCGGCCACTCTTCGTTTTTGAAGGACCTACTGCCCAGTTATTACTGCCAATTCCTTTTTTGGGTTTATTTTCATAAACGGGCTTTAAGCTATCATTTTTAAAGGTAAAGTATAAGGAATCCGCAGTGGCTGGAATAGAAAGATCGACAGCAGCTTTTTTTGGATAAGGATTTTCAGGCGTATTGGGTACAACCGGCTTCAATGAATCAGGATAGGCGGGAAAAAGTTTTTCAAATTCCTTTTGTGTAAATATCCCATGTGCATTGGTAAATCCAAGGTCGTCCGTCAGTGCAAGTTGCTCCGCCATGTATTTCAGAAAGAGCGCTGATTTTAATACCGTCCATCGCTCCGGTTTATAATTCAGTAATTTAAATTCAAGTGGCAACTGGCTTTCTTTTAACTGGTCAATATAGGCATTCACACCTGCTGCATAAGCATCGCATTGCATTTTGGTGACGGGGTTCTTATTTATCTCTTTCACCATTCTTTCGGCGGCATAGACCATACCCAGTCTTCGCTGGCCTCTGTCCCATTCCAAAGGCCCTTCGCCAAGCACTTCACTGATCCGGCCGGCAGCAGCCCTTGCTCCAAACTCCATTTGCCATAACCGGAATTTGGCATGAAGATATCCCTGGATAAAATAAGCGTCTTCCTCATGCTCAGCAAACACATGCGGTACCAGGCGCTCATCAAAATAGACTTCAGCCTTTCCTTTTAATTGAGGGAATTTTAATTCGGCATTGAAATTCTTATTGATGGGCTCGGCATTTTGCCAGAACCCTACCTGCGGGCTGAGAAATTTGCCAACAGGCGGTATACTTCCCCATTGCCGGTTTAAAGCAACAACCAGAACAACACTAGTAGCAGCAGAGACTATGAAGAGAACAACTTTCATATCTTTCAATGGTAAGATAACAAAAAGACACCTTTTATGCAACCGCAAATCTGAAAACAATTGCACTTATCGTCTTTGTATTAATTACATAAATGAGAATACGCGGTTATATAGCACAAATACAACTGCGCTAATTTCATTTTACTTTTTGCTTTTGAATTGTATAGTTTGTGATGGCAACTAACAAGATTTTTTTGAAACGATATAGTTTGCAATCGAAATCGTATAGTTTAGGATTTCGTAAATGCAGCTATTTTGGGTGCATTGGCGCAATTGAGTAGATTTATGTTGCGGCAATGCAAACGTAAGGTGCAAGCCGGATAGCTCTTTGTCCGGTAGACACCAAGACTGTATTTGTTTTTTTTGCCAACGCTTCTTTAAGACAATGACAAACGACCAGAAAATTGAAATAATTTCTTTAATGAAAAACTTCATTGAAGAAAATGATAGTATTCGTGTTGGTCGGGCTGCTGAACAGATTTTGAAATCAAATGCAGCAAAACCATATTCTTGATAAACTATCGGCAGCAATTACTAAGACAAACGAATACATAAGAGAGCCAGCCAACGCAAACTTTAAATATGACTGGAACATTAGAAAAAATCCAGCATATAAAAAAGAAAGCTGGTCTGACAGAAACAAAATTCTATTCCAAATTATGGTTGGACTCATAACGGCAATATTTTCTTTAATAGTGGGTATAATATTATGGTCAATAGACAAGCGACAAGTTGACCAGAGACAAGACCAATTACAAGAGCAAGTAAAGGCCTTGTCGGGTAAAGTCGATAGCTTAATTAATCTACAAAAGCAGAGAATGGATACGACACTAAAAAAATAATTCTCTTCATTTAATTAAGTTTAATGGCTCACGCCGAAAAAAACAAATACAGCCGAGCGATAGGTTATATAATCAACTTTAGTTCGATACTTCATGGCCAGCACCTTACAAGCGCATTGGCGATACCAGGGCAGACGTACATGTCATCAGCTTTTTGTTCGCTATTGGGCTGTAGTCCGGGCTGAAAATTCTTTGATGAACTATGAATCAAAATCTTCAACTTTTTGTTCATTTACTGGTCTGACGTTCGGGCAGAAAGTTATAAATTGCCCTGCGCAGTCCGCCAATGCGTGTCCGTTGGTAGCTGCACTGTACTTTAACAGTCGATTAGTTTCTGTCACTTCAAAAATTAATAATCATGAAAAAGAAATTATCAAAAATTAATTTTAAACTATTAGTTCTATTTCTTTTTAGTATCGCAATAATTTTTTCGTTTGTTTCGCAAAAGTATAGCCTAATAGGGCGGTGGTCAATCCTTAACCTGGATGGCACACCAAGCGGCGAATATGTGGATTTTGAAAAAGACAATACATATACCATTGCGTTACCAAACGGGCAGATTGGAGAAAGAGGGGATTATCTTTTAAAAGATTCTGTTTTTTCGATTAAGAATATTAAAGATGTTTGTGGCAAGGATTATTGGGGAAAATATAAATTGACATTTTATGGAAGTGATTCAGTTCATTTTGCTTTAATCGAAGATACTTGTTCCCCAAGACGAATGGATATTGTGGGCTTTAACCCAGGTTTAAAAAGATATATAACAAAATAGTTTTTAAACCTATATATTAAACATCTATTGCAATGCAAATGTCT
>CAWCUN010000005.1:0-225631 GCA_963798665.1 uncultured Chitinophagaceae bacterium | reverse complement strand
ACAAAATTATTGCTAAGGCCGTTCTTTTCGGTAAACAAGGTAAATCTTTCACCATCGTATCTAATCACCCCGTTTCCACTCGCCGAACCGAACCAAAAATTACCGCTTTTATCTTCCAGTATCCTCATATTATTAAATCTATCGCTCCAGGAAAAATTGGTGAATCTTTTGCCATCGTATTTACTTACTCCGCCCGCCCAGGTACCAAACCATAGATTGCCGTTTTTATCTGCCAGGCTGCTGGTCACATCATCAATACCCAGGCCTTCCTTTTCTGTAAAATGGGTAAAACTTTTACCATCGTATGCCATACTCCGCCTTCCGTACTGAACCATATGTTCCCGTGTTTATCTTCCATGATACTTGTAACGACCTTATTGCTTAAGCCTTCCCTTTCTGTAAAGTGCGTAAAACTTTTGCCATCGTATTTATTAACACCGCCTCCATTAGTACCAACCCAGAGATTGCCTTGCTTATCTGCCATGACACTCCTTATGTTATTATGAGTCAGGCCGTCTTTTACGTTAAAGTGAGTAAAACTTTTGCCGGCATATTTATTTACTCCTCCGCTATAAGTCCCGAACCAAAGGCTACCGCTTTTGTCTTCCAGGATACTCAGAACGTTATTATCGCTGAGCCCCTCCTTATCCGTGAAATGGGTAAAACTTTTACCATCGAACTTAATGGCTCCGCCTCCTCTGTACCAAACCAAAGATTGCCACTTTTATCTTTCAGAACACTGCGTACAGTATTATTTTTTAAGCCTTCTTTATCGGTAAAATGAATAAAACTTTTACCATCGTATTTATCTACACCACCTTGTTCCGTTCCGAACCAGAGATGACCGCTTTTATCTTCCAGGATACAATTTACTCTGTTAGCACCCAAGCCTTCCTTTACGGTAAAATTCCTAAAACTTTTGCCATCATATTTACTCACTCCGCCATAAGTGCCAAACCAAACCTTGCCGTTTTTATCTTCCAAAATACTCAAAACAGTATTATTAATGAGGCCTTCTTTTTGAGTAAAATGAGTAAAACTTTTGCCATCGTATTTATTCACTCCTGCTTCAGTACCGAACCAAAGATTGCCATTTTTATCTTTAAGCATACTCAACACTCTATTACTGCTAAGGCCTTCCTTTACCGTAAAATTGGAAAAACACCTCCCATCGTATTTGCTCAATCCCGTGTTTATTTTACCAAACCAAAGATTGCCATTTTTATCTTGCAGCATACTGGTAACAGCATTACTAACCAGGCCTTCTTTTTGGGTAAAATGGGTAAAATTTTTGCCATCGTATTTACTCACCCCGGCCTGGGTACCGAACGAAAGATTGCCGCTGTTATCTTCAAGTAAGCAAGTGATCGCGTTACTTTTTAAGCCATGCGATTTGCCAAAAAAGCTAAAGTTTTCCGGGTTTTGTTCTTTAGTATAGGCCTCTTTGGCTATAATCACTTTAGGGATGCCGGCAATAAATGGGCGGTCAATAGCAGGCATTGTTTTGGGTAGAGAAAAACCATCCTTTCCGGGTATGCACGCTTTGGGTACGCCAGCCGTTGTAGCTTTCGGGACCCCGGCAGGGTGAACATTGGTATTGATCTTTACTACTTTAGGCTTCCCTGCACGAACAATTTTTGATTTCCCGGCTGGTACTTCGTGCTCAACTACACTGTCTTTGGGTATCACGTAGCCCTGAGCTTCCACTACTTTAGGAGAAAATGCCTGCATGCTTTTTTGCTGGCTTGGGTTGCAGGAGAAAATAATTACCAGCGCTGCAAACGCAAATATAGTTTGTGTTTTCATGATCATAGTTTTGGTTTTGATGATCATAACTTGCGATCAGGCGGGTAAATTGACAATAAATTCCGATCCTTCTCCTTCCTTTGTCTCCACTTTTATTTCTCCACCATGCGCTTTTATAATATCATAGCTTAAACTTAAACCCAATCCAGTTCCTTCACCGGTAGGCTTCGTTGTAAAGAACGGCTGAAAGATTTTGTCAACTACTTTTTGTGGAATACCGTTGCCATTATCCTTTACCGTTAGTTCAGTGGCATTATTTAATTTCTTAGTTGTTACTGAAACCGTTGGTTCATAGCCCACGGCTTGCCGCTTTGATTTTTCGTTCACCGCATAAAATGCATTGTTGTAAAGATTTAATAAAACTCTTCCAATATCCTGCGGAACGGTATTTATTTTTCCGATATGTTCATCAAAGTCAGTTTGCATTATTGCATTGAAAGATTTGTCTTTGGCACGAAAACCATGATAGCTTAACCGTAAATATTCATCCGCCAAAGTATTGATATTGACTGGCTCCATTTGCCCGCTGGTTACCCTTGAATGTTGCAGCATGCCTTTTACAATAGCATCGATCCGTTTGCCATGGTGGTTGATTTTTTGTTCATCGGCGGCAATATTAATCCTGATCCTGCACCAGACGGTAGTTTGTTTGGTTCCAAAATTCGGGACTTCCTGGGTACTTTTGAATTGAGGCTGGTATTCCGGAGAGAGGATTTGTTGTAAAGAAAGAGTTCCGCCGGGTTCTTCGAAAATATCAATTTGCTTTCCGATACTGATAAGGGAAGTAGTATCGCTAAGAATTATTGGCTGAGCAAAGTCCTGCGTGCTGAGATTGCGTAAGAATACAATTGCGATAAAATATTTTATCATACCTACAATGTATTAAAAATCTTGTCAAATTACGAATGGCCGACATGCTTTTGGTCCCAGTCCAGGATCACCTTACCAGGGTTACTATTCCTTTCTTTTTTGTTTTGTTTGTATCACCTTGCTTTTTAAATTCACAATACCAAATAAAAGTTTCTAGCGATTGTAATTGTCCATTAAAACGGCCATCCCAGCCTTTTGAATAATCGAAAGTCTCAAATACCTTTTGTCCCCACCGGTTGTAAACTGAAAGGTGATAGCCGGTTAAATTATTGGCTCCAAGGATTTTGAACACATCATTTTTGCCATCATTATTTGGACTGAATGCTGTCGGAAAATAAATATTACAAACGCCTTCTTTTATTGTTATTTCGTCTGTTGCCGAACCGCAGCTATCCGTTACCGTTACAGAATATAAGCCAGGTGTTTTAATTATAGTATGGTCTTGTACAGAACCATCCTGCCAGGTGTAGGTAGTAAACTTTCCGGGGTACAGAAGCAGTGAATCGCCGGCACATAATACAGTATCAGCTCCGAGATAAGGCGAAGGTGAAGACAGTACTGTTAACTTAAGTATTGTTATACTGTCACAACCATCCGCTGTGACTAATGTATCAATATAAGTTCCGCTGGCAGTATGGCCTTCAAAAGACTGGCCAACGCAAATGGATTGAGTAATAGTAGTAGATAACAGGGGAGTGATCGTAAGGTTCAATGTAATAATGCTGTCACATCCATTAGTTGTAATCAATGTATCTATATAAGTTCCGCTTGTGCTATAAATATGATTGTTGAAATAAAAATTTTTACATGTTGCGATGTCCAATATTTTAGTTGCGCTGGTAATGGTCAGGTTAAGTGTAATAACACTATCACAACCTGCGGAATTGACTAATGTTTGTGTATATACGCCGCTGGTATTGTAAGTTTGTCCGTTTAATGTATAATTGTTGCATACCGATTCAGTAATTTCGAAAGACGAGTTAAGCAGGCACTGGCTCAACTTATGTACAAAAATATTGTCACCATCGCCGGAAGTGAGCACATAGGTGCCGGCCCCGGGATCGAAATCTACCTGGCCGCTAAGAAAATACCCGGTTGTATAAACATCTCCTATCGCATCGATGGCAATTGAATTACTAATAATGGTAGCGGTGCCCCCAATTTGTTTGGCCCAAACAAAATTACCAGACCCATCTAATTTGGATATAAACATATTATATCCTGACGCCGAAAGATTGTACGTGCCCGGGCCCGGATCAAAATCCAGGGTGGTCCCAAAATATCCTGTTGTATACATGTTGCCGGTGTTGTCTAAAGCCATTGAATAGCACCATTGTGATCCTCCGACAAACTGTTTGGCCCAAATAAAATTGCCGTTCCTGTCCAGCCTGGATACAAATGTATTAGAAACTCCGTTTGCTGCAACAAGGTTATGAGTGCCGGTTCCCGGATCAAAATCTGCTGTACCGCTAAAATTTCCAGCAGTATAAACATTCCCTGAAACATCGACAGCTATTGACACAGCGTAATCATTATCAGTTCCACCCATTTGTTTTGCCCAGGTAAAATTGCCGTTGCCATCTAATTTAGAAACAAAAATATCCTGGGTACCGGTAGTACCGGCAGTGGTGAGGTTGTACAAGGCTACTCCCGGGTCAAAATCTACTGTGCCAAAAAAAGTTCCTGAAATATAAATATTCTGTGAGCCATCAAGGGCTAGTGAGACTTCGTCCGTTATTTGTCCGTAAATACCTCCCCCGGGGCTATACCCGTGTATTCCTTTTGCCCAGACAAAATTGCCGTTGCCATCTAATTTAGAAACAAAGGCCATACCTCCAAAACCACCCAAATTAAAAAGGCCTGGTCCGGGATCAAAATCACCTGCACCCGATAATAGACCGGCGATACAGACATTTCCAAAAGCATCAACTTTAATTGAAGTTCCGGTAGAAGATTCTCCTAATTGCTTTGTCCAGATAAAATTGCCGGAGGTATCTAATTTGGAAACATAACAATTCCAGGAATGATTAGCATTCAAAAAATCACCGGTAATATAAATGTAGCCAGGAGCATCTATGGTTATCGCCCTTCCCCTTGAGCCAATTGAATTCAGGCTCACATCTATTTGCCTGGCCCATAGAAATTTACCTGACGAATCCAATTTAGAAATATAAAGGTCTACAGAATCAAGAGGCTCCAGGTTATAAATGCCTGGTCCCGGATCAAAATCAACTTTACCTTCAAAAAACCCGGTAGTATAAACATTTCCCAGGGCATCGGTGGCTATTGATAAACCTCGTGCATCTTCAAGATCAGTTCCGCCCATTTGTTTTGCCCACTCAAAGTTTACGTTTTGGCCATGTAGCAAGGATGCTACCGCACTAAGAAAAAGTATACTGAATATCTTTTTCAATTTTTCTGTTCTTAAATATAAAAGTAAACTGTGGAATCCTAATATTATAGCAATTCGGGACTTAAATTATACTAACGTTAATGTCATCGTAAAGACAGACCCTTCGCCTTCCTTCGTCTCCACTTTTATCTCACCGCCATGTGCTTTTATAATATCATAACTCAAACTTAAACCCAATCCTGTTCCCTGCCCTGTTGGCTTTGTTGTAAAGAATGGTTGAAAGATTTTATCAACTATATTTTGAGGAATACCATTGCCATTGTCTTCAACCCGTATCTCTATTTTATCATTTAACTTTTTTGTACTTACTGAAACGGTTGGTTCATAATCTCCATCTTGCTGTTTCATTTTTTCCGCGACTGCATAAAATGCATTGTTATATAAATTAAGTATTACTCTCCCGATGTCCTGCGGGGTGATATTTATAGTTCCAATGTTCTCATCAAAATCTGTTTGTAGGGCTGCATTAAATAATTTGTCTTTAGCCCGCATGCCATGATAGCTTAATCGTAAATATTCATCGGCGAGTTTATTGATATCTGTTGGTTCTTTTTTACCAGTACTTTTTTGAGAATGCTGCAGCATTCCTTTTACAATGGCATCGGCACGCTTGCCATGATGGTTTATTTTTTGTTCGTTTTCTTTAAGGTCATTCGATATTGCAATCGCATCCTCTGTGTTACCAGCCTTAAGCTCAGCCTGAAGTTCATCAACTAATTCTCTATTTACTTCAGAAAAATTATTCACAAAGTTTAATGGGTTTTGTATCTCGTGTGCAATACCTGCAGTGAGTTCTCCAAGCGAAGCCATTTTTTCTTGTTGGATAAGTTGGGCCTGGGTAGATTTTAATTCTTCATAGGCTTCTTCAATTTTTGTTTTAGACTTTTGCTTTTGCCTGTTATTGCGCCAGAGTATAAAAGCTATTGTCAGAAGGGCGATCATTCCAAATAGCGAAGCATACGTTTTTATCCTGTTTTTATATTGTTCCTGCGCTTTTTGTATTTGCTGCTGCCGTTGTTCTTCATTGAAAACAAATTGCTGGAATTTTTGCATTTTTGATGGACTGAAAACACTGTCTTTCACTGCCAGCATGATCTTCATATATTTGTAGGTACTGTCCGTTTTATTCTGCGATTCAAAAGCTTTTGTGAGCAATGAACTGGCATCCAGGCCGTATTCATTAAAGTTGTGCTGCTGGCACAATTGAAGGGAAATCCGGGCATAATAAATACAGGAATCAGGGTGGCCGGTTTTATTCAAAAGATCCGCAAGGCTATTATAGCTTTTTGCCAGGAAATAGGTATTGTTATACATCCTGCTTTGTTGCGCCCCTAAAGTGAAATATCTTTTTGCAAGTTCAAACTGGCCCGATTCATTATAAATATTTCCCAATACCAATGATGCCAACGAAATGAATCTTATAAATTTTGATTTCAAACACAGGTCATAACCTTTTTGTGCGCACCATAGCGCAGAATCCGGTCGTTTCAGTTTTTGATAAATAAGAGCGAGGTGACTATAGTTGGCAAACAAATTAAAATCCGGGCCTTCTGATTCTTCACTTAATTGTATAGATCGCCGAAACTGAAAAATGGCCGCCTGAAAATTTTCCATTTCCCTATTTAGAACCCCTAACATATAATGAACACTGGCCAGGCAAAATGGCCTTTCTTTCTTTATCTTTTCAGCTATTTTAAAGTTTTGTAATGTGGCTTCAAGTGCGCCGGAATAATTACCCTGGCAATTGTAGGCATAAAATAAGCTGCGTAGTCCTAAAAAGCTACCATAGGGGTAGCTTACTTTTTCTGAAAGATCAATAGTCTTGCGGGCATAAAGTATAGAACTATCAAATTGATTGAAACCATAATAATCTGCCAATGCGCTTAGCGCAAGAACGTTGGCGGTATCTTGCTTTCCATCTTTTAACAGTTGATTCAAGCTGTCTAAATAACGCTTTTGTCCTGAAGCAAACGTGGTAATTAAAACAGCGATAAGAACTACTAAAGGATATTTCATTAAGAATTTATTTAAAAAGTTTCCTTCAAAGGCAGACTAATTATAAACTCACTTCCTTCCCCTTCCTTCGTCTTAACTTTTATCTCACCGCCATGCGTTTTAATAATATCATAACTCAATGACAAACCCAATCCCGTTCCTTCACCTGGAGGTTTTGTCGTAAAAAATGGCTGAAAGATTTTATCAACTACTTTTTGTGGAATACCACTGCCATTGTCCTTAACCGTTAGTTCAATCCGATAGTTATCGGATTTATCGTCAATTCGTTTTGTGATAGCAGTAATTGTTGGTTCATATCGGCTAGGTTGCTGTTTTAGTCTTTCATTTACTGCGTAAAATGCATTGTTATATAAATTCAATAACACTCTTCCAATATCCGGCGGAACAATATTTATTTTACCAATACTTTCATCAAAATCTGTTTTAAAATCAGCATTAAATTGTTTGTCCTTTGCACGAAGACCATGATAACTCAATCGTAAATATTCATCTGCAAGCTTGTTGATGTCAGTTAGTTCTTTTTGTGAAGAACTGCTTCTCGAATGTTGCAACATATTTTTTACAATGGCATCTGCACGTTTGCCATGATGATTTATTTTTTCTTCATTTTCTTCTAAGTTATTTGCTATTGTAATTGCTTCAATTGTATTACCTAAATTCAGTTCATTTTTCATTTCGGCGAGCAATTCTTTATTTACTTCTGAAAAATTATTAACGAAGTTTAACGGGTTTTGTATCTCGTGTGCGATACCCGCAGTGAGTTCTCCAAGCGAAGCCATTTTTTCCTGCTGCACCAATTGGTTTTGTGTAGATTTTAAATTTTCAAGAGATTGTTGCAACTGGGCAGTGCGATGTTTTACTTTCTCTTCAAGTAATTTATTTTTTTGGCGTAACTGAACGGAACGGTAATAGGAAAAACCCAAAATAATTGCCAGCAATGCGATAATAAAAAGCGCAATAGCCCACCATGTTTGCCACCACGGCGGCATAATGGATATAGCAAGTGTTTTCTCACTCCAGGCACCTTGTGCATTGGTGGCTCTTACTCTTAATGTATAATTACCACCAGGAAGATTATAAAAATAAGCGATATTATCTGCATTTGTTTCGTGCCATTGATTATCGTAGTTCTCCAGCATATACACTACTTTTTTTTCACCCTGAGTACGAAAATCAATTACTGAAAAACCAATGGAAAAAGAACTTTTATTATAGGGAATTTTTATTTCCTTGATATTATAGATAGCATTATCTAAAATACTTCCTTTGCCCGCCTGAACCTCTTTTCCTCCGATTTGCAAACTTGCAAAATTTACGATAGGGGGATAAACTTCTCCTTTAATGCTATCGGGGTAAAAATGGTAATAGCCTGTTGCATCTCCCATAAAGACTTCATCATCGCTGCTTATATAATCATTGTTTGAGGTCCAGTTATTTGCATGAATGCCATTATCAGCATTATAAATTCTTACATGGTTTCTGTCGTTCTTTATTTCAATAATTACATTCGTTGAACTTATCCAGATATTATCCTTTTTATCCTTATTCAGGCTTATTACTTTGCGTATCTCTATGCCCGGAATTTTAAAACGAGTAAAGGTATTTTCACCTGAGTTATACTCATATAAACCGTCTTGTGTTCCTGCCCAAATAATTCCTGTGTTATCAATCAAAACACTCGAAATAAAATTAGCAGGTAAATAATGAACCACTCTACCCGAAGCTGTTTCTATTTTATCCAGCCCATATCGGGTTGCTACCCAAGCAGCATTTCTATCTCCTGTAATGAAAGCAATGCCATTGCTGACCAGCCCTCTGCTGCTGTCGTTAGCGATATACTTAAACAAAAGAACTTTTTCTGTTTCTTTATCTATTTTTACAACACCCGCGTTTTGAGTTCCAATCCACAAATTCCCTGAAACATCAGCATATAAAACCTGTATTGAATCAGTACCTTTTATGCTGTCGTTAAAATGATGTTTGGTAAATTTATTGGTGGCAGGATCAAATCTATCAAGACCAGCCCCAACCGTCCCAATCCATACCCTTCCGTTTTTATCCGGTATCATATCATAAACTACATTATTGCTAAGGCTATTTGAATTATTTGGATTGTGAACAAATACTTTTTGTATTCCTGTTTTTTCATCTTTACGGATAAGGCCGCTGCTTGTGGCTATCCAAACTATGCCACCAGCAGTTTTATAAAAAGCATTGCCATTATAAACTTTATCATAGGAAAGAAGAACATTATTGGCTGGATTGATGTTATACAAATTGCCGGTTAAAGTTGTTATCCAAAGCAAGCCATCTTTTGAAACAAATGCAAGCCATGGCTGGTTATCATTAAAACCGGTAAGCGTATCGGCTGCTATGGTTTTTCCATCCTGACTGGTATAACCGTGATGTGTAACTTTTTTTGTTGCAGGATCATATTCAACAATACCCTCCAGAAATGTTCCTATCCATATTTTGCCTTTTGTATCTTCTTTAATAAATGTTATATGATCGAAAGAAACATCTTTATACAAAGGACCGCGACTTAGATTATTGGGATGTGTTGAATCGTAGTAGTAATGGATAAACTTACCGGTTTGCCTGTTTAAAATTTGCAAACCATCACCCGCAGTGCCTACCCAAAAATTTCCTTTGCTGTCTTGCAGCAAAGCTCTTACTTTATTATTGGCTATGCTGCCTGGATCATTAGGATCATGTAGAAATCGGGTAAACTTTCCTGTAGCTCTGTTAAGAAGATTTAAGCCACCTTCCTGTTTCCAGCTTTCTTCATTTGGAAAAGGAGAACCACAACCCACCCATAAGTTTCCCTCTTTATCCTCACACAGTACACGCACATGTGTTCCGCTTAAACTGTGAGGATCATTGGCATTGTATGCGTAATGAATAAACTTGCCTGTCTTTTGATCATAACGATCAAGCCCGGCATGTGTTCCTATCCATAAATTACCGAGATGGTCTTCGAGAATAGCAGTGACCGTATCTTCAGAAAGGCTGCCGGGGTCATTGGGTTTATGCCAGAAGTGTGTAAATCTGTTGGTTGTCGGATCAAATTTGTCCATTCCTCCTCCAAGTGAGCCAATCCAGATATTCCGTTCACGATCCATGGCAAGTGTTTCCAGCATAGCGCTTGTAATTGAGTTGGTGTCTTTATCATTATGCGTATAGGCAATAGTCTGTGAACCATCGTATTTCAATAATCCTTTACCCTCTGTAGTTATCCATATATATCCCTGTGCATCCTGTATAACAGATGAGAGTAAGTAAGTATTAGCAGGTATGCCGGGCAAATCAATTTTATTAAATATTTTTTGCTGGGCACAGGTATATACTGTGTGAGCAGAAAAAAGAAGGATCAAAAAAACCTTGACCGTTTTCTTTAACGGAACTTGAAATGGTATGGACATTATAAGTTTTTTATTAAAACATAGTTATGAATTCAATACTTCAAATGACATATTATGCAGGCGAAAGAATAATAAACTCACTTCCTTCCTTTCCCTTCCACCGGTTGGCTTTGTAGTAAAGAACGGTTAAAAGATTTTATCAATAATATTTTTCGGAATGTCGTTGCCGTTATCACTTACCGTTATTATGACCTCACTCCTGCTCTTCTCCAAACGAGAGGGAAAAGAATTATAACTATTGAAATGATATCATCATCTTTAAGGCAAAGTAAATTCCATTCCTTCTTCAGCCATTTCATATTTAAGGCTGTGCTTATTTTCAAATTGTAATTCTGAAAAGATTTTGTTAAGCTGGTCATCGGAGTGATAGGGATCGTGGTGCGCAATGATAAGTTTTTTAGCCTTGCATATTGATGCAAATTGCAGGGCATCTTCCATGCTGGAGTGTCCCCAGCCTTTCTTCTGCTGGTATTCTGTAGTGGTATATTGCCCGTCATGATATAGTAAGTCAGCTCCTTTTGCGAGGTTGTATCCGGATATCCATTTAGTATCTTTTATCATGCCATTGCGGCCGAGGGCGGGTTCGTGATCGGGCATATAAGTAAATACTGAATGCTTTCCGGCAACGCGGAAACCTACAGTGGGACCGGGGTGTATTACATAATCAGACCTGATTTTAAAATGTCCAATTTCAAATTCGCTGTTTCCAATTTCATGAAAAGTAAGAACGCATGGAAGATCACGAAGCAAAACGGGAAATAAAGGAGGTGATAAATAGCGGCTGAGACGGGAACGCAACGTTTGGGCAGTAGTCATAGGCCCCCAGATATGTACCTCCTTATCAGGGTTGAAAAAGGGGTTGAAAAATCCAAGGCCTACAATATGATCCATATGGAGGTGGGTAATTAAAACATCGATTCTTTTACTGGAAATATTTAAAGAATTGAATTGCTGAATTCCAGAACCCGCATCTAACACAAGCAGGTTGCCATCCTCCGCTAATAACGCACAGGAAGTTCTGCTTCCATAATTTTTTGTGTCGGGGCCCGAGGTTTGTATGGAACCGCGAACGCCCCACAAATTAATGTTCATCATGTTTTATTTTCCAGAACATCGCAACCGCTCCTAAAAATTTATTTTCCCGATTGATAATTGGATAAGAAGTAAGTGCAATCTTTTCCTTCCTGCCCTGCAGGCTTTTTATCCAGAATGATTTATGGTACGGTAAAAAATTCTTTAATGTTTTTACAAGCGGAAGATCTTCGGGCAATATTTCTTTATTAAACTCATCCATTGGTTTAAATATTACCGACCATTTTTCAACAGGCATTTCTCCCGTTTCTTCAAATCGTTGACCCAGGACGTCTTCCGCAGGCATATTATAAAAAATAAGCTTGCCAGCGGGGTCTGTAATAAAAACAGGAATTGAAAGGCAATCCGCCAACTGACGGCTCAGAATAATCTCTATTTCATATGCAGGCATATCACAAAAATTTCCGGGTAGAGATTTGAATAAATATAGTATAATTTATGGATTTTCACACAATAGCTTGTTGAATTATAGAGTCCTTGCTTTCACCTTCTATTGGTTCTACCATTATTTCTCCGCCATGCGCTTTATTGATGTCAAAGACTTTCTGTCAAAGGACCTCCCGGGAGGTATGATTTACCGGATTAAATGTTTTTACATGATTGGTTATTATACTTTATTATCCATAGGTAATTGAATGATAAACTCACTTCCTTCACCTTCCTTCGTTTCTACCATTATTTCACCACCATGCGCCTTAGTAATATCATAGGCTAAACTCAAGCCCAATCCGGTTCCCTGGCCTGTAGGCTTCGTGGTAAAGAATGGCTGGAATATTTTATCTGCTATTTTTGAAGGAATACCATTACCATTGTCCTTTACCGTTATTTCAACAATATTATCTTTCTTCCTGGTGATAACTGAAACAGTTGCTGCATAATTTTCTGGCGAAAGTTTTAGTTTTTCATTTACGGCATAAAATGCATTGTTATACAAATTCAGTAAAACCCTTCCTATGTCCTGCGGTACAATATTTATTTTAGGTATGCTTTCATCAAAATTTGTTTGAATCGTTGCATTCAGCGACTTATCTTTTGCTCTTAAACCCTGATAACTTAATCGAAGATATTCGTCGGCTAAAGTATTAATATTAGACAGTTCTTTTTCGCCTGTATTACTCCTGGAATGTTGCAACATATTTTTTACAATAGCATCCGCACGCTTGCCGTGATTATTTATTTTTGATTGATTCTCTTTGATAGTATCTGCTATAGACATCGCTTCATTTATATTGCCCGCTTTTAATCCATCTTTCATTTCATCAATCAATTCGGCGTTTATCTCAGAAAAGTTATTTACAAAATTTAATGGGTTTTGTATTTCATGAGCAATGCCTGCAGTAAGCTCGCCAAGGGAAGCCATTTTTTCCGCCTGCATCAATTGTGCATGTGTATTTTTTAATTCAAGTAATGTTCGATTCAATGTAGCATTAGCAGAAGATAGAGCCTTATTTTTTTCATTAAGTTCTTTTCCTGTTCTTGACAGGTCATCAACCATTTTATTGAATGCTTTGCCTAGCTCTCCAATCTCGTCATTATGAATATGAGTTATTTTTTGATCTAAATTTCCTTGACCCACCTTGATGGCTGCATCACGCAAGTCTAATACCGGGACAGAAATATTTTTGCTTAACCAAAATCCAATGAGAATGCCAATAAATAAAACGACCCCACTTGCAATCAGCGATATGTTTGTTATCCTCTGTTTGCTTTTCGCAATTTCTTTGGTATTAAAACCGAGCAATATGGCGCCGGACATCATTTTCGTTGTAAATGGGGATTCCTTTATTATAATGCTTTCGTTGGAAACCATATTAGGTGTTGGGTGCTCTTTTTCGGGAAAAGTTCTAAATACAGTTTTGGTTATTTGAAATTTAGTGTGAGCCTCATTCCAGGTAGTATCGTATTGAAGCATGCTCACGAATTGTAGCCGCGGATCATCTTTAACGAATTCTATAGCAGTCTGTACTCCTTCAAAGTTCTGTTCTGTGATTGCAATTTTCACGCCCAATGAAACCGTGTTAGCGAGGTTTTGAATTTCAGTATTGTAATTACTAATTAGGGAAACGCCTTGTTGCCGTGGGAAATAATAGAGTGTAAAAAAAGAAAACATTAATACAATTGAAAATATTGTAAGCCAAATCTTTGTTTTAAGATTTACACGCATGTTATTTTTGTCAATTTAAAAAACAGAAAGGAATTATTGACTGGACTAAGGTAAATCCTTTTATTAAAATACCTTTTGACCATCTATTAAGATGGATTTAACTTCAGTGGCGGAAATTGGCTTATCCAGTATTCCTATGGCACCTGGATTTTGTGCAACGAAATTTTCCAGTTCACTTTCAGAATTAAAAAAATTGGGAGCCTGTGCCTTTCCCTGGAATACAAGCCCCAGCCAAAATTTTTGTAATTCATCAGCTGTCATATCATAAATCCTGCTTGATGTTTTTTGGCCTATAGGCGTATTCGTTTTCATTAGAGCGATAATGATTTTATTCCCATTTTTCCATCTTTGCCTTTCGCCCTTAAGCACAGATTTTAACTCAGATAATTTCATTCCGGACGGAGCACCCGATGGGTTGCCAACAGCAACCAAGGTTGCATCCTGCGATTTGGCGGTTGTACTTAATAGAACCATCCATGCTATCAATAAAAATTTATTGCAGAGGAGCCAATTTAAAATTTTTATATGTAGCGCTTCCTTTTCCATTTTTTAAAATCCGATGGCAAATTGTGCCGTTACTTTGTTGGTGTTTTTAAATAGTTCGGTATGCTCGTATTGGTACTCCAACTTTATAACTGCCAGGTAATTTATTTCATACCTCAGTCCTGCAACGAAAGAGGAAGTATTATTTTTATTATAAAATATTTCGCCTTCCTGGTAGTGTAAATTGTCGTACCTCACATAAGGAATTAATTTATCTTTTACTTTATAGCCTGCATATATATATGATGCAAAGGTTGTTTTTGAGCCGGTAGTGTCAGTGCGATTTATGCCTGCAGTGCTTTCTGCCAATACTTCAAATTTTTTCCCGAAGTGAGCAACTGAAGCTGTAAACAAATTCTGATTGACTTTCCAGTCTATTGTTTTGCCTTCCACATCGGCGCCTTTGGAAATTACGTCAGTATACCAGGAGAGACCCAAACGTAATCTGTCAGCCGGTTTTATATGTATGGCTGCTGTTACTGACTTATATTTATCATTATCGAGAACTTCGGTGGATCCTATGCCATTTCCAACAAAAAAATCGTAACCGAATTTGAGTTTACCAAAGTCGTGGCCCTGAAAGCCAGCTCCCACGGTATGAAGTGGGATAATGTCGGCCGCAAACAACAATGGCCTGTCAATAGTAGGAAAGAAGACCCTTCCATGGTGATAAGTGTCGTTCCAATAATTTATAGGCGTATGAATTTTCCCGAGAATTAAATTATGGTTTCCGGTTATATTGTAGTTGATGATTACTCTTTCAACACTTACAGAAAAATCCGTGGGTGTGCCGGGAGTAAATTTAAAAACACTTTCGCCAAGAAAATTTATTCTGTCGCTGAGCACCGAAGTAATAAATAAATCCTGCTCGCCAAATTTGAAGGAGACCTTATCCTTGTCGTAAGTAGTAAGAAACTCAACAAAGCCCCTTATTTGAGTGTCCTGGGCCAGCGATAATTTGGGTATAGAATAAATTACCAGAAAAATAAAAAAAATTGTTTTTCTCATCTTTATAAAGCTTCTTGGCCCGCCTTTTTTAAACTTTAATAAATATCGAACTTTTTATACAAACAAAAAATTATAAAATATCAGGTAAAATTTTATTTTATGACGGACTAATTATTAGTTCTTTATACCCGGGTTTTATGAATATAACTCGTCTTAAATCCTTTGGCGAAAATGCTGCTACAGTTATTCCCACAATTTTGATACTGAATTGCTCAGGGTTTGTTATATTTTGTTGACTTTTTTCTTTTATATAAAACAGGCTTGTGTGTAAGAAGATATAAGTTTTCTTCTTTCTTGTCCTTGAGTTTTTCTGTCGCAGCCCGGGTAAAATAATTGTGCGATTCTAAAAATTCAATTTGATAATTAAGCCATTCTTTTTTGTTCCCGATTAGCTTCAACCTTCGCATTTCTTTATACAAATTCTCCCCTTTTTTTTGAAAACTGGTTGTGCCTAAATAAAATAAATCAGCATCACATAAAATTTCAGCGAGTTTATTTTTGGGAGACTGGGGCATCTTCGTTGCCGAAATAAGTTCACATACTTTCTCAATGTCATCTTTGGTATATTCAAATTGAGGAAGAAAATCAATTGCATTTTTACAGGAAAATTTTTCATGATCCGTGTAAGTTTCCAGGAAACCTGAATCATGAAATAGCGCCGCCGTTCTTAATATAGTTAAATCGTAATCGGAAACATTTTGAACTTTTGCCAGGTATTCGGCCGCCTGTATCACATCCCTTGTATGATCCACATTATGATAGGAGAGACGGGTTGATAATTCGTTCTTTAATTTTTCAATAAGAAATGAATAAGCTTTTTCAAACTGCATGTTTGTGATATGTAGTAGAAATTTTTATAAATGTAATGAATATTCGGTCAGTCGATCCACGGAGAAAAAATCACCATGTAATTTATTTTTCTGCCCGGAAATAACAAATAAAGTTTCAATAAAATTTCAAGATAGAAACTCTATTTTAAAGCCGGGTTTATTTTGATCTTACTTTTCTTCCTCAAAGATTCCCTCAAATAGTAAATTAACGCCAGGATCGGGAACAATTGATGCAGGTTTGGAATTAAGGGATATGGTAACGTTGGTAATTTTATTTTTGATTTCTATTGTCTTAAAAATTGTTGTATTGCCACTTAACACAGCGAACTGCAAAGGAAACGCAAAGAGAAAATCCTGCTTTTGATTTATCATCAAAACTAACCCCTTCTTCGAAGAATTATATTTCCATTTGCCTTGCAATACCGGGTGGCCTGGTGTATACAACCATTGCCTGAAAAACCGACTGAGATCCTGGCCGCTAACATTTTCCATTACTTTTCTGAAATCATCAGTTGTGGCATTTTTGCCCATATAGGTAGCGTAGTAGGTTTGTATTCCTTTTTGGAAAATTTCATTACCAAGCTTTCTGCGCAGCATGTGCAATATCCAACTGCCTTTTTGATAAGAATTGGTGTTTAATAATTGCATGATATTATTACCGGAAGATGTATCAACAACAGGGGTTTTTTGCTTTTTGTAAAAAGCTATTATTTTATTTCTATCTTCTTGCATTTCTTTTTTTAAACTATCGGCTCCATACCTGTATTCAATATATAGATGTGCCATATACGTGGCAAAACCTTCACTAAGCCAAATGTGCGGCCAATCTGCTTCCGAGGCTTCGTCCCCAAACCATTGATGTGCTGTTTCATGTGCAAACAATGATTCTATATGATGAGTCTTATAGGAAGAAGTGTCTGCGGCAACTGAATTTTCGGTATAAAAAATATTACCTGCATTTTCCATTCCCCCAAAAATTGTTTTGGATTGCACATTGGCTAATTTTTTATATGGATATGGCCCAATATACTTTATTAAAAAAGGAAGAATATTTTTAGAAATGGCATATTGTGCAAAACCGCTATCACGATTTTCAGGGAACACCCAACTGGTAACAGGGATGTCATTGATATTTGCTGCAAGCTGCATTGCAAAATCTGCAACCCCAATCGCCATTACTTTGGTTGGCAAAACGAGGTCTTCCTTCCAATGAGTTAGCTTTAAATGATTCGAAAGATTTGATTCTTCCACAAGAATACCGTTGGCAATTACCTGGTAGTGATCGGGTGCCTTAACGATAAATTCAACCGATGCTTTATCAGATGGATGGTCATTGCAAGGGATCCAGTTGTGTGCACGGTTAGGCCAGTTATCGGCGAAGAATGTCCGTCGGGCATATTTATTTGTGTCAATTATTAATCCACCTGCAGGAATTCCTTCATAGTATACTTCGATCTTTTTTTGCGCATTTGGTGTCAATGAATTATTGAAATGAATATTTACCTGGTCATCTTCCTGGGAAAATTTCAAATTCACATTGTCTTCCACAACCTGTAATACTTTCATTCCTGCGTTGTTTGAATCATTTGGCCCGGTTAAATCAAAATAAACACTGGAGGAGGGTAGCGTTGAAATGAAGTTGATTTGTGCTTTTCCCTGGATTATGTTGTTGCTATCGTTAACAGAAATTTCAAAACAATAATGCTGAACATCTATTGCTCTGTTTTGGGCAAGGAGCGCATTGGACATTATTGCAAAAAGGAATAATAGAAAATTCCGGTTACAATAATTCATGATGAATTTTTAATTGACTCATTTTAATGTCTGAACAGTTTAATAAAGTTATTATGGAACGATTAATAAAAAAGGGAATTTCTATCAGTAATTATTTAAAAATATTTTTCTTGACCTTGCCTGTGAGCAAGTGTATCATGATATTCTCCTCATGAAAATCGTCGAATGTTTGCGAGATTTTTTTATCCTCCGGCCAAAATATAGTCACCTTTTTTTCATCTATATTATATTTGACTGTGTATAACGTGCCGAAATTTTTTTGATAATTGTAAGTATACAAAGGCGGTTGAAGAAATTTTTTGGTTATAGATTTCTCATTTTCGTGAGGCGTTTCGGCTATTTTTTCAAGAAATTCTTTTCTTTCCTGCGTTGCTGTTATAGTTGCATAGTATGGCCAGTCAATTACTTCCTGCTGGTTGGTGGCAACAGGTGATTGCAGTATTACAGGCGGCTTATCAGGAGCAAGGTATAGAGTGGCATAATCTCCATTTGCATCAATCACCGTTACATTATATGACATGTGGGTAGGTATCTGTTCCAGTTTTTTTACAGCTTCATCTGTTGTGGCACACGTTTCTAAAATATAACGGATTACTAGCGGAATACCAAAGCCATCTCCGACAGTATTCCGTCCGCCAAATGCAAGAGAGGCCGTCAATCCATCTGAATTCATTCCATCCAGCAGGCCCCAACTGCAATCGCTGATACCAATAACCGCCTTCAACCATTTTGTATAGAGCATAATGCCTTCAAATAAAGCAGGGCTGTAGTCATAATTTCTAATGAGAAATTTTTTGTCCCGGTTCCATGCCATTTGTGAACATCCTGACATGTAGGGCGGGGGGCAATACAAACTTAAAAATCTTGCTTCAAGATCACCACCGCCTGATAGCGCAATTAATTTTTCGTAAACCGGTAAAAGTTCCGGCATGTAGCGGTTTAGCATACCCGAGGAAGTGAGGTAGCCTTTTCTTTCCATCAATCCTTCTGACAAAAACCACTGCCTGTAAGATGGCCATGACTTATGGAACAATGCCTGCCATTTTTCACCGGGGCTTTCTTCTTTCACACAGTTTAGCGATAAAATCATAAACCAAACTTACAACATTTTGAAGCCGCCAATTTCTGTAGTTTGATTTTTTTCGGTGGTAGTTGCTTCCAATGGAGCGCCCTCAAATTTATTGCGCATGGCTGTGATCCATTTTTCTGCACGCTTTTTTAGTTTAAAGTCATCTGTCATCAGGCGACCGCGTAAAACAAGTATGCCCAGGTCGGCCCCTTCGTAGCGATAATTATCTTTGTCGCTTATACGTAGAAAGAATGCTTCATTTTTTAATTCGATTGCCCTGCGGTGTGTATCCAATCTTGCAAATTCAACCGAACCATCGTCATTCATTTTATATATTCCGCTTTGCGGGGCTTCAGTAATTTTATCAACCGTTTTTTCTGTATGCTTGATCACCAGCTGGCACCAGGAATCGACGTTCTCTTTTTTTGCCCATCTTGCATTCAGCCTTTTTACGTTCAGGTCGTATGGCTGATCCATCCATTCCAATAAATGGAAAAGAAAGAGTGGCATATCAGATAATGCAAATACTGCATGATTTGTAATGGAACTGGCACCGGTTATTCTTGGGTTTAATTCACCGAGGTAAATTTCTTTTGTATCCTGGTCAATTAAAAAATCGAGCTCAAAGTATCCCTTGTATCCTTCTTTCTTTAATTGCTCACCAAACATCTCTGTGTATTCCCTTGCCTGCCTCCTGATGGATGCAGTAAATGCGCCCGGATAGATTTCATTACCGCACCATCCACCTTTGTAAGGTGTTAGTTCTTTAAAGCCAACTAACTCCGTCATCAAAGGCGCAACAATAGTTCCGTGCCTTGTTACGCACGCCTCAATTGCTGAGCCTTTGCAGTTAATCCGCTTCATAATTTTTACTTCTTCCTCTTTCACAATTTCATCTGAATATTTATTCCAGTCATCTTCATTCGAAATAAAAAAAGTAGTATGGCCGGAGTCCCCAAACGGGGTTTGAATCACGAGATCATTTCCTAAATGTTCGCTGATGTTTCGTAAATGATCATAGTTTTCCACTTTGGACAAAATGTTAGGGACACATGGTACACCTGCCTTTTCAGCGATACGATTCGTATTCACTTTATTGTCCATAAAGTTTCTCATTTCCGCGGAAGGGAAACAGACTTCAAGTCCTAAGGATTTGGCAAGTTCTTCTGTTTTTGCATCAAACATCAGGAATAAAGCTTTACCATGATTTCCCCTGCCGCGGATATAATCAACCACTTCTTTATGTTCGAGCAAATAGTTATTAATATCTTCTATGCTTTGAAATTCTTCATGTTCAACCTCTTCCCTCGGCGTAAAAACATTGGGATGCTGATGATTAAAACAATTAATATAGGTTATGAACTTAAATCCTTTTACCCATTCATCTGCTCCTAACAAATTAAAATTAGTAGCACTGATAAAATATATCGGTGTATCGTTGGTATAAAAAAATCTGCGAATATCCGATATGCCTTTGAGCTTTTTTGTTTTTGATAAAATCATTTCCTTTCCGGCTGAAACAACTGTGCCTGACAGTCGCTGCTTTGCTTCTATATTGGTTTCTGTGTCCATAATTATTTTTTTAAGCGTTTACAATTTCTTTTTTATTTACCTGCGCCCGAACTTCTTTTTTCTGATTGCTTTTTCCGTTGCCATTCGTTTCCCCAGATTGTATCGGGAAGGTTTTACTTTCATTTTCTCCGGACACGTTATTTTTCAATGCATCTTCTTTAAAAACCCGTAAGCCGAGCTCTGGCCTGAAGCCATGAATTTCTTTTACGTCAAGGGCCAAAAGAAAATCCAGGATTTCCTTCGTCATCACCTGCCCGGGCACCAGCACGGGAAAGCCAGGCGGATACGGTATTACAAAAGAAGCAGAAATGATGTCTCTTCCTTTTTTCATAGTGCTTTCGCAATCCTGCAGTTTAATATATTCACAGGTATTTTCTTTATAAGCCAGGAAATAAGCTTTCCGAATATTACCTCCCGCTATTCCCGGAACAGGCCTGAAAAAATCGTGATAATAACTGAAGTCAGGTAAAGGCGGTGTGTCATGTGTTAGAGAGTGTATCTGTTGATCCAGTATTTTGCTTTCTTCTTTATTCAGAGATTCTATATTACTGTCCAGTTCATCAGCTATTTTTAACAGACTACTTATTAAATAGCTAACCGAGCTTCTTGTGGTACCAATATTGGTCATAAATAAAACAGTGTTTCTCGAAGTCTTATTAACCTGGATACTGAACTGATTCATCAGGAATTTATTTTTAAAAGTATCTCCATCAACACCTGTTTTTCCAATGTATAAATTAATCTTGGTCGGATCAAGTACAAACTCATCCTGCTCCCAGGCATTCTCCAGCCTTTTCCATCCTGTGTCGGGGTGATAATATTCCTGTTGGCCCGATATCCTGTATTCATCCGGGATCAGGTCTTTTATTGTTAGAACGGAAAAATACTTCCTCAGTTTCGGGTGATCATTTATTTTCGCCCTGAGCAGCATAGCCATCTCAATGCTTTTTTCCACTAGTTCAAACCCTTCAAATACCACTTGCCTGCGGCCGACATCCAGTGAAGCAAGTATCTGGTAATTTGCTGACGTGGAAGTGTGGGTCATATATGCTTCATGAAAACTGCCCTCAGCTTTTTTCTCAAACTCTTCATCATGTATATGTATCATGGATCCCTGCCTGAATGATGAAAGTGTTTTATGGGTTGACTGGGTCGAGTAAACCCTGATCTTAACTTTTTCAGGATCGGGCATCCCGGGTATTGTGAAATTTCCTTGTTGTTCTTTTGCCAACTCCTCATATTTCTTTTTATAAGAATCAACGTATGCCTGACTGTTATACTTCTCAAATAATTTGTTGGCTACAAACATAGCAGTTCGCTGCTTGTATGTATAGGTGAATGCCGCAAAAGCAAACCATGCTTCATCCCACAAAAAAATCATGTCTGGTTTGATGGCCAGAATTTCTTCCATCACTTTTTCCACATTGTAAACAAGCCCGTCAAATGTGCAATTAGTAAGAATGACCATTCGCACTTTATCTAATCTCCCTGCTTCTTTAAGTTGTAACAATTTATTCTTAATACTACTTAATGGAACCGCACCATACATTGAGTACTTCTCCAACGGATAAGAATCCAGGTAGACCACATTGGCGCCTGCAAGCACCATGGCGTAATGATGCGATTTGTGGCAGTCCCTGTCAATCAACACGAGGTCGTTGGGCTCTACGAGCGCCTGTAATACAATTTTGTTTGAGGTGGATGTGCCATTAGTGACGAAAAAAGTATGGCGTGAACCGAAGGCTTTGGACGCGAGTTCCTGTGCTTTTTTTAGCGGGCCTGTTGGTTGCAGCAACGAGTCAAGCCCTCCGGTTGTTGAAGAAGTTTCTGCAAGAAATAAATTCCTTCCATAAAATTCACCGAAATCATCAATCCAGTTTGATTTGAAAACTGAGTTTCCCCTTGATACCGGCATTGCATGAAAAACACCTGTTGGCTTTTTGCTGTATTCTTTTAATGCTGTGTAAAAGGGTGTGTCAAATCTTTCTTTAATGCCGCGTAAAATGCTCAGGTGTAATTCCTGCAGGTCTTCTTTACGGTAGAATATCCTGTTGAAGTTTTGAAACACACTATCCGATAATCCATTTACAGGAGTGTCTGTAACATAATAAATATCGAGTTCCGGCCGTATTTGTCTCACTGCTTGTCCTAAAACTACGCCGAGGCTTTCTTCACTAAACCGTTCGTAATCCATATTCAATACTTGTGAAATAAAAGGCTTCAGGACATCATCAGTATTTTTCGATTTGTATTTTATGCCATATCGTATAACACATGCCTGTATGTTCGGGTTGAATATAAGTGCAATAAGGCTATCCTGGAAAGACTTTGCAAAAACGGTTCTGTAATTAAAGAATTCCCTTTCTTCCTGTATCTCCGTTAGCTTTTCTTTTATTTCCTGCTCTTCTTTGTGAGTAATCTTATCGGTGAATAATACTTCGAAATATTTTTTCCTGTTTCGCTTTTGTGTAGTGAAATCTTCTCTTTCACTAATGATAGAACCGATATTGTCCAATGCCTGCGGATGATGCCTGTAATCCTCACTCACCATTAGTCTCGTTATATCTATTACCGCCTTTGAAAGCATAACATATTCCTCCATTTTGAGAAGGTTACTTAATTCATTTATGGTGTCTATTCCGGGGAAAGCCCAGTAGGCCTCAATTACCTTTAAGGTTTTCAAGTGCCTGTCAATAACCGGCTTGTAATCATGGCTGTGTTCTTTTTTTCTACATGCCTCACCTGTTATTGATTTTAATTCTGACCATAATTTCATTCTATATTGGTTAATATTATAGTGTTGATTGCTCTTAATCTTAATCGGAGGGTTCTTGACTGAAGGATTCATTTTTTTTGACATTTTCTTTACTTTAGTTGTTTAAATTCCTTTTTCCAAACCGTTGGTTTCATCCGGAACATCAGCCTGGAGTACTTCGGTTATTTGCATCATATTCATACGAGTCGGTTTTATCAGGGGACCAAGTGTGTCGAGGTAATTGGGCTTATTGTCCTTATCATAAATAGAAAAATCGACATTTCTGTCCCTAAAACTTTTTAAAGGCTGCCCCAGGCGCAGTATACCGTTTTCACGACTCCTCTCTACTCGTTCGATGTCGATTTCGATCGGTATCATTTCTTCGCCTGTACTTGCCTGGTATAAAACCCGGCCATCAGGACCGCAGATAATCGAACGCCCCGTACCACCATCGCTCAGGCCATTTATATCAAAAATGTAACATTGATTTGTTGCGGCGGTGGCCTGTACTATCGCCAGTTCCACATCCCTGTCAATAGTTGCAGTTAGCGTTGGATGAAGAATGACGTCCACACCCTGAACGGCAAGTGTTCGCGATGTTTCAGGAAACCATATATCATAGCAGATTGTTATTCCAAAACGCCCAATATCAGGCACGTCAAAAATTAAAAATCCATCGCCGCCCGTTACCCCCATTTCATAGGGATAAAAAGGAAACAGTTTATTGTATCTTCCAATAATATCGCCCTGTGGATTTATCACACTGGCTGTATTATAAATTTTGTCTTCTTTTTTCTGAAACATGGTACCGGGTATCAGCCATATGCCATGTTTTTTTGCGATTGCACAAAAATCATTTTCCTCTTTGTTTGGAAAGGTCTGTGCATGCAAGGTTAATGGGCCATGTGCACATAACTCGCTAAACATAACCATTTGAACCCAGGGATACACTGAAGTCAATACTTCAATTTTATGTTTCATCATTTCTACATTGCTATGTCCTGCTGAAACATGCATTTGTATTCCCGCAATTGAAAATGGTATCATAGATTAATCATAAATTTTTTGTAGTTCTTCCTCAATAATATCCAATCCTTCATTTAAAGTTTCATGTGATATAATGAGCGGACTTAGTATCCTTATAACATTCTTATAAGTACCTGCATTAATAAGCAAAAGCCCCCTTTGCAAACAGGCATCAATAAGTGTTGTTACCAATTCTCCATCGGGTTGAGATGGATCATTATTTTTTACAAATTCAATCGCTTGCATTGCGCCGAGGCCCCGTACATCTCCAATGCATGGAAATTTTTCTTTCAATTGCAAAAATCTCTTTTCAACAATGGTGCTTATCTCCATCGCTTTTTCATTCAGGTTTTCCTTTTCCATAAATTCAATAGTGGCCAACGAAGCGGCACAACAAACAGGATTGCCTAAGTAAGTGCCACCAATGGTGCCCGGTAATGCAGCATCCATAATTTTTTGTTTGCCAATGACTGCTCCAATCGGCATTCCTGAGCCCATTGATTTTGCCCATGTGGAAATATCTGGCGTTACCCTATAATGCTGATATGCTGCCCACTTGCCCGTACGGCAAAAGCCACTTTGAACTTCATCAAATATCAATATAACGCCATACTTATCGCAAAATTTACGAAGCCCTTCAACATATTTTTTCGGAGCAACATTGAAGCCTCCTTCGCCTTGTACTAATTCAATGATTATTGCAGCGATACTTTCAGGAGATACTATTGAATGAGTTGCGTTTTCAAGACTATGTAATTCCTGGCCAATAAATTCTTCTTCTGACATGCCATTTCCGTAATGATAATAATCGGGGAATGGCAAGCGATAAACTTCCGGAGCAAACGGACCGCAATTTATCTTATAGTTAATTTTTGAAGTAAGCGTCATGGCCATCATACTTCGGCCGTGAAATGCTTCAGTAAAGCAAATGACTGCAGAGCGTTTGGTAGCCTGTCTCGCAATTTTTATTGCGTTCTCCACAGATTCGGCGCCAGTATTGGTTAGCATTACTTTTGTTGCATCGCCGTGTGGAAAAATAGCTGCCAGCTTTTCACATAATTCTATATACACTTCGTAAGTGGATACGTGAAAACAGGAATGTAAAAATTTATCAGCTTGCTCCTTAATCGCATTTACCACAGGTTCCGGGCAGTGCCCTGCATTTACAACGCCAATTCCACCGGCAAAATCAATTAATTGATTTCCGTCTGCATCGGTGATAACACCGGCTTCAGCATCTACAATAGTTGTGGGACAAAATATACCTACACCATCGGCTACTATTGCTTTTCTTCGTTTTAATAATGATCCTGTCTTCTGAAAGTTCAGGTCTTTTTTTTCTAAAGTATTTGTATGAGAATTCATAAATAAGAACGGAGTAATTTAACGAAACTTGGGGCTACTGGGTTTAATTTATTAAATAAAACACTCACTCCGGATAGCCTTAATGTAACAAATTATGACGAGTATAAAAAATAAAATATTTAAATCAGTAACAATGGCTTGTTCGCAGAAAAGTGAATGGTGGCTAGCAGTAAATCAGATATATATCAAAAGGAACGGGACGTGGAATCACGGTATGATGGATGCAGAAACTGATTTCAGCGGAGACTAAGGGATTCGAACCCTTGATACAGTTTCCCGTATACACACTTTCCAGGCGTGCTCCTTCAACCACTCGGACAAGTCTCCATTACCCTTACCAAAATTTCTGACAAATAATTAGTGAAAGGAAATGTTTTAAAGGATTGCAAATCTACAACATCATTCAAGAACTTTTTCCATTTGCATGCTGCGTGAACCTTTTATAAGTATCTGGGAATTTTTTACGTGTTGATTTTGCAACCAATCTTTTGCCTGCATTACATTATCGTAATTGATGTAACTATTTATAGTTTTTAAAAAACCTTCGCCAACAAGAACTACATTGGTCCATTTATATTTATCAATAATTGAAACGATAGATTCATGCTCAATTTTTGCTTCATCGCCAAGTTCCATCATGGACCCAAGAAATAAAATTTTCCTGTCGCCTTTGAGTGACGCAAAATTTTCAATTGCTGCTTTCATACTTGAGGGATTGGCGTTATATGCATCTAACACGATTGTGTTGGTGCCTTGCCTTATTAATTGTGAACGGCTGTTGGACGGATTGTAATTTTCAATTGCCTTTTTTATTTTTTCATTTTCAATTTTAAAACAACTGCCCACGCAAATCGCGGCCAAAACATTCGAAAAATTATAAGCTCCTACTAAATTTGTTTTTATATTAAGTGCTATTCCGTCAATATTTACTTCAAGAAAAGGATCGCTGCTGACTATTTCGCCTTTAATATCACGGTTATCACGGCCATAAAGTATAATCTTATCTATTCCATTGCTAAGATCAACAACCGCACTATCGTCTGTATTTACGAACGCTGTTCCATCGTTATTTTTGAGGTATTCAAACAATTCTCCCTTGCCTCTTTTCACATTTCCAATGCTGCCAAATCCTTCAATATGTGCCTTACCAATATTTGTAATGAGGCCATGTGTAGGCATGGCATATTCGCAATAGCCTGCAATTTCTTGCAGATGATTGGCGCCCATTTCAATAACAGCCATTTCTGCATCCTGCTTTATTTTTAAAATTGTAAGAGGTATTCCGATGTGATTGTTCAGGTTGCCCTTTGTAGTATAAGTCATATATGTGGAAGACAACACTTCATGCAGCAGTTCTTTGGTTGTGGTTTTTCCATTGCTGCCTGTAATCGCTATAAACGGTACTTTGCTTTTGCCATTTGAATTGTTGAATTGCTGCCGGTGAAAACGTGCAAGTTGCTGCAACGTTTTTAGAACGTCATCCGTTAGTATAATCCGATCATGGGTAAACGAAATATTCTCATCTACAAACACAAATGCCGCACCCTTTTCCAGAGCTTGTTCAGCGAAAAGATTTCCGTTAAAGTGCGGCCCTTTAAGGGCAAAAAATAAATCATCTTTTTGCAGCTTTCGCGAATCAGTTTGAATTGAAGGATATTGCCGGTAGATTTTATAAATTTCTTCAATGTCCATTTTACAAATTTAAGGCTTGGGTTTTTCGATTTTAAAAGAAAAAGCCTCTCATTTTACAATAAGAGGCTTCAGTTATAGAAAGGTTTTATTAGCTTTTTTTCTTTTTGTTTTGCTTCCTTCTTCCAAAAATATTCCCCTCTTTGAATCCATTGCCCTCGGGGCTTCCAAGCCTTGTCATAGCACAACGGAAACCGACGGTGCTGCTTGCCTGATCCTGTTCCATATAGCGTCTTGCACCCGGAGATAACCAGTACGGCATATCGTTCCAGCTTCCTCCTTTTATTACACGTGATTTATCACTTATTAGAGATGTGATACCATAACCATAAGTAACATTCGAAATAGAATCACCATCAAGGTAATTAATTACATCACCTTTTTGATAGTTGCGCCGGTTAACGGCTTCCGAATCGGTAACGACAACTTTTTTCAAACGACCCAAGGTATCTCTTTCATACTCGCCTTGTGCATCTCTGTAATATTTTGAAAATTTATTACCACGGTAAGGGTTTACGTCATCTTCATCAAGCGGCGTTAACGGGCGATAGACGTCACCAACCCATTCGCTCACGTTACCACTCATATTATATAGTCCAAATCCATTTGGATAAAATGCTTTTATTGGTCCTGGTATTGCTGCACGGTCATTCAGGCCACCCGCAACACCCATTACGTCACCATTACCTCTTTTAAAGTTTGCTAAAAACTGACCTTGCCAGCTTCCGCGACGATTATCACGTAATCCGTTTACATTCTTGCTCCATGAATAAACCTGCTGATTCGAAAGAACTTCTTCACCATGATTTTTTTCCTTCGTTCTTGGATGGGGGTTTTGAGCAACTATTCCATAGGCTGCATATTCCCATTCAGCTTCTGTTGGTAAGCGATAGCCTGGTAATAAAAGCCCATCTTCAAACGTAATTACCTTTCTGGTTCTTCCGCTTACATCCTTGAGTCCTCCTTTTTTTGGAGCACTCTTATTATTAATCATATCAGGGTTCATCAGGTAAGTATCCGTATTGAATGTTTGCTCACCTTGTCCACCCTTCATCGCCGCTAATGGAGCTTTCTTGTTTAAGTAGCCCTTATCAATTAATATTTTTTCGTTTACCCTGTCACTCCTCCAGATACAAAAATCATGAGCCTGTTCCCAGGTTACACCCACTACGGGATAATAGTTATAAGCGGGATAACGGAAATAGTATTCAACATAAGGCTCGTTATAAGCAAGCTCACTTCTCCAAACTAAAGTATCAGGTAAAGCCATTCTCATAATGGCGGTATCATTATCAAATGTATTGCTGAGCCAATACAGATATTCACGGTAATGAACATTGGCAACTTCGGTTTCGTCGATATAAAATGAATTTACGCTCACTCTGCGGGGAGTATTATTCCAGTCTCCCATTACGTCTTCTTCTTTAGCACCCATTGTAAATGTACCGCCTTGTACAAAAACCAGTCCGGGACCAGCCTTTTGTTCCTTTGCTTTAAGTACATGAAAATTCCCATAATTTTTATCATCATAGTTCCAACCCGTTACAGAAGATTTATCTTTCTTCTTATGACAGGAAGTAAATGTAAATGACGCGGCCAATATTATAAGGCAGATTTTTCCGGCAGAAATTGATTTTAGCATGTGCATTCGTTTTGCAGATTATGTAACGAAAGGTTTTCTCTCTTATTGTGTTAAGGATACCAATTGTAATTGCGAATATATATACTTTATTTCATTTTAATTTATGAATAAAACCATTTTCAAACTGCTTGTAAAGACTTTTGCAAAGTATTCACAAATGCTCCGTCATAGCAATGTTTTTGAGAATATTTGCTTTTGAACTTTCAATAAGAATTTGTAAAATCCATTTATTGAATTCTGTATGCTGAATGACGGTCGTTTTAATACAATAAAAGTATTTTGAAACCGTTGATGTTAGTGAAGGGAATTCAAAAAAATAACCGAGGATAATGATCATTGTATTTAATCGAAGCAAGTATTTAATCAAAGGTTTTAATAACGATTCTGTTTTCATATTTTAGTTGCCTGTTTCAATAAAAAATCTATTTTTACAAATCCAAAAATTGAATATCTATAAAGTGTAGCTCTACCTAACCAAGCAAAAAATACACATGAAACAAGTAACTTTGAGATTAACGGCATTAGTGATGCTGGTAGGGAGTGCATTTGTCGTTAACGCACAAAGCAGTACAAATCCAATTAACGTTGTTACAACAGCAGTTCCTTTCTTAAGAATTTCACCTGATGCCCGCTCCGGCGGAATGGGAGACGTAGGTATAGCAACTATCCCGGATGCCAATTCATCTTTCTGGAACCAGGCAAAATATCCCTTCGCCGTAAGTAAATCAGCAATCGCAGTTACCTATACTCCATGGTTAAAAGGTCTTGACCTCAACGATGTTTATCTTGCTTCATTGGCTGGCTACCATCAATTAGATGAGCTGCAGGCGTTCTCAGCTTCACTGCGTTATTTTAGTCTTGGTAATATACAGTTTACTGACAATTTGGGAAATGATCTTCAAACATACCGGCCAAGGGAGTTCGCTTTTGATATCGGCTATTCCCGCAAGCTTTCTGATAAGCTTGGTATTGGGATAGCATTGCGGTATATTAATTCAAATTTGGCCAGTGGCCAGTCTGCCAGCGGCTCTACCTATAAAACCGGAAATTCTGTTGCCGGCGACCTTTCGTTATTTCACGATGGTACCGCGGGGAGTACGTCTGGCTCTGGTTTAAACTGGGGTGTAACGCTTTCTAACCTGGGGTCAAAGATTTCTTACACAAATGATGCATCTGAAAAAGATTTTATTCCGGCAAACCTTGGTTTAGGGCTTGCTTACGTAAAAGCATTTGATGAAACGAATAAGATCACTTTCGGTTTGGATATTAATAAACTTTTGGTTCCTACTCCTCCAGCCTTGGGGGATTCAGCCGGATTAGTGAGTTATCACAGCAAAGGCGTTGTTGGAAGTTGGTTTAGTTCATTTGGTGATGCTCCCGGTGGCTTTAAAGAAGAAATCAAGGAGTTCCAGGTGTCAGTAGGTGCGGAATATTCATACAACAATCAATTTGCATTCAGGGCGGGATATTTTTATGAAGACCCAACCAAAGGAGATCGTAAATATTTTACACTTGGTGCCGGCTTAAACTACAATATGTTTGGCTTAAATTTTTCTTATCTTATTCCTTCAGGAAGTGGTATTAATCGCAACCCATTGTCAAATACTTTGCGTTTCAGCTTGATCTTTAATCTTGATAAAGAAACAGCCGTGGGCACTACTACAGATCAATAATCATCTTTTAAAAAATGAAAATTAATACGCCTCCCTGCGAGGCGTTTTTTATTTAGGCGACGATATAATTAAAGTTTTTTTATTCAGATTATATTTGTGAGAATAATGAGAATTAAGCGACTTTCCGGGCAGGCGAATTCATTAAATTAATTTATGTCTTTGAGAATAGGATTTGGAATTGATTTCCATCAATTAGTTTCCGGCAGGGATTTGTGGATAGGTGGCGTACAGGTTCCTCATATAAAAGGAGCGCTTGGCCATAGCGATGCAGATGTATTGCTTCATGCAATATGTGATGCCTTATTGGGGGCCGCTTGTCTTGGGGATATTGGAGTTCATTTCCCTGACACTGCGGATGAGTTTAAAAATATTGATAGTAAAATACTTTTAGAAAAAACTTCCCAACTGATTGGAGAGGCCGGGTATACAATAGGAAATATTGATTCCACTATTTGCCTCGAGACGCCTAAGATAAAATCTTATATTCCTGGAATGCAAAAGATAATTGCGGCAATTCTTTCTATTAATAAAAATGATGTTTCTATTAAAGCCACGACGTCAGAAAAAATGGGTTTCGTGGGCCGGGAAGAGGGGGTAGCAGCATACGCCACGGTCTTGCTAACGTAGACCAATGAACACCTAATTTTATTTTTCAAGTGCTAAATGCATCCCTATCTTTGCGTCAATGCATGAAGTGGTAATAAAAGTAATAAGCACATCGGGCAATAGCTTACCTGAATATGCAACAAGCGGTTCAGCGGGTATGGATGTAAGAGCGAGCTTGCAGGCGCCTGTTGTTTTACAATCATTGGAACGAGCGGTAATTCCTACAGGGCTTTATTTTGAAATCCCACACGGTTACGAAGGTCAAATGCGACCACGCAGCGGTCTTGCTATGAAACGGGGTATCACCTGTTTAAATTCTCCAGGAACCATTGACAGCGATTACCGGGGAGAGCTAAAGGTTATCCTGGTAAATCTATCCGGCCAGGAACAGGTTATTGATAACGGAGAGCGCATAGCCCAGGTCGTTATATCAAAGGTGGAGAAGGCTTTGCTGCAGCCTGTACAACAATTGGAAGACTCTTTAAGAGGTGAGGGTGGCTTCGGGCATACAGGCTCTGTTTAATTTTAAAATGAACGTGAATGAAGTATTTGGTAAGGGTTGCCATTGCACTGGTATTATTATATTTAATTGACGGTTGTCGTTCAACAAAAAAATTACAAACCGCTATTAATAAAAAAGATACCCAAATTGTGGTAAGTGAAGGCACAGTTAATCCTGATTCAATAAAGGGGGCAAGGAATGTTTTAAACTCTCTTGAAAGAAACCGGATAAACTTTACAACATTCGCAGCAAAAATAAAAGTTCAATATGAAGACAAAAACGGAAAGCAGCCGGATTTCAATGCGTTTGTAAGATTGTATAAAGATAGCGTGCTATGGGTTTCAATAAGCGCTACCTTTTTAAGTATTGAAGCTTTTAAAATACTTATTACCCCCGATAGCATAATTATTCTTAATAAGCTGGATAAAGAGGTTGAATATCATCCATTCAATTACATTGAAGATATTGCACAGATTCCGCTCAATTTCTCGACGCTGCAGGGTTTGATTATTGGTAATCCTGTTTATACAGGTGATAGCATAGTCTCTTTCCGGCAAACAGAGAATCATATCCTGATCGGCACAATTGGAAGATTATTCAAAAATCTTCTGACAATATCTGCCGATAATAATCGTATAGAAAGAAGCAAACTTGATGATATCAATATCGGCCAAAACCGTACTGCTGATCTTACATATGCGGATTATGAAAAAAACAATGGAACTTCTTTCGCAACGTATAGAGAAATAACTGTTGCCGAGAAAACAAAAGTTGACATTAACCTTCAATTTAAACAATATGAGTTTAACAAGGAATTATCATTTCCATTTAGTGTTCCGAGGAATTATAAAACAAAATAAACGTTACTTTAATTATTGCTTTCCGCATTAGAATTACATTATTCTTACTCTAAAAGCGCACGAATATGCTAAAGAAAATTGCAACTGCAGTGGTCTCTTTATTATTTTTTCTAAATGCATTTTCTCAACAACCGGAAGATAAAGATGCGTTACAGCAAGAGCGTGAACAACTGAAGAAAGAAATTGCGGAAACTGAAAAAGCTTTAAATGAGACGAGAAAAACGGCAAAAGTAAATATAGGCCAGCTTTCCCTTATAAATAAAAAAATGGATCTGCAGGGAGATGTTATTCATAGTATTAACGGCGAAATCAAAAGCCTTAATGATAATATTTACCTGTCACAAAAAGAGATCAATAAAATGTCCCGCATTTTAGATACGCTCAAACAGGAGTACGCTAACAGCATGGTGTATGCGTACAAAAATCGCAGTAACTATGATTTTTTGAATTTTATTTTTTCTGCGTCAAGTTTTAACGATGCTATTAAAAGGGTGGCTTATTTAAAATCATATCGTAATTACCGGGAAATGCAGGCAGAAAATATTTTACGTACCCAGGATATGTTGGAGGAACGCATTAAAATTTTATCGGGAACCAAGGAGCGAAAAAATGCAGTATTGCAGGAAAAGGATAAAGAGATGTCACAATTAGAGAGACAACAACAGGAAAAAAAAGTGATAGTAGATAAACTTAAAGGTCAGCAAAAAGAACTTACTGCACAGGTAAATGCAAAAAAGAAACAGGATGCCAAACTAAAAAATATGATCACGGCAATGATAAGAAGAGAAATTGAAGCTGCCAGAAAAGAAGCCGCCCTAAAAGAAAAAGCGAGATTGGCGGCATTAAAAAAGAATAATGCAGATGCGAAGAATAATACGGCAGATAGCAAGTCTAATACTAAAACTGAAGCGCCAGTGGTTAGTTCAAGGCCTAGCGGAAGTGTGTTGGTAAGTTCCGAGGCGGATAAAGAGCTGAACTCGAGTTTTGAAAAAAATCGTGGTTCGCTCCCCTGGCCTGCATCAGGTTTTGTAATTGCTCATTTTGGCGCCAATCAATTGCCGGGGGGCATCGATTATGACAATCCAGGCGTAACAATCGGAGCGAAAATCGGGGAATCGGTTAAAGCTGTTTTTGACGGCGAAGTAACCCTTGTAAGTTACATAGAGGACAAGCAGGCCGTATTTATTAAACACGGGAAATATTTTACTGTTTATAGTAATCTTGCATCAGCAAGTGTACAACGAGGGGATAATGTAAAAACGGGGCAGGTAATAGGCAAGGCCGGTGCTAATGACGAAGGGCAGGGACAAGTTGATTTTATATTGATGAAAGAAAGTCAAAATGTGAATCCTGAGCAGTGGCTCAAGCATTAATTAATTGTGTAACTTTTTTGTAGAGTCGTTCATACTGAGGTACGATTTTTTCGATATCGAATTTTTCAGACTGGAGAATAGCCTGCTTTTTCATTTCGTCAAAGGCTTTTGTATCCTGGAAAATATTAATAATCCTTCTACTCATATCTTCTACGTCACCAACATTGCTGAGAAATCCCGTAACACCGTTGATATTAATTTCGGGTAGTCCGCCTGCGTTAGTAGATACTACCGGAACTCCTGCAGCCATTGCTTCCAACGCAACGAGACCAAAGCTTTCATATTCGCTGGGTAACATAAATAAATCAGAAATGGCCAATATATCTTCCATTTGCTCCTGGCGGCCCAGAAAGCGAATGTCGTTATGAGCTCCACTTTGACGGCAAAGTCCTTCAATAAATGTTCTTTCAGGACCATCACCGACCAACAGTAATTTCGATGGTACAATTTTATTTACTTCTTCAAAGACTTTTAATACATCACCTACTCTTTTTACTTTTCTAAAATTGGAGGCATGTAATAAAACTCTTTCATTATTTGGTGCTATCACTTGTTTGAAAGCAGCAATAGGTTTCCTGTTAAAACGCTTTACATCAACAAAATTGTAAATGACCTCAATCTCTTTTTCAATCTTAAAATTTTTATAGGTTTCGTCACGAAGATTTTTTGACACAGCTGTGATAGCGTTGCTTTCGTTCATTGAAAAAGTCACTACTGGAGAATAGGTTTTATCTTTTCCAACCAAGGTAATATCAGTACCATGCAATGTGGTAATAACAGGAATTTGAATACCTTCCTTTGCGAGTATTTGTTTAGCCATATAAGCCGCAGATGCGTGAGGTATGGCATAATGTACGTGTAACAAATGAACATTATTATTGATGATCACATCTACCATCGTACTGGCCAGTGCAGTTTCATAAGGTGGATAATCAAACAGGGGATAAGTAGGAACTCTCACTTCATGATAAAAAATATTTGCATGAAACCCGCTAAGCCTTACAGGTTGTTGATAAGTTATAAAATGAATGTTGTGTCCTTTATCTGCAAGTGCCTTTCCAAGTTCTGTAGCCAAAACACCACTCCCGCCAAAAGTGGGATAGCAAACGATTCCTATATTCATATTGAAATTTTTTTGTACGGGAATAAAAATATCACCGGGCATTCAATTATAAATTTTGCGCAAATTACAATTTCTTTTACGCAGATATTTAACGGCTACCTAAACATAATTTTTAATGGAATGTTTGTATTTCTAAAAAATGTATTTTAATGAAAAGATTTTCAAAATGGACAATTATAGTCCGGATCATTAAAAATCATTTGGCTTCATCATCCTCGTTAATTTCATTTTCACTATTATAGCGTGGCTCATTTAGTTCCACTAATCTGTGAACCTGTTTTTTTCTTACTCTCATATTGAGAAGTTCCACCAAAAAAGAAAATGCCATGCCGAAATAAATGTAATTTTTTAAATGAAAACTTTCGGTCTTTTCTGAGTCCCAACCCTCAGCAACGAGGCTGAGACCTATCATAACTAAAAAAGAAAGGGCGAGCATTTTAAATGTAGGATGCTTGTGAATAAAAGCCGCAATTTTGGGGCTGAATAGAAACATGATGCACAAGGCTATAACAACTGCCGCTATCATAATTTCAACATGCTTTGCTGTACCTCCTGCAGTAATGATGCTGTCGAATGAAAACACCATATCAACAAGCATAATTTGAAATACGGCTTTGGTAAAACTGAAAGTTTTTGCTTTTTCTTTCATGATATTCGGATCTTCTCCTTCAAGCTTTTGATGAATTTCATGCACAGATTTATACACTAAAAAAATTCCTCCTGCAAGCATTACCAGGCTTGCAAGATCAAACCCTTTTTCAAAAATGGTGAACAACGGTTTGCCTTTTTGTGATAAAAGCCAACCCAAACCCAGCAACATTATACTCCGGACAATGATACCCTGGATTACCCAGAATAATCTTGCCTTTCTGTGCTTTTCCTGCGGCAGACGATTAATAATTATGCTTACAAAAATTACATTGTCTACGCCTAAAACAATTTCCAGTACAACAAGAATTAAGAAACTAATAATACTATCGCTTGTAAATAAATAATTCATGGTAAACTGTTTACTAATTACCGTATCGAATTACAAATCTTTTTTACGATTGAAGGGCCTTCATAAATGAATCCCGTCCATACTTGTATAAAACTTGCACCGGAATTAAATTTTTCCATCGCGTCATGCCCGGTAAAAATTCCACCACTGCTTATAACAGGAATTGTACCGTTCGTTTTTTCGAAAATATAATTTGTAATCCGTGTTGATTCATTTGCTAAGGGTTTTCCGCTCAATCCGCCAATTCCGGCGTTATTGATTTCTTCTTCTGAAGAAACTAAATTATTACGGCTTAAAGTTGTGTTTGCGGCTACGATTCCATCCAGTTTTATTTCCATGGTAAGATCCAGAACATCGTCCAGTTCATCCGGCAAAAGATCCGGGGAAATTTTTAATAATAAAGGCCGGGTAATCTTTTTTGTATTATTTAATTGCTGAAGGTTGGTAAGAATTTTACGCAAGGAATCTTTTTGCTGAAGATCTCTAAGGCCTGGAGTATTGGGAGAGCTCACATTTACTACAAAATAATCTACATGCTCATGTAATGCATTAAAACATGTTTCATAGTCTTTCCAGGCTTCCTCATTAGAGGTGTTTTTATTTTTGCCAATATTACCTCCTATTATTAGCTTGTTATTTTGAAGATCATTTTTTTTTTGAAATTTTTTTAATCTCTCAGCAATTATTACTGAACCGTCATTATTGAATCCCATTCGGTTTATGATGGCTTTATCCTTTGGAAGGCGAAACAATCTTGGTTTAGGATTTCCATTTTGTGGTAAAGGAGTTACTGTTCCGATTTCAATAAATCCAAAACCTAAAAGCTGCAGTTCTTCCAGGTATTTTGCGTTTTTATCAAATCCTGCAGCAAGCCCTACCGGGTTTAAGAAAGTAAGGCCGAAAATTTTTTTTGATAGATCCTTCTTTTGCGGAGTGAATTTCTTTGTTACATATTTTTTTATAAAAGGAAACTTGCAAAAAAGCTTAAAAAAATTCATCGAAAAATAATGCACTCCTTCGGCATCAAACCAAAACAAAATATTGCGCAGCAACTTATACATTGTGGCGGCGAAGATAAGTCAATAGTCAGTAGGCAGTAAGTCAACAAACAAATTGTGTTTGCTAATCAAAACACCCAAAGAGTCATTCTGTATCATATCGATCAACACTTTCTATTCCGGGCAAATTCTTTAGCTGGTTTACCAGCAGTTCCAACTCATCTTTATCATGAACATATACTTTTATATTACCCTGAAACAAGCCTTCCTTTGCTTCAATAGTGAGTGCGTTGATATTAATTTTTAAATCTCCGCTTATGAGATTTGTTATTTTATTAATCACACCTACGTCGTCCATCCCTACAATCTTGATACCTGTTAAAAAAGATATCTCTTTATTTTTAACCCACTTTGTCTTCACAACTCTATGCCCGTAGTTGGATAATAATCTTGCAGCATTGGGGCAATTTGTCCGATGAATTTTTAATCCTTCACCTTGTGTTATAAATCCGAAAACATCATCACCAGGAATCGGCTTACAGCAATTTGCAAGTGTATACATAATCCTGTCGCTGCTTTCACCGAAAATGATTAGCTCCGTATCTTTTTTGTTATAATTTTTATTTTCTGGTTCATGTTTTTCTTCCTGCGGAGGCTTATGAATTTTTGGAGCTGAAATTCTATCCCCCAAAACGTTAAACTGCCCTAATTCTTTAAGATCAATTTTTTTTATAGCTATTTCATAAAACAGGTCGAGAGTAGACGGCAACTTATAGTAATTTGCAAGTTCTTCAAGATTTGATTGGCTCATTGAAGCACCAAGATTTTCCATTTTTCTTTGAAGCGTATATTTTCCTTCTTCAGCAATTTTTCTTTTTTCTTCTTTGAGCGAATCTTTTATTTTGGTTTTTGCTTTCGTAGTTACAACAAATTTGAGCCACTCGATGCTGGGCTTTTGCTTTGTTGACGTGATAATCTCTATCTGGTCTCCGCTGCGAAGTTTATGCCCAATTGGAACCAGCTTGTGATTGACTTTTGCTCCTATACATTTTTCACCAACAGCTGTATGCACCGCAAAAGCAAAGTCAAGCGCAGATGCTCCTATCGGCAACATTTTTACATCGCCTTTAGGTGTATACACATAAATTTCTTCAGCTAAAAACGATACTTTAAAATCCTGGAGAAAATCAATTGAATTAGTATCCTGGCTGACAAGCATGTCCCTGATCTGGTGAAACCATTTATCAAAACGATTTTCATCGTTGGTCCCTTCCTTATACTTCCAGTGCGCAGCAAGACCTTTTTCTGCAATATCATTCATACGTTTGGTTCGTATCTGAACTTCTACCCATTTACCCTGGCTTCCCATAACTGTCGTATGCAGGGCCTCATAGCCATTACTTTTAGGATTGCTTAGCCAATCCCTCAAACGTTCAGGAGAAGGAATATATTCATCTGTTATAATACTATACACTTTCCAGCAATCTTCTTTTTCTTTTTCAGGAGGGGAATTGAGAATTACACGAATGGCAAAAAGATCATACACTTCGTCAAATGAAATTCCTTTCTTTTTCATTTTATTCCATATGGAGTGTATACTCTTAGGCCTTCCGTAAATTTCAAAATTGAAATGCGCCTGGTTAAGTTTTTCTTTTATGGGTTTTATAAATTCATTGATAAAACGGGTGCGCTCTCTTTTCGTGTTATCAAGTTTTTGCGCAATATACCTGTAGCTGTCAGGCTCCATATACTTCATGGCAAGGTCTTCCATCTCTGTCTTAATATTATACAACCCCATCCGGTGAGCAAGAGGAGCATAAACGTAAACTGTTTCAGAGGAAATTTTTAATTGCTTTTCCCGCTTCATACTATCGAGCGTACGCATATTATGAAGCCTGTCCGCCAGCTTAATTAAAATAACTCTTGGGTCATCGGTAAGCGTAAGTAAAATCTTTTTAAAATTTTCCGCCTGCTGTGATGTATTGGCATCAAGTACATTGGATATCTTGGTAAGCCCGTCAACGATTTTTGCGATTTCGCTTCCAAATTCCCGCTGCACATCGTCCAAAGTGATATCAGTGTCTTCAACAGTATCATGCATCAATGCACAAATAGTACTGCGTACTCCAAGACCTATTTCTTCAACACATATCATTGCCACAGCCAAGGGATGCAAAATATATGGCTCACCGCTTTTGCGTCGCATTGTCTTATGTGCGTCCACTGCAATTTCAAAAGCAGTCCGTACTAATTCTTTATCACCAGGTTTTAATTTGGGCTTTAATACCCTTAACAAGGCACGGTAATGCCGAAGGATTTCTTTCTTTTCTTCGGCTTCATTTAATGAGTATTTAGGTATCTCGAGAGTAGTTTCCATTCAATACGAATTTACGTAGAAAATGATTATTGATTTTAGAAAGAGGATTGTGAAATTTAGATTTGATGCGGTTTAAACAAGGCATATATCAAACACCCGGAATTAGCAAATGTCTAAAAAATCAGGGTATTTTTAGAGATGTTTTTAAGTAGGTTCCTTGTTCTCAATTATTATTTTTTAGCCAAAATCCATTACTTTTGCCGCCCCAAAAGCGCATGTGGTGAAATTGGTAGACACGTCAGACTTAGGATCTGATGCCGCAAGGTGTGGGGGTTCGAGTCCCTCCATGCGCACATCTTCAAAAATTTCTTAAATGAATTCCTGCCATTCCCGGGTGGCTGATAAATTTTAATTAATGGCGACAATTACTAAAGAAAATATTGGCAATCTTCACGATAAGTTAACCGTAAAGGTTTCGAAGGAAGACTATTATCCTTCATTTGAAAAAGCTATAAAAGATTACAGTAAAAAGGCTAATATTCCGGGCTTTAGAAAAGGAATGGTACCGGCAGGAATGATTAAGAAGATGTACGGCGCCTCCATCTTTTATGATGAAGTAGTGAAAGCTGTTGAAAAAGAGATAGGAGAATATCTCAATAAAGAAAAGCCTGAAATTTTTGCCCAGCCTTTACCTATGGAAAACGACATGAGAAATTTGGATATGTCAAATCCCTCAGAATATGATTTTCCTTTTGAAATAGGTCTCAAGCCGGAAGTTTCTATTGAGGCACTTAAAAAGGCTAAGCCTACTTTATATAAAGTAAAAGTAACTGATGAAATGATTGAGGAAGAAATAGAAAAGTTGGTTACAAAATATGGGGATATGAAAGATGCAGAAACAGTAACCGCCGAAGAAAATGTTTTAAATGTATTATTTGAAGAAGGTGACGCAGACGGAAACCCGTTGCCCGATGCCTTTTCAAAGGACAATTCCATCTTAGTAAAATATTTTGCAGAGGATTTTCGCCCGAAACTTTATGGAAAGAAAAAAGATGAATTCCTGGTTTTGCAATTAACAAATGCTTTTCCCGAAAAAGAAAGAGAATGGATTTTATCTGACTTGGGTCTGAATAAAAATGATACTTCTGCCGAAGAAAAATATCTTAAAATGACCATTACTAAAATTGGCCTGGTCGAAAAGAAAGAACTTAATGAAGATTTTTTTAACCAGGTATTTCCGGGTAAGGACATAAAAACGGAAGAAGATTTTCGCAAAGCGATGAAAGAACAGTTGCAGGAGCAATGGGATGCTGCAAGCAAAAGCCAGATGCATGACCAGTTATACCACACTTTATTGGAAACCCCTTTGGAGTTACCTGATGATTTTTTGAAAAGATGGATCGCAATCGGTGGGGAAAAGAGAAAAACTCCGCAGGAAGTTGAAGCCGAATATCCTTCGTTTATCAACCAGCTAAAATGGACTTTAATAACCGATAAAATAATTAATGATAATAAGCTCGATGTTTCGCAGGAAGAACTTAGGAATCATATGAAGGAAGAGATTATGCGATATTTCGGGCAAGTGAATATGGGAGAAGATAATCAGTGGATCGAAAGTTATATTGATAGAATGATGAAAGATGAAAAGCAGGTTGACAGCAGTTATAGAAGAATTATCACCGAAAAATTATTCAATTATCTCGAAACCCTGGTTACGCCGGTTGAAAGACAATCGTCGCCCGATGAATTATTATCTCTGCAGCACCATCATCATTAATTGAAAAGTCGATAGGCAGCGGTCAATGCGTCAATAAACCTGGTATATGATGACCCAATAATTCACTCTCCGATTGACTTATTGACCTCACAATAGCTGTTGTGATCTACAAACCAGATAACAAACCGCCCTTTTGTCTCATTTTTTTTGTTAGCATAATATTTGGAACTTCACGCCTGTAAATTGATATTACACTAAATTTAAATTATGGATACCGGAAAAGAATTTGAAAAATATGCAGTGAAGCACAAGGGAATTAGCAGCAACATATTGCATGGATATATACAACACAACGTAACCAACCTTACTCCGAATATTATTGAAGAACGGCCTATGAATATTGCGGTGATGGATGTTTACAGTCGTTTAATGATGGATAGAATAATATTTCTTGGCTATCCGATAAATGAAGAAGTTGCCAACATCATAACGGCCCAATTACTTTTTTTGGAAAGTACTGATCGCACACGTGATGTTCAATTGTATATTAATTCCCCCGGTGGAGGTGTTTACGCAGGCCTGGGGTTGTATGATACTATGCAATTTGTAACCCCCGATATTGCAACTATTTGTACAGGGATGGCCGCAAGTATGGCAGCGGTGCTGATGGCTGCAGGTGCAGTCGGAAAGAGAAGCGCTTTGAAACACGCACGCATCATGATGCATCAGCCAAGCGCAGGTGCGGCGGGTCAGGCTTCAGACGTGGAAATAACTGTAAACGAAGTAAGGAAAGTAAAGCATGAATTATACGAAATTCTGAGTAATCACACAGGTCAGAGCAATCGAAAAGGTCACCAAAGACAGTAACAGGGATTATTGGATGACAGCAGAAGAAGCCAAAAATTATGGTTTGATTGATGAAGTGCTATTGACGAATGTAAAAAAATCAAAAAAATAAAAGACACAAATAATACATAAGAACATGAATCCTTATATAGAATCAAAACGTTTTGAAGAAGAAGCACCTGAAAAATCACTGGAAAATCCTATGGAAAAAATGATGGGAGGAATGATGTTCGATAAAAAATTTATTGAGCAGAGGAAAATTTTTCTTTGGGGTGAAGTGGACGATAAAAGTGCAAAGGATGTTACTAACAGGCTTCTCTATCTTGATGCCATGGATCCTGGTAAAGAGATTACATTTTATATAAATAGTCCCGGTGGTGTTATAACAAGCGGCATGGTTATTTACGACACGATGCAAATGATCAAATCCCCGGTAAGTACGGTTTGTATGGGAATGGCAGCTAGTATGGGCAGCATTTTATTAAGCGGCGGAGCAAAAGGCAAGCGTTATATTTTCCCCCATGGTGAAGTAATGATTCACCAGCCGAGTGGCGGTGGACAAGGCACCAGTGCCGATCTTGAAATAATCGCCGTGCAAATCTTAAAAGCAAAACAACTGGGAGCAAAAATTCTTGCTGAAAATTGTGGCCAGACATATGATAAGGTGATGGAGGATTTTGACCGGGATTATTGGATGGATGCTACCGAAAGTAAAAAGTATGGTATTATTGATAGTATTGTAACCAAGCTGTAATGCAACTTTACTACATATTAAATTGTCATGTTTACACGTTCTTTTAGGATATTTGCATAATTGATAGCGAAATATTGTACCTTATACCAGGGAGCTGACAAATTAAATAAACATTTAAAAACAAATGGCCAAGCAACAAACATTACATTGCTCGTTTTGTGGTAGAAACCGTGATGAAGTTAAGATACTTATTGCAGGGCAGGAAGGTCACATTTGTGAAAACTGTGTTGAACATGCGCAGGAAATTATTACCCAGGAAATTTTTCCAATGCCCGAGAAAAATTCCAACTCTTCGAACTACAAACTTTCTGTAAAAAAGCCTGTTGAACTAAAAAAATTTTTAGACGAATATGTAATCGGGCAGGATGAAGCAAAAAAGGTTCTTGCTGTGGCCGTTTACAATCATTATAAAAGGTTAAATCAAAAAATAGATAACGATGTTGAGATAGAAAAAAGCAACATCATAATGGTAGGCGAAACCGGAACTGGTAAAACATTACTTGCCAAAACAATTGCACGAATATTGAATGTACCATTTGCAATAGTGGATGCCACGGTTTTTACTGAAGCAGGGTATGTTGGTGAAGATGTTGAAAGTATCTTAAGCCGCCTTCTACAGGTATGCAATTTCGATGTAAATGCGGCACAAAGGGGAATTGTTTATATCGACGAGATAGATAAGATTGCCCGTAAAAGTGATAACCCCAGTATTACAAGAGATGTAAGTGGCGAGGGTGTGCAGCAGGGATTACTCAAACTTTTAGAAGGAACCGAAGTTCTCGTGCCTCCCCAGGGTGGTCGCAAACATCCTGAACAAAAACTAATAAAGTTAAACACGAGCAATATTCTGTTTATATGCGGAGGTGCGTTCGATGGCGTAGACAGGCTTATCGGTCGCCGCATCAATACCAATGCGATTGGGTTTAATGTAAATAAAGAACTACAGGAATTCCAACGCAAAAATTTACTTCAATTCGTAAATGCGCAGGATTTAAAATCATTCGGCCTCATTCCGGAGTTGTTAGGAAGGCTTCCCGTTGTCACTTATTTAAATCCATTAGATAAAACCACTTTAAGAAATATATTAACAGAGCCGAGGAATTCTCTCATCAAGCAATACAAAAAATTATTTGAGCTTGAAGGTATCGATCTCGTTATTGAAGATGAGGTTTACGAATTTATGGTTGATAAGGCTATTGAATATAAATTGGGCGCACGGGGTCTCAGAAGCATTTGCGAAAGTATTTTAACTGATGCGATGTATGAACTGCCTTCTCAAAAAGTAAAAACTTTTACACTTACAACTGACTATGCTGAACGTAAATTTAAAATAAGCAAGCTCAGTATGCTTAAAGTTGCGTAAATCCTTTCCACCAATTCTAATCAAAAAGGAAATAAAAATTCTCATTTATTTTTTTCATTTTATTTTTACCCAATCCTTGTAGGTCTTAAATATTCTATGTGTTCAATAAAAAAAACTTTTTCTAATGGTTGATGTTATTCTCGGTCTGCAATGGGGCGATGAAGGAAAAGGAAAAATTGTAGATTATTTTGCTTCTGAATATGACATTATAGCCCGCTTCCAGGGCGGCCCGAATGCAGGACATACATTATACATAGAAGGTAAAAAGATTGTGCTTCACCAAATACCGTCAGGTATATTTCACGATAATAAAATTAATTTAATAGGAAATGGTGTCGTACTTGATGCAAACACACTTAAGAAGGAATGTGAGTCCGTAGAAGCCTTGGGGATTGACTACAGAAAAAACCTCTACATCAGTGCACGCACACATTTAATTCTGCCGTCACACAGGGCGCTTGATAAAGCAAGTGAGCTTGCTAAGGGAAATGATAAAATCGGCTCTACATTAAAAGGTATCAGTCCCTCTTACATGGATAAGACGGGAAGAAACGGGCTGCGTGTTGGTGATTTGCTCGACAAGAATTTTTTATCACAATACATAAAACTTCGTTTAAAGCACCAGAAGCTTTTGGATAATTTCTCGTTTACCGAAGATATTTCCACGTGGGAAGAAGAATTTTTTGAAGCGCTTGAATTTTTAAAAAAACTACAGATTGTGAATGGAGAATATTTTATTAATGAAGCGATTCAAAAAGGCAAAAAAGTTTTAGCCGAAGGTGCACAGGGAAGTATGCTTGATGTTGACTTTGGAACGTTCCCTTATGTAACTTCATCAAGTACCATAACGGCGGGTGTAGGAAGCGGGCTTGGTGTAGCGCCACAAAAAATAAGGGAAGTGTTCGGCATAACCAAAGCCTATTGCACTCGTGTGGGCAGCGGTCCATTTCCTACAGAGCTTAATAATGAAACAGGCGACCTTATAAGAAAAACAGGTAATGAATTTGGAAGCACAACGGGCAGACCAAGAAGGTGCGGATGGATTGACCTTGTAGCTTTGCAATTTGCGTGTATGATAAATGGAGTTACCCAATTAGTAATGACCAAGGCTGATGTACTTGATAACCTCGAAGAACTCGAGGTGTGTAATAGATATAAAATAAACGGGGAAGAAACTAACCAAATTCCTTTTCAGATGCAGCGAGTGGCGATAGAGCCGGTATATAAAAAATTCCCCGGCTGGCAAACTGATATAACGACTGTAAAAAATTTTGATAACTTACCATCTGAAATGACGAATTACATCAACTATATCAATGAGACATTAGGTGTTCCTATAAATTTTATTTCAAATGGTCCGGATAGTGATCAAATCATTGTGGCATTATGATTGTGGTTGTGAATTGCACGCAAATAATTAAAAAAAAGTTTTGAATTTATTTGGCTATTTCAAAATCTAATAGAAATTTTACATAATTAATCCTTTAAGAAAATTATGAAAGCAAAATCTGATAAGGAAAAAGAATTTCCTGGAAAAAAACCGGTAGCAAATTTTGGCAAAGCGTCATCTGAGAAAAAATTTGAAGATACCGATGACGACGACGATGATTTTGATGAAGATGAGAAACCAGTAAAAAAAAGTAAATTGGCGCCTTCAAAAAAATCAGGCAAGCCCGTCAATGATGACGATGACGATGATGATGTCGAGATTGAAGATGATTGGGAAAAAAGTGATGTGGATGAGTATGATCCCGACTTTGAAGAGTTTGATATACCAAAGTCCAAAGTGAAAAAGCCTGGCACAAAAAAAGGAAAAGGAGACGAGGATTTTGATCTAGATGACGATTTTAAAGACTTAGACCTTTTTAATGACGATGTGGATTCAGACGATGATGATGACGATTTCTAATGGGAAATAATCATTATCTTGTTGTTTATGAGTTAATGTGAAAAGAAAATTCAGGTCATACCCAATAGAAGATTTTTCAGCTATTAAATTGCAAATGCTAAACTTCATAAAAAAGTTTGGCATTTTTTGTTTCCTTGATAACAACGGTTATGAATTCGATAAATCATATGAGTGTATAGCCGGAGCAGGATTTATTAATTCAGTAACTGTAAGCCGATCGCCTGGCCTAAATAAACTAGATCAATTCCGGCAAAGCAATCGCGATTGGCTTTTTGGCCACATTTCTTACGATGTAAAAAATGAAGTTGAAAATGCTGAATCGCGAAATCCTGATGGTATTCAATTCCCGGCTATTTATTTTTTTGTTCCTGAAATTGTTTTTCTTCTTAAGAAGGATGAGTTGCAAATAGGAATTGCAAATGATATTTATGATGAAAGAAAGATTTACGATGAGTTAATTGTTGGAACGCCGGAAAAAAAAGTGTCGAAAGAAAAAAAATTTTTGTTTAAATCGCGGTTTTCAAAACAGGAATATATAAATGCGGTAAAAAAATTGCAGGAACATATTTTAAGAGGAGATTGTTACGAAGTAAATTTCTGCCAGGAATTTTATTCAGAGGATACAGCTATTGATCCCCTCATGGTATATCAAAAATTAGGAGAACTTTCCCCAAATCCGTTTTCAGCTTTTTATAAGCAGGAAAATAAATACCTCATTTGTGCCAGTCCCGAAAGATTTTTAAAAAGGACAGGGGATACAATTATTTCACAGCCCATAAAGGGAACGGTAAGAAGGATAAAAGACGACGCAAAAGCAGATGAGCAACAAAGGGAGATTTTGTTTAAAAGTGAAAAGGAGCGATCGGAAAATATCATGATTGTCGATCTTGTGCGTAATGATCTTTCAAAAATTTGTGAGGAAGGGTCAGTGCATGTAAAAGAATTTTTGAGAGTTTACCTGTTTCCGCAAGTGTATCAAATGATATCGACTATCACGGGAAAACTTCGAGAAAATATTTCGTTCGAGGAAATATTTGCTGCAACATTTCCAATGGGATCGATGACAGGTGCACCCAAAAAAAGAGTAATGGAATTAATTGAAGAATATGAGAAAACCAAAAGAGGATTATTTTCCGGAACGATTGGGTATGTAACACCTGATGGAGATTTTGACTTTAATGTTGTAATACGGAGCGTGCTTTATAACGAATTCGACAGATATGTATCAATCCAGGCGGGGTCGGCTATCACGTTTAAAAGTATCCCTGAAAATGAGTATGAAGAATGTTTATTAAAAGTTGAGGTTATAAAAAAATCCCTGGAATAATTTATTTTCTTTTTTTCAAGTCCATTTGTTTTTTGTAAACCGTTTTTGTATCCATATTTACATCGCCCAACAGTTGCTCTACACATTCATTAAGTATTGGATATTTATTTGCAAGAAATATATCCATTTTGTCATTAGGCAATCTTAACTCATAACTCCCATCGGAAGCCATCATATTATCGAACCCCGGGTTATATCGGTTGAAATCTTTTATGTCCATTTCAAGATTTTTTGCAATTACTGAACTGATATACTTACCGGAAAGATTGATGACATCAGAGTTTGCTACTTCATCACCTGAAATATCAGGTTTAAGTGGCGAACTTATTCCATTTAAACTTTTATAATCAAAATTGGCGCTTGCTGACTCATTACCCCCTGTTTCCATAATATAATGGGTGGCGATAAACTTTTTCACATGATTCCTGGATTCTTCAGGTAGATAATATTGCATCTTCCAGAAGTTACGGCTACCGCTTTTTTTGATGGCGCTATATACTCGTCCGGCGCCACCGTTGTAAGCCGCAATAACCAGTAGCCAATCTTTAAAATCTTTATAAAGACTTAATAAAAGTTTAGCTGCAGCATTAGTGCTTTTATAATAATCTGTGCGGTCATCGACGAACTTATTCACCTGTAATCCGTAATCCTTCGCAGTGTAACTCATAAGCTGCCAGGGTCCGCGGGCTCCGGCGATTGAAAGAGCATCTGATTTGAGGTCGCTTTCTATAACGGCAAGATATTTTAGTTCTTTAGGTAATCCGTATTGAGTAAGTATTGCGTCAATTAAATTGAAATATGGTAGTGCCGTGGGTTTCATTTTTTCTAAATATTTTCCATGCGCCTGCAGATAATCCTGCATGTAAGTTTCAGCATAAGGGTTTACTTGGGAGGAATATGGTATTGCGGAATTGTATGAGTAGTTTTTGAAAAGATTTTTGAAACCGTATTTAGTAACCTGGCTAACATACTGAACCTTGTCCTGCTTAGGAGGCGTTGGCGATTGGATTACTTCGTCGATCATCTTATCTTCCTTCTTTTCATTTATCGTTGTATCTCCAATATTCTGAAAGAATTTATCGTCCCCAAATGAAAATTCTGTAAGGCACAATTGGAAAAAGAAAGACAGAATTAATGTATAATAAAATCTCTTCGTCATTATTTTAATACTTTTTATACCCGTGCAAAAGCATATCCGAAATTGCAAGTAAAGTTACTTCATTATACCTGTTTGAAATAACCTGCAAGCCGAAAGGCATGCCATTAGAATGTTTAAACAAAGGCAATGAAATTGCAGGTGTACCTGTGAGGTTTGCAAAAACAGTGTATATATCAGCCAGGTACATAGCTATAGGATCATTTTGCATACTTCCCGCTTCAAAGGCGGTAGATGGAACAGTGGGCAATAATAAAGCATCATAAGTCTTAAAAATTTCTGTTATTTGATTTACCAGCAGTCGCCGTATTTGTTGAGCTTTGGTAAAATAAGCATCGTAATATCCTTCACTTAAAACAAAAGTACCGAGCATTATGCGTCTTTTTACTTCTTTCCCAAGGCCTTCACTGCGGGTTTTTTTATAAAATTCTGAGAGATCATTAGCAGCGCTTGAATGCCTGTAACCATATCTTACACCATCATATCTTGAAAGATTACTTGAAGCTTCAGCCGTCGTGAGCACATAATATGCAGGAACAATGAAGTCTATAAGATCAAAATCAATTTCGTTAACATGATGACCATCTCTTTTTAGTTCCTTTGTTAAATCAGAAATACCTTTTTTAATTTCCAAATCCAAACTTTTATGTTCAAATGCATTTTTCAAAAATGCAATTCGATAAGAAGTGGATTTAGTCTTAGTGTGGTTCAGGGTAGATGCTAATTCCGTAGTTTTTCTAACTGTACTATCGTGTCTATCTGTTCCATTAATTACTTCCAGCACTTTTACGGTATCTTCTAAATTGGTTGAGAAAATTCCTATCTGGTCAAATGAGGATGCGTAAGCAATTAAACCATGTCTTGAAACGCTGCCGTATGATGGCTTGAAGCCAATGATTCCGCAAAAATCTGCCGGCTGTCGCACCGAACCGCCTGTATCGCTTCCCAGGCTTACCATGCAAAGCCCTGCCTGCACTGCAACAGCAGAGCCCCCTGAGGAGCCACCAGGAACTTTATTTTCATCCAATGCATTTTGCACACGACCATAAATAGAATTTTCATTTGTACTTCCCATTGCAAATTCATCACAATTACAGCTACCCACGATTATAGCCTCTTCTTTTAATAAATTTTCAACCGCGGTTGAATTATAAACCGATACAAAATTTTCCAGGATACCCGACGCAGCAGTTACTTTATGATCTTTATAACAAATGACATCTTTAATAGCGACAACCACACCATGAAGTTTTCCAGGAATTTCCCCTTTTTTTCTTTTTTCATCCAGGAACCGGGCCCTTTCGATGCTTTCAGTTTCATATACTTCCACAAAAGCATTTAGCCTTTTGGCTGCCCTGATTTTCGTCAGATAATGATTGACTGCTTCAAGACAGCTAACGTTGCCGGCATGAAGCTGACCTTTGTAATGTGATATATTTTTATATAGAAACAAACCGGGAGAGGTTTATAAAAAAAACGGCTGAGATGCGGTTTATCTATTCCATAAAACGCATCTAAGCCGCTAACGAAATTTGTAAATTTTTTTATTTCGGGAGTTGTGTTTCTCTCACAACTTCCTGTCTTGAAGATTCCTGCCGCGGGGGAGGTGGGTTATCCTTTTCCTTCATTCCGGCATCTATTTCATTTTTTACATGCTCTTTTGCATCATTAAATTCTCTCACACCCTTTCCTATTCCTCTCATAAGATCAGGAATTTTTTTGCCTCCGAAAAATAAAAGAACTACCAACAGAATCAAGATCCATTCTGTACCACCAGGCATCGACAACAACAATACAGGTTTTAATAAGTTAAGTATCATAGTGAAATAATTAGAGTTACAAATATACGTCAATATTTATGGGAATAAGGACAGTTTAACCCAATTTTATTTAACAGCTATATTCGCAGTTATTTAATGTAGCGTCCACATTTGGCTTTACCGTTGGCAGCTTCATAAGGAGAAATTCCTCTTGCACAAGAGGCAAATAATACAGACAGGAGAAAAGCGATGATATAGGCCTTTTTCATTTTGAAACAATAGTTGGTTAGGTAGAGTTATATCATTCGCTAGGTTAACGGACCGCAAGTATATAAAATAAAAAACCGGAAAGCAATAGCATTTCCGGTTTTTTTTAAAGAATTATTTCTTATTTCATTCTTTTTTCTTTTATGCGGGCGCTTTTTCCACTCCTTTCCCGAAGGAAATAGAGTTTAGAACGACGCACCTTACCGGCTTTATGAAGTTTGATACTATCAATATTTGGGGAAAAAAGAGGAAATAAACGCTCAACTCCGACGCCGTCACTTATTTTACGAACTGTAAATGTAGCAGTACCACCCTCACCCTGTCGCTTGATGACATCTCCTTTAAAACTTTGAATCCGTTCTTTGTTACCCTCTTGTATTTTATAATTAACGGTTATGTTATCACCTGCTTTAAATTCAGGAATTTCTTTTTTTATAGTCAACTGCCCGTGAACAAACTCAGTTGCATTCATGATTTTTTAATTTTAGGAGTGCAAATGTAAGTGAAAATTTGTGATAAAAAAGCTGACCACAAATTTTTACCAAAGGTTAGCTCTGCATAAAAGAATTGATGCAATCCCAACAGATGCTTCGCCGGTGAAATTTCTATCTCGCCACATTAACCGCTCTTTTTTCGCGGATCACCGTAACTTTTATTTGTCCCGGGTAAGTCATTTCGGTTTGTATTTTTTGAGCTATTTCAAAGCTTAACTTGTCGCTTTCTCCATCACTAACCTTTTCGGCTTCAACTATCACTCTTAATTCACGACCAGCTTGTATCGCATAAGCCTTTTCTACTCCTGTATATGCAAGGGCAAGATTTTCCAAATCTTTAATGCGCTGCAGGTATTGCTGCATTATTTCACGCCTGGCGCCGGGTCTTGCCCCACTCATGGAGTCACACGCCTGAACAACAGGTGAAATCACATACTGCATTTCTATTTCATCGTGGTGGGCTCCAATTGCATTGCAAACAGCCGGATTTTCGCCATATTTTTCTGCCAATTTCATTCCAAGCAACGCATGACTCAGTTCAGTTTCTTCATCAGGAACCTTACCTATATCATGGAGGAGGCCGGCCCGCTTAGCTAATTTTGAATTCATGCCCAATTCGGCTGCCATAATGCCGCAAAGATTGGCCACTTCCCTGCTATGCATTAAAAGGTTTTGGCCATATGAGGACCGAAAGCGCATTTTTCCAATAATTCTTACTAATTCCTTATGAAGCCCATGTATACCCAACTCAATTACGGTGCGCTCGCCTATTTCTACAATCTGCTCTTCGAGTTGTTTACGTGTTTTTTCCACCACTTCTTCAATACGTGCCGGATGTATTCTGCCGTCTGCCACAAGTCGCTGAAGAGAAAGCCGTGCAATCTCGCGGCGCAAAGGATCGAAGGAGGAAAGTATAATGGCTTCAGGCGTATCATCAACAATCAGATCAACTCCTGTTGCTGCTTCAATGGCCCTTATATTTCGGCCCTCGCGACCGATTATTGATCCTTTAATTTCGTCGCTTTCCAGATTAAAAACAGTGATGGCATTTTCAATTGCCTGTTCTGAAGCGGTACGCTGAATCGTTTGTATTATGATTTTCCGGGCTTCTTTATTAGCCCTCAATTTGGCCTCGTCAACAATTTCCTGTTGTATCAAAAGCGCCTGGGAATTAGCCTCCTGGCGCAAAGTTTCAATAAGCTGCGCTTTAGCTTCCTCGGCAGAAAGCCCTGCCACTTTTTCCAGGCGGCGTATATGTTCTTCCTGATGCTTTTCTAATTCTGTGCGCTTAATATTAACAACTTCGATTTGGCGGTTGAGGTTTCCCTTAATAGCTTCATTGTCCTTGATGAGACGTTCAACATTTTGATCCTTCTGATTGATGGATTGTTCCCTTTGCTTTATGCGATTTTCAGCATCACTGAGTTTCTGATTGCGCTGAAAAACTTCCTTATCATGCTCAGCTTTTAATTGTACGAAGCGTTCCTTTGCTTCCAGTTGTTTTTCTTTCTTAAGAGTCTCTGCCTGAATTTGTGCATCGGAAATAATTTTTTGAGCTTCTGCTTGTGCTTTTTCTAATTGAATTTTTGTGTTTTTGGCAAATAAAATTTTACCCAGTATGATGCCCACGATTAAAGCGACAGCACCAATTATTATTGGGAGAGTTTGTTCCATTGTTTTTTAATGATTTAATTCGGTTCATAATCTGTATTCCACTTTAAATAACGCAATTTGATCTAAAAAATGCGGATAGACGAAGATAATGCAATTGTGTGGAAAATTATGTGCGGCCCATTTGAACAAATGACAGTTTAGTGAGGCTATCAATTTTGTTGATGAGAAGATTCGACAAATAAAGAGAGAGAGACTTCAGGACAAAATATCCTCAAGTTGTTGATCAATTTTGCCTAAGGCGCTTGTGAAATCTTTAAGATAAGTTTCGCTTGCCAAATCTGTTTGCGGTTGGGTTGCATACCATATTAGTACCATAGCGATATAATCCTGCATATCCTTGCCAGCGAACTGCGAACGAAATTCAAGTATTTTAGCGTTAATAATTTTTAAAGTTCCGCGTACTTTTTCCTCGTCCGACGGTAATATTTTTATCCGATAAGATCTGTCGCCAATTAGAATATTTAATGGTATCAGGTTGTCATCCATAGTTAGTTATTTAGCAACGTTATGCATTTTTCCAGCTCCTTTATATACTGATTTATTCTTTTATCAAAATTGTGTTTGTCTGTCTCGTCCATCTTTCCCGATGATGCTTTTAATATGCCGGTCTGCATTTCCAGCGAATCAATTTTTTCAAGAAACCGTTTCTCATCTTCAGTCTTTTCTTTTAGCTGATAACTTAAAGTTTCATTTTCTTTTTTAAGTATGGCATACCTTTTCAGCAGTTGCTGCAATTTTGAATTTATAGAATTTATATGTTCTTCGATTGACTTCATTTCAGGTATTTCTTCTTATTTCAGCGTTCCAGTCTCTTTCCAAGACATGAATAATTCGTGCCATAATTCCATCAATTTCGTCATCTGTAAGAGTTTTATCCATATCAGCAAGAGTAAAATTAATAGCCAGCGATTTTTTACCTTCCCCTATTTTTTCATTTTTAAATACATCAAACAACTTCATCGCGATAAGTTTCTTTAAGCCCAATAAGTTTATTGAATTTTCCAATGACTGATAGGAAATTTTGTTTTCGACAACTATTGAAAGATCTCGTTCGACTTGTGGGAACTTCGGGATTTCCAAAAAAGATATATTGTTTTCCGGCGTGAGAGCGATCAATTTTTGCCAATTTATATAAAGATAAAAAACAGGTTGCTTTATTGAGAATTTATCTTTAACTGCCTTAGATATACTCCCGGCCTCTGCCACAATATTTTCATTTACAGTTATCGTGATACATTCATCAAGCTCATCCTTTTTGCAAGGCCACAATTGATAATTCTTTAAACCTGCAAGAGAAAAGATATTGGCACATACACCCTTTACAAAATAAATATCCACTTTTTCATCAGTCGATTGCCAGCTTTTTTCCCTTTTACGACCTGTAAAAAATAAGGCAAGAGAGTCGGTCTCCTGATATTTTCCCGGAATGTTAGTGCAGTAAGTTTTTCCAAATTCAAAAAATAAAAGATCTGAAATTTTTCTGTTCAGGTTATATGCAATACTTTCCAAACCTGTGGGCATCATGGATGGACGCATCACATCAAGGTCTTCACTCAAACTGTTTATGATTTTTACAGTATTCTTAAGTACTTCCCCGGTAAAATATTTGCTATTGGTAATTGAATTGGTGAAAATTTCCGAAAAACCATTTCCCGTCAGCCAGCCGGATATTCTCTCTTTAAGATTACTTTCATGCGTGCCCGTTTCTGCTGCCGGAGAAATCGTAATTGATGAGGGGATTTCGATATTATCCAATCCATCAATTCTCATAATCTCTTCGATAATGTCTGCAGGTTGAGTTATATCAGGATTACTAAATGGCACCGCCACTGTAATTTCATCGACTTCTTCGTTTACAACTGAGAAATTTAAACTTGTTAAAATATTTTTCACTGTTGACACCTGATAGTTTTTACCACTTATTTTTTTCAAATAATCGCTTTTTAAAATAACCTCCTTCTGTGTATTGATAATCGGGTACTCATCTATTATTTCTGAAGAAATCGTTCCACCGCAAATCTCCTTAATAAGCAATGCCGCTCTCTTCAGAACATTTACGGCATTACTGATATCAACTCCTTTTTCAAAACGAATTGCTGCCTCAGTTCTTAAGTTGTGCCTAAGGGAGGTTTTTCGTATAGAAGCGGGGTTAAACCAGGCACTTTCCAAAAATACATTTGCAGTATTTTCTGTAACGCCACTTTCCAATCCTCCAAAAACGCCGCCAAAACACATCGGTTCTTCATTTCCATTGCAAATCATTAAATCTTCATCGCTAAGACTGCGGACCTTTCCATCAAGAGTAACAAATTGCGTTTGCGGGGAAAGTTTCTTTACGATTATTTTACCGCACTTTATTTTGTCCGCATCAAATGCATGTAGCGGCTGGCCTGTTTCATGTAAAATAAAATTGGTGATATCCACAATATTATTAATAGGCCTGATCCCGATACTTTTAAGTTTGTTTTGCAGCCAGACAGGCGAATGTGATATCGTAATTCCTGAAATTGTAACCCCGGAATACCGGCCGCATGACTCGGTGTTTTCGACCACAACATCTATTTTATAAGAGTCATCGTCTGCTTTAAAATTATTTTTAAAAGGCGAAACGGGTTTTGCCTCCATGTTGTAATGATGTGTCATAAAAGCACAAACATCTTTGGCCACACCAAGATGACTCATAGCATCCATCCTGTTAGGTGTAAGACCTATTTCAAATATAAAATCGTTGTAAAATTTGTAAAAGTCTCCGGCTGATGTTCCTGTTTTTGCGTCCTCAGGAAGTACAATAATTCCTTCATGGTTTTCGCCAATGCCGATTTCGTCTTCAGCACATAACATTCCATGGCTTTCTATTCCACGTATTTTTGATTTCTTTATTTTAAAAGAACCGCCCCGTATAGGATATAACGTTGCACCCATAGGCGCTAAAATAACCTTTTGGCCAACCGCAACATTTGGCGCTCCGCATACAATTTGTAACATTTCCCCGTGACCGTTGTTGACCACTGCAATCTTTAATTTGTCGGAATTAGGATGCTTTTCACAGCCGATCACTTCACCGATTAATAAACTGTCCAGTTTGCCGCTAGTTTCTCCGAAGTCGTATACTTCTTCCACTTCAAGACCAACTGAGGTTAAAATACCTGCGAGCTTGTAAGGGTCATTTATCATTTCTGAATTGACAATTTCTTCCGGAAGATAATCTTTGAGCCAATTGTAACTAATCTTCATGTGCTTTTAAAGGACCTTTTAAATTATAAAACCTCAAAAATAAGAAAGATGCAGCTAAGAATTCCGTCCGGATTTTTGAAAGCTTTTCGTAGTGGGAGTTTCAGAGGAGAGTGTCACTTTTTCTTCAAAAAACCCGTCAATGTTGCTAAGGAATTTTTCGGTTTATAACTAAAAAAATCACAATTCTTTTTTGCACACGATGTTGTGAATTATCAAATTAAAAAGACTGAAAAATTTTTTAAATTGTGTAAAAGGTATTTATTTATGTTGGCAACATATTTTTCTCTGTTAATTATAATGTTAATGAACGTGGTATAAATTTAGGGGCTTAACAATTTCTTTAAATAGGTTTTTGTCAATTACCTTAGCCAACCCTAACAAAAATTTACACAGAAAAATTAATTAAATATTTTACCTTACTAACTAAAGTTTTTTACAAAAAAATGGATCTTACTAACCTCAACAAAGAAAGAAAATCCCGGAGAAAAAGTGGCTCCCTCGAATTAGGAACAATGATGTTTGGCAAAATACCTCCCCAGGCAAAAGACCTTGAGGAAGCTGTACTTGGAGCCATCATGCTGGAAAAAAGTGCGTTTGATTTCGTGATTGAAATTTTGAAGCCGGAATGCTTTTACGTTGAAGCCAACCAGCGTATTTTCAGGGCAATGCAGGGATTGCAACAAAAGAATTCGCCTATTGATTTGTTAACGGTAGTTGAGGAGTTAAAATTCCGGGACGAAATTGATCTTATCGGTGGCCCATTTTATGTTACACGACTTACCAACTCGGTCGTATCGTCGGCCAATATAGAGGCGCATTCCAGGATTATTCTTCAAAAGTTTATTCAAAGAGAGTTGATCAGGATAAGCGGAGAGATTATTGGCGATGCCTATGAAGACAGTACAGATGTATTTGATCTGCTTGATGACGCGGAAACAAAACTTTTTGAAATTACGAATAATCATTTACGGAAAGATTATGAAAGTATAGATACAGTTCTTGTAAAGACAATCCGGCGAATCGAGGACTTAAGAACCAGGCAGGATGAGATCACAGGAGTGCCTACGGGATTTTCAGCCCTGGATCATATTACTTATGGGTGGCAACCTTCTGATCTTATCGTGCTTGCAGCTCGTCCTTCGGTGGGTAAAACAGCGTTTGCGCTTAATCTTGCCCGTAATGCCGCTCTCCACCCAACAAAGCCAACGACAGTAGGGTTTTTCTCGCTCGAAATGAGTGCCGGTCAACTGGTGCAGAGAATACTTAGTGCAGAAAGTGAAATATGGCTTGAAAAAATTGCCCGGGGCCGTCTTGAAGAACATGAAATGAAACAATTGTACAAAAAAGGAATTGAACGGCTCGCATCAGCACCTATTCATATTGACGATACGGCGGCATTAAATATTTTTGAATTAAGAGCCAAATGCCGCAGATTAAAAAATAAACACAACGTAGGTATTATAATTATTGATTATTTACAGCTTATGAGTGGTGCTGGTGAAAATCGCAACACGAACAGGGAGCAGGAAATCAGCCGCATTTCCAGGGATTTAAAGGGACTTGCAAAAGAGTTGCAGATTCCCATAATTGCCCTCAGCCAATTAAGCCGTGAAGTTGAAAAACGAAAAGAGGGGAATAAAATGCCACAGCTAAGTGACCTGAGAGAATCAGGAGCCATTGAACAGGATGCCGATATGGTAATGTTTCTCTACAGACCTGAATATTATGACATAACCACTAATGAAATAGGCGAAAGTAATAAAGGAGAAACCCACGTGCGTATAGCCAAACACAGAAATGGCCAGTTGGATACGATTAAGCTTAAAGCGTTGCTGCACATTCAAAAGTTTATAGAGGATGATAATGATGACTTTGATAAGAATTTGCCACAAGGCGGAAACTGGAAACCGGTCAAGGATATTGATGGAGATGGTCCTAAATTGTATATACAGAAAGGCAGTAAAATGAATGACGGTGAATTTGATGATGAAGCACCCTTTTAAATATATTTAATGCATTTAGTAAGTCGCTGAATGACACAACTGCCATTTTTTTTTGAAGAAAACTTTCCTGCCTCCGATAATTTTCTACTGAGTGAAAAAAGTTCCAGGCACATTCTACAAGTGCTGAGAATGAAACAAAATGATCAATTACTATTAACTAACGGTAAAGGTGAGTTGCTAAATGTTTCTATTATCAATTCAGATAAGAAAAAGACAGAAGTAAAAACAAATAGCAAAACCTTTCAGCCTAAAACCAAGCCGAAAATAACAATTGCAATTTCCCTCCTTAAAAGTACCAATCGCCTGGAATGGTTTCTTGAAAAAGCTACGGAAATAGGAGTAAGTGAAATAATTCCTTTTATTAGTGAACGCACAGAAAGGCAACATCTACGATATGACAGAATGAAAAGTATTTTAATCAGCGCTATGTTACAATCCCAACAGGTATGGCTACCCGAATTGCATGACTGCATACAATTTAAAGAGCTTGTCAAACATTTTTCCGCCCATGATAAATACATAGCTCATTGCATTGAGGATGACAAGCAAACACTGGTTGATAAAATAAGTATTGGCGATCAAATTCATTCGAAGGATAAATTAATCCTTATCGGGCCGGAAGGAGATTTTAGTGGACAGGAAGTCGATCTTGCCATTCAACACAATTTTATTCCCGTAGGCCTTGGAGAAACGAGATTAAGAACAGAGACCGCAGGTATTGTCGCTGCGGTCTTGCTTTTAAACAGGTAATTGTATAACAATTTTATTCCTGGACTACCAGTCGGAAACCGTTTCCATGAATATTTACAATTTCTATGCTGGGATCATTCTTTAAATATTTACGAAGCTTGGCAATATAAACGTCCATGCTACGACCGTTAAAATAAGTATCACTTCCCCAGATTTTTTTAAGAGCTGTTTCCCTGGGTAAAAGGTCGTTTTTATATTCGCAAAGCATTTTCAGCAATTCATTTTCTTTTGGTGATAAAGTCTGAACATCTTTTCCGACGCCCAGTTGGCGGAGTCGTGGGTTAAAATGATATTGTCCCAAATCATATTCAGCATTTACCTCTTCACGGTGAAGCTCTTCGTTACGCTTTAAAATGGCTTTTATTTTATGCAGCAAAACATCACTATCAAAAGGTTTTGTGATATAATCGTCTGCGCCAAGCTTATAGCCTTTAATAATATCATCCTTCATAGTTTTTGCTGAAAGAAAAAATAAAGGCATATCGGGATCAACATTTCTTATTTCTTCAGCAACTGTAAAGCCATCCATATTTGGCATCATAACATCGAGAAGACATATATCGAATTTTTCCCGCTGAAAGGCGGCAAGGCCAAGTCTCCCATCTCTCTCTAAAACAACATCATAGTCATTAAGCTCAAGATAGTTTTTCAATACCATACCAAGGTTTGGATCATCTTCGCAAATCAAAATTTTAGGTTTCTTATTCTCCATAATCGTATAGATTTTATTCGTAATAAAGGTATTTAGTTTTTATGAAAATGTTTTAACATATTTAATATGACTGCTATTTACGACAAACCCTGTGTTTAAAAAGTTAAAACAATCTTATCATTTTCATTTTCACTTTGTAACTTTCAAAAAATTTTAAAATGGGAGACAAAAATTCATTTACCGACGCCATTAAAAGCGGGTACTCATTTAAAGGTGAAACGTTTAAAATAGGTTCTGCCATCCTCGACGGAGAAGTTATTCCCGAAGCCGAAATTTTTCTTCCCTTAAAAACCATGAATCGTCACGGGCTTTTGGCAGGAGCTACCGGTACCGGTAAAACGAAATCTTTTCAAATGATTGCCGAGGGATTGAGCGATGCGAGTGTGCCGGTATTATTAATGGATATAAAAGGAGACCTGAGTGGAATTGGAGCCGCAGGAACTGTTAATGATAAAATTTCTGAGCGGTATCAAACTTTGAAAATGGAGTATAAACCCCACGCTTACCCTGTTGATTTACTTACATTGAGTGAACAGAAGGGAGTAAGACTTAGGGCAACGGTATCAGAATTCGGACCAGTACTTCTCACAAAAATTTTAGGATTAAACGACACGCAGGGTGGAGTGGTCGCAATGATTTTTAAATATTGTGATGATAATAAACTTCCGCTCCTCGACTTAAAAGATTTTATAAAAGTTTTGCAGTACGTAGGCAATGAAGGTAAGAATGAATTACAGGCTACCTATGGCAATATTTCAACGACTTCAACAGGAACTATTTTAAGGAAAGTGATAGAGTTACAACAGCAAGGGGCAGACATATTTTTTGGTGAAAAAAGTTTTGAAGTAGATGATCTTATGAGAATAAGTGATGATGGCCGCGGCATGATTAGCATTCTGAGAGTTACAGATATACAGGATAAACCAAAGCTTTTTTCCACTTTTATGCTGCAGACGCTCGCAGAATTATATTCCATTTCTCCTGAGGAGGGAGATATGGATAAACCCAAACTCGTTATTTTTATTGATGAAGCGCATCTTATTTTCCAGGAAGCCAGCAAGGCGCTGCTTGAACAAATTGAAACCATAATCAAACTGATCAGGTCTAAAGGAATTGGTATCTATTTTTGTACACAAAATCCGATGGATGTTCCCGCCAGTATCCTGGGACAATTAGGTTTAAAAATACAACATGCATTAAGAGCCTTTACCGCGGCTGACAGAACCGTAATAAAACAAACTGCCCAAAATTATCCTGAAACAAAGTTTTACAAAACAGAAGACCTGATTACGCAGATGGGTATAGGCGAAGCGATGGTTACCATTTTAAATGAAAAAGGAATTCCAACCCCATTAGCCCATGTTATGATGCTTACGCCAAAAAGCAGGATGGATATTCTTACCAATGCAGAAATTGATAATATTGTTAGCCAGTCCAAATTGGTAGTAAAATATAACCAGGTAATTGATAGTGATAGCGCTTATGAGATGTTAACTGCTAAATTAAAGGAAGCTGCAGCAAATAACCCGACCCCTGCCGATGCGGCCACAAAAAAAACAATAAAGCCCGAAGAAAACGCCTTTGAAAAGGTCGCCAACAATACAATCGTAAAAAGTATGATGCGAACAGCAGGAAATACAATAGTCAGGAGTTTGTTAGGCTCGTTAGGGCTTGGGGGAAGGAGTCGAAGCACTTCCTCCAAGAGTTGGTTCTAAGTCAAAGCGGCAATAACTTCTACGGTCACTAAGCAATTCAACATTTATAAACCCGGCAGTTTGTGGTTTAATTTATTAGCAGGAGGATCAAACTATGCCTTCCTAATACTCAATCGTGCCCGCCATTAACTCAGTTCGAATAGTAGAAACCCTCATTTTTTAAAAAATCTTTCAAAAAATCTTGCTTGGTAGTAATTTCCACATTATCTTCGTTTCGGTTTTTCATAGGATATTGGATTTTAAAGCGGGACTAGATTTCTATCTGGGTCCCTTTTTTATTTTAAACCACTTCATGAAAATAATGTTTGTATACTTATAATGCCTTGGGACGCATTTTGATTAGTCCTTCTTTGTTAATTGACAAAAGATCTTCCTCCTGTAAAAAATTTAATACTTTTCGTACTTTGTTTTCCTTAAACCCCTGCATGCTTCTAATCAGTTGTCCTGAGGTCACAGGTTTTTCGAAGAGTGCATTTTTGATTCCATTTGTTATATTTTCGAATTCTGCCTTTGTTATGGAAAGATTTTTTTCCCTGAGGCAATTATCACAGATGCCGCATCTCTTTATATTTTTATCATTGAAATAGCTGCCTATTAATTTACTTCTGCAGGTATTATGATTTCTTATAAAATCGATCATTGCACCCATTCTCTTTTCAAATGCCTGCTTTCTCTTAGAAATATTATGTTGATGTATTGTTAAGTCAATTGTGTTCACCCTGTTAACCAGGAATTGTATTTGGGGTGTTTCCTTTTGCGGGTGATAGTCTATTATGCCAAACCGCTTTATTTCTCTAAGGTCTGCTATAAGCTTTTCTTTTTTCGCTGAAATAAATTTCGCTAATCGCGATTCATGGATAGTGCACGGATAATCAAATATTCCTTCGTAAGACCGGAGAAGCCCCTTTAGAACAGGCGAATATTGCGGATAAGAGTTTTCGAATAATTCCATTTCAGCTTTGTCCGTAGTAAATACTACCGTTGACGGTGAAAAAAATTGATCATTATAACTAATCAATTCTTCCTGTTCTAATATTTTTAAAACATTATTTACAATAATAGCGTCAAGTTTAAATTTGGTTACAAAATCGTTTATATCAAAATCAAATGAAAGTCCTTCGCCACTCCCGGATGGCAACTGCAAATAATTTACCAGGGAACCGTATATATTTTTTATTGTGTCAATGCCTGGAAATCTTATTTCCGATTGCTTTTTTAAATCTGCGATTTCGCCTTCATTGAAAAATAGTACGGCATATGCTTTTCCGTCATCTCTTCCCGCACGTCCGGCCTCCTGGTAATAATTTTCAAGTGCATCAGGAACGTCATAATGTATAACCGTTCTTACATCTGGCTTGTCAATACCCATTCCAAAAGCATTGGTGCAGGCAATGATGCGAACCTTATTATTTATCCAATCTTCCTGCCTGGCTGTTCTCACATCGTTGGTAAGTCCAGCATGATAATGTGCTGCACTGATACCATTTAAGGTAAGCAGTTCTTGAATCTCTTTGGTTCTTTTACGGCTTTTGCAATAAACTATTCCACTGCCCTGAACTTTATTTAAAATATTTAAGAGTTTATTTTGTTTTGATGAGGGCTCAAAAACGCTATAGGAGAGATTGCTTCTTTCAAAAGATTGTTGAAACCGGGCTGTGTTTGACAAAGGCGAGCTTATCGCAAATATCGTTTTGTACTTCAAGTGTGGCCGATGCAGTAAGCGCCAAAAGCGGAATATGATTTAACTGTTGCCTGATCGTTGATATTCGAAGATAGGGTGGCCTGAAATCGTAGCCCCACTGCGAAACGCAATGGGCCTCATCAACGGCAATAAGATTAATATCTATCGCGGGTAAATATTCAAGAAATAAATTTGTTTCCAGCCTTTCCGGCGATACATATAAAAATTTAAAATTACCATGTACCGCATTTTTTAAAGTTTTTATTACTTCAATGTAGCTCATTCCCGAATAGATAGAAAGGGCCGGAATGCCTCTCTTTCTCAGGTTCGCGACCTGGTCTTTCATCAATGCAATTAAAGGACTTATTACAAGACACAATCCTTCTTTCATTAATGCAGGGATTTGGAAGCATATTGATTTTCCTCCACCGGTCGGCATGAGTGCAAGGGTGTCGTGCCCGGTTAAAATAGACTCAATGATTTCTTCCTGTAACGGCCTGAAGGTGTTGTAACCCCAATATTTACTCAATATGTCAACTGGGCTCGCCATATTAATGCCTTTTCCATGCAGCAATTAAAAATACTGATGGAAAATTAATGTTGTCATAAAATATTTCAGTTTATAGCCTGTTTCAATTTCTCTATTGCATATTGTTATTTTTACAAGCAAATTTTATTAATGGAACTTATTTTTGACTATGACAATATTGAAAATGCTGCAAAAAAATTCGTTCCACTTACCGATAAATATAATGTGTTTGCGTTTACAGGCGAACTTGGAGCCGGCAAAACTACATTTATTAATGCCATCTGCAGGCAACTTGAAGTTGCCACAATAGTTACCAGCCCTACTTATTCCATAATACAGGAATACGATTCCAAAATAAAGGATACAATTTATCACATGGATTTATACCGCATAAAAAATGCTCAAGAAGCTATTGAGGCAGGGGTGGAAGATTGCCTCCTAAGCAATAATTTGTGTATGGTCGAGTGGCCCGAAAAAGCCATCTCACTTTTTCCGCCCACAACCGTTTTTGCTTCTCTGCAGGTCCTTTCTGATAGTAACCGAAAATTGATTGTTCAACTTCCCCAATAAAAAATTATTTTTATAATACTTTTCATGTAATATAAATCCATGGCAACTTCGAAACCTTTTGTTTCACCTTCATTTACTTATGAAACTCTTGAAGAAACTCTGGACGTAAAACCAAGAGGAGTAGAATTATTCATAGGTATCCCTAAAGAAACGTCTTTCCAGGAAAACAGGATTGCGCTTACGCCTGAGGCAGTAAGTGTACTGGTTGCGAACGGCCACAGAGTTATTATGGAAAGCAGAGCCGGCGAAGGAGCCAGCTATTCCGACAGGGACTACAGCGAGGCGGGAGCCAAAATAGTGATTAATAAAAAGCATGTGTTTGAATGTGATATCCTTGTAAAGAGTGCACCTGTGTGTGAGGAAGAACTTGACATGCTAAAACCACACCAGTTCATCATTTCTCCTATACATCTTTCTGCTATGAAGAGGCAGATACTGGAAAAAATGATGGACAAAAGAATTACAGCGCTAAGTTTTGAGAATTTAAAAGATGATAGCGGCCACAATCCAATTGTGCGTAGTATGAGTGAAATAGCAGGTAGTGCAGTTATGCTTATCGCAGGCCAATACCTTAGTAATGCAAATCATGGGAAAGGTGTTCTTGTGGGAGGGATTTCAGGTATTCCCCCCACAAAAGTTATTATTATAGGAGCCGGCATAGTTGGTGAACAGGCAGCCCGTACAGCATTAGCAATGGGAGCAAGTGTAAAGGTTTTTGACAACAGTATATACCGCTTAAAAAGATTACAAAATAATATAGGAGTGCGTTTATATACTTCTGTTATAGAACCCGGTATTTTATCGAAGCAATTAAAAACCTGCGATGTAGCGGTGGGAGCTTTGTCATCTTCCGGTGGAAGAACACCGGTTGTTGTAACAGAAGAGATGGTGAGTAAAATGCGTCCCGGAAGTGTTATAGTTGATGTAAGTATTGATCATGGAGGATGTTTTGAAACTTCTTCAATAACGTCTCATACAACACCAGTTTTTAAAAAATACGACGTGATACATTACTGCGTACCCAACATTCCAAGTGGATTTGCACGTACCGCCTCACAGTCGGTGAGCAATGTACTAATGCCGTTAATGCTTGAAATGGCAGATGAAGGAGGATTTGAAAGTATGGTGTGGTATAAAATAAATATCAGGAGCGGAATCTATTTGTTCAAAGGTGCACTTACCAATTTTCACTTAAGCGAAAGATTTGATTTGAAATTTACTGACTTAAATCTTTTGATTGCAAGCAGCAGGTAAAATTTTAGATTCATAATTTTCGTAGTATATTATTTGTATTTCGACACGTCAATAAATTCTTCGCAAAAAAAATATTCTTCTTTATCGTTGCTGCTGATTATTACAAGCCTCTTTGCGCAATAATTTTCTATCAACGTTCTGTATAATTGTATGCCATCTTCATCGAGATTAGTCGTCGGTTCATCAAGTAATACCGCAGGTACGTCACTAAAAACAGCCTGCGCAAGTTTAACCCGCTGTTTCATTCCGCTGCTAAAGTAACGGAGTTGCTTGTGCGAAGATTTTTCAAGACCTGACAGAGAAATTATTTGTTGCGTATTTACTTGAGAAATCCAGCGTTTCATCTTAGCATGAAAGTTAAAAAATTCAGTAAGTGTCATTTCTTCAATGAGCTCGAGATAGGGGGCAGCGAATGAGATTTGCTTAAAAATTTTTTCCGGTTCAATTAAATTATCCTGTTGATGGTATTTAATTTCTCCTTGATTAAAGGTTGTCGATCCGGCAATGATTTGAAGTAGTGTCGATTTACCTGAACCGTTAGGTCCGGTAATTGCGTAATAACCATTCATATTAAACTGGAAAGTCAGGTTTCGGAAAATCCATTCCCTGTTGTATCGTTTACCGAGATTGGTAAGCTTAATATTCATCATTTATTTCTTTGGCAGATACTTTTAATATGCCTCTCTTACTCTCCCTGATGAACTTAATAATCTCGGCTTTTTCCTCTGTTTCGGGAAACTCTTTTTCGATGAATTCGGTCGCTTGTGTAGTGTTTAGCCCTCGATTATATATGTTGCGGTAAATTTCAAGAATACTATTTATTTTTTCTGAAGTAAAACCTCTTCTCTGCAGACCGACAGAGTTTACGCCCACATAGCTTAACGGGTAGCGACCCGCTTTAATAAAAGGCGGCACATCTTTTATTATTTCTGTACCGCCGGCAATATAGCAATGTGCTCCTATTTTAGAAAATTGAATGGCAGCGGCCATCCCACCGATTATTGCATAGTCACCTATTTCCACGTGACCTGCAAGTTGTACCGAATTAGCAATTATTACATTATCACCCAAAATGCAATCGTGCGCTATATGACAATAAGCCATCAACAGGCAATTGCTTCCTACTATAGTTTTCCATTTGTCTTTTGTGCCGCGGTTTACAGTTACACATTCTCTGATAGTTGTATTATCACCAATCTGAACAATTGTTTCTTCACCATCAAATTTTAGATCCTGCGGAATAGCGCCTAAGACTGCGCCCGGAAAAATTCGACACGCCTTGCCAATAATCGTATTTTTCATAATAACCGCATGCGTCATTACATGCGTGCCTTCACCTATAACTGCACCTTCTTCCACTAAAGCAAAAGGATCAATCCTTACATTGTTGCCTATTTGCGCCGCAGGATGAATATGTGCAAGAGAACTAATCATATATCAGGCTTGAGGTCTTTTTACTATTTGCGCAATCAATATGGCTTCCGTAACTACTTTATCTCCGACATATACAGTTCCTTTCATTTCACAAATGCCTCTGCGAATAGGATGCAAAAGCTCCATTTTCAAAATAAGTGTGTCGCCCGGAACAACCTTTTGTTTGAATTTGCAATTATCAATTTTTAGAAAATAAGTATCGTATTTATCTTTTGTATTTCTTGGAATCGCTATAAATCCACCTGCCTGGGCAAGGGCTTCAGCAAGTAAAACTCCCGGCATAACAGAATTGCCCGGAAAGTGGCCCTGGAAGAAGGGCTCGTTATAAGTAACGTTTTTTATAGCTACTACATGCGTATCAGTGAGTTCAATTATTTTATCAACCATTAAAAAAGGATACCTGTGTGGCAGTGTTTTTTCAATTTCATGTATATCCAAAAGAGGTGGTTGATTGGGATCATATTTGGGAATATCCTGTCGGTATTTATACTTCTTAATATGATCTTTAATTTTTTTTGCAAATTTTATATTGGAAGAATGACCAGGTCTGTTGGCAATTACGTGAGCTTTGAAAGGATAACCAACAAGAGCCAAATCGCCAACAACATCCAATAGTTTATGTCTTGCCGGTTCATTAGGAAAACGCAGGGTTAGATTATTTAGAATTCCTGCCTCACTTACCTTCACATCCTCTTTATGAAATATATCGGATATCCGTTTTACCTGGTCCTTTGTTACGGGCTTATCAACTACTACTATCGCATTATTGATATCGCCGCCTTTAATAAGGTCGTTGGCTATAAGAATTTCAAGCTCATGAAAAAAACAAAAAGTGCGACTTGGTGCAATTTCTTTTTTAAAATCTGATATATTACGTAGGTCGGCGTGTTGGGTTCCCAATACAGGAGAATTAAAATCAATTAAAGTATTAATCCGGTATCCGTTATAAGGCAGGGCTACCATCTCCACCTTTTTTTCATCATCTACAAAACTAATATTATGTTGTATGTTGTAGTATATCTTAGCGGCACTCTGTTTTTTTATTCCCGCTTTTGAAAGGTGGTCAATAAAAAGTTGTGAGCTGCCATCAAGAATGGGGACTTCTTCACCGTCGATTTCAACAAGAACATTATCAATTTGCATTCCAGTTAAAGCTGCCATCATATGCTCGATTGTACCTACCCTGGCGCCATTATTTTCAATGGTAGTGCTGCGGTTTGTTTCAATCACATTATCAACGTCAGCCTTCACGATTGGCTTTCCTGGCAAATCTGTTCTCTGAAAGTTGATTCCAGTGTTGGGCTCAGCGGGTTTTACATGCATAGAGACCGATTGCCCGGTATGGATGCCGGCACCCGAAATTATTACTTCTTCTTTTATGGTATGTTGGAAATATTCCTCTTTAGAATTCAATGACTCCATGGGTACGAAAGTATGAAAACTATTGCGTTTAAAGGTTGCAACAGCAGCCGGAAATTTTAGAAAATTTTATTTTGAAATATGATCAGCCCGCCACCTTTTCATTTAAAAGACGTTCAAGAATCTGCTCAAGTTCTTTAATTCTTTTTTCGAGATCAGGTAGGTTGCGACTGAGTATCTGGCTGCGAAGAGCATGTGCGTAATCGAAAGCCGGAGAGCCGGTCACGGCAGTGTTTGGAGTTTTTATAGATTTACTTACACCACTTTGAGCATTTATTTTACTTCCATCGGCAATAAGCAAATGGCCTACAATTCCTGCCTGTCCTCCAATCATAACATTGTTGCCCAATTTTGTGCTGCCACTTATTCCGGCTTGTGCGGCAATTACCGTATTATTTCCTACTTCAACATTATGTGCAATTTGAATAAGATTATCCAATTTTGCGCCGGCTTTAATTAAAGTTGATCCAATTGTAGCCCTATCGATCGTAGCATTGGCACCTATTTCAACATTGTCTTCCACTACTACATTACCAATTTGAGGAACCTTTTTGAAACTGCCATCCTGCTGGGGTGCAAAACCAAATCCATCACTACCAATAACAGATCCTGCGTGTATGGTAACACTTTTTCCTATTATGCAATCGTGATGAATTTTAACTCCCGGAAATAAAATTGCATTGTCATCTATCGACGCATTATTACCTATGTAAACCTGTGGAAAAAGTTTTACGTTATTTCCAATTTTTACATTTTCCCCTATATAAGTAAAGGCCCCAATAAAAATATTTTCACCAAGACTGGCAGTTGCAGAAATATAAACGGGTTGCTGAATTCCGGTAAGATTTGCGGCAGCCATTTTATCGTATTCACTTAATATGAGCGCAAAAGCCGAGTAAGCATCCGGAACCCGTATCAGGGTGGCATCAACTTTTTTTTCAACCTGTTGTGAGTCGTTGATTATTATTATCGAAGCGTTAGTGGAATATAAAAAGTCTTCATATTTTGGATTTGCCAGAAATGCCAGCTGTCCCGGCTTCGCCTCTTCCAGTTTTCCGAAAGATGAAACAATAACTTCAGGATTACCTTCAATTTTCCCATTTATTAGAGAAGATATTTGTGTTGCGCTAAACTCCATTTTGTCTTTATCTGTCTGTAGACACAATTAATATATTGCTGTTTAAACTATAATTTGTTCAAGATTCGGAAAACAAATGTAAAATTTTTTTACCGTGCCAAATAATGTTTGGTTTATGAGTGGATTATCAACTTTTGAAATATCTTTTACCCCACCATCCTTAAAAAGAATATTTATATGCTCATTGAGAGTATCGTAAGTGTTATTCCCGGTTTCGCCTGCGAAGACAAGATAACCAACTTCTTCATCATTAATGTTCAGATAATTTTTCGCCAATTCTTTTTTTTCTTTTACAAAATCCTCTGAAATTTTATTTGTTGAATAGATGACTTTAAGCAGCCGCCGGTTTACGATACTTTTACATAGTGTTGATAAAATCTTATCCGGATAGCTCATCCAGTCTTTTATTGCAGCAAGAATATCATAATCATCAAGCTCGCAAAACACATCAAGATTTTCTTCAATTTTTATACCATCTTCATGATGCAAAAATTTATTTAGTGCAGGTGATAACGACTGCACATCTAACGTTCTTGCTCTTCTAATAATATTGATTAACATCTTTTCGGCGCATAAAACGGTTTTATGCAGGTAAACCTGCCAATACATAAACCTGCGGGAAACTAAAAATTTTTCTATTGAATAAATTCCTTTTTCTTCAATCATTAGTTCTCCGTTGTGTACTGTGAGCATTTTAATAATGCGCTCATAGCCTATAACACCTTCACTTACGCCGGTAAAAAAGCTATCGCGTATCAGGTAGTCCATTCGGTCAACGTCTAACTGGCCGCTTACTAATTGGTGAAGAAATTTCTTGGGATAAGCGTCAATAAAAATATCGATGGCCATTTGCATTTTTCCTTCAAACTCCTCATTCATTTTTTTCATCAACAACAATGATATTTCTTCGTGGGTGACGCCGGTTATTAATGTGTTTTCCAGTGCATGAGAATAAGGCCCATGCCCAACATCGTGTAAAAGAACAGCAATCTTAGCTGCCTGCTCTTCTTCCCTGGAAATATCAATGCCTTTACTTTTCAATTCATTTATAGCATTGCACATCAGGTGATAGGCGCCGAGGGAGTGATGCAGTCTTGTATGGACAGCTCCCGGATAAACTAATTGTGCCATAGCCATTTGGTGAATTCGGCGTAAACGCTGGTAGCATGAATGTGATATAATAGCATAAATCAGTTCATCATCAATGGTTATAAAACCATAAACCGGGTCATTAATTATTTTTCTGAATGCCATTATTGCAAATTGTTAAAATACTTGCCCACGCAAGCAAAGGTAAATTTTGGAAGGGGAATAAATTACATTTGTAGGGATACGATCTTTAAAGAGCAGTTAAATAATTTTCGTAAAACTGTTTGTAAATATTTTTTAATTATCAGCTAAAATTTAAAGATGAACGCAGCAAAAATTTTATGGGTAGATGATGAGATGGAAAGTCTTAAATCTCAAATCATGTTTTTAGAAAATAAAGGTTATGAAGTAAAGTCTCTTAGTAACGGTTTTGATGCTGTTGAATATGTAAAGGATAATGGGGTGGATGTGGTTTTGCTGGATGAAAGCATGCCTGGTATTACTGGTCTTGAAACATTGCAAAAAATAAAAGAAGTAAATACACAGGTGCCGATCGTTCTTATTACAAAAAATGAAACAGAAAACCTGATGGATGAGGCTATCGGTTCGCAAATAACCGACTACTTAATAAAGCCGGTAAATCCTAACCAGGTTTGGCTTTCGCTTAAAAAGATAATTGATAACAGGCGATTGGTGGCAGAGAAAACAACGTCAACATACCAGCAGCAATTCAGGGATTTGTTCATGGCGCTCAATAATAACCCTGATTATAATGATTGGATGGAAATCTATAAAAAATTGGTGTATTGGGAACTTGAAATGAAAAAAAGTGATAGTCCGGAAATGCAGGAAGTCTTTCAGTCGCAAAAAAATGAGGCCAACACAGAATTTTTTAAGTTCATTTCAAAAAATTATTCTGATTGGGTTACCAATCCTGCTGCTGAAGCACCCATAATGAGTCATAATCTGATGAAATTTAAAGTGTTTCCTCATGTTGAAAAAGGAACTCCTACTATTTTTTTATTAATTGACAACCTTCGGTTTGACCAATGGAAAGCAATTCAGCCAATATTTTCTGAAAATTTTCGCATTAATGAAGAAGAGACTTTTTATTCTATTTTACCAACTGCTACGCAATATAGCCGCAATGCAATTTTCGCCGGGCTTCTCCCGCTAGAAATTGAAAAGCAGTTTTCGGTTGAATGGAAAAATGATGATGAGGAAGGTGGTAAAAATTTATTTGAACAGGACTTTTTCAAAGCACAGCTTAAACGCCTCCGCAAAGATGATCTTAAATATTCCTACACCAAAATTACCAACCACCAGGATGCTCAAAAGCTGGTAGAGAATATGCACAATCTTTTAAGCAACGACATAAGCATTATCGTTTATAATTTTGTTGATATGCTCAGTCATGCACGTACAGAAATGGAAGTGCTTAAAGAACTGGCAGCAGATGAAACGAGTTATAGAAGTTTGACAGTATCCTGGTTCGAGCACTCCCCACTATACCAGGCATTAAAAAAGGTGGCGGATAAAAAACTAAATCTTATTGTTGCAACCGATCACGGAAGCGTAAGAGTAAATACACCACACAAAGTAGTTGGAGATAAACAAACTACAGCAAACCTTCGTTACAAGCATGGCCGTAACCTCAATTATGATCCAAAAGAGGTATTGGCATTTCGTGATCCACGACAGGCAGGTTTACCGGTTCCCAATATAAACTCATCATTTATTTTCGCAAAACAGGATGGTTATTTATGTTATCCCAATAATTATAATCACTTTGCAAATTATTATCGAAATACATTTCAGCATGGAGGAGTGAGCCTTGAAGAAATGATTATACCTGTTGTTCGCATGACAACTAAAGTTACTTAGACCGGAAAATGCTAAACTTTTAAATACACATACATTTGCGATTTAAATAAAATACTTAAAGTTTGCTTATGAAATATAACCAGGCTACTTTAAAAAGGATGGAAGATATTCTTGATGAATGCGGGTACATAGTCCGCTATGAGCGTGGTTCCTTTCAAAGCGGCTATTGCATTCTTGAAGATAAAAAGGTTGTTGTAATTAATAAGTTTTTAAATCCGGAAGGCCGAATCAATACTCTGCTTGATCTTATCCCGGCTATAAAAGTCAATTACGAAATGCTAACAAAAGATTCCCAAAAAATGTATGATGAAATCATTCATCAAAATGAAACAGCGGGGAAGTAAAAAAATTTCTATCTACAAAGTCTGTTTATATTTTTTTAGCTTTGAATGGTGAGTTATCCCAAATTGAGAATTACGTTTTTAGGAACAGGAACCAGTGGAGGGGTGCCTATGATAGCTTGTCCGTGCTATGTTTGTTCATCCCGTGATGAAAGAGACAAAAGGCTCAGAAGTAGTATTATGGTTGAAAGTGACACAACAACTCTGGTCGTTGATACTACGCCCGATTTCCGAACGCAGATGCTGGCACAAAAGGTAAGAAAACTTGACGCAGTTATTTTCACTCATCCGCATAAAGATCACATCGCGGGATTAGATGATGTAAAGGCTTTTAATTTTTTTCAGCAAAAGCCAATGGATATTTATGCCAATGTGTTTACCCAGGAAGCACTAAAGCGGGAATTTTCATATGTTTTTGCAGATAAAAAATACCCCGGAATTCCGGCTGTAAATATTCATACAATTACTGACGAAACTTTTGTAATCGGGGATATCCCAATAACCCCGGTTAAGGTTTCCCATTTACAAATGCCTGTGCTTGGTTTTAAATTTGGAAACTTTACATATATAACAGATGCAAATAGGATTGATGGTTGTGAAAAAGAAAAAATTAAGGAGAGCAACACCATTGTGTTGAATGCCCTCCGTAAAAAAGAACATATCTCGCACTTTACTTTACAGGAGGCGATCGATCTAGTGGATGAAATGAAAATACCAAACGCTTACTTTACACATATAAGTCACCAGCTCGGCACACATAACGAAATAAATAGTGAACTTCCTCCCGGAAAGCAGCTCGCATGGGATGGATTGAAACTTGAATTCTGAAATTTATTTTTAAATGCCATATTTTTTTATTCCTTTTCTTCAATTGATTTATGAGGTTATTTATGTATTTTTCTATAAACACTTCAAATGTGGAAGAACTTTGTAAAAGATTACTTTGCATTTACCCGTAAAGAAAGAATCGGTGTAATTGTCATCTTTTCTATTATTGTTTTTTTCATTTTTCTGCCCTTCGCATTTCCTTTATTCTCAAAGCAAAAAAACTATAACTATAAAAGCTTTGAAAAGGAAATAGCCAGCCTGAAAATTAATAATGATACATTCGAGACTAAAAGTTATTATAAAAACTTCAGCGATGAATCTTTTGAAAACAACGGTTTGCCGTCCGATGGAAAATATGAAAATATAAAAGCTGAGGTTTTCTATTTTGATCCAAATACAGCTTCTGTGGCAGACTGGAAAAAATTAGGCTTGCGGGATAAAACAATTCAGACCATTCAGAAGTATCTGTCTAAGGGAGGGAAATTCTACGAGCCGGCAGATATAGGTAAAATCTGGGGTTTGTCGTCATCGGATGCTCAGCGTTTAATACCTTATGTTAGAATAAAAAATTCTACTAAAGAATATACGTCGTTTGAGAAAAAGGAGTCTCCTCAAACTTCTTCTCACTATCCTCCAAAAACATTGCAACCGATCGATGTAAATCTTGCCGACACCACAGAATTGATAAGTTTACCTGGAATAGGAAGTAAATTATCGCAGAGAATAATTTCATTTCGCAATAAGCTAGGCGGTTTTTATTCGATTGACCAGGTGGGTGAAACATATTTGCTTCCGGATTCTACCTTTCAAAAAATAAAATCGCGATTGGTAATAAGCAATACTGATGTTAAACGCATAAATATCAACATCGCTTCAATAGATGAAATGAAGGTGCATCCTTATTTTCGATATAACCTGGCCAATGCAATTTATCAGTACAGACACCAGCATGGAAATTTCAATTCAATTGAGGAAATTAAAAAAATTATGGTCATAACTGACGAGGTGTTTGATAAAATCTCACCTTATATTTCAATTAATTAACAAAGAAATATTAAGTCTGATACTAAACTAACAGTTGTTAGTATTTTACTTAGGCAACTATATACCAGTTCTAAGTTGTATATAGTTGCCTTTACTTATTTAAGTTTATCTTGCGATCGATTAATTATACCGTATGAATTTTCAAAATAGCGAGCTTGTTGAACAAGTGGCACAAACTGCCAGGGATTTTGCTCAACAATATATTAAACCACATGTGATGGAGTGGGATGAAAAACAGGAAATGCCAATTGATGTATTAAAAGAATTAGGAAAATTAGGTATGATGGGAGTACTGGTTCCTGAGGAATACGGTGGCACAGGATTAGGATACCCTGAATACAGCGCAATCATCCAGGAAATTGCAAAAGTTTGCGGTTCAATCGGGTTATCTGTAGCGGCACACAATTCGCTTTGCTCAGGCCACATACTCGCATTTGCCAATGAACAACAAAAAAAAAGATATCTTCCAAAGCTTGCGACAGCTGAATACATTGGGGCATGGGGATTAACAGAACCCAATACAGGAAGTGATGCGGGCAATATGCAATGTATTGCAGAAAAAGATGGAGATGAATGGGTGATAAATGGAACCAAAAGCTGGATTACGCACGGTAAAAGCAGTGATGTAGCAGTTGTTATCTGCAGAACAGGAAAGCCAAGAACAAGAGATAATTCCACTTCGTTTATTGTTCCCCGTGGTACGCCGGGTTTCTCTGGTGGTAAAAAAGAGAATAAACTGGGGATGCGTGCAAGTGAAACTGCAGAGATGATATTTGATAATTGCCGTATTCCTGACTCGGCACGTATGGCAGCAGTTGGTGATGGTTTTAAACAGGCAATGTATGTCCTTGATGGTGGTCGCATTTCAATCGCTGCATTGGGACTGGGAATCGCGAAGGGTGCGTACGAAGCATCTCTTCAATATGCCAAGCAAAGACATCAATTTGATCAACCTATCGCAAACTTCCAGGGCATTTCGTTTAAGCTTGCAGACATGGCTACTGAAATAATGGCTGCAGAGTTATTAATTAGCCAGGCCTGCCAGTTGAAGATGCTTGGAGAAAATGTGACCAAAGAATCTGCTATTGCCAAATATTACTCCAGCGAAATAGCTGTAAAAATATCAACGGACGCAGTTCAGATATTTGGAGGCTATGGTTACACAAAAGATTTTCCCGTAGAAAAATTTTATCGTGACAGTAAGCTGTGTACAATTGGAGAAGGTACCAGCGAAGTTCAAAAACTGGTAATTGCGAGGGAAATTTTACGATAAGCGCTATTGGAAGAATGCCTGATTTTTGCCTGCAAAATCATTTTGCAAGCTGCACAATTTTATTTAGGACACTTCGTTTTCTTTTTACATTTTGATCCCACACTTACTATTAATTTAAAGTCTAAAACTTAATCCTTAAAAACCAAAAATGAAAAAAATTCTTTTCCTCACAGCCTTCATTACCCTGTTATCCTTTTCCTTTACATCATGCAAGAAAAAAGATAAAGCAGAAACCACAACAGAAAAAGTACAGCATAAATGGACCCTGGTCAATGTTGTCAGCAATTCTCATGATTCAGGAGGAGATCATATCATCACTATACCGGGATCCGCTGGAGATTATGTGGATTTTAGTTCCAATGGAACATATACATCATTGACAGGCGGAACGAGTGATTCGGGGAATTATTCCATTGTAAGCGATAGCCAAATTTCTATAGATGGCGACGTATATACCATAAAAACTTTAACCAGTGCACAATTCGTACTCTATTTGAAAGATGAAACATCTGCTACTGAATATGATGAGGCAACTGTTACCTTAAGCAGGTAGTAAACTAATTACATTTTAAAAAAACCGGCTAAACTGCCGGTTTTTTTTACGCGATTATTTAAACTCTTTTATCCTCTCCAAATAAACCACCCAATTTATCTTTCGCAAATTCTTCTACTTTTTCTCCGGTTGCCCCGGGAATAAAATCAGAAATTTTATCAAGAAAGTCACCGCCACCCTGAACTGGATTATTTGTCGTTACCTGTGTATCTGCAGGAGTGGTACCCGGTGCCGAAGGAGTTGTTCCTGACTGGAAGAGATTGTCTATAGCTCCGCTTACCATAGGGAATTTTTCTTTAATGTAACTTGTTATCGTGTTTAAAATGCCATGGGATTGTTCAGCACTTAGCCCATGTATGTTTTGTAATTTTTTTATTAATTCCTCCATGATAATCGATTAATTGTTATTAAATATTTGTTAGCACAAAGTAACATATTTTCAAATCAAAGACTTGGAGATGATAAAATTTACTTTTGGTTTACAATCGGGGTTAATCGTATTAAAATATCAGTGTACTTATTTTTACTTTTGATGTTATTTTAAATTAAATATTTATCGATTGTGAAAAATTCTCCCCCGTTACCTCTTAAATTTTTTAGTGTAATCATCTGTATTACGACTTCTAATATCAGTTTTGCGCAAGACCCCACGGTGAAAGATTTACAGGCAAATACAAACAAGGAAATTAAAAAAGAAAAAATTGACAGTGGAAAAATATGGAATGCTGGTGGAGTGTTTTCTCTTAATATCGGGCAGGGAAGCCAGAGCAATTGGGCAGCAGGTGGCGATGACTTTTCCTTTACACTTGCTTCCCATCTGGGATTGTACGCTTTCTATAAAAAGAGAAAATACAACTGGGACAATACACTCGATCTCAATTATGGATTGTTAAATACAACGAGCCTGGGAACAAGAAAGAATGATGACAGGATAGATCTTTTATCCAAAATTGGCTATGAATTAAAGCCAAAATTGAGTTTAACCGGACTATTTAATTTTCATTCCCAATTTTCAAGAGGATATAATTATACCAGTTCAAATACCAAAGAACTCTTGTCAACGTTTCTTGCTCCTGCGTATATCTTAGTGAGTGTGGGACTTGATTATAAACCCGCAGACGGACTTTCAATTTTTGTATCCCCCATCACTTCAAGATGGACTATTGTGGAAAATGATAGTCTGTCCGCAAAAGGTGCATATGGAGTAACTCCCGGGAAAAAAGTTAAGAATGAAATCGGAGCTTTTGCAAGTATTACTTATATAAAGAATCTGAATAGAATTATTGCGTACAATGGGCGACTTGACTTGTTTTCAAATTATGAACACAATCCTCAAAATGTAGATGTGATGATGAACAATACATTCACGGCAAAACTTTCTAGAATTCTTACAGCAACCTTGGGGCTTGACTTAATTTATGATGACGATGTAAAACTTTTTGGAAAAAATAATGATTCGCCGGCATTACAACTAAAATCATTAATAGGCGTGGGCATTGGCGTAAAGTTTTAAATTAAAAATTGCTTCACAGGTTTTCTATGATGCCGGCAATGCCCTGACCACCTCCAACGCAGGCTGTTACAACACCATATTTTTTATCGAGCCTTTTCATATCATTAATTATCTGAACTGTGAGCTTTGCCCCCGTGCAACCGAGCGGATGACCCAACGCAATTGCCCCACCGTTAATATTTACTTTCGCGGGATCAATCTCTAACTTTTTAATAACAGCGAGGGCCTGTGAAGCAAATGCCTCATTTAATTCAATTAAATCTATTTGAGATAAATTCATTCCTGCCTGTTTTAAAACTTTGGGCACTGCTTCAACAGGGCCAATACCCATAATACGCGGATGCACACCTGCGCTTACGCATGCTACCAGTTTTGCAATAGGTTTAAGTTTTAATTCATTCATCATCTTTTCGCTCATTACTATTACAAAAGCGGCGCCATCGCTGGTTTGTGAAGAATTGCCCGCAGTAACTGTTCCTCCTAAAGCAAAGGCAGGTTTTAATTTTGCGAGCGCCTCCATTGAAGTATCGGCACGCACGCCTTCATCAGTATCTACTACAAATGTTCTTTTTTGCTTTTTATCGTTTTTATCTACATAGATTTCTTCCACAGGCATTGGGAGTATTCCATTCTTAAAATATCCATTGCTAATTGCGTTTAATGCCTTTTGATGGGAGTGAAAGCTAAATTCATCCTGTTGCTCACGGGTTACATTATACTCCTTAGAAACTGCTTCTGCAGTAAGCCCCATTCCCAAATAATAATCCGGCGTATCTGACGCAACTGAATATGCCGGCACAGTTTTCCATCCCGATGTAGGAACCATACTCATGCTTTCCGTGCCCCCGGCAATTATACAATCCGCCATCCCTGTTTTAATTTTTGCTGTGGCAATCGCAATAGTTTCTAATCCGCTTGCACAATAACGATTGACAGTCATCCCGGGGACTTCGATTCCCAAAGCTCTTACGCTTATCATTCTGCCAACCTGTAATCCTTGTTCAGCTTCGGGTACTGCATTTCCAACAATAAGATCATCAACTCTTTTACTATCCAGTTCAGGCACACTTGCCAGCAAGCCTTTTATTACATCCACAGCCAGGTCATCAGGACGATAGAATCTAAAGCCACCTTTCTTCGCTTTTGTAACTGCTGTTCTGAAACCTGCAACTATATATGCTTCCATAAAAAAATTTTATTATAAAACGAAATAAGCAATTTACTTCTTATCCTTTAAATAGTATCTTAAATAATATTATAATTTTTCATAAAAGGGCTAATAATACTTAGGTTATTTTTAATTTAAATAATTTCCAACAATAGGCACTCTTCTCCCCACTCCGAAGGCTTTTGGAGAAACCCGAATGATTGGGCAAAACTGGTTTCGTTTATATTCATTTTTATTTACCATACTTAAAATTCTGTCAACAAGAGCAGCATCAAAACCTTGTGCTTTAATTTCATTCGGCCCTTTGACTTTTTCAATATATTGATATAAAATTTTATCAAGAATATCATATTCCGGAAGGCTGTCACTGTCTTTTTGTTCATGTCTCAGTTCAGCAGAAGGGGCTTTTCTTATTATATTTTGAGGTATAATTTCTTTATCTGAATTAATAAACTTTGCAAGTTCATACACCTGGGTTTTGTAGCAGTCTCCGATAACACCAAGCCCTCCCGCCATATCTCCATATAGGGTTCCATAACCTGTGGCCAGTTCACTTTTATTAGAGGTGTTTAGTAAAATATATCCAAACTTATTTGCAAGCGCCATAAGCAGGTTGCCTCTTGTTCGGCTCTGTATATTTTCTTCCGCAATATTAAAAGGGAGGTTTTTAAAATAGGGTTCAAGCTCCTTTATAAATTGAGCATAAATATTTTTTATTGAAATAATATCGTATGGATTGCCAATGTTTTTGCTTAATTGTTCAGCATCATTTACTGAATGTGCCGTTGAAAACTCTGACGGCATTAATATAGCTCTTACATTTTCTTTACCCAACGCTTCACAGGAAAGGGCTAAGGTAACGGCACTATCAATTCCGCCACTGCTACCAATAATAGCTTTGGTAAATCCCATCTTTTTGAAGTAGTCTTTTATCCCTAAAATAATGGCTTCATGAATTTGTAGAATATTAAATTCCGGTGAATAAAATAAAGGCTCAAGTTGCGCATCGGGCATTGCAGGAGAAGGTTCAATAACCGGTAAATCTATTGTGCCATCATCATTGAGAATTACTTCAGTAATTTCCTCTTTAAATTGAGAAAGCTGGGCACATAGATTTGCATCTTTATCAAATACTAATGAAGCGCCGTCAAAAACAATTTCAGTCTGGCTGCCTATTGCGTTGCAATAAATAAGAGGGATTTGATATTTTAAAACATTAGACTTTATGATTGCCTTTCTGTCTTCAATATGCGTATAATCAAATGGTGAGGCCGAAATGTTTATCATCACTTCAGGATTTTGCTCCATTAAAATATCCATTGGACATATACGGTAGAGCGGATTATCACCTAAATTCCAGATGTCTTCACAAATAGTTAATGCAATTTTTTTTCCTTTAAATTCAATAATATTCCAGTTATAGGCTGGCTCAAAATACCGGTATTCATCAAACACATCATAATTTGGAAGACAGGTTTTATGTGCGATTCCTTTTATCTCATTTTCATATAATAAAAACGCAGCGTTAAAAAGATCTTTACCTTCTCTCACGGGATTCCGATCGGGAGCGCCAACAATTACACCAATCGAGTCAGCATGTTTTTTTAATACATCAATGCTTTCATAGCATTTATTAATAAAATCATTGAAATCAAGAAAGTCTCTTGCCGGATATCCACATATGCACATTTCACTAAAAACAATAAGGTCTGCATTCTTATTTTTTGCAAATTTTATTGCCTCTATAATCTTAGCGGTGTTGTTCTCGAAGTTCCCGATATGGTAATTTTGCTGCGCCAGAATAATTTTCATGGAGCAAAATTAGCAGAATAAAATCTCAAACATTTTTCAATTAACAAAGCACTATTCTTTTTTTTCTTTTATTTGGGGTATGAAGAAAATAATAATTCCTTTATCCTGTATCATTTTTTATCTTTCCTGCAGGAGTAATAAAAATATACCGGACGTTTCGGACATAGAAGTGAATTTGGAAACCAGGCGATATGAACAGGATTTCTTTTCCATAGATACGATGAGTATAGCTTCATCAATTTCTCAGTTGCTAAAAAAATATCCAAAATTCACGCCTGATTTTATTGAAAATATTCTCGGTCTTGATGTAGATAGTTTATTGATTCCAGGAAATTCACAGGCCGGCGCTGTGCGAATATTTATCCATGATTATTTGCCTATGAAAGATTCGTCAGACAGAATGTATAAACATTTTGATAAGGAAACAGGTGAAATAAAACATGCCCTGCAATTTGTAAAATATTATTTTCCGAAATATAGATTGCCACAATCAGTAATAACTTTTATAGGACCCATAAATGCAAATTTTGAAACATCCTTTGGAACGCAGGGTGATATCCTTACTTCAGAGGGTTTGGGAATAGGTTTGCAACTTCATCTTGGAAAAAATTTCTCGTTCTATCAAAGCGTTGAAGGGAGGGAACAGTACCCCGACTATTTAGCAAATAATTTTGATGCAGCGCATATAACGGTTAACTGTATGCGAAATATTGTTGACGATATGTTTCCTGACAGAACAAATGGTAAGGCATTAATTGAGCAAATGGTTGAAAGAGGTAAAAAGATATATCTTCTGACAAAATTTTTACCCAGTACCCCCGAGTACATGTGTATTGGTTACACTGAAAAACAGTTGAAGGATTCTTATAGCAACGAAGCCGTTATATGGGATTTCTTCCTGAACAACGAGTTGTTGAATAATTCGGAGCAGAGCATCATAAAAAATTATATAGGAGAAGGCCCCAAAACGCAGGAACTGGGAGAAGATTCTCCCGGAAATATAGGAGCTTTCAGCGGTTTGCAAATAGTAAAAAAATATTTGGAAAAATTTCCTGAAACAACCGTTGCAGAACTTATGAAAATCGATGCTATTGAAATTTATAATAAAGCGAAATATAAGCCGAGAGCTTAATTTAGTTTAAGTGGAACAATCATTTCAAACGCAGGAATATTTACAAGAAATGTTTTTTTGTTGTGGCTGTTTTCCATAAAATAAATGCCATGCATCTTTCCAATCTCACTTCTTAAATTGCACCCGCTCACGTATTGATATTTTTCGCCGGGGTTTATTTGCGGTTGTATTCCTATTACGCCTTCACCTTCCACTTCACGGTGCTCTGCATTACTGTCAAAAATGTACCAGTGTCTTCTTAATAACTGAACGGGAAAAGAATTGTTATTTTCAATAGTTATGCGGTAAGCAAACATAAATTCATTGGTAATAGGATTGCTATATTCGGGTTGATAAAATGTTTCAACACTTATTGTTACGCCTTCTGATATTTTTGAAATCATAGTTGTGCCTGATTATAAAGTTATCAAAAACTCATGAAAATATTCTAATGATATTTTTGCTCTGGTAATTTAGTTTGGTTAAGTGTCTATAATTTCTTTGCTTTTTGATAGCCGGATTTTTTCAGCCATTGCAAAACTTTTTCACGGTTATCGCCCTGTATAATTATTTCTTTATTTTTTACCGACCCTCCTGTTGCGCAATAAGCCTTTAATTGTCGTCCTAAATCGTCAAGATCGGCGTCGGTGCCTGTAAATCCTTCAACTAAAGTGACCAGTTTTCCTCTCCTGTGTTTGGCGTCGAGTCGTACTTTAAGCAGTTGTTCCTTAACAGGTAGAGTAATATCTTCTTCCTGCTCCTCAGGTCTGAAATTTGAGTCGGTGGAATAAACAATTCCATTCCTATTATATAACTTTTTCTTTGACATATTATTGTATTATTTCAGCTTTTAAACTTAAATCCAGGCTGGTAGCCTGGTGTATAATTGCGCCGCTCGAGATAAAGTCAACCCCCGTAGTGGCGTATGCTTCAATGTTTTCAGAGTTTATTCCGCCGCTCGCTTCGGTTTCATATTTGCCATCAATAATCTTAAGCGCCTGGGTAATTTGTTCAGGCAAAAAGTTGTCCAGCATTATTCTGTTTACTTTTCCAATGTTCATGACTTTTTCCACGTCTGAAATATTCCTGGTTTCAACTTCTATTTGCAATCCTGGCTTTTTTTGCTGAACGTACTGCCATGCTTTCAATATCGCCGGTTCAATACCTCCGCAATAATCAATATGGTTATCCTTAAGCATGATCATATCATACAATCCGAATCGATGATTAAGACCTCCTCCTATCCGAACAGCTTCCTTTTCCAAAACCCTGAAATTTGGAGTCGTCTTTCGCGTATCAAGGAGCCGTGTATGATAACCCTTTAGTTTATCTACATATTTTTTGGTAAGGGTAGCAATGCCGCACATTCGTTGCATACAGTTAAGTACCAGTCGTTCGCAGGTGAGTATATCATGAATTTTAGCTTCAATTTCAAATGCCACGTCCCCGGCATGCATAGCATCTCCATCATGCATAAATTTTTTAATGACCGATGACGTGTCTGAATAATTAAATATTTTTTCAGCAACATCTACTCCCGCCAAAATTCCTTTTTCTTTTATTTTAAGAATAGCTTTCCCTTTTGCCTCGGGGTTAATACAAGCTAAAGTTGAATGATCGCCGTCGCCTATATCTTCTGCCAAAGCATTCCTTATAAGAGAATTGAGTTGATGTGCATAATCCATATGGCAGATCATTTAAACAAAAATATTACTTGAGTTTGAAAGATAAGCTTTCAGCAAATGAAAAACCCGGCATCAGCCGGGCCGAAATTTTTTACCTATATGCGGTTATTTTTCGAAACGGAGTTCCTGTATTAATTCTTTTTCACCTTTTTGTTTCATGAAAATGGTAGTTCGAAAGGTGCCATTATTGGTTAATAAATTTCCGATGCAATATTGGGAACCGGACTTTTCACTTTGATGTAGAATTTCAAAATCCTTTACTTTATTAATAGCGAAGAAATCATGCAATACAACCTCAGCCTGGCTTTTGCTATATGAATTACTTTTTTCAGGCAAGGTAATCTCAACAGTATTATCGAAGTATTTTGAAATCTCGGAGGAATTTCCTGATTTAATTGCCTTTATCACCTCGGTAAATGAAGGCGAAATAAAAGAGGCCACCAGGATGAATGAGGCAATATAAAGTAATATTTTTTTCATATAAATCCTGTCTGATTAATGTATAATTTACGAAAAACGTGCCAGCCTGCAATCAAATTATTTATTAAAATAATATTTAACGGGGAACAAAAAATTCAGAATTTGTTATGTTTGAATAATTAGCTTTGAAAAATGGAAAGTAAAAAAATTATTTTAATTATTATGGATGGGTGGGGATTGGGCCAGAAAAAAGAAAGCGATGCTCTCCAAAATGCTAATGTTCCATTTGTAAATTCGCTTTATAAAAAATATCCTAATTCAATTCTCATTACCTGTGGAGAAGCAGTGGGATTGCCTGAGGGCCAAATGGGAAATAGTGAAGTAGGGCACTTAAATATTGGTGCAGGCCGCATTGTTTACCAGGAATTGGAAAGGATAAATATTGCAATAAAAAAAGGTGAATTTCAAAAAAATGAACAACTTCTGAACAGCCTTAATTATGCAAAAGAAAATAACAGATCATTACACCTGATGGGACTTGTAAGTGATGGAGGTGTTCATTCTCACATCAATCATTTAAAGGCTATTACTTCTCTATGCAAAGAGAAAAATATTGAAAATGTATATATTCATGCGTTCACTGACGGTCGGGATACGGATCCAAAAAGCGGCATCCATTTTTTAGAAGAACTACAAGCAGCACCTTAGGAAAACAACAGGAAAGATTGCAACAATTACCGGGAGGTATTATGCAATGGACCGTGATAAAAGGTGGGAAAGAGTTAAAATAGCCTATGAAGCGATAGTGCACCGGGTGGGAGAAACGACCAATAATATTTTTTCGGCAGTTACTGATTCCTATAAGAAGAATATAACAGACGAATTTTTATTACCCATCATAAATGCAGATACTCCCGGTTCTGGAATAAAAGAGGGAGATGCAGTGATTTGTTTTAATTTTCGTACAGATCGTTGCAGGGAAATTACAGAGGCACTTACACAAACTGCTTTTCCTGATTACCAGATGGAACCTTTACAACTGCATTATACCACCATGACATTGTACAATCATGTATTTAAAAACATCCATGTAATTTTTGAAAAGGATGATCTCATACATACAATGGGAGAAATATTGGCGGCAAATCATAAAAAGCAAATACGCATCGCGGAAACTGAAAAATATCCGCATGTTACCTTTTTCTTCAGCGGTGGTCGTGAAGTTCCTTTTGAAGGTGAAAAAAGAATAATGATTCCTTCTCCTAAGGTAGCTACTTACGATTTGCAACCACAAATGAGTGCTTATGAGGTAACGGAGGCCTTATTGCCTGAAATCAAAAATAAAACTGCAGATTTTATTTGCCTGAATTATGCCAATACTGACATGGTAGGGCATACAGGTGTTTGGGATGCAGTGATCGCGGCTGCAGAAACAGTGGATAAATGTGTAGAAAAAGTAGTAACTGCTGGACTTAAAAACGGTTATACTATTTTCCTCACCGCTGATCATGGCAATGCAGATTATATGATTAATGAAGATGGTACTCCTAATACTGCACATACATTAAACCCGGTTCCATTTTTTGTTATTGATAACCACTGGAAGGGAAAATTAAAAAACGGAAAGCTGGCAGATATTGCGCCAACAGCTTTAACCATGATGGATTTGCCAATCCCTCCCGAAATGACCGGTAATATTCTAATTGTTGCAGAATCTTTGAAAAAACAATGAAAAAAATAGTAAGAATTACACTGATATTATTATTAATCGCATTAATTGTAATCCAGTTTATAAGGCCTCCAAAAAATATTTCTACAGGTATCGCTCCGACGATATTTCTACGGCGTATAGTATTCCTGAAGATGTTCAGGATATTTTGAAAGTATCCTGTTATGACTGCCATAGCAATAATACTGTGTACCCATGGTACTGGCAGATACAACCGGTAACGTGGTTTATGAATGGTCATGTTGAAGAGGGAAAGAGGCATTTGAATTTTTCAAACTTTGCCTCTTATAGCATCAGGAAGCAGTACAAATCTTTTGATGAAATAAACAAAGAAATTAAGGACGGAGATATGCCTCTCACATCTTACACCCTGATACACAGAGACGCAATTTTAAACCCTACTCAAAAGCAGTACGTCGAAAATTGGGCAGCTATGTCAAGAAAGCAAATTGAAGCGCACTATCCACCCGATAGTTTAAAACCCAGCAAAGCTTCTGGCCAGCAGAATTCTTCTCTTAAACATTGAAGACGCTATTACCCTGATTTCATTGTGCTATTTTATTTTTGAAGCAGCTTTTGTCTTTATTTTTTGTCATATCTTAGTAGGGTTAAACCAAGTTAAGATATATGACAGAAGAGCTAATGGTTCAAGGCTGTCTTGATAACATTGCTTCTGCGCAGGAGGCTCTGTATAATCGTTTTAGCCCTAGAATGTTAGGGGTGTGTTATCGTTTTGCCAGAAACAGGGAAGATGCTGAGGATATGATGCAGGAAGGTTTCATTAAAGTTTTTACTCAAATCCACCAGTTTCGGGGCCAGGGTGCTCTCGAGGGATGGATAAGAAGAATAATCGTTCATACTTGTATCAATATTTTAAAAAAGAATAAAAAATTTACGGATAGTGTTGATCTTTTTCATGCAAACAGCATATACCTGAATGAAAATAATATTCCTTCAATATTACAGGCGAAACAGGTTGTTGAATGCATAAGATTATTACCACTTGGTTATAAAACAGTATTAAACTTGTATGCTCTAGAGGGTTTTTCGCACAAAGAGATTGCTACGATACTTGATATTGAGGAAAGCACCAGCCGATCGCAATATACGAGGGCAAAATCGATGCTTGAAGATGTTCTTTTGAAAAAGAAAATTCTTCAAAAACCAAGAGAAAAGATAAAAATGGTTTCGGGTAGTAATTAATGAATTAGCCAAGAGATGTTAACCTTTATTACCAATAACTGAAATTATGTGATCAATGGAACGAAGATTTTTTATGAATGATTTTGAGCAATCCTTAAAAGAACATGTGGATGAGTTTCAGATGACACCTTCGAAGCGAGTATGGCATGGGATATACAATGATTTGCATCCCGGCAAAAGATGGCCTTCTGTGGCTATGTCATTTTTACTAATATTTACGCTGGTATTTATTGGGCATCTTAATACAAACAATAGTCACCAGGCGGCCTACCTTTCCGCCAAAAATTCCGAATCAAAAAAAATAGTTGATAAAAAAACTCCAGCCATTGTAAGCGATAATCAAAATATGATTATAAGGAGTACAAATGCGCGGGGGGAAGCTGACTTTACTTATGCAAATGGGCAAGCCAACAATGAAGAATCATCAACAAAGATAACATTACTCAAACCTGAAGCCGGCGACGCACCTTTGGATAATTTATTATCCAAAAATAATCCGACCTCATCTTTGTTGGAAAAAAGCACTTTAAGCAATCCAACAAAAATCTCTACAATAACACAGGAAATTAATACAGGGGATGTCTTCGGTAAGAAACAATCTCAACTCAAAAATAGTGCAGAGTTAAGTGTAATGAATGAGAATACGACGGAAGCAGAGGTTTTGTATGATAATAATCTGCAAACCGATAACAAAGCAATAATTGGAAAGAATGACAAATTAGATAATATCAAATTTGGAGAAAATAAAAAGCCTAATTCAATAATTAATATAACAGCCGATGCACAACCAAAAGTGAAGCCGGCAGCCCAGGTTCATAAAAAGAAAAATGATAAGATAACATGGGTTTATTTCGGGGCACCGGTAGTAAGTGGTGTTTCGTTTCATGGAAATTCTTTAAAACAAGATCCCAGCGCCGCATTGTCTCCAACTGTTGCTGTAAATCAAAAAGAAAATAAAGTCATTCACAATTCAGCATTGGGATTTGAAGCTGGTGTACAAATGAATTATAAGATTGCCAAAAAACTTCAATTTACTACAGCTACACATTTTACCTATTCTGGCTATAACATCATTTCGAATGAAGTACATCCTACTTTTGCAACCCTAATACTGAAAGATAAGGATGGTAGAACTTATTCAAGAAGCTTTATAACTCATTATGGCGATGGTACCGGAAATACTATTGTTTCTCTGCGAAATTATAACTGGCAGGCTTCTATGCCTTTAGGATTACAGTATGAGTTTTTTGGCAATAATAAATTTCAGCTTAACCTCAGTAGCAATGTAGAACCATCATTGGTTCTGAAAAGTGACGCTTATATCCTCTCCTCTGATGGCAGAAATTATATAAACGAGCCTTCACTTTTGCGTAAATGGAATGTCAGCAGCAATTTTGGAGCATTTGTTACTTTCAGCTCTCCAAAATACAGGTGGTATATAGGTCCAAATGTTCGCTATCAGTGGCTCTCAACCTACCAAAGAGATTACCCGGTAAAAGAACATTTAATTGACTATGGCATCCGAATTGGCATTTCCAAATAAATATTACGGAGCAATAAAACGGAGCAATAAAATTTCAGGCTTTGCGTTTTAATTTCTTTAACAATCACACTTTTTAAAGTCGTTGCTCCGTACCCTGCAGCGGCTTTTTTTATTTGTAATTTTGCTGATGCAAAAATTTATGAGGGTAATCTGTATTCTGGGCAGCTTCGGTTTATTTGCCTGCCATAATACTAAAAACAAAGACATTCCAGAGAAAAATACAGAAGAAATACAATCTATTTTCCCCGTCACAGATTTTCTTTTAGGACAGTTGAATGAGATTGATAGCCTTCCAATAACGCCTTTAAAAATTACCATAGTAGGAGATAAGAAGGATTCTTTATGGTTCAAAAATGTGGATGTGCGAAAATTTGCTGCTCCATTCCTTCACCCCGTTATAGATTCTGTTTCCATGAGTAATTATTTTGCAGAAAAGTCTTTTATGGATCAAACCATAAATGCTATTACTCTTTCTTATGATCCAAAAGCCCGGGTGCCCGATTCCATTAAGTTAAATCACTGGGATGTTTACCTTGATCCTCAAAAAAATGACGTTCGGCGAATCTATTTGGTAAAAGAGGAAAATATTAATGGAGAAAGCAGAACGACACAGCTTACATGGAACGTAAATAAATGGTGCAGCGTAAGAACAATTGTTCAACAGCAAAACAAACTACCGATTGTGAAGGAGGAAATAATGAAATGGGACTTTGATGAATGATTAATATGATTTTTTTGTTTGTAAATGATTGACATGACACAAGAAGTATTTCAGACTATAATAAAAACTTTACCGAATCAACCAGGTATCTATAAATACTATGACGATAAGAGTGAATTAATTTATGTTGGCAAGGCGAACAGTATCCGAAAAAGGGTAAGCTCGTACTTCACAAAGACCTTTACAGGTTATAAAACACATGAGCTGGTAAGAAGAATAAATAGAATTGAATTTACAATTGTAGATAATGAACAGGACGCTTTTTTGCTGGAGAATTCACTCATAAAACAATTTCAGCCAAAATTTAATATCAATTTAAAAGACGACAAATCTTATCCATACCTGGTGATAAAAAATGAGCCCTTTCCAAGAGTGTTCTTAACAAGGTCAAAGATTAATGATGGCTCGCAATATCTCGGCCCTTTTACTTCTGTAGGTAAAGTGAGAGAGTTGCTGATATTCATAAAACAACATGTTCAACTAAGAACATGTAAACTTAATCTCACCAAACAGAATATACAAAAAGGAAAATTTAAGGTTTGTCTTGAGTATCATTTGGGAAACTGTAAAGGTCCATGCGAAGGACTTCAGTCCGCAGAAGATTATGCAGAAGGATTGTCAAGGCTTAAAAATCTTATGAAGGGGAACCTTAATCCGGTTATACATCATTTCAAAACTGAAATGGAAGAATGCGCTGAAAATATGGAATTCGAAAAAGCGGAATTAATTCGAAAAAAATTAGATCACCTTCAAAATTATAAAGCAAAATCTAAGGTGGTTAATGAACATGTTGGAAACGTGGATGTGTTTTCAATATTGAAGGACGGCGATATCGCTTATGTAAATTATTTAATGGTAAATGAGGGCACTATAGTACTTACCAAAACAATTGTACTGGAGCAGAAACTTGAAGAAACGGAAAACGAAGTCCTGGAATTTGCAATTGGTAATTTACGCAACACTTTTACAAGTGAAGCAAAGGAGTTAATAGTGCCTTTTGAAATTAATTACCCGGAAGAGGGAGTATTCATATCGGTACCAAAAGCAGGAGACAAGAAAAAATTACTGGAGCTTTCTGAAAAAAATGTTAACTATTTTATTGAAGAGTTGAAACGAAAAAAGATGCTTCAGCTCGAAGATAAATCGGAGAAAGAAAAACAAAAAGTTTTACGCCAGTTGCAGTCAGATCTTCATCTTCCATTGTTCCCGGCGCATATTGAATGTTTCGATAATTCTAATTTCCAGGGAAGTTATCCCGTTGCCGCAATGGTTTATTTTAGAAATGGTTTGCCAGATAAAAGCCAATACAGAAAATTCAATATAAAAACTGTTGATGGCATAAATGATTTCGCGAGCATGAAAGAAGTTGTTACCAGGAGGTACCGGAGGCTTGAAAAAGAGAACATAGAATTACCTCAACTTATAATAATAGACGGAGGAAAGGGACAGCTAAACGCGGCTGTGGAAGGAATACATGAATTGGGGCTCGCAGGCAGAACAACCGTTATAGGGCTTGCAAAAAATGAAGAAGAAATTTTTTTTCCGGGCGATCAGCAATCTATCAAATTGCCATGGGATAGTGAAAGCCTGAAACTAATAAGAAGAATAAGGGATGAAGTGCATCGATTTGGTATAAATTTTCATAGAAACCAGCGCAGCAGAAAGGCATTTGTAAATGAGCTTGAAACGATAAAAGGGATTGGAAAAAATACGGCTGATTCTCTATTAAAACGGTTCAAATCAGTAAAGAAAATTAAAGAACTTTCTAATGAAGAACTCGCCGAAGTAGTCGGAAACGCAAAGGCCAACGTTATTCTTAATTATTTTAATTCGTAAAGAAGGCATCAGTGTACTCCAGGTGGTCACCAAAACCTATCTGGATCTGTTGTTCAAATGATTTCTGGATAAACAATATGTCAACTTGAGCAAAAAAAAAGGAAGCATTTTTCTGCTTCCCTTTCAATATTATTTGGGAAAATTAATAACTCCACAAATTCTGTTCATAGTTAAATATTCTTTCCTTTATATTTTCTCCTTCAAGTAGCTGCAATATGCGGCTATCCTTTAAGCCCTGTTGCTCAGATAATTTTTGATCCCATGGATTATCTAAAGTGCTTTTGATGATTCTTCCATAAAACATACGACTTTCAAAAAGCTCTTCCCAACTCATTCGGGCTCCAAAATTTTTACCATTGTACACTTCGTATTTCGCAAATATCGGGCGCATATCAGGATAGTAAACCCAGAAAAGTTCGCTTTCTCCTAAATCTACTCCCTGTGAAGTGACTATGTTTTTTACAGGGGCGATTCCTAAGATCCTCCAGAATAACCGGGAACTTTCTTTATCAAAAATTACTTCTTCTTTTATTCTGAATTTATAAAACGAGTCTAAATTTACTTCCGCCGTCACTGACTTTGTTCCAATAACATTTCCTACCGAGTCATAAACCGGAACTTCAACGGCGCCTCCTGAAATCTTTTTTGCCACGTCTGAAACTGTCATTGGAGTTGTGAATCTATCATCCACGGCATCAAAAACAGTAACTCCTCCATTATCCGGACCATCCTGGATGGCTTTAAAAAGTATAGAAATAAAACGCTGGTTCCCGTTATCCTCGTTGGCTGAGTATCGGAATGGCAGATTCATTTTTTCGCGGGTATCAATTTCGCGCCACACCTTCTCACGATAAACAGCATCATCCTCCCGGAGATTTTCATAGGCAAGCGGAGTTCTCTCTTTTACAAGGTTACGCTCAACTGCATCATCCGGACGTAAAGATTTCTTAACATTAGTGTAGGGAAGACTGTCAATCTTCGGAGGCGCTATTACAACAGCAGTATCTACCGTGGCACTGGGGCTAATATTAGCCTTCGTTTTAGAGGTAGTTGTACGTTTCGCTGTCGTACGCTTCTTTACAGTACGTGTAGTTGCCTTCTTCTTCTTTGCCTGGGCATCTGCTACATTACTAATAATGCCTAAGCAAAAAGTAAACAACAAGCATTTTACGATAATATTTTTCATAGCCTTTTTAAATTATTCTTTAGTAGATAGATCATTCATTAATATAATATAAAGCCCGGACCGGGAATATTTCTGACAACTCCATCAGGTCCCTGAACTTTTACATTATCAAAAGTTATTGAAGTGCCTGGAATACATTTTGCCAACTGCGCCGATAATCCACCTAGGCTTCCGCTCGAAATAGTTGCAGTCTGTACGCTGGAAAAATTGGCTCCTGAAAAATATACAGTCGCACTCACAACACTAAACCTCGCGTCAAAATCAAAATTCTCCAAATCTGCTCTGCAAAATTGCTGATTTTTGAAAACTACAGATTGCATTCTTCCACCGCTGCTTGGTCCAACTTTTAAAATCGGGTCAGGGATTCTTTTGATCCTGAATTCATAGGAAGTGTTTTTCCCGTCTGCATTTACATTGATATTTGTCTTGCCAACAGCACTAACTCTTACAATAAATTTACCCGGGCCGCCAGAAGGTTTTAAGGTGCCTGAGGTCATAGATACATGGGTTTTATCCCAGCCCGTACCGGATGAAATGGTAACAGGGTTATCCACTCCAATATAGAATACATTCATTTTATCAAGCATCACCGCTGCGCCACCCGGAGTACCTACTGTATATTTGACTACCTCGGTTTTTGTAACCATATTATTCTTTTCATCTCTGTACGTGACATTGATAGGTACTGAATGCTCTCCAGCACCACTCACAGTCGTTTTAAAAGTGCCTTGTCCGTCGGCAACCGGCACGCTTCTACCGCCAATAGTAATGGTAGGTGATGCGGCTGAACTGTAAGAGCCAACCCCAGCTGTTATTGATAATTCCTGACCAGGCATTAAGTAATTTGAGCTTTGCCCTACCAGCACAGCAGCCTGATCCATGTGTAAAACCACGGCACCAATTTGTTCATGGCAGTAAGACACAATCTCATTCTCGGCATTTTTTACATTATTTTGAAACTTACTGAGCATTGTTAACGCAGCTACGGTAGGCGTCATGTGAAAAAAAGATTGGGTAAAGTCTTTTTTAGTTCCGTCCTGTGCTTGGGGTGGCGTGGTATTGACAGGAAAATTACTTTCGAATTTTGCCTTAATGGTAGGATCAATTGCCAGCATCTCCTGCTTGTATTTTTCAAGACGGGCTTTTAATTCATCTCCTTTGCCGTTAGTCTCAAACAATCTTGTAGAAGCATCAAGATTATCTTCTCTGAAAATCTCTTTTCCATCTCTTATTTTAAGATCAGCGGCTTTTTTCAACTCAGCCTTTAAATTTTCAATGTAGTCGTTTAAACTAGCAGAAAGATCTTTTGCGGTATTAGCCTTAGGTACCCATATATTGGCTAAGGCCGCAGATTCAGGCTTATGAAGTTTCTCGTCCAGCGATTTATATAAAGTACTGTTTGATGACGCAATATTTTCATTGGATGTAATCAAGCTTTTATCAACAACTTTAAATGCATTAATCACTTCATTAGATACATTCAAGGCCAATATTGCCGTAAGCACCAGGTACATGATGTTTATCATCTTTTGCCGCGGTTCTCTGGGTAATGCCATGATATTTAGATTTACTGTGTTAGTTATTAATTTAATTCAATTAGTGTCTTCCCTGCATTGCACTTAACATATTTCCGTAAACCTGGTTAAGCTTGCCTAAATTGTTTGCTAAAGCACCAATTTGCTCCTTAGCACTCTGTGCATCGTCAACGGTTGACATCATCACCTCACTGGCTTCCGCCATTCTACCATAAAAACTATTTAATGTTTTAAGGTGGTTATTGCTCTCGTTTAATTCGAGCTCGTAAATAGTATTTAGCGAGCCAAGATTCTTGGTAAGTACTGTAACCTGCTCGTGAAATCCCCTGGCACTATCAGCCGCATTATTAAAGCTGCTCATCGTGTTGGCAGAGTTTACATAAGCGTCTTTCATCATTCCAAGGGCTGATGTCGCTTCTTTTGTTTTAGCTGAAAAGTCACCTGTTGATTTTACAACGTCTCCTACTTCTCCGATATGAGAAACAGTAGTTCCTAACTTTTGGAAATTGTCTCCCAGTCTTTTCAAATTTACCGGAGTAATGTCAGCTTCAAGCAACATTTTATCCATTGATTGTAAAGCTGGATTACCAACAACTGCTACTTCTTCTTCACCAGGCTGAATATCTTCTTCATGCCTTCTGGGCTTAACCCATTCAATTCCTGCATAAACAAAGAAGATAGCAGTCTCCGTCCACATACCTACGGTAAGCATAATATCTGCATAAGACTGGTGAGTTAACTTCGCCCATGCGGCAAATATAATTACTGCGGCTCCGGCGCTTACTAATACATCGATTAGTGTGAGGAAGGTTCTTTTTCTGTGGGGCATGATAATTTAAATTTTGATTTTTGTTTAATATTGATTAGTGGGTTTCATATAATACAATGCCCATATTAAATACTAATACAGGCATTAAGTTTTTACTAAAAATTTTTCTATGGAATAAAATTTATTTTTTGCCTTTTTTGCTCGAAACAGGGGGTAAATCAATAACACAACGAAAGCCGATGTAAGATTTAGCTGTATCCTGGTATTCGTAGGCCCTGGTACTTGTTTGTAAAAAATATCCAACATCTTTCCAACTTCCGCCGCGTATTACTTTACGCTTCATACGTGGAGGATCCTGGTCTTTTGCATTCCAGCGTATATCCGGATTCATGTCATGTTGAAAATTGTATCCGCCTTCATAATATAAAGATGATGTCCATTCAGCTACGTTTCCAGCCATATTGTATAATCCAAAATCGTTAGGCCAGTAAGCATCGGCACGCACGGTATAAAATCCTCCATCTTCGGGATAATTACCACGCCCCGGCTTAAAGTTAGCGAGAAGGCACCCTTTCCTGTTTCTTAAGTAAGGACCACCCCATGGATAAGGAGATTGAGACCTGCCGCCCCTTGCAGCATATTCCCATTGAGCTTCAGTTGGAAGGCGAAATGGAGATTCTGTTGACCTGTTTTTATTGATTAAATATGAATTTAAATAATGAGTGCGCCACTCGCAAAAAGCAGTAGCTTGTTTCCAGTTTACACCCACTACAGGATAGTTACCAAAGGCGGGGTGGCTATAATACTGCTTAGCCATAGGCTCATTATAAGAATAGGCAAAGTCCCTTACCCATACCAGAGTATCTGGATAAACAGGTATATCATATTTCATGATAAACTTACCGCGGGGAACATTTGCATTTTCTCTTTTGGCGGCCTCTTTAAAATCAAAAGTTTCAGAATGGTACATGATTTTAAGAGGGTCAAGTTCTTTCTTGCCAAAAATTCTGTTATCAGGAGTAACGATCATAGCATCAATTTTTTCCATAGTTGCTTTATCACTCCATTTTATGGTAGCTACTTTTTTCCAGTCTAAATATTCATTGCCATCAGATCCCTGCTTTACATATCCAAGCAGCTTGCCGGCAATAGAGTCTCTTACCCAATTCGTAAATTGACGATACTCGTTGTTTGTGATTTCCGTGGCATCCATCCAGAAGCCACTGATTGAAACCTGCTTGTTGCGAGCTGTGAAGGCATAGTTTATATCCTCATCACTGGGTCCCATATGGAATGTTCCAGGCGGAATGTAAACCATTCCCGGAGGCTTAGGCAAACTATAACGGCTGGCAGGTGCCACACCGTGTACCTGTCCATCGTTAGGAAGGCCTTTCGTTTTACCGGATTTACCGCAACCCGATAAGATAAAAATAGCTAAAACAGCTATCAAAGTGAACAACTTGGTCTTCATTTTTTTTAACATTGAGGGTAAGGGCAAATGTAATAATTAAATTGATTTAAAAAAGCCATGTCTTGTTATTGATTTCTGAATATTAAATCTGAATATTAAAAAATATCGTTCGTCAACTTTCTAAAACGGACAAATATTTTAATTATTGTAGAAAACTATTCAAATTTTAAGGATTTGGGTACAAAAAAACTGACGAAAATTCTCAAGGGTCAAAAGGGAAATTAAAGCTACGGTAAAAAGATTATAAAAAGATGCAATTAAAAAAATTTTTTTTAAAAAACTGCGTTAAAGATATTCACATTTTTGATTTAGGGTTTCCCGGCCAAATAGTATTTTGTGAATGTGAGATACAGTAAGTATTTACAATCATCTTTTGGATTTACGATCTCCCGCCTTAAAAAATCATTTTAAAGAAGCATAGTAAGGCGGACTTATTCCCCGCAATTTTAGAATTAGTTCAAATGCTTTCCGGTATTTTCTCATCTCCGGGTTCAGCAACCGCCACTGATCAAATTTTCCAACCCGCAGTTCACGACAATTTCAAACATCAAGCTTTTTAGTACTAATTTTGTAAACTTTATTATGGCAAGAGTGAAGACGAAGAATGCAGAATTACCTGAAGTAGCGCCTGGACCTTTCGATGACAAAACAATTGACGTATTTGGGGCAAGAGAGCATAATCTCAAGAATATAGATATTTCGATTCCCAAAAATAAGTTGGTGGTTATTACCGGCATTAGCGGCAGTGGGAAATCATCTCTCGCCTTTGATACTATTTATTCTGAAGGTCAGCGTAGGTATATGGAAAGTTTTTCTGCTTATGCCCGGCAGTTTATGGGTGACATGGAGCGGCCCGACGTTGATAAAATTTCCGGGCTTTCTCCTGTAATTTCAATTGAACAAAAAACTACTAACAAAAATCCACGAAGCACCGTTGGCACAGTTACCGAAGTCTATGATTTCCTGCGCCTGTTATATGCAAGAATCGGAGAAGCATATAGCTATAACAGCGGTAAAAAAATGGTAAAATGGAGTGAGGATGAAATAGTTGACAACATCTTATCGAAATTCCCAGGCGAAAAAATCAGCTTGCTATCACCTTTGGTACGGGGCCGCAAAGGTCACTATCGGGAGCTTTTTGAAGAAGTAAGAAAGAAAGGGTTTTTGAAAGTAAGAATTGATGGCGAAATAAAAGACCTCGCCCCTAAAATGCAGGTTGACCGTTACAAAATTCATAATATAGAATTGGTTGTTGACAGGCTGCAGGTAAGCGGTGAACATAAGGTAAGGCTTAGCCAAAGTGTACAAAAGTCTTTGCAACTAGGCAACGGATTGCTTTTTTTATTATTAAATGAGAATAACAAACAGGTACAGTATAGTCGCCAGCTTATGTGCGAAGACACCGGCATAAGTTATGAAGAGCCTTCACCAAATACTTTTTCATTTAACTCTCCTTATGGCGCTTGCCCGGTTTGCAAAGGGTTGGGAAATGTATACCAGGTTGACATCGAGAGCATAATTCCAGATTCAAAATTAAGTATTAACCAGGGAGCCATTGCTCCGCTCGGCGAAGAAAGAGAGGCATATGTATTTAGCCAGGTTCAGCAAATCGCCAGAAAGTATAAGTTTAGTCTTGACAAACCTGTTTCGCAGTTATCTCAAAGTGCGTTAAATATATTGCTGTACGGAAAAGAGGATGCCTCTGGAAAAAATGACGGTGAAGACTATAAAAAATTAATGGCTGTTGATATGGACACCTCAGATGGATCTTCATTTGCGACGACCGACTATGAAGGGATAGTAAATATGATCAGGAGGTGGTTCAGATCAGGCGCCACAAGTGATGCCCTGAGAACATGGGTAGAAAAGTTTATGCAGTTAAATACCTGTGCTGCATGTAATGGCAAACGTCTTAAAAAGGAGAGCCTTTGGTTTAAAGTTGATGGTAAAGATATTGCTGAATTGAGTGACTTAAACCTTGATAAATTATTGGTATGGTTTACGGGTATTGAATTGAGGCTAAACACCAGGCAAAATGTAATCGCAAAAGATATTTTAAAGGAAATAAAGGAGCGTGTTCAGTTTTTATTGGATGTAGGCTTAAACTATCTTTCTTTAAACCGGCCTTCCAAAAGCCTTAGCGGGGGCGAATCACAGCGCATCAGGCTCGCTACTCAAATAGGCTCACAGTTACAAGGGATTACGTATATACTTGATGAGCCGAGCATTGGCTTGCATCAGCGGGATAACCATCGCCTCATCGAAGCTCTTAAGAATTTAAGGGACATAGGTAATAGTATACTCGTGGTAGAGCATGATAAGGATATTATGATGTCGGCTGACTACCTGATTGATATTGGTCCTTTAGCAGGTAAACACGGAGGAGAAATTGTTGCCAGTGGCGTTCCTAAAGAACTATTGAAGCTTGATACACTTACGTCGTCTTACCTCAACGGAGAAAGACAAATCGCCATCCCTTTAAAAAGAAGAAAGGGAAACGGGCATACGCTTTATTTGAAGGGAGCATCAGGGAATAATTTAAAAAACATTAATGGTGAATTTCCGCTAGGGAAATTTATATGTGTTACCGGGGTAAGTGGAAGTGGCAAATCAACTTTAATAAATGAAACACTTTACCCGATACTAAGCTTCCATGCATATAAAAGTAAAATGACTCCATTACCTTATAAAAGTGTAAAGGGATTAGAGCATATCGACAAAGTGGTTGAAATAGACCAGTCACCAATTGGCCGAACCCCCCGGAGTAACCCGGCTACCTACTGTGGGTTTTTTACTGATATACGAACATTATTTGCTTCGGTTCCTGAGGCTAAAATAAGAGGATATAAACCAGGTCGGTTTTCCTTCAATGTAAAGAGCGGCCGGTGCGATGTATGTGAGGGCGGCGGAATGCGTGTTATAGAAATGAATTTTTTGCCCGACGTCTATGTTCATTGTGAAAAATGTAATGGGAAAAGGTATAATCGTGAAACACTTGAAATAAGGTATAAAGGTAAGTCAATAAGTGATGTGCTTGAAATGACTGTGGATGAGGCGGTTGAATTTTTTCAGAATGTACCCTATATCCACCGGAAAATCAAAGTTCTCCAGGAAGTCGGGCTGGGTTATATTACATTGGGTCAAAGTGCTGTTACATTAAGCGGGGGCGAAGCGCAGCGGGTGAAGCTTTCTACCGAATTGAGTAAAAGAGATACTGGTAAAACTTTTTATATACTTGACGAACCTACAACCGGGCTTCATTTCCAGGACATCCAGCACCTTGCAGATGTATTGAATAAATTAGTAGACCGAGGCAATACCGTTCTTGTGATTGAGCATAATATGGACATTATAAAGATTGCAGACCACATTATTGATCTGGGGCCGAACGGGGGCGATGGAGGCGGGAGAATTTTATTTGAAGGGACACCCGAAGAACTTGCGGGGAACAAAGAGAGTTTTACAGCATCTTTTTTAAGAGAGGAACTTATTACAAGCCATAAAAAGGGCAAAGCATAGTAACAAAGTTAAAAAGATTGTGGTTTCAGGGGTGTACATCGCATATGAATATGCATCGTTTTCCGGGGTTAACTTTTATTATATACCTTGCCGTTCAGAGGCAAAACAATTACTAAAATTTTTTAAAATCTTGCAGGACAACGCATATGGCTCGCTGCACGACGGTCATAAACATTGTCAAATATCGCACCAAGCCTAACGGCGAACTTCAGAAATACAGTAAAATAAGCGTCGTTTTGCCTTGGATCTCCCCTTTGTGTGCCTGGTGAGTAACGGGTAACCGCGGGGGTTACTATGCCAACCACTTTGTCATGTATTTGTTTTGCTATTGCGGCATCCTGGGGAGTTAGATATTTATCAAAATATGCAGGATCTATATAATCCGTACTTACGTCATCTATATAGTCCGTAAAGGTCTTTCTATGTAAAACTTCCAAGCTTATATTTACCCTGTCGGAAACAAAATATTTTGCGCCAAATCCCATTGGTATATTTAGCTGGGTTAGTGAATAATCTTTCCTTTGAGGATATTCAGCAAAACCTTCCCCTTCTGTATGAAGTTGCTTTAAATTATACCATGTTTTATTTCCGTTTGCATCTGTTAATGAGCCTTGTGGATTAAAATGAAAAACGCCAACCCCTATTACTCCAAAAGGTCTTAATCTTGGTTTGTAATCATCGTGATCTTTATTAAGCAGCATCAGAGGAAAAACCTCCGCTGCGATATATGCTTCTGAAATATTTGATCTGAAATCAAGATTGCGCTGCTTTCTCCACAATTCGTTTACACCTTTTGTATAAATTATATTATCCTTGCCTTCAAGTTTACCTATATCGGCAGCGACTCTTACTCCAAGCCATTCATTGGGGTATACCGCGACAAAGGCGCCCATCATTACTTTGGTTAAAGAAAAGTTGAGGTCCTTAATAAAAGTAGTTCCTTTACCACTATGTCCTCCCAGGTCCCCTAAGAAAAATGAGGGGCCAATGTTGATACCAACTTCCACGCTTGTCTTCTCATTGCCTATACTTATAGATTGGGAAAAACTTTTTGTTGGGGAAAAAAAGCCAAGTGTTATAAATATGAAACACGCAAGCCTAAGGGCGGGTAAACGTTTTTTCATAAGACGATTAGATTTTGTTTTGCAACAGGTAATGGATTTTGATAATTACCTTACACAGGTAATGAATTCAATAACGACTCTCAATATTCCTTTATTGTATAGGGGAGGATTTAAATGAATTTCGTCATAGTAATATGAGGTATGCCATCTTCCTGGTAAATATCGCCCTGCTTCTGAAATAAAAAGCTTTCGTAAAATTCTTTTAGATAAAGTTGTGCTCCGATAATTACTTGAACAGGCCCAAATAAACGATATAAATTTTCGAGTGATTTTGACATTAATTGTTTCCCAAAATCTTGCCTCCGAAAAGAAGGTGACGTAACGACCCTGCCAATAGATGCAGCATCGGGATAGGAAACACCGGGAGGAAGTATGCGGCTATAGGCAATAAGTGAATCATTTTTCCAGGCAGTTAGATGGGATGATAGTAAATCTTTGTTATCACAATCCTGGTAGGGACAATTTTGTTCCACTACGAAAACTTCATTTCTTAATTGAAGAATTTTGTAAAGTTCTTCATTTGTAAGCTCGTTGAATAATTTGCATTTCCACTGTATCATATTGTACAGATAATAAAGATGCTTAAATGCTTAAGTCTCAGTACCCATATTTCTCCTTCCATCTTTCCTTTAAAAATCTTCTAAGCTCCAGTTCTCTTGCATTTTTACCTGGGTCATAAATCAGGGTGTTTTTAATTGCTTCCGGTAAAAATTCCATGGCAACAAAATTATTTTCAAAACTATGAGCATACTGGTAATCTTTTCCATAATCCAGTTTCTTCATAAGCCTGGTCGGAGCGTTTCTAATGGCGAATGGCACAGGCAAGTCTCCATATTGTTTCACCAGCGCTTGTGCTTTGCCGATAGCAGCAACAGCCGCATTGCTTTTGGGTGAGGAAGCCAGGTAGGTAGTGCATTGGGAGAGTATAATACTGGATTCCGGATAACCAATCATATTTACAGCCTGGAAGGTATTTGTTGCTAATACCAGGGCAGTTGGATTTGCATTTCCAATATCTTCACTGGCGAGTATTACCAAACGCCTTGCAATGAATTTTATGTCTTCACCACCTTCTATCATACGTGCCAGCCAGTAAACTGCTGCATTCGGATCACTGCCTCTTATCGATTTTATAAATGCTGAAATAATATCGTAATGTTGCTCTCCTTTTTTATCATACAATGCAACTTTGGTCTGTGCAACATCCATTACAAGTTCATCAGTTATTATTAAATTTTCAACTTCTGAATTTTCAGAAAGTTGTTGGTTAGCTATGAGCTCAAGAAGGTTCAATAGCTTTCTTGCATCCCCTCCTGATAAATTTATTAACGCTTCTGTTTCTTTTAATTCAATATTTTTTTGAAGGAATTTATCATTTTTGATAGCGTGCTCTAATAATTTTATGAGTGAATCTTCCTGTAAAGGCTTCAAAATATAAACCTGGCAGCGACTAAGTAATGCACTGTTTACTTCGAATGATGGATTTTCCGTAGTAGCGCCTATTAAAGTTATAATGCCTTTTTCAACGGCGCCAAGTAAAGCATCCTGTTGCCCTTTATTAAACCTGTGAATCTCGTCAATAAAAAGAATGGCATTATCAATTTTTTTAGATTCTTCAATTACTTCACGCACTTCTTTTACACCGGATGAAATAGCGCTTAAAGTGTAAAAAGGAAAGTCCAAAGTTTTAGCAATAATATTAGCAATCGTTGTTTTGCCGACACCCGGTGGCCCCCAGAGGATCATTGAAGGAATTTTTCCGTTTTCAATAGAGTTGCGCAATACACTTCCCTTACCGGTTAGGTGTTCCTGGCCAATAAGGTCGTTTAATTTTTTTGGTCGAAGTCTTTCTGCTAACGGAGCAATAGCCATAACGAAATTTGTTAAACTAAAAGATTTTCATTTGGCAGCAAGGTATGGTAGTATATCTTCTAAAGTTACGGCGGATTGTTTATCATCCAGTTCAATAACTATACAATAGCCAATTGCTCCTCCCGCCTTCAATAGGGCGTTTACAAGCTTCTGTTGATCGCTTTCCAATCTTTTTCCATTCCAGATTTCTTTTGTACATAAACATCCCTGAGATGGTGTTAAAGGGAAGTAAGGTTTATTTGAATAAAAATTGGGGTCGATAGTAGTGCCGTGGGCAATAATTTCCGTACGGCCGGCAAGCCCGGCATAATAGGAATTATAAAGAGGTAAATAATTTTGAAGGTCCGCGGGAATCAATCTTTTGTAGTAATCAATATTCCAAACTGTATCTGTAATAGTGCTATCTCCTAAAAAAGATTTTATGGACGTTTCAGCCGGCATTGAAAGTTGCACATTAGCGGTAGGCCCTATGAAACTACTCATGGAAACCTGGAAGCCGTGCATTTGAAAAATTCCTTGAGGAGTGTTCCCGTTTCTAAGATAAAACGGCAAATTTGTAATGCTTCGTGCAAGCTGCCTGGTGTGAAAAATATTTCCTGATGCTGTCTGTAACAAAATTTCCATTTCCATCTCTCACAATAACAATCCCGGGATAGTCGCGGTTTTTTCTTTGGATACTATACATAACTGTTTTACCCGGAAGTAATTTATTGCCAAACAGTTTCGTCAGTAAATTTTTAGTCAGGAAAGTTTGGGAAGTTGTTTGTTGAGCAAGGCGCAATTGCAGCATGGATAAAACGGGATCAGTTACTGACTGGTCAGCAAATTTTGCATTGAGCAGTTTGGTGATGTTGATAGCAGAGAAAGAATCTTTTTCTTCCTGAAGCAGGTATTCCGCACAGATGGCAAATACTTTAGAGTCATCAGTTGTTGAGATGAGATTTTTTACCTGGTTATGAAAGATATCCGGATAATTTGTATAGGCGAGTTCTATCAAAGCCTTTTGAAAATCTACGCTCCTTGTTGCAATATCATCAAACGCTTTATTAATTTTTTCGTCACTAAAAGGGGATTTATATAATAGCACTGCTATGGCATTAAATGCTTCTTCCCAATTCTCTTCAGTTGAATCACTAAGGGGAAGTGATAAATTATGGGCGATAGAATATTTAATAAGCCTGTCATGCAATTTTATTCTTGCAGATTCAGTAGTATAGGAGGTATAAAGTGGAGCATCGTATTGGGCAAAAGTTATTTTTGAAAAAATTACAAGAATTATAAAAAATGAGAAGCATTTGATGAGTCTGTAAACGTTTAAATGCTGCATATTTATTTCGGATCAAGTTTAATTTGTAACTCTTCCAGTTGTTTTTCATCAATGGTAGATGGAGCATCTATCATTACATCTCTTCCTGAATTATTTTTAGGAAAAGCGATAAAATCACGGATAGATTCACTACCACCTAAAATGGCACAAAGCCTGTCGAATCCAAATGCAATACCACCGTGAGGCGGAGCGCCGTATTCAAATGCGCCTAATAAAAATCCAAATTTATGCTGAGCTTCTTCTTTACTCATCCCTAAGGCGGCAAACATTTTTTCCTGTAACTCCCTCTGAAAAATTCTTATAGAACCACCGCCAATTTCGTTGCCGTTTAACACCATGTCATAGGCATTGGCTTTTATTTTTGCATAAGGATGTTCAAGGTATTTGTCCGCATTTTCAATTACAGGATTATTGTTGATCATCACTTCAATATCTTCCGGTTTTGGAGAGGTGAAAGGATGATGTCTCGCCACCCAACGGTTACCTTCTTCATCATATTCAAATAATGGAAAGTCAGTTACCCAAAGTAATTTGAATTCCTCCGGTTTGCGCAAACCTAATCTATCGGCCATGTATAGCCGTAGTTCACTGATTGCTTTTCTTGTACGCTCTTCTTTGCCTGCAAGAATTAATAAAAGATCGCCGCTTTCTGCCTGGCAAAATTGAGTAAATGACTTCAATTGCTCTTCATTAAAGAATTTATCGAAACTGCTTTTTAAAGTTCCATCGGTATTCACTTTAACAAAAGCAAGTCCTCCCATTCCTATCTGTGGCCGCTTCACCCAATCAATTAATTCATCAGTTTGCTTCCTGGAATAATCGCTGCGGCCCGGAACAGCAATGGCTACAATAGTTTCTGCATTTTTAAAAACAGCAAACTCTGTATGATTCAGTCCTTTAAATTTATTTTCACCTGCCACTTTCATGTTAGCTACTTTCATATCAAACCTGGTGTCAGGCTTATCATTTCCATAATTCCACATCGCTTCTTCCCATGTCATTCTCTCCACTTTTTGTGAATAGTTTATTCCCTTTACTTCTTTGAAAATAAACTTGATCATTCCCTCAAACATTTGTAAAATATCTTCCTGCTCCACAAAAGCCATTTCACAATCTATTTGTGTAAACTCCGGCTGGCGGTCTGCACGCAGGTCTTCATCCCGAAAGCATTTTACTATTTGATAATAGCGATCATAACCACTTACCATCAGTAATTGCTTAAAAGTTTGTGGTGACTGAGGCAAAGCGTAAAATTCGCCCGGGTTCATACGGCTCGGCACAACAAAATCCCTGGCTCCTTCAGGTGTGGATTTAATTAGAAAAGGTGTTTCAATATCAATAAAATTTTGTTGGTGTAAATAATTCCTTGCAGCACGGTTTACGGCATACCTCAGCTCAATATTTTTTTTAACCGGATTTCTTCGTAAATCCAAAAAGCGATATTTCATCCTGAGATCATCGCCGCCATCCGTTTCATCCTGGATGGTGAAGGGCGGAACTGCAGATTTGTTCAGCACCTTAAATTTAGAAATAAGTATTTCAATATCTCCGGTTGGAATATTTTTATTTTTATTACTGCGCTCATTCGCTTTTCCTTTAACTGATAAAACAAATTCTCTTCCTAAAGGATTTTTATCAAGTTCTTCAGTAAGTTTTTCATTAAATAATAGCTGGGTAATGCCATACCTGTCGCGTAGATCAACAAATGTGATACTTCCAAATTTCCTGATAGTTTGTATCCAGCCGGCGAGTCTCACTTCTTTTCCAACGTCTTCAAGTCTTAGCTCACCGCAGGTATGTGTTCGATACATTATTCTTTGTTTTGGGTCGCAAAGATAAAGGTTAAGAATATTTTATTTAAAAATCCTAAAAGGCTGTAAAGGTTAATAAATAAATCATCAGGTATTTTATAATATTTGTTATTCCAAAATTAAAGCAGTTAATAATTCGAATTATTCAGCACCCCTTTCTTTAGTTAGAATTAGGACTAATTCTACTAATCTCATTATTCCAGTTCTATATGTCAATAATTCAGTAAACAAAGGGTCAATCTTTTTGGTATCAATTATTCTTACACCCTTATCAATATAGTTAAAAGTCAAAACTGTTTTATCCTGTTCAAGAATATCTCCCTCAATTTTAGAATGGCTAAACATATTTCTGCGCTCTAATAAATTGTCTATAGTCTTAAAGCAATCTTTAAATTCATGATAATAATTTTCGTTATACTTCTTAAGAGATTCTTTGGCTTTTACTATTTTTTTACCCATTGAATTGTTACCGAAATATCTTACTTTAAAAGATTCTCGTTGAGAAGGTTCATCTATTATACATTTAGCAATTATATCGACCAACATATATTCAATATCACATGAGATGGATAAATATAGCCCTCGTAAATACACCTCTTTGGCTTGCATTTGTTGAACAAAAGGTTGCTGTGAGAAATCAAGGCATATTTAAAATTAAAGCTATTTGCTTTTAGCTCCTATCCAGAAGCAGAACGTCACACTTTACATTGTTTCAACTACGTTGGGATGTGCAGGCCGCCAGATTAAATAATAATAGGCAAGAATTAAAATCCCTACTGAAAATGGAATAATGGCTAAATATTTAAAAGTAATATTTCCGATAACAATATTTTCATCAAAATGAAAAAACTCGCTTATCATCCAATAGGCATTTGCGGTTATCCAAAACACAATAGCAACATTGTGGCAAACCTCAGACATGTATTTGCGGGTACGCCATGCGATAATTATAGCAATTGATAAAGTGGGAAAAATCATGGCAATACCAAGCGAGCGCCAAATCATGCACCAGCTTATATCTTTAAAGAGCCAGAATACAATGTGAAGATTTTCCATCTTGCGGTATCGTAAAGGAATCGAGTAAGTTTCGTCTGCCATAGTCTTGGTTTAAAGGAGTAAAAATAGGGAAGTAAGAAATGTTTTGCGAGTTTCAGGTTTATAGTATGTTGGACACTTAATGAAAAAAGCCCCGCCTTCCGGCAGGGCTTTGTAAGTAAAACCTTGAACTAATCCATCTTTTTCAGATCCATCATTTCCATCAATTTCACGCCTAATAAACCATTGATTCCACCATCCGTTCCTCCACTTCCTCCAATCAAAATATCAGGCATCACTTTTATTTGGCCTTTGCCAATTTCTTCGGTGATTTTATACTTTGTAAAATTATCACCACCCATTGCTTTTACCTGCAGCTCGTAAGCTTCGGCTGTGCTTTTACCCACTGCCATAATTTTCTCTGCCTGCGCCAAACCTGTCTTGGTAATCCTTTCCGCATCTGCGCTGGCATTGAGTTTTGTAGCTTCAGCCTGTGCACCGGCTCTCGCCCTGGTAGCTTCAGCTTCCGCATTGGCCCGCATCTTTGTTGCGGTTGCCTCTGCTTCTACCTGCAGCTTTAAGCTGTTAGCATCGCCCTCTGCTTTTTTCACTGTCGCATCTGCTGTTCGTTGAGCAATCTCAACATTTTGCTGGGCCTTCACAATTTCTTTTTGCATGTCTGCAACAGCAGTTTCTTTCTCCATGCCCTGGCGTTTTTCCTGCGCCATTCTCTGCGTGATATACGTCTTCTCTTCTTCCTGTGCAATCTTCCTGTCGGTCAAAGTTTTCATTAACGACTCCGGCGGAACTATGTCACCGATCAAAGTATCAACAGCGTTCACATTGTATTCATCCAGCACTGCCTTCATATTATCTTTTGCAGCTTGTTGCCTTTCTTTACGGGTAGCCAGGAAAGCAATCACATCACTATCCTGTGCCGAGTTCCTGAAATAGTTACCTATAGTGGGTTCCAGCACCTGGCTCACCAGGTTATTCATGCTGCCGAAACGTGCGATCACCTTCGGCGCTTCATTAGCTGGTATATGTATGATCTGCGACACGTCCAGGTTAAAAGGGAAGCCGTCCTGCGAGCGTACAGTTATCGTACATAAGTTTTTATCCAGCTGATGTGCCTCACTTCTTGTATTAGCCCAGTTCAAAACCAGGTTGGTCGTTGGCACCAGTTCTACCTTCATGGTGTATTTGTTGATCGGATATTTACCGGGTCCATAAGGCTCCATCCATACACCGCGTTGTCCTTTACTCACAATGTTGCCATGCTTAAAACTTTCGCCGGTAACATCTTTACCATCTTGTCCAACATAGGAAATTACCACACCCACATAACCAATGGGTACTTCGGTCATCGGTACTTCTTCTATTTGTATGGCCCATGGATTAATGTTATAACTACCTGCCAAAATAATTGACGGCTGCAAACCACGGTTACCATTATTCGCTAAAAAAGTATCGAAGTCCTGGAAGTTATTGTGGCCATCCACATACCTGCCGGCGATTTGTCCGCTTTCAATCGGCTGACCATCCAGTGTTGTAACTATGCCTACCATATTTTCATGAATGATCACCATGTCGGTAATGGTAATGGTAAATGCGTATGTGTTGATGCGGTAAGTCCCTGCAGTGATGTAGGAAGTCTGGCGACCTTTTTGACCTCCATTATTTAAAAACTTTTCTGCATCCTGGAAGTTATCACACTCTACCCTTCTTCCGAGTATAGCGCCTGTTGGAATTTCAACACCGTCATTGCTTAATACCAAACCAATTTTACCCTCAGGAATAACAGTAAATGGCTTCAATTCTACTCCAAATTGCCATGGCCACATTCTCCAGTACAGGCCTGGAGCAAGTGTTTGTGCCTGGAAACCAGCTTCGCCTTTTGTGGCAATAATCCTTCCGCCGGGCAATTCACGATTGGCTCCCACGAGCACGAATTTTTTTGTAACCAATCCTATCCTGTTTTCGGGAATGATAATCATGCCGAATAAAAAGCGAAGGATGAATTTGTAAAGAACCAGTGAAAATAAAATTACCAGTATCCACCAGTAATTAGTCAATAAAGTTTGAATGTTCATTGTTTTTAATTTTTAATTTTTTTGAAAGTTTTGGCAAGCCGGTTGCCACCGGATTTAATAGTATTTTGGAAGTTTATATTAGCAGCCTGTGCGGCACATAATTGTGCTGCAAATCGATATTGATTTAGCCAAAGGAAGGCATTATTAACAATAAGATTACAAGGGAATTGTATCAGGCGAAAACTGCTGGTGGCTTAACTCTCTGGCGATAATTGAATAAGAGAGAAGCAATAATGTGAGTCATCTTACATGGGAGCGAGGCTCCGTTTAAATTTGAAATGTAAAGATATATCTCAGTAAATGATTTTGCAAATAAATCGGTGGAAATCGGAGTGGAAATCGTTCGAAAAACCAGGAAGAATTATTTGAGATCACATGGGAATAAAAACCTGCTTAGAAAACCTCCTGGTTTGCGGAGTTGCGGATACCCGTTATTCTGTAACATTCACTCTCGCACCTTCACTATGTGCTGTAAACTCCGGCGCATACATACATTGGATGGTGGTAATGCCGTTACTGAAATTTCCACTGTGAGTTACAAACATCGGGTACTCGAATACGTAAGTTCCTTTGTTCAAATAGCCAAAGAAGAAATTAGTACTTACATCTTTTGTTGTTTCATAATAGCTGAGGCCATCCTGGTATTTGTATTGACTGATTACATTTGTTGGCTCCATGCATGAAGCACGCATATCTTTCATATGAACATATTCCATATCACGATCAACTCTTAATTCTATACGCACTTTTATTTTATCCCCTACATGAAGTTTGTCGCCATCATTTACAGGTTGAAGTACCGGACCCTTATCAGTATTTTTTTGAATGAATAATTTTTTAGAAAGTTTTAATGGTGTTTCTGAAAAAGTTATTTTATCAAGATTTTCAAAATATTGCCAATACACAGAACCCCATGATGAAGACTGGTTAATTTGTTTATTGGTTGACGGGGTTATTGAAGAAACTGTTACACTAACATTTCCCATTTCTGGTTTCACTTTGTCTGCATCTATTTTTCTTTTGAAATATCCCGTGCCGGCCTCCTGTTTTTCGTCGTTACTATTGAGAGTTGTGCTTCCTAATTTTATAGTAACAGTTTTCTCTTCGGACAACCCCCCGATAGCTATCGGGGGGGTGCCCTGTAGCAATATAGCATAGCAGGCTTCAGCAGTTGCTTTAGTGGTTTTCCAGTTATTGGTTTGCTTGTTTTTTAATAACCACGTTTCCAGATCATCAATTGTTTTTGGGTCTTTTTCAATTTCAGAAAATGCTTCGATCATCATTGCCTGTGATTCTATCGGGGCCTGGTACCACCAATAGCCATGCTGGTCCCATTCTTTCCAGTACATGCCTAACTCTTCATTATTGATTGAATTTTCTTTTAAGGATTTTATTATTGCATCTGCAGTCGTGGCATCTTTGGTGCGATTAAGTGATAATGCTATCATTGCCTGCATGTATTTGCTTTGGTTAAGCCAGTATTTTTTTGACTGATCACCGTAATAGCTATACGCAGCCTGTGTTTCTTTTGCTAATGGATATTCAGGGAAGAAACTGCGCATGTATAGATATTGAATTGCTATAGTTGAAAGATTATCTTCTTTAAGGTTTGATTTATTTTTCACCAGATCATCATAATCTTTTTGCAGCATTTTGTCTAAGTATGGAATTGCTTTATCAAGAATTGTTTTCAATTCTTTTTCCTGGAACGGAGGAAGTGCATTCAATTTTTTAAGATGGCCTATTCCTGTTATGATGTATTGCGTCATGTAACGATTATCAGGACCTCCTTTGAACCACACAAATCCACCATTGGAAGATTGCATGTCTTTTAATTTATCGAGGGTTGATTCCAGTTGAAGGTTCATCCTAACCATATCAAAAAGCAATGCAATATTTTTCTTTTGTTGCTCTTCATTTTGAGCCTGTAATACCCATGGTGTTTCCTCCAACAAAAGGGATTTTAATTCTTCATTCTTTTGCAGGTTGCTCATTAAAGCTGAAGTGTCAATGGTTGACCATTTTTCAAAAATCCTTTTAATTTTTGGTGATGTTTTAAAGATCCTGGTAGCTATAGCATTAGCATAATACCGGTTAAAAGTCTGCTCCGCACATTCGTAAGGAAATTCCATCAAATAAGGTAAAGCTTCAACTGCATACCATGTCGGATTCGTAGTATATTCAACCGTTAATCCATAGTTGGTAAGCGTTTCAGAACTGCCCGAGTTAATTAATTTTTCAAGCTTAAAATCTTTTGTTCCGTCGCCACGCATGGGCAAAGGCATTGTTTCGGTTACCAGCATACGATTGGTAACAACTGGAATAGCTGCTTCCTCACCATCATTGTTTTCACCTGCTTTTGCCATAATTCTATATACAACGGCATCATTAAAATTTGTTGGTATCTCAATACTGAATTTTACTAAAATGCTTTGACTGGCAGGAGCCGTAAAAAATTGAGTGGGAGAAATATTTTGAAACCATCCGTCCACGGGATTCATCGTTGAAGCATTTAATAGTTGCAACTCTGCCTGCCCGGTTACCTCTTTATTAGTGAGGTTTACAATCTTTGCGCTGAATTCTATCCTGTCACCTTCTCTTAAAAAGCGTGGCGCATTTGGCTGCACCATTAGATCTTTTTGTGTTATTATTGTCCTCGCTGCATAACCACTCGCCAAATCTTTGGCGTGTGCGAGTGTCATTAGTTTCCATTGAGTAACCGCTTCCGGCATGGTAAAGCTGAATTCAACATTGCCATCTGTATCTGTTCTTAATTCAGGAAAGAAGAAAGCGGTTTCATTGAAGTTTTTACGGATTTGAATTTGAGATTGGTCGATTTTATTACTTTGTTCCGGACTTTTGATATCTACTGTTGCATCCATTAATTCTGTTTTTTCCCTTATTTTGTTTAAGCCATATCCAGCAACAACAACGTCTTGAAGATCTGATTCTCTGGCAGCAATTGTTGGAGCCGCACCCGGTTTTCCTGGTGCAAGTGACGCAGCTCCTCTTAATACAATCCTGACTCCGTTTTCTGGTAAGTAATTTAACACATCATATCTTTTTTCCTTTTGCTCAATATATCCTTCATTCCAATATTTCTCTATTGATTGAACCGAAGAAAAGTTTTGATTACCCATCCATATATTGTAACCAGAATATGTTGGCCATATATTAGGTGCACCCCATGAATGTGGCTTAAATTGATCCAATGAAGCATCATACATAGATGCCAGCATTTCGGCAGCAACTTTTTCACCTTTATTTCCGGTGATTTTTACTTTCCATTTTTCTTCGCTGCCAGGTAAAGTTTTATCACGGTATGTATCAAAAGAAATGTTGAGTTCTTTATTGCTCCATGGAACATAGATAGTATTGGAGGAAACATAGAAGCGATTGTCTTTTACAAAGAATTGATTCACCCCAAAACCGCCGCGATCAGTTTCTGTGATATTGAAATCAAAAGATTTTTTGCTACTGTTTAGAGGATAAAAATTTAACTCCGTTTGATTTTTATCATTTGTGTTTTGCCCGTTATTATTGTCCTTTTGCCTATCAATCTCTTCAATTAAAAAAACACTGTCAGCCGAACTGCCGGTAACAATTTTTGTAATCTCTCCCGGTTCAGCACTATTCTTTTCAGTGAAATTCCAAACATAGGAAGGCGCAGGCAATGAATCCTTTTTCGGATTATAAACCTGGAAATATTTTGCATTTTTTACTTCCTGCCCATACCTGTCATTTGCCGTCGCTTCTATAACATAATATCCTTGTGTGAATTTTGAATTATCAATTTTGAAGTTTGAATTATTTGTGGAATCAACCGCAACATAAACTGCTTCGCTTTTTCCCCACGACTCTTTTTTGGTTTCATCTTTATATTCATCATGTGGGAAGTATTGAATAAATTCATTTTTTGTTAAAATAAATTTATCAGGAGCATTCCAAAGTCTTTTGCGAATCAGTCTCTCCGGCGGTTGTAATTTGTAAATCTTTATTGCTGTGTTTACTGTTTCAGGTTGGCCACTTAGATTTTTGCTGGTAACAATTATGTTTTTCAAACTATCCACATCCACCGTTTCTCCTTGTGGTAAGGCAATCTGTAGGTCCAAAGCCTTATACCCGACCGGAACAGTAATATTGCCACTTCTCGTTTCACCATTTATGTCAGTTACATCTGCTTCTATTTTATAATCGAAAACAGGGTCGGTTTTTTTATCAATCGTAAGATCAGGAATGGCTGCGAATTTTATTGTAAACTTTCCATCGGAGTCGGTCGTGATTTCTCCATTGGTGATTTCAAGTGGTCTCGTTTGTGGAAAAGGAATTTTCCAGAACATCCATGGATAAAGAAACCTGGCTACTCTTGTTACACGATATTTTACATTAGCTCCATCTACATTGTTACCTGCGTACGCTTTTGCAAATCCTGTTATTGCTACGGTGTCATTTACCCTGTAGCTTCTTTTTAAGGAATCAAATTCAGTATAAAATTTTGGTCTTTTATATTCTTCAACAGAAAATGAAACAGAAGAATTTTCAAAATCATGAACATCAATTTCAAATTCTCCATTTAATTTATTTTCGGGCAAACGGAACTTTCCATTGAAGGAACCAAACTCATTCAACAAAACTTTTATTGAATCAACTTTTTGGCTGTTAACGTCATTGAGAATGATAGTGAGTGAATCCTTAGATTGAAGTAAAACAGTTTTGTTACTTTTCCAGTTTTTGGTAACGCCGATGCCTTTAAAATATACCAGTTGCCCCGGGCGGTAAATGCTTCTGTCCGTAAACAAAAAAACCTTTGCGTTGTCCTCGTCATAATCTTTCTGATCTTCATAATCATTATCACTATCAGCATTCTGATAATAGTTGTAAATGTATTGCTGGTCGTCTAAAAACAAATAATCCTTTTCATAGTTGATCCCAAGCCTTACATTCCTGTTATCGTCTTTTTTAGGGTCATTCAATTTTACATAGCCATTTTTATCGGTTGTAAGCAATTCCTGCTTTGTCAACTTATTCTCCCTGCTGTTATAATCATACAGCTGGTTCCATACTTGTACTTTCGCTCCCGGTAATGGCTGCCCTGTTATGCGGTTCAAAATAAAATATTCAAGGCCGCTGTTAATAAAACTTATATCCGAAACATAAAAATATTGTGCTGCAAGAGGATTTTTATCAAAGCTAAAATTCTCGCTGGCACTACCAATCAATGCATATTCGCCTATCGGCAATGCATCAATTTTTACTTCTACTGAATGCGAAAGATAATCATCGGCGATTGGTAATTCCTGTCTCCAGCTTTTTAAACTTTTAGTAGTAGTTAAAGTTTGAAACACCTTGTCGTTGTCATAATTTTTCGTCACTTCTTTTTTTAGTTGCGGAGTCAATTCAACCAGGCGGAAATAGATCGCCTTAAAATTTTTATAGGTAACAAGCGAGCGAAATGGCAACCCCGGGACATTTACCTTTTCAGTGGTAAGATTTATTTCTGGGTGTAAAATTTGATTAATGAGGTTTCTTGCATTAATACCGCCCTCACTGCCAGGAAATTTTTTAGCAATTTCATCAAGCATTTCTTTTGCCTGCTTAACAGTATATGGCGAAATTTTACTATCGCTTTTTGAAGCTGGCAACGCTGAATTATACATTACCTGTGCCGCTAAAAACGCGGCTTGTGTTGAGGCAGGATTATTGATATACCGACCGGCAAGAATTTGTAAGGCGTCAATATAGATGGCATCTTTATTATCTGTTACTGCATATTGGTACACAAAACCAAGGCGCTCAATATCAGCATCAATTAATGCCGCCGGGTTGCCATCATTTTTATGAAATTTAAGAAGTTCCTGGAAAATTAATATAGCCTTTTGATGCAATGAGCCGGAATCGTTTGTGATGAATTTATATTGTATGAATTCATTTACGGGTGCAAATGCTTTGTTATCTTTTATTTCAAATGCATAAGCAGGCCTCGTGATATCAGGCTCATCGCCTTTAAAATAATCCAGTGCCCGGTGAGCCAGCAAATCATAAAGTGTTGGCCTCAGATATCGCACATTTCCTTTTATCACTATTGCATCAAAAGGTTCCAGCCTTGTTTGCTGCAGCAACTTTTCATTATCTATCGATGCCAAATATAATTCGCCAATCTTTTTGTGCAAATCATCTGCAGTCCAGGTTGCAATGTCTTTTTTATCAAATCCAGTCGTATTAGTTCTTTGATACAATTGATACCTGTTTTGCTGAAAATAATTCCAGTACATCTGTGCCGTAATACTTTCGAGTATCGACTTTGCCGGCTCTTTTGAGGAAGAAATTTCCGTTTCTAAAGTGTCGATACTTTTCATCAAAGCATTTTCTTGTATATTCTGATTGAGCGTTGTTTTGTATAATAATGCCTTAATAATTTGCGGATCATTACTGTTTTTCTTCGCATTAAAATATATTTTATCAACAGTTATGAGGGCAGATTTTGTAAGCCCTTTTTTTACAAGACTGTCAACATTTTTCCACTGACCTCCATAGTTATCCCCTTTGTTCTGGGCACTTAGATTTGAAAGAATAAAGACCGAAAGCATGGCAAAAATTCCAGGCAATAAATAACTTTTAAGATTCATTATATGAATTTGTTTTAAAGATAAACCATAACAGCAAACTGCCTTCCGGGCATTCAACTACTGAGATGCAAATCATTTCAGGAATACATAAATGAATTCGTATTGTAAATTTTTTATGACGATTAAACCATATCTTTTTTGGATAGTCTGATAGTTGTAGTTGAAAATAATAATGTAAAAAGCGAACTGCTTCGAAATACTTTGGGGGTCATAATCAAAAATAGAGCCGCCACCAATGCAAATTGGGGCGGTTTTTTTATTGCGAAATTGTTAATCCCGTTATAAATGCCGGGATGATTCTTAAAATTATTTACTATTTTAATGGATAGACACACGTGATTCGGATATTCCTCAACATTAAAAAATTATTATGCAAGAAGATGATGAATTTCCCGGGGACGATGCCTTCAGCAATGATCCCGAAGAAAACCTACGGCTTGAAAATGAATTTTTAAAATTAAAAATGATGGCGGAGTCAGGGGCACATTTTGGAGAAACTGACAACGATCTTTCCCCCGGTATTGAGAATGCGTTCCTGAAATCCGTCCTGGAATTTGAAAAAGCATACGTCAATTCAAACCCACAAAAGGTTTTTGATATCCTGGGCAAGCCGGCTTTTAACGATGAGAAAAACCTTGATGATGAAAAATTTACAATTGAGTTCGAAAGGTTAAAGGAATTATTGCTTGAGCACAGCATCAATGTTGATTTTATTGCAGAAAAATCTGACAGGCTTAAGTATGATTTTATAATAAAAGAGTTGTTTAATCATGAAACTGAGTTTTTACCCCTAAAAGGGATGACTACCAATTTTATCTACGAGGAATTTCATCCTGATCATAAACAGGAAATAACAGATATAACTTATGAATTCATCAATGATTTTTTTGAAAGAAAGCTCAATGCTGATACAGCTTATATCGGAGATGAATTCGTAGAACCTAATGGAAATATACTTTCACGCGGACAATTAATGGAAAACATTCATTCGGCATATGATGTATTTGCAAAGTTTGAAAATAATTCGTTCACAATAGATAATGTGGAATTTGAATTAAAAAATATTGAAGGAGCGCATACGGGCATGGGTTTTAGCGAAGGTGAAATTAATTACGATATTATTTTTAAAGACGGAGCCCGAAAAGAAATAAGAGGCCCCTTTAAAATTTATTTTATAAGGCAATTGGAAACCTGGACAATTTATTTCTTCTATCTCGCAGGCTTAAACTATAATCTTCGGGAGGACCTGTAGATACGTCCTTTCCTGGTTTGCAGGCGGTCTTTATTTAAGATTATGATATACCTTTTGCACATCGTCGTCCTGCTCAAGATGATCTACAAGTTTCAAAACTTCGTTGGCCTGTTCTTCCGGAAGCTCAATAGTGTTTGTCGGAATCCTGGTAAGCTCGGCTGTTATAACCTCGATGCCTTTATCTTCTAATGCCTTGTTCATGTTGCCGAATTCATGAAACGGAGTACGGATAATTATGTTTCCTTCGCTATCTTCCCCGATTTCTTCAAGGCCAAAATCAATAAGTTCCAACTCGAGTTCTTCAATATCAATATTAGTATTCTTTATTTTGAATTCTCCCATATGATTGAATGTAAAGGCAACACTTCCACTTGTGCCCAGCGAACCGTGCCCTTTATTAAAATGCATGCGCACGTTAGCAACGGTACGTGTAGGATTATCAGTTGCTGTCTCCACCAATACCGCTACACCATGAGGAGCATATCCTTCATAAACTTCTTCGTGATAGTCGGTCTTGTCTTTACCCAATGCCCGTTTTATGGCAGCCTCCACCCGGTCTTTTGGCATGTTAACCGCTTTCGCATTTATAATGCAACGACGCAATGCTGAATTATTATCAGGATCCGGGCCCCCTTGTTTTACGGCAATATCTATTTCTTTACCAATACGTGTAAATTGTTTGGCCATCTTGTCCCACCGGGCAAACATGGTTGATTTCCTTACTTCAAATATTCTTCCCATAATTTTATGTCAATTGTAAATCTGCAGTATTGTATAATTGCAGAATCAGTGCATTTTGCGCAAATCTAAAACCTTATAGCTGAAATCTAAAATCATATCATTTACTTTTGCGCATGCCGGAAAATTTTAGCTATTCAACGTTACACGCATTTGCTCAAAACATCTTTTTAAAAATTGGTTGTAGCTCAAAAGATGCGACTATTGCGGCGGATTCTTTGCTGGCTGCGGATATAAGGGGAGTAGACAGTCATGGCATAGCGAGGCTTACAGGTTATGTACGTTTATGGGAAGCCGGAAGAATTAATGCAGAACCATCGATAAAAATTATTCATGAAACGCCTTCGACAGCAGTTATCAATGGAGATGCCGGCCTGGGTTTAGTCGTGGCACCATTTGCAATGCGGGTTGCTATAGACAAAGCGAAAGCCGTCGGAACCGGCTGGGTTAGTGTTAAAAATAGTAATCATTTTGGAATCGCCGGCTCACATGCGATGATGGCGCTGAAATACGATATGATTGGTATTGCAATGACGAATGCTTCTGCGTTGGTGGCGCCAACATTTTCCACGGAGAGGATGCTTGGCACCAATCCTATTGCCGTAGCTATACCGGCAGGTAATGAACAACCTTTCGTTGCGGACTTCGCTACTACAACTGCAGCAAACGGAAAGCTGGAAATATTACAACGAAAGAATGAAGCGACGCCTAACGGTTGGGTACAGACGAAAACGGGAGCGCCATCCATCGATGCCAATGAATTGAAAAACGGAGGAGCTTTACTACCACTTGGGGGAGATAAAGAGCATGGCAGCCATAAGGGCTATGCATTAGGATCTATTGTCGATATTTTTTCAGCGGTATTAAGTGGAGCAAACTATGGACCGTGGGTACCTCCATTTCCTGCCTACGTGCCAATGCCTGAAAATATGCCGGGTGAAGGGATTGGCCATTTCTTCGGTGCGATGAGAATTGACGCTTTCCGGCCTGCGGATGAATTTAAATTTCACATGGACAAATGGATAAAGAGATTCAGTTCTTCAGACACTGTCAAAGGCCATGATAAAGTATACATACCGGGCGAACCTGAAATTGAATATGAAAGAGAAAGGATACAAAATGGAATTCCCCTGTTTGATTCAGTTGTTGAGGAATTAAAGGTTTTGGGAAAAAGATTCAGTATAAATCTGTGAACTTTAAGAAATAACTGTATTTCGTACCAATTAATTTTCAATGAGGCCATTGTATTAATTGCTTTCAAAAGAAATTCCTGTTATATAGTACATTTGCAACCCGGTTCAATAAAAATGCCGGAAGAATTGTAATGAAAGTAATGAAGTTTGGTGGCACGAGTGTTGGCAAACCTGAAAGGATGTTTGACATAGCCCGTCTGATAACAAAAGAAGAAGAGCCAAAGATCGTGGTGCTTAGCGCTTTAAGCGGAACAACCAATTCACTTACAGAAATAAGCAGCAGCCTTGCCAAGGGGGATCGTACATCTGCGAAACAACACATAGATGCTCTTGAACAGCACTATCAGAACTTTATTTTACAACTGGTAAAATCAGAGGAAAGCTATAATAAAGCAAAAAAAATACTGGCGGAGCATTTTGAGTTTCTCAATATAATTTTGAAAATATCATTCAGCGAAGCTTTAAATAAAGACATACTTGCACAAGGCGAATTATTAAGTACAAAGCTTTTCAGCGCTTATCTCGAAGAAAAAAAGATACCGCATGTGTGGTTAGCTGCGCTTGATTTTATGACCATTGACGCTTACGGCGAGCCCCAGGTAGGAAGCATCAAAGTTAAATTGTCCCAGATTTTACAACGACATAAAGAAGACAAACTCTTCCTTACACAAGGATACATTTGCAGGAACGCCAAGGGTGAAGTTGATAACCTGAAACGGGGCGGAAGTGATTACTCAGCTTCTTTGATTTCCGGTGCGATCGGAGCTTCAGTTTGTGAAATATGGACCGACATTAACGGCATGCATAATAACGACCCAAGGATTGTAAAAAAAACCAAACCGGTTGGCCGGCTTAGCTTTGATGAAGCCGCGGAGCTTGCTTATTTCGGCGCAAAGATTTTACATCCTGCAAGCATATGGCCCGCTCAATATTTTAATTTTCCTGTTAGGTTATTGAATACTATGGAGCCGGAAGCTGCGGGAACTCTCATCGTTAGTGAGGCAGGCAGCGTGGGCGTAAAAGCAATTGCTGCGAAAGATTTTATCACTGCAATAAAGATAAAAAGCAGCAGGATGTTACTTGCATATGGTTTTTTAAGAAAAATATTTGAAGTATTCGAAAAATATCAAACAGCTATTGATATGGTAACTACTTCGGAGGTAGCAGTATCACTCACTATTGATAATGACGCATACTTAAGTGAAATAGTTAAAGAACTGGAATTATTTGGAACGGTAGACGTGGACAGCGATCAAACTATTGTTTCCATTGTTGGTAATCAAATAACTCAAACAAAAGATGTGCTTGCAAAAATCTTTACGAATCTTTCAGGCATTCCTGTGCGAATGGTAAGTTATGGAGGGAGCCAGCACAATATTTCTATCCTGATTTCAAGAGAGCATAAAGAAAAAACTTTGCAACTTTTAAATAAAGGATTATTCGCAATGTAAAGCTCCAACGTTAATATTTTATGCCAATCTTTTTATAAAGAAAACTCATTAGCCACATCGGGCCGATTAATAAAAATTGAATGTCCTTAAAAAATGAAGGTTTTTTCCCTTCAACTTTATGACCGTAAAATTGGCCAATCCAGGCGGCTATAAATATTATAATGCTGAAAAGCCAGAGTTGTAAAGGGAAAAAAGTTTCAACAATGTAGCATACTGCAAGGCAAAAAATGCCGAATATTAGCATGCCCAACCCTATCGGTATCGAGAGTGATAAATAATAAATAGTGGTTAATAGTAAAACGATCATTGCTACATTCAACTCCAGATTTTCATTAATAAACCAGGGAAGTTTTATACAATAAAGCAATCCCGTAATGGAGAAGAAAATTGCCGGTACGCAAATCCAGTGAATAAGCTTGTTGGTTTCATTTGTATGACTCTCACCATATTCATTCAGCCATTGGTTAAGCGTTCTCATATCATTTTTGTTTACTCTAATGTATTTCAAAAAAATGAATTAGTTAAGTCATAAAAAAAAACTCCTCTGAATAAAGGAGAGTTTTTATTAAAAAAATCTTTTTAACTTAAATGATCAGCATGGCATCCCCATAACTAAAGAAGCGATATTTATCCTTAATTGCCTTTTTGTACGCATCCATTATAAGATCGTAACCTCCAAATGCACAAGTCATAATCAGCAAACTTGTTTTAGGCAAATGAAAATTTGTTATAAGAGAATCAGCAATATTAAATTTATATGGAGGATGGATGAAATGATTTGTCCATCCTTCTGAGGGCTTCAATAATTTTTGAGCAGTAAATGATGTTTCCATTGCACGCATAGTTGTTGTACCCACTGAACAAATTCTTTTTCCCGTTTCCTTTGCTTTGTTAACAATACGGCATGCCTCCTCGTCAATATGGTAATATTCAGCATCCATTTTATGCTTGCTCAAATCTTCAACTTCTATGGGACGAAAAGTTCCTAAGCCTGTATGCAGAGTAACTTCAGCAAAACGGATCCCCTGTATTTCCAGCCTTTTTATAAGTTCGGGGCTAAAGTGAAGGCCTGCTGTTGGGGCTGCAACAGCGCCTTCATGTTTTGCATAAACTGTTTGGTATCTTTCTTTGTCTTCTTCATCCGGTTTGCGCTTAATGTATTTGGGTAAAGGAGTTTCACCCATAAAATAAAGCATCTTCCTGAATTCATCCTCGGGACCATCCCATAAAAACCGGATGGTTCTTCCACGGCTTGTTGTATTATCAATTACTTCAGCAACCAGTTCATCACTTTCACCAAAATATAATTTATTACCGACACGAATTTTACGGGCAGGATCTACAATTACATCCCAGAGGCGATTTTGCTTATGAAGCTCTCTTAACAGGAACACTTCGATTTTCGCACCTGTCTTTTCTTTGCGGCCATACATCCGTGCCGGAAATACTTTTGTATTGTTTACTACAAACACATCTTTGTCATCGAAATAGTCAAGAATGTCTTTGAAATGACGGTTATCGATTTTTCCCGTTTTTCTTTCGATAACCATCATGCGACTATCTTCTCTTCGCTTGGCAGGATTTTGTGCAATAAGATTTAGAGGGAGGTCAAATTTAAATTGACTGAGTTTCATGTACAATTATTGATTTAAAGTTAATTGTCACATGCCATTACTGTGTTTGTTACAGAGATATGTGCCTACGGCAGGCCACTTATCATGTTACGGCATGATTTTTTAAGTGTGCAAAAGTACAACTTTGTGTTTAAATACCGGGTTAAAATTTTCGGAGATTCTAAATATTGATTTTGGGAACCGAAGCAATTAATTTTTGCGTGTAAGAATTTGCCGGATTATAGTATATCTCATGGGAAGATCCCGTTTCTACAATCTTACCTGCCCTCATTACCATTATGCGATCACTAATGTAATGCACTACACTTAGATCATGAGAAATAAAGATAGTGGTAAAACCAAGTTCAGCTTTGAGATCATTCAATAAATTAAGCACCTGCGCCTGTATACTTACATCAAGAGCAGATACACTTTCATCACAGATAATAAACTCCGGGTTAAGGCCCAGCGCTCTGGCGATGCAAATACGTTGCCGCTGGCCACCGCTAAACTCATGCGGGTAGCGATTAAAACTTTCTGGCCTTAAATCTACCTTTTGTAAAAGATCCATGACCTTTTCTTTGCGCTGTCTTTCGGTGGGCAGGATATGGTGAATTTTCATCGGTTCACTTATGGCGGTTCCTATTGTGAGTCGGGGATTTAAAGAACCATAAGGATCCTGAAAAATAATCTGGATGTCACTTCGCATTCTTCTGAATTGGTCTTCTGATATGTGGGCAATATTTGTTTTATTAAAAAAAATATTTCCATCGGTTGGCTTTATCAACCTTATCAATGCTCTTCCAAGTGTGGTTTTTCCACAACCGCTTTCGCCCACAAGGCCAAGTGTTTCTCCTTTAAACACCGAGAAACTCACCCCGTCTACCGCTCTAAATTCACTTAATATTTTACCGGCGAAACTTCTCTTTACCGGAAAATATACTTTGAGGTTATCAACCTTTACTAATTCTGTTGCCGCCTCAATAAAACTGCCAGGTTTTTTTTCAGCGGACAGCGATGGCTTAATTCCCTGGATATTGCTTCCGCCCAAAAAATCATCAATTACCGGAAGCCGCTTTCCCTTTGAAGATGCCGTTGGCCTGCAGCTTATTAGGGCTCTTGTATAATGATGTTGTGGATTTAAAAATATTTCTTTTACTGTGTTGATTTCTACAATTTCTCCTTTATACATTACTATTACGTTATCTGCAATTTCACTTACTAATCCAAGATCGTGGGTGATATAAATTACACCCATTTGTTTCTTTTGTTGTAACTCTTTAATAAGTTTTAAAATCGTTTTTTGAACTGTAACATCCAACGCCGTGGTGGGTTCATCTGCAATAAGCAAAGCCGGATCACAACTCACAGCCATGGCAATCATTACTCTTTGTTTTTGCCCACCACTTAGCTCGTGAGGATAGCGCTTGAGCATATACTTTGGATCGGGCAGTCTTACCTGCTCAAAGAGGTCGATGGTTTTTTGCCTGGCAACGGAAGGGGAAATATTTTCATGAAGCGTAATTGCTTCCATAACCTGGCTGCCGCAGGTTCGTACAGGATTCAGGGAAGTCATAGGTTCCTGGAAAATCATCGAGATTTTGTTTCCCCTTATTTTTTGAAGTTTTTTTTCCGGAAGTTGTATTAGATTATCCTGTTTCATTCCCTCTTCCGCAAAAAATATTTCACCGTTATATCTGGCGTATGAAGGCAATAGCTGTAATATTGATAAAGACGTTACAGTCTTGCCCGAGCCCGATTCACCGACGATCGCAATTGTTTCGCCTCTCTTCATTTTGAATGAAATGCTCTTTACAGCAGAAACATTTTCTGAGCCGGTTTTAAAATCAATTGATAAATCTTTTATTTCGAGGAGCGGATAGGTCACTTAGTTAATAATGATTTGTGAATTGATTGTCTTCAGAGCCATTAATGATTGCTCATTGAGTCAATGGGCGATTGACGCTTTTAAAACTTTAAATGTCTTACCGTAAGGCCATCATTTATCAATTGCTTTAACGAGTCTATACCAATTTTTAGATGTCTTTCTACATATTGAGCAGTAACGCTTGCGTCACTTTCACCTGTTTTTACTCCGTCGGGAATCATTGGCGAGTCACTTACCAATAATAAAGCTCCCGTTGGTATTTTATTATAAAAACCCACCGTAAAAATCGTAGCGGTTTCCATATCGATTGCATAGGCTCTTATTTTTCTCAAATAAGTTTTAAGGGTATCATCATGTTCCCAAACCCTTCTGTTGGTAGTATAAACCGTACCGGTCCAGTAGTCAAAAGCATTATCACGAATTGTGGTTGATATTGCCTTTTGCAGGGCGAAGGCGGGCAGAGCAGGAACCTCAGGAGGAAAGTAATCGTCAGAAGTGCCCTCACCTCGTATTGCAGCAATAGGCAGGATCAGGTCGCCTATTTTGTTTCTTTTCTTTAAGCCGCCACATTTGCCTAAAAACAAAACCGCTTCAGGATTTATAGCGCTTAGTAAATCCATGACAGTTGCAGCCCCTGGACTTCCCATTCCGAAATTTATGATTGTAATATTTTCGGCGGTTGCACATTGCATTGCTTTATCGAGTCCTTTAATTTTTACATTGTGCATATCAGCAAACATTTTTACATAGTTGCTGAAATTCGTGAGCAAAATATATTCACCGAAATTTTCCAGCTTTTCGCCAGTGTATCTCGGAAGCCAGTTATTTACTATTTCTTTTTTTGTTTTCATTTTATAATTCCCAAAATTATTCTGCTATAAATAAAAATACGATTTTAGATTTAGTTCAGTAATTAACCGGATGATTTTACATTTGTGAGATCACGAGTTTATTGATTGCAAGATGATTAAAATTGAATTTCCAAAAGAACAGGTTAAAACAAGGCAACAAGCAGGGGTAAACGAAATTTTTGATACAATAAGAAAAAAATGGTTGCGTCTTTCGCCTGAAGAATGGGTGCGGCAGCATATAATACAACTTCTTGTTTCAAAAAATTATCCACCTGCGCTTATTGCAATAGAAAAAGAAATCAGTTTGGGGGAGCTAAAAAAGCGATGTGATATTGTTGTTTATACACGAAACGCAAATCCATTTATGATAATCGAATGCAAGGAAATGAATGTTTCGCTTACTCGAAAGGCTTTAGAGCAAATACTTCGCTATCATGTTACCCTCCCGGCAAATTATCTTATCATTACGAACGGTAGTTATTGCTATGGATTCGAGAAAAGAAACAGCCAATTCCTGGAAACCAATGAATTTCCGGATTATGCAGGCTGACATCAATTTTGCTTAAGGAAATATTCCAAGTTCAGCGTAGGAAGTGGCTACTTTATTAATTGCGCAAACGTAAGCTGCTGTGCGCATATCCGGTATAGCGGGCATTTTCTGCCAGATGTCAACTATTTCCCGTGTTGCCGTAATCATCGTTTCCTCAAGTCCGCTTCTTACCAGGTCTACCTCGTCTGCACCATGCATGATGAAATCTCTTTCCAGAGAACTTACATTTTTGCCGGTAAGCTCTTCCAATTGCCCCAAAATGTGCTCATTCATGTTTTCAGCAAACCGCTTTTCGAGCCTGCCATAACGTACATGGCTAAGGTTTTTTAGCCATTCAAAATAGCTGACGGTAACTCCACCCGCATTAAGATACATATCGGGCACAACCAAAGTTCCCTTTAAATTTAATATTTCATCCGCTTCAGGTGTGAGCGGACCATTAGCCGCTTCGCCAATTATTTTGGCTTTTATCCGGGACGCATTTTCTGCATTGACTACATTTTCCAAAGCCGCCGGAATCAAAATGTCGCATTCCATCTCAAGGGCATCTGTATTTTTTGCATAATTTTTTGAGCCCGGAAAATCAAGTAATGACCCGGTTTTAGTGCGATGCAGCCAAACTTTATCAACATCAAGTCCTTCCTCAGAATAAATGGCGCCTTCGTATTCAGCCAAACCCACAATGATAGCACCTGCCTGCTGAAAGAATAATGCAGAATGATAGCCCACATTTCCTAACCCCTGCACACAAATTCTTTTTCCTTTTACACCAGTTTCCAACCCGAGCTTACCCATTACAGAAGGCATATTGCACACCTCACTTAGTCCATAAAAAACGCCGAGGCCCGTAGCCTCTTTTCTTCCGCGAACACCACCCTGTGTTACAGGTTTCCCGGTTACACATGCAGCACCATCAATTTCACCCGGATGCATAGCACCATAAGTATCCAGTATCCAGGCCATTTCTCTTTCCCCCGTTCCATAATCGGGTGCAGGAACGTCAGTTCCGGGACCAATAAAATTTTTCTTAATCAATTCTGCTGTGTACCTGCGGGTAATTTTCTCCAGTTCATAGGGTGTGTATCCACGCGGGCTGATTTTTATGCCTCCTTTTGCTCCGCCAAAGGGAACATTTACAATGGCGCATTTGTAAGTCATAAGAGCTGCAAGCGCCATTACTTCATCCTGGCTTACTGCAAGGCTAAAACGTATGCCACCTTTGCAAGGCGTTTTATGATGTGAATGTTGCACACGATAGGCTTCAATTGTAACAATTTCACCACTTTCTCTTTTTATCGGGAAGCGCATCTGGTAAACACTGTTACATTGCTTTATTTGCTGAAGAATTCCAGGATCCCAATCAGTGAAAACTGCTGCCTTATCAAAGCTTCTTTCAACGGCCTGGAAAAAGCTATATGGAACTGTAGAAGCCATATCCTCCGTTTTAGGTTTATTTATAGTCACTCGTAATTATTTTTCAAATTTTTGGTTAGCACCCGCTAAAGCACTTTTTTCTTTTTTCGAAACTTTAATATCAATTCTTACCAGGTATAAAAAAAGAACAATAAGTATTGTAATACACACGGCCATAACAACATAAATTTTATCATTGCTTCTCATCAGACTGTTCATACTGCCATCGGTCGAATCAACCGCCGATTGCGCCGAAGTTGAAAAACAAAAGAAGACTGATGTAACAAAAAGGATTAGACACTTAAAATACTTTATTATCATTAATTAAATTTTTATTGACAAGCAAGTCCATCCTGATTTTAAGGTTGCTAATCCAGATTCCTAAAAGAACCCAACCGGTAACAGCTGGCCAGAATACCATTCTCATTGTTGGATCGAGACTTCCACCGCCTAATGCCGGGTTGCCACCTCCTTTAGCTCCCTCCATCCCCCCGGGATGTAATGACTGAACCAACCTTGGCAGTATCATTATTAGTGGAATATAAATGAAATAGGCAAAAATATTATACACTGCACTAACCCTTGCTTTTTTATCTATATCATTCATAGAACCTCTTAGCACAATGTACGCAAGGTAAATTAACACAGCTATTGCAGCCGCGATCTGCTTTGGATCATTACTCCACGGCTCGCCCCATGTATAGGTAGCCCAGATAGAGCCTGTTGCCAGCCCAAGGACTCCAAAGATAATTCCTGTCTTTGCGAATTCGGCGGCGTAAATATCATACTTGATATTTTGAGTACGCAGGTAGCCTATGGAGTATGCTAATGAAAGCGTAAGCAACGCGATTTGCCCAAACCACATTGGTACGTGAAAGAAAAAATTTCTGATACTTTCGTAAAGATTACCGACGTGAGGAACTCTTACTAAAAATCCTGCAGTGAAAGTGAAAAACAAAAGCACAATGCACAATATTTTCCACCATTTAAGCTTCATTTACTGAATTTATTATTAAATACAATCGCTTTTGTGCGGGCAAAATTATGCTAAAAGTTTCGTGATTTTACTGGTTTTTTTATTCGGGATTAAATTGTCTCTTTGAACATTCACATAAAAAAGGCACTATAAATTCAATACGATAAATAAATATGCTTAATTGAATTCTTAAGTAAAAAATAATGAGAATATGTTTGAAAATTTTAAAAAAATCAATTCGGCTTTAAGGATAATTCATGGACTTCAGTTTTAAATTTTATACCGGTCTGTGCAAAATCACTAAATGGTTTTATACCCTCATTCACTTAACTTTGCAGCCCATAAACAATAAATATGAGCGGAGCATTAAAAGAAGTTAGAAACCGTATTCAAAGTGTAAAAAGCACGCAACAAATTACCAAAGCTATGAAAATGGTAAGTGCTGCCAAATTGCGACGAGCCCAGGACGCTATTATTCAAATGCGACCTTATGCTCAAAAACTTCAGGAAATGCTTAGCAATATCGCCAGTAACGCTGATGGCGATGTAAAAATGAATCTTGCGGCAAAAAGACAGGTTGAAAAGGTTTTAATAATTGTGATTACGAGCGATAGGGGACTATGCGGAGGATATAATAGCAACCTGATTAAGATGGCAAAACAGGTTATCAGGGAAAAATATGAGTCAGCTGCCTCGAAAGGAAATGCTGAATTATTGCCTATAGGTAAAAAAGGATATGAGCATTTTTCGAAAAATAAATTCAAAGTGATAGACCATTACTGGAATATTTTTTCCGATCTCAGTTTTGAAAATGTTGCAAAGGCTTCAAAATTTGCAATGAATGCGTTTGCAAAAGGAGATGTGGATGCTGTAGAATTAGTATATAGCGAATTTAAAAACGCAGCCACTCAACGGTTTAAAGTTGAACAGTTTCTGCCTATTAAGAAAACGGAAAAGAAGAAAGGAGAAACGAAGGCGGATTTTATTTTTGAGCCCGATAAAAGTGTATTAATTCAGGAATTAATGCCCAAAATATTAAATACACAATTATATAAAGCTGTATTGGACGCACACGCAAGCGAGCATGGAGCCAGGATGACTGCAATGGATAAAGCGACAGATAACGCAGAAGAGCTGTTAAAGACTTTGAAAATAAGCTATAACCGTGCAAGACAGGCTGCGATTACAACAGAACTTACAGAAATAGTTAGTGGAGCAGCGGCATTGCAGGGATAACATTCCAATGAGTAATAAAAATGGACTTAAGTTTAATAATCCCTCATATTGAAGCGCTTATTTTTGCCAGTGAAAAACCCTTGTCTGGCACTGAATTATATGAGCTAACCAATAATGCGCTTGCGTTTATTGAAGACAGAGCCAGCCAGGAACAGGTTGATTCGGCCATTAGTGCTATAAAGGAAAAATATCAATCAGAATTTTATTCTTTTGAAGTTATTGAAAGTGGAGGCGGTTTCCAGTTTCTTACCAAAAAAGAATTTCATAAAACAATAGCGCAGCTTAATGGTGATAAGTTTCTGAAAAAACTTTCTGTTGCATCATTGGAAACGTTGTCAATAATTGCTTACAAACAACCGGTAACTAAATCTGAAATTGAAATCATTCGCGGTGTAAACTGCGACTACGCTGTCCAGAAATTATTGGAGAAAGAATTGGTGATTATTGCTGGAAGAAAAGAGGATGCCCCGGGAAAACCATTGGTTTATACTACCTCAAAATCCTTTATGGATTATTTTGGTATCAATAGTCCTGATGATCTTCCCAAAATACAGGAGGTGCTTAACCAGGAAATAGTTGAAGCCACAAGAATTGAAAAAGTAGAAAGGGAGGAAGCTCAAAGCGAAGAAATACCTACGGATGTTGAAACAATTGTTGAAGAATATAACGAGGAGTTTGTAGAAACTGAAAATGAAGCAAGCCAGGTAACAGATGCAAATAATACATTCCCCGAATAAATATCAATACTAAAAATTAATTTCATTCCCCGTTGTTTAATTAGCTGATCAGCTAATTAGCTAATTAAAACCATGTCACAGATTTTATCTCATATACAATTAATAGAAATCGCTGAAGAATTTGGAACCCCTGTTTATATTTATCATGCTGAAAAAATTGCCGAACAATATAATAAGCTTGTAACTGCCTTTAGGAAGACAGATGTAAAATTTTTTTATGCTTGTAAAGCTTTAACCAATATTCATGTACTTGCTTACATAAAATCTCTTGGGTCGAATGTGGATTGCAGTTCATTAAACGAAGTTAGACTCGCTTTGCATGCCGGGTTTACGCCTGATAGAATATTATATACATCCAACGGAATCTCCTTTGGGGAGATTGAAGAGGCTAAAAATTTAGACGTTAATATTAATATAGACAGTCTTTCCAACCTGGAAAAGTTTGGAGCTAAATATGGGCATAACTATCCTGTGGGAATCCGGCTACGTCCCAATATTTTAGCCGGCGGAAATCTTAAAATTTCTACCGGGCACGATAAAAGCAAATTCGGTATTCCCGTTGACCAGGTTGAAAAAATTTTGTCAATTGTAGATAAACATAATTTGTTTATTCGTTGCCTGCAGATACATACAGGAAGCGACATTGAGGATGTTGATGTATTCGTAAAGGGTATTGAAGTCCTGTTTGACATTATTCCGCATTTTAAGGAATTGGAGTTTGTTGATTTAGGAGGTGGATTTAAAGTTTCTTATAAAGAAGGTGATTCAGAAACGGATATAAATTCACTCGCACAAAAAGTGAATGAAGCGTTTGCCAATCATCCAAATCCTGGCAACAAACATTTGCAGGTATGGTTTGAGCCCGGTAAATTTTTAGTAAGCGCTGCCGGTTATTTGGTTACACAGGTTAATGTACTTAAGGAAACATCGGCAACTACTTTTGCCAGTGTTAACAGCGGTTTCAATCATCTCATTCGGCCGATGTTTTACAATTCTTATCATCGCATTGAAAATATTAGCAATGAGGAAGGGATTGAAAAGAATTATACAGTCGTAGGTAATATTTGCGAAACCGACACATTCGCCTGGGATAGAAAAATTAGAGAAATTAAAGAAGGCGATTTATTAGCATTTTATAATGCAGGTGCCTATGGTTTTGAAATGTCCTCTAACTTTAATTCAAGATTTAAACCTGCTGAAGTTTTGGTACAAGATGGCAAGGCCCGCCTGATTCGAAAAAGAGATTCATTCGAAGATCTTTTACAAAGCCAGATGGTATAGAAACCAATAGACTTATATGATTTTTCCGGCTAAGTCTATTGGTTAAAATGAAAATTTTTTAAACTGAATTTCCAAATGCTTATTTCTATAGAATATCCACTAAAAAGTACCCTGCTGGAAAGAAAAATTGTTATTGTCCCGGCTATCGTTGTTGGAGCCATGATCGTTATTGTTCCTTCTCTCCGGAAATCTAAAGTTTCTTTCTGCATTAATTATTTCATGATCTCTTTCAACTTTTAAGGAACGTATTTCTTTTCTTCTTTCTGAATGGCTCAGGCTTTTATTCCTCCTGGTTTCTTTTATCCTGTTTTGATAATCATCCTTTATTGATTGAATTTCTAGCGACAATTTATAAGGCATTCTTCTGCTTTGATACGGTTCCACATAACCGTAAGGATACCCGGGATAAGGATACCCGAAAGCCGGATAGCCGTAGCCATATCCAATACCGTAACTAAAGGAGGGAACAACAATAACTCTTGGCCTGGGGTGGTAGTAATGACCTCCTTTTCGCTGAGCTGATGCCCCTATAGAAAGCATTACCATCGATAATATTATTAATAGCGTTTTCATAAAAATTATATTTAAATAATCGGATAATTTATTAGATGCGGGAAATAGAAAAAGTCATAGGGATAAGCCATACTTATAACTATCATTTAACGTTTTAATCCAAAAAATAAAGGATGATAAATTCAGGGGAGGAATATCGGCAACTAAAATTATTTTGTTGCGATAAAGATCTTTTTTTCAGACCTGAATTCAATAAATACGAACCACGAGGTAACAAAAGTTGATACAACAAACCAGGCAATAATTAAATAATTGATTCCCGTAAAAAATGCAGAAGCGCCAAACCAATCACCGGTCTTATAAATAACGGCGCAGCCGAAAATATTTTTGATCATCTCCCAAAATAAAGCATAGCGATTGCGATCCATAAGCTCGCTGTAAGCATACACAGTTAGGAAAATATAAAGTCCGTAAACGAAAATTCCGGGGCTACCGATTGCGGCAATATTTGCAAAAAGATAGGAAATAGTTATAAGCAATGTTACCAATTGTATCCACGACCATGTGAGCAAAGCACCCGAATATTGCGTATCATATTTTTCAAAATTATAGACATCCTCAATTTTAAATACAGGAAATTTTTCATTCACATCAGCCGGTCGCCATCCTGTTGGCATCAGCCAGATTCTTAGTTTGTCTTTCCATTTCCTGGTGTACCAGGCATCCTTTACAAGAAGCCATACATGCAGAAAGTTTATTTTAATCGGATTCCATGTTCTTACAGGCCGGGTAATTCCATACACGGGTGGCACCTCCTCCAGTTCTTCCTGGAAACTTCCAAAAAGTTTATCCCATATTATAAAGATCTGCGCAAAATTTTTATCTATGTATTGAGGATTAATTGCATGATGAACCCTGTGGTGAGAAGGTGTAACGATGACTTTTTCCAGCCAGCCCATTTTATGAATGTGTTGCGTGTGATACCAGAATTGTGCAAACAATTGAATAGGCGCTACAATAGCAATTACAGGAGCCGGAACACCAAGCAACGCCGCAGGCAAAAGAAAAACTGAAAATATTTTTAATATTTCAGAGACGCTTTGCCTCAATGCACAGGCAAGGTTAAATTCCTCGCTGCTATGATGTATAATATGATTATTCCAAAAAATATTATAACGATGTTCAATACGATGCACCCAGTAGCCGGCAAAATCAAGAGTGATGAACGCAATTACATAAACCAGGATCCCGGGTTTTATATGAACAACAGCAATCTTATCAACAAGCCATGAATAGCCCATAATGATAATGCTGAGCCCAAGAACATCCTTGGTAACATTGGTAATACCGGAGCTAAGACTTGATATCATATCCATTTGCCGCACGGTATCTTTTCCTTTATACCAGCCATACCATTTTTCAAACAGAACCAAAGCCAGGAAAACCGGCATTGCAATCAGTAATATTTTTCCATAAGCCTCCATAGTTCTCTAAAATTAATAAATAATCGAGGAAATTATTTGAGTTAAATTCATTTTTAAGAATCGAAAAATAATCTTTTATTATACTAGCATTACAGAATCCAATTTTAACATTTTTTAAAAAGCTTTTATTGTTTCTGTGTCATTTTGTCTAATATTTGTTATTGGCAAAAAGTTTGACAATGCTACCTTTGCAGCCAATTTTAAAATATGGAAAAAAATAAGAAAGATGTTGCGGACAACGTTGATGACCGCGTGAAAGCAGAAGATTTTTTTGTTGACGAGAATGAAAGTCCTGAAACTGAGCAGGTAGACGTAGCTGAACCAGCCATTCTTGAAGAAGAAAATGCAAAGCTCAAAGCGGAACTCGAAGAACAAAAAGATAAATATGTGCGGTTGTTTGCTGAATTTGATAATTACAAAAGACGTTCGTCGAAAGAACGCATTGAATTTATACAAACAGCCGGTAAGGAAGTGATAGCTTCACTGTTGGAAGTATTAGATGATTGTGACCGTGCTGAAAAACAGATGCTGGAGACAAACGATTCAGAGCAAATTAAGGAAGGCGTTCAGCTTGTATTTAATAAACTTCGTAAAACGTTACAATCAAGAGGGCTTAAAGCAATGGAAAGTCTGCACACTGATTTTGACGTAGAAAAACATGAAGCAATTACTGAAATACCTGTTACTGATAAAAAATTAAAGGGTAAAGTGGTTGATGAAATTCAAAAAGGATATTATCTTAACGATAAGCTTATAAGATTTGCCAAAGTTGTGGTTGGCAAATAAAAATCCAAATGATAATTCGTACACAGGCTGTAACTGCGAGCGGCTGACGGGTTGAATGTTTTACGCAGATCACAATAAAATTGTATGGTAGATTCAATGGCTTCAAAAAGAGATTATTACGAAGTATTAGGAGTTGGTAAATCTGTTACTGCGGATGAAATTAAAAAGGCATATCGCAAAGTGGCAATGCAACACCATCCTGATAGAAATCCCGGCGATCATACGGCGGAAGAAAAATTTAAAGAAGCAGCTGAAGCATATGAAGTGCTTAGCGATCCCGATAAGCGTGCTCAATATGACAGGTACGGCCATAGCGCTTTTGCATCTGGTCGTGGAGGTGGAGGATTCTCTACCCATATGAATATGGAAGATATTTTTAGCCAGTTTGGTGATATTTTCGGCGATGATGTTTTCGGGAGTTTCTTTAGTGGCGGAAGAAGCGGAGGTCGTTCTTCACGGCGTGGAGTAAGGGGCAGTAACCTGCGTGTGAAAATAAAAGTAAACTATGAAGAGATTGCCAAAGGGGCAACAAAGACTATAAAGGTTAAAAAATATGTAGCATGTAATACCTGCGGCGGTTCGGGCGCTAAGGATAAAGGCAGTGTGCAAACCTGCAACACCTGCGGTGGAAATGGCCAGGTACGACGGGTTCAAAACACTTTTCTCGGGCAAATGCAAACGGTAAATACCTGCCCAACCTGTAATGGAGAGGGTACTGTTATTACCAGTAAATGCACTTCGTGTAAGGGTGAAGGGAGAGTGTATGGTGAGGAAACGGTAACACTTGATATTCCTGCAGGCGTGCAGGAAGGGATGCAGCTAAGCATGAGTGGGAAAGGTAATATGGGTGAACGCGGCGGCGGCTCCGGCGACCTGATTATATTAATAGAAGAAGAAGCTAATCCACATTTACACAGGGAAGGTTTAAATGTTGCTTTCGATCTGTATATCTCATTTCCCGATGCTGTGTTTGGCACCCATGCTGAAGTGCCCACGATTGATGGAAGGGCAAAAATTAAAATACCTTCGGGTACACAAAGCGGCAAAATTTTCAGGCTTAAAGGAAAGGGATTCCCTTCTATAAACTCTCATGAAAAGGGCGACCAACTGATCCATGTAAATGTATGGACGCCTCAAAATGTTTCCGGTGAGGAAAAAGAAACGCTTGAACAGATGCAACAAAGTGAAAACTTTAAACCCAAGCCCGATAAAAATGATAAAACTTTCTGGGAGAAGATAAGAGAGACATTTAGTTAACAGCAAACCTGTATACGTCTAATTATTTCTTCGCTATCAGGGAAAAGCTGGGTCTTTCAGGTAGATCAAAATACAAATTCCGGATCACACATGGGATGATCCGGAATTTTTTGTAGCAATTCTTTTAGGGAAGTAATACTTTGTCAATCACATGGATGACACCATTAGTCGCTACTATATTAGTTATGATGATATTTGAAGGCGAACTGTTACTGTCTCCTTTTACAGTCGCTCCGGCTGCTAACCCTATTGTCACCGTACTTCCATTCAATGTAGCAGGTTGTATTCCATCTGCCAGATCAGAAGAAAAAATTCTTCCCGCAATTACATGATAGGTTAGAATGCCGGCGAGAATATTCGGATCTGCACCGTTGATATCATTAATTGTTGTGAAACCTGCATCGCGAAATGCATTATTTGTGGGCGCAAACACTGTATATGGCCCGTTGCCGGAAAGTGCGGCTGCTACATCAGTAGCACCTGTACTTGCACGCACCACTGCGGCAACCAGGTAAGAAAATGTTGTATCACTTTGCGCAATTTCAACAATATTTCCGGCAGGTGGGAACAATACCCTGGATATTGCGTGAATTATTCCGTTGCTCGCCGCAATATCTGCCTTTACCACCGGTATGCCATTAATAAATACCCCGTTGCTATTGGATGTAACATATACTGAATCTCCGTTGGCTGTAGCTACGGCAGCATTGGGTCCCGCAGGAACATCTGTTGATTTCACCTGGGCAGCAAGAGTATGATACAGTAAAATTTGCTTCAATTCATCGGGAGTAAGATTGCTAACTGTGCTCATGGTTATGCCTGATCCGGTGAACGCTGTGTCGCTGGGCGCAAACACTGTAAAAGGCCCTGTTCCACTAAGCGTTATCGCGAGCCCGGCTTTTAGTACTGCCGCCTTCAGGATGCTGAAATCAGTATTTGCCGAAACAATATCTGTAATGGTAGTTGGAGTGGGAGGAGGAGTATCAGTGTTATCCTTCTTACATGAAGAAACCGACAAAAATACCAGGCAGGTGATGACGTGTAGCCTGGTAAATAAAGAACTTAATAAATTTCTAAGCATGACAATAATTTTTTTGTTTAATAAATGATTTGTAAAAGTTAAACAAAAAGAATTTCCGATTGTTCGAAAGAATCAAAAATATTTTATCGGCAGAAGCGAATTTAGCGTGAACATAAGCGCCACGGGCTATGCCCCGCAACAGGTGCTGCACCACATAAGCCGCGGAAGAATTGATGAACTGGATTTTCAATTGGCTAACTGATGTATTATAACAAATGCCGGGGTTTGGTGAGAAGACCGGCATTTGTTTTTGTTGAGGTTGATTGTTCTAACGGCAATACAAAAAGTATAGTTGCAAACAAAATGATTTGAGTTTTATTTTTTGTAGTTTAGTTTGAGTAGTGAGATAAATACAAATGTTGTGTGAATTAGAAACACGTAGTATGAAACAATCAAATGACTTCTACAATGCTTTGATTAGTTCTGAATTTGAAGTTGAAAAGCTAAGTTCTGAAGTTTTGCATCAAAAGAAGGGAAAAGCATTAGAGACCTACCAGTTTATCGAAGTAGCTGTAAATAATTTAAGCAAATATGCTACTTGTTCTTGGGGATGCACTTCAGTCGATCATAAACTTGAGTATTTAATTGGGAGAGTGGTAAATCATAGCCTAGGTGCATTAAAATTAATGAAAATAGGTTATTATGATGAGTCACTATCTTTAATAAGAAATCTAGCAGAAATATCGAACCTGCTCACTTTGTTTTTATATGATAATAAAAGCTTTAATGAATGGTCGAATCTTGCCGAAAATAAATCATGGGAAAAATATAGTCCAGCAAAAGTACGGAGTAAAATTAAAGCATTAGGGAAATTTGACCCAATTGAAAAACAACATTATGGCAGACTTTGTTCTATAGGTACACATGTGAATCCGAATACTCAACCTGGAAATTACGAGCTCGACAGAGTACCGAACATAGGTAGTCATTTTCAAGAGGTCGGATTTATAGTATGCTTAAATGAATTAGCACTTATGCTTGGGCCCATAATAATGAGTGTTGGAAAACTTTCAAAATTACCTGAAAACATTAAAGACTTATTTACGGACTTGTCTATTGCAGTTATTGAATCAGCTGGCATAATTACTTCTGAAAATTATAGAAAGATAATTAACGATTTATCTAATGAGTAACTGGCCATAACACGTGGCTAGTCCCCAGCTATCCTGAGTAACTTTAAAATTCAAGGAGTCACAGATTACTATTCGTAAAATCCTTAAATAATAAAAGAGCTGCTGTACTGAGTTTGTAACTATGGTGCGTCACATTTCTATTCATAAAAATTCTATAGCTTTGAAAAAAGACTTTATATGGCAAGTACTTTAAAATATTTGGTTGATGAAAATGGAGACAAAACTTCTGTATTAGTTTCTTTAAAAACCTGGGAAAAAATAAACAAGGATTATTCTAAACTCCAAAACAAGCTTAGTGTTCTAACTGGTATAAAAGAAGGTTTAAGTGAAGTTAGAGACGCAAAAAAATCTGGAAAAAAGTTGCACCTCTAAAAGATTGTTTGCGTGAAAGTAACAGTTAAAATCACTAAGACGTTTAGCTCTGTAGGAACCTTTATTCTTGAGTATTTTTTTAGTAATTTTATTTCATGGACATTAGAGAACTGATAACAATTGATGAAGAAATACTGGGCGGGCAGACTGTATTTAAAGGTACCCGGGTTCCGGTAGAGTCTTTGTTCGATCATCTTGAAGCCGGTATCTCTTTGGATGATTTCCTGGAAGACTTCCCATCTGTTACTAAAGAGCAGGCTATAGCATTATTAGATTTGGCAAATAAATTATTGAATACAAAAAATTTAGACAAACTCTATGCGGCTGTTGCTTGATGAGAATTTACCTAAGCGACTTAAACTTGATTTCGCCGAACATGAGATTTATACAGTACGTGATAAGCACTGGAATGGAATTAAAAATGGCGACCTCTTACAACTTCTCCAGGAGAATGACTTCGATGCGTTTTTAACTTTCGACAAAAATTTACAGCATCAACAAAACTTCGTTAGATATACAATAACAATATTTGTTTTATCAGCAAAGATTAATAGTTACGAAGAATTAACAGCATTGGCACCAAAGGTTAAAGAATATTTGAGCAGCCCTCCTTTACCAATTGGGGCTGTTATTATTTCATCGGAATAAAAGTGCACCCAACATACTAAATCATATAATAGAAATTCCCTCAACCATCACTGATGAATACATGAAAGAAATGATCTCCAAACCAAAGGACTATTGCATTGTATCCGACCAAGTACCTCCAAAAGCAATAGTATATCTATTTAATTTTGCGTTTAGCCGTTGGAGTAATGTTTCCAGTTATGTGGCAATAATTCTTCTATTTTATTAATGGGATGGGTGGCGATGCGTTGCAAAACATCTCTGAGCCAGATGAAAGGGTTGATGCCATGCAGCTTGCAGGTGCCCATCAACGAGTAAAGCATGGCACTTCGTTTTGCTGCTTTGTGGCTGCCGGCAAACAAATAATTTTTTCTCCCAAGAGCTACAGGCCTTATGGAGTTTTCTACAGGGTTGTTATCTATGTTCAGTTTACCATCAGTTGCATACAGCATGAGTTCCCGCCATCTGGAGATGCTATAACCTAAAGCTTTGCCGATAGCGCTTTTAGGCAATACTTTCAGGTAGGTTTCTTTCATCCACTTGCCTAATGATTCTAATACAGGTACTGATTCTGTTTGGCGAAGTTGAAAGATCTGCCCCTGGTCGAGTTGCTGTTCTTTAGCCTTGCGTTCTATATTATAGAGCACCCCTATTTGCTTCAAAGCATATTCGGCAATAGATGGATCATTGTCCTTTGCTTCAAAAAACATCCGGCGTGCATGGGCCATACAATGCAGCACGGTTATGTCTTTTTCTTCTTTAAAAAAATCATACACCGCATATCCATCTGTTTGCAGATAACCTTTAAAATCTTTCAGTACTGCGACCGGTCCCTCTCTTCCCCGGCCTTCCTGGTAATCGAACCATACCAGTCCATCTATGCTGTTGTGATATACCCAATAATAACCACGATGGGTAGTACCCTTTTTATCTTTATCTAAAACTTTTATCGGGCTTTCATCTGCATGCAGATAATTGCTTTGTACAATTAATTTTTCAAGCGATGCATACAATGGTTCTATCAACATGCAGCCATTTTTTATCCAGTCACCAATAGTGCTGTAAGGGATGTTGATGCCTTCTCTTTTAAAACGCTCCATTTGACGGTATAACGGAAGATGATCCACATACTTATCAATGATGATCTGTGCCAGTAAACCCGGGCCAACAATGGCTTTGGGCAAAGGGCGATCAACCATAGGTGCAATGATGATGCCTTGATTATTTGCTTGTACATATTTAGGACGCACATACCGGTTTACAAATAATTTACCCGGTTCATATTCTAATTCTTCGGTTATTTCTTCACCGATTTTTTTACAGCCTTCTGTTACTTGTGCAGGTTCAATAATAATTTCCCTGCGCTCTAAATGCTCAGGAAGTTTTGTACGCCCGGGATGTTCTTTGCTAATCTGATAGCTATCGGACTGGGTTGTGTTGCGGACGTATTCAATCTTCTGTGTTTTGGTAACAGAACAGGCAGCAACTGCATCTGTTTGTATATCTAAACTCAGTTGAGAAGTAGAACTTTCTGCAGGAATGAAGCGCTCGTTTTTACTGCCAAAAATTAAGCGTTTGAGGGTTGCAATTTCGTGTTTTAAAGAAGCAACTTCAAGAGCAGATTGTTCGTATAAAGCTTTATAATCAATAGCGGTTTCTATCACAGTTCAAAGATACTGTAATGCAGTGTTACCAATACTTTCAGCCTTTGTATTATCCACAGCTTTCACCCATTTGTTGATATCTTTTTCGCTTTCGAACGCTACGCAAAGAGACGCCCTGCAAAATGTGTTGCAAGGCTTCATGGCTGATACAAATGTCTTTATCATTGTAGTTAGCTAAAGGCACTTCGTATGTTCCCTTTTCCAATCTTTTGTAATAAATAGCCAGGCCATCACCTTCCCATAACAATAATTTCACCTGAGTCTGTTTTTTATTAATGAAGATGAACACCGCACCACCCAGTACATTCATTTGTAACTGAGAACTAACGATGCCGCATAGACTATCAAAACCTTTGCGCATGTCGGTAGGGCTGCGATGTAAATAATACCGGCATGATGCGGATAAATGAAGCATGCTTAACTGATCAGCGCTTTTAAATAACTACTGCTTACCGGCTCATGAAAAATTATTCGCGTTCCACCGGGATAATAAACTTCTACCGAACCCGATGAGGCTGCCTTTGCTATCTGCAGCTTTACAAATGATGCGACATTGCTTTGCGGACCGGCATGCTGCTCACGATAGCGTTTATACCAATAATGAAATACATGATACCTCACAGATTGTTGTTCACAAAATGCGTTTTGTGTAAGATCGCTTTGTCGCCATTGCTCTATTAACTTAAACATTTGCTCACGTACCTCAGGTTGATTACGCATGTAATTTTATTTAGCTTGCAAATCTATCGTTACTTTTATTCTATGGCAATAGGTACTTAGACGGTGGGATACATTGCATTGTTCTTTTAAAAGAGGGCCCCAACTGTAATATGCCGGACGCTAATAAAATAATATGGGACCATGGGCGAAGAAATTTTGCCCTTTACACGAGTGGGGTAATGCCATAGTTTGCCCGGTATCGGCAGAAGGTAATGTAAGCGGTATGGGAATTTTTACTGCTGGTATGGATGAAACAAAAAAAATTATGGATGAAGATCCGGCGGTAAAAGAGGGAATATTTATTTATGAAATTTATCCATGCAGGAGTTTTCCCGGAAGCAGCTTGCCATGATATTAATCTATCGTCTCTTCTTTTTTTTCTTCTCATAATAAATAACCGCACACTTATCGACAAGGCCGACAAATTCGTTTTCAAGATAATCGCCCGGCGTTACTGATGAAACCGCAATATTTTTAATTACATCCCAATCCACATCGGGAAAATATTTTGACTCTCTTAATTTTAATCCAAACATGGCCACGGCAGATGCAAACCTCAATTGTTTAGACAGCGTGGCAAATGGAATATAGTTTTGCGGGCAATCATACTTCATCACTTTTTCCGTGGTATCTTCCGGTAGCCTGAAGTGTAAGGCAAGGTTAGCAATATTAGTTTTCAATGATTGTAAAGTATCTTTTGATGTGGGGACTATTTCAAAAATTGCTGTGTTCCCGGTGGCTGCGCCGATTTCCCCTCCTTCGAGTTCGGCCCCGGTTTCTGCAAGAACATTTCTCCTGTTATCATACCCGATAAGCCTGTATTCTTTTACGGCATTCTGATCAAACTGGATGGATAAATAAACATCGTTGGCAATAGAATACAACGTTTGGGTAAACTCTGTTACCAAAACTTTTTCGGCCTCACGTATATCATCAAGGTAGGCAAAGTTTCCATTTCCCTTTTTTGCCAGCGCTTCAATTTTTGAATCTTTATAGTTGCCCATTCCCACTCCGAGGCAGGTAAGGTAAACTCCTGTTTGGCGTTCTTTCGCAATCAATTCTTCCAAATCCTGTTCATCGGTTTGTCCTATATTAAAATCACCATCAGTTGCCAGTATAATCCGGTTATTCCCGTTCTTCATAAATGTACTTTCTGCCACCTTGTAAGCAGACCTGATGGCTGCTTCTCCGGGAGTATCACCCGATGGAGACAATTCTTCGATGGCAGTCGTGATTTTTTGCTTTTCAGCGCCACTTGTGGGTTGCAGCCATATGCCAACGGAGCCACCGTACACCACAATAGAAACAGTATCCTTTGGCCGCAGGTTTTTCACGAGTAGCTGGAAGGCTTCTTTCAGCAAAGGAAGCCTGTTAGGAAGATCCATACTTCCGGAAACGTCTATCAAAAAAACAAAATTGGATGGGGGTACTTTATCAAGATTTAATGTGCGGCCTGAGAGGTTAAGAAATAACAATTGGTGATTGTTGTTCCAGGGACAATCTGTTAACTGCGACTCAATCCTGAAGACATCATTACCTGCCGGTTCTTTATAATTAAAATTAAAGTAGTTCAGCATTTCATCAATTCTTACAGCATCAGGAGGTACTTTGCTTTGCTGATTAATAAACCTCCGAACGTTACTGTAAGATGCCTTATCAATACGCATTGCAAAAGCAGTCCTGTGATTGTTGCCGGGTTTTATAAAGTCATTCTCAATAAGGTAACTATAGCTTTCATTATTATACCAGGCTGTAGGATAAATATGACCTTCATTGCCCATAGTAATTGAAACAAGTTTCTGTTTTTTTGTGCTTATTGAAGTTGATAAAATCTTCAGCATTATTTCCTGGTACTCGTTGGTCTTAATTCTGACAGACCTGGTTTCAAAACCTTCGGCGCTAAAAATAAGTGAATCGTACAGATGGGCGCTGGGGATACCGAAGCCCCCGGTAATTCCGCTGTAATAAATGGCACGGGTGCCGGGCATATAAATTTTTACATTCTGTAATGGTTGATTGTTTTCATCCGTTACTTCGCCCCTGATGTAATATTGAGCAGTGGTTTGGCAAATCAGGGCTAAAAAGAAAATTGTGAAAATTATCTTCAAGAACTGGTTTATTTTGTAAGATATGGTCTTCCTTTGAAAGACACAAACTCTGCGAAAAATTTAGCTCGAAATTGGCTTTATATCAACTGGTAGATTTCTTTAATGTTTCGTCCCAATCCATCGTAGTCAAGTCCATATCCTATTACAAATTTATTAGGAATTGTGAAACCTAAATACGCAATTTTTATCGGGTGTATCATGGCATCCGGCTTATGAAGAAGTGAGGCTATTTTTAAAGATGCAGGATGATGATGCTCCAATTGAGGTAAAAATTGCGAAAGTGTTTTGCCGGTATCAACAATATCTTCTATGATAATAACTTCTCTGTCATAGAGGTCGACATCGAGTCCTATTGCAGTTATTACCTTACCCGTAGATTTCACACCTTTATACGAGGCAAGTTTTATAAAACATATTTCAGCTTCAAGAGTAATATGTTTTAGAAGATCTGAAGCAAAAATAAAAGCGCCGTTAAGTATGGCTATAAATAAAGGTCTCTTGCCTGCATAGTCCCTGTTAATTTCCGCCGCTATTCTTACCACTTCCTTTTCAATTTCCTCCTCACTTAAATAAGAAATAAATTCTTTGTCATGCACTTTAATAGAAGACATAAATTATTTTGAAATGATAAGCTGCTGACCAATTCGCAAACTATCGTCTTTTAAATTATTCCATTCTTTCAATTGCTCCACTGTGACATCATATTTTTTTGAAATTCCATACAAGCTTTCTTTCGGTTGTACTTCATGAATTTTTTTACCAGTTGTTTTAGACTGATCATTTATATCGGGTGAGGAAGCAATCGCTGTCATCTCCTTCACAGGTGGCGGACGAAGTAAAATTTTTGTTCCGGGATAAATATTATCGGTAGAAGAGAGGTTATTATAATCGTAGAGGCTTTGGAGCATCACGCCGTTTTTTTGGGCAACATCATAAAGGGTTTCATTTTGCTGAACAATATCATAATCGGTAGTGCCTTGTTTTTGTTTTTTTTCAAGAAAAATAAACTGATCTTTTTCAAGTAAGCCATCTGTTTCCAGGTCATTTATTTCAAGTAAGCGACCAAGGTTGATATTATTTTGCGAAGCGATGGCGAGTAGTGAAGTTCCTTTTGGAACCAATAAGGCCTTGCTTCCATTTATGGTCACTTTGGTTGGTTCTGAAAGACTGGATGAGTTTACATCATTATTATTTTCACCTGTTGTTTGCGCATCTGTTATAGTTTTATCCTCGGTATCATCAGCATATTTTGATGCATCAAAAACAGGAATTTCGTTTACGGCTTCCAAAGTGTATTGTTCAAGGTTATTGTCCTCGATATTTTTTATCAGAATTTCCGGGTATCTCGGATTGGTAGCATAGCCTGCCTTCCTCAATCCATAAGCCCATGCTTTATAATCGCGGGGGTTAAGCTTAAATAAGAACGCATACCGGGTGTTACCTCTTAAAAAATTTGAATGATCGCGGTAAGAGTCATCAGCATCTTTATAAACACGAAAGCATTCGCCGGGAGCATCGTCATCATGGCTCACACTTTCTGCCGTCCATGTGCTTTTACATTTAATGCCAAAATGATTGTTTGATTTTTTTACGAGGTCGCTATTACCGTTTTCAGTTTCCAAAATTCCCTGGGCAAGGGAAATTGCGGCAGGAACGCCCATACGCTTCATCTCCTTTACGGCAATGTCTTTATATTGGGCAACGTACTGCGCAACAGTCATATATTGAGATTGCGCCCAAAGTAGTTGTGAAAAAGTAGCGGAAATAATAAGCAAGGAGAGTGTCTTTTTCATAACAAGTATGACTGGCCTGTCTATAAATTATTGAAATGAATAAGTTTATTTTTTCTGAATCAGCATTACACCATCTCTTACGGTTATCATCACATGCTGAATTCTGTTATCCGCTGCAATATGTTTATTAAACGCATGAATTGCTTTGGCATTCTTCCCGGTAATATTTTTTTCAAGTACCTCACCATGAAAAAGAACATTATCAGCTAATATGAATCCACCTTTTCTCAGCCACGGCAAAGTTAATTCGTAATAATTAACATAGTTCACTTTATCCGCATCGATAAATACCAGGTCCCAGGTTGTTTTTAATGCAGGTATAATATCTAACGCATTGCCCTCATGTAAAATTATTTTTTTAGACACTAATGATTTGCTAAAATACTTCCTGGATATTTCCGCATCTTCTTTTCTTATTTCAATAGTATGCAATTCACCATCTGCAGTAAGGCCTTTTGCAAGACATAAAGCACTATACCCCATAAAAGTTCCTATCTCCAGAATTTTTTTTGGCCTGATCATACAACTTATTAACTCAAGCAACTTCCCCTGTACCGGGCCGCTAAGCATGTCTGAATGTTCGTGATTTTCCAAAGTAAATTTTTCTATTTCCTGCAAAAGGTCGTCGGTGGAGCTGGAAAAAAATGCAGCATATTTTTCAGCTTTATTATTTATTAGTTCCATTACGTAAGGTTTAATTCTCCAGGTGTTTTCTTTTTTGAAACAAGCAACAGCCCAAGAAAAGTGAGCAATCCGTTTACGATAATTAATTCTTCAGCAAATTGATATCCTCCGAATAAGCGGGCAGAATACTTGTCTATAAAAATACAAATTATTGGGGCAGCTATGCAAATGAAAGGCGTCGCTTTATCGAGGACATTCCTGCTTTTTGCATACAATGAAAAACCAAACAACCCAATAAGCGGCCCGTAAGTAAATGTGGCTACTTTAAATATGGCGCTTACTACCGAGGCATCATTTACAGCATTGAACAAAAGGATTACAAGCAATATCAATATAGAAAAACCCACATGCACATAAGTTCTCCGCCGAACCATTTCTTTTTCAGTTAGAGTTTTGTTTTTATCAAAATTTAAAAAGTCAATGCAAAAAGATGTGGTTAATGCTGTAAGCCCCGAATCCGTTGTGGCAAAGGTTGCGGCAGTAAGGCCCAGCATAAAAACTACCGCAGGCACTCCCTTAAAATGATTCAAAGCAATTTCGGGAAATAAATAATCAGTTCTCGGCAGGTTGGTGGCGGGGTCGAGTGGAACAGTTATCCCCATTTTATTTGCGTAAATATATAATAACGCACCCACGCTCAGGAAAAAGAGATTAATGATTACAAATACGAATGTAAAAGTGAGCATATTTTTTTGAGCGTCTTTCAGGTTTTTACAACTCAGGTTTTTTTGCATCAGGTCCTGGTCAAGTCCAAACATGCCGATTGTTACAAACAGGCCGCCAAGAAACTGCTTGGTGAAATGAAATTTATTGGTAACAAAATTATCAGTAAAAAAAATTTTTGAATAGCTGCTTTCTTTAATAGTCTCAAAAGCCTGCCCGATGTTTAAATGCATGCTATTGCAGATAAAGTAAATAGAAAGAAAAACGGATGTTACTAAAAATAGCGTTTGAAGGCTATCCGTGATAATAATTGTTTTCAGGCCGCCGCGGAACGTATAGCCCCAAATTAGCAGAAGGCATATAACAATGGTAAGCCAGAAAGGCACACCCATAGAATCAAAAATAAAACGCTGCAGAACTATGGCCACAAGATATAACCTGAATGCGGAACCGATAGTTCTCGATAATAAAAAAATGGCAGCGGCAGTTTTGTGGCTTGCTTTTCCAAGGGTGCGCTCGATAACTTCGTAAATAGAAGTAAGATGCATTTTATAATACAATGGCAGTAAAATACCTGCTACCACAAAATATCCAACGGCATTGCCAAGCACAAATTGAAAGTATCGGAACTGGGAGCCGGCGGCGTTGCCTACTTCTCCCGGTACGGAAATAAACGTAACGCCACTTAAGGCCGTACCTATCATTCCGAATGCAACAAGATACCATTTTGAAGAACGGTTGGCTATAAAGAACGTAGAGTTATCTGATGATTTTCTTGAAGTAACATAAGAAATAAAAATGAGCATTAAAAAATACCCCGCAATAAAAGCAAGCAATACAACTGGAGACATGGCTATGGATTAGTGAATAAATTGCAAAACGAAAATTAGGATTTCATCTATTTTAATTTGAATTTTATTCAAGATAAATAAAAATATGGCAATTACTTCTCTTGCAGTTTTTTGTGGTTCAAAAGCAGGCATCAATCCTTTGTTTTGTGAGCATGCCAAAGAACTTGGATACCTGCTGGCACAAAAAAATATTACACTTATTTATGGCGGAGGCAATAGGGGTGTAATGGGTGCGGTAGCAAATGCGGTGCTTGAAAAGAACGGGAGAGTAATCGGCATCATTCCGAAAATATTAACCGAGTGGGAACACCAGCACCTGGGAATTACAGAACTTCACGAAGTGGAAGATATGCATATTCGTAAACGGATGTTATATGAGAAATGTGATGCAGCGCTTATTCTTCCCGGTGGCTATGGAACTATGGATGAATTCTTTGAAATGCTCACATGGAACCAGTTGAACATTCATAACAAAAAAATAATCATTCTAAACACTTCAGGGTTTTACGATCATCTTATTATGCATCTCAGGTCAATGGAAGAACAAAATTTTTTATATAATAAAGTTATTGAAAGGCTCACGATAATTTCATTTCCCCACGAGTTAATATTTGATTAAAACAGCAGGTTTTCAATTGTTCAACCGACCGCCGGTTACTTAAAATCGCAAAAGCTCACTCTTTTAGAACAGCCATTTTTAATTTAATTTAGTGTTTTATTAATGGCCTCTATGTTGTCGAAATTATGATTCGTACTGAATGAAAAAAATCTGCTGCTTGTTTATATTTTTTGGATTCATATTTCCGGTATTTGCCGAACACATTATTGGCGGAGAAATGATTTATGAATACCTGGGGGCAGGGAACAGTGCCGGCTTTAGGAAATACCGGGTTACTCTTAAGTTGTTCAGGGATCAATTTACGAGTGGCGCTGCCATGCCTCCTGATGTGTTCATTGGATTTTTCGACGGAACAAAACAATATCCTGCTTCCAACCAGCCTTATGACGTATTTAAAAGCCGCGAAGATGATGTACCCGTAAATCCTTTTCCTCCATGCATTGTAAATGCAGAGCCTATAAGTTATCACGTTGGAATTTATGAATTGATAATTGAACTTCCTGTTAACACAAATGGTTATACAGCTGCTTATCAAACCTGCTGCAGGGTAAATCCGCTTGCAAATGTTGCGAACAGCAATTCCAGCGGTGCAGGTTCCACCTATTCATGCTATATTCCTTCATCGATCGATAATGGCCCGCAATTTTCAACAAATGTTAGTCTTATATGCAGAGCCAGAAGCTTTGCACTCGATTTCAGCGCAAGAGATCCTGATGGTGATTCATTGGTTTATTCGTTCTGCAACGCTTTTGATGGAGGTATAGCATTAAGTTCAGGCAATATCAATCCGGGTCCCCCGCCCTATAGTTCTGTTATTTACACGGGCGGGTATTCAGCCACGAGCCCGTTAGGCCGTTTTGTAAAAATAGATGCGACAACAGGAATTATTTCAGGAACCGCCCCGGATGTTGGAAAATATGTTGTATGTGTTTGTGTGCAATCATATAAAAACGGGATTTTTGTGTCTGAACACAGGAAAGATTTTATTGTGAAAATAGGCGACTGTGATTTTGCAGGCGCCGAGCTTCAACTCCAGCCAACCAGTTGCGGTGGGTTTACAGTAAGTTTTTCCAATAACAACAATTCCCCACTCAATCAAAACTATTTCTGGGATTTCGGAGTTCCTTCGCTTACAAATGATACTTCAAATCTTCCAAATCCTACATTTACTTATCCTGATACCGGAACATACGTGTACAAACTTGTGGTAAACAGAAATAAACCATGCGGAGATTCTGCATTACAAACAATTAAAGTCTATCCGGGCTTTTTTCCGGGTTTTACCTGGAATGCCGAATGTGTAAATACTCCAATCAAATTCATAGATACAACTAAATCAAAATATGGTGTTGTAAATGCATGGACGTGGGACTTTGGTGATCCGTTCACGCTTGCAGATACATCGCATCTTCAAGATCCCGTGTATAGCTTTACCCGCTCAGGGAAGCCTACAGTGCGTCTCATCGTAGGGGATAATAAAGGCTGTATTGACACGCTTAATGTTCCTGTTACTGTAATTGATAACCCCACGGTTACGAACTTATTTAGAGATACGGTATACTGTGGAAGGGACACAATTCAATTGCATGCATCTTCTAATATTGCCGGAAACTTTAGCTGGTCTCCCAATACTAATATATTAAATGCCAACACCGCAGATCCTTTGGTGTTCCCCACCGTTTCTACAAAATATATAGTAAAATTTAATTCTGTTGGATGTGCAGGAACTGATACTGTGAATGTAAATCCGAGATTTGATTTTGTCGATTCAATAGCGTCTCCTACTTCTAAAATTTGTGAAGAGGATTCAGTTACTCTTACTGCAATAACCAATTATACTCCTGTGAAATATTTATGGACGCCTGCTGCCACCTTATCGTCTGATACCATTCGAAGTGTAAAAGCTTCACCTGCGGTTGCTACAACATATAACTTATTGACACGTTGGGGAAACAATTGTACCGCAACTGCAAATACAACCATTGATGTAAAAAAACTGGCAGTTCCCTATGCCGGGCCCGATACATCACTTTGTATGGGATCGCCGGGCGTAATGTTAAATGCATCTGGCGGAGATGACTATATATGGAAACCGGCCACGGGATTAAGTAATCCTGATATTCCCAATCCCATCGCTACTCCCGCTTCTTCTACAAATTATATTGTCTCCGTTGGAATAACGGGATGCATTAAACGAAGAGAAGATACGGTGTTGGTTACACTGAGAAATTTACCCGAATTACTTGTAACGAATGATACACTTATTTGCTCCATTGATACTTTACAATTATCAGCATCAACAATGAATGGAAATAAATTCTTCTGGACTCCAGCCTATATTATAAGCAATCAAAATATTGCTAATCCGTTGGTAAGCCCGGATGTTCCTACAACATATCATGTGCAGGTTATCGATGAATACAATTGCGTAAATAAAGATTCTGTTTTCGTTGATGTGAAACAATTTGTAACTATAAGTACGGCAGATGATACTACCATATGCCAGACTGATGTGATACAGTTGAATACTTCCGGCGATGCATTGCATTATTCCTGGTCGCCACCGGCATCACTTAATAATTCACTGGAAAAATCTCCGTTAGCTACACCCCTTACAACAACAAATTATCGCGTTACGGGAAATATAGGAAAATGCCAGTCGGAAGATGAGGTTACAATAACGGTAGTTCCCTACCCGAAAGCTTTTGCCGGTAATGATACTACTATATGTTTTAATACCTCTGCAAGTTTACATGCTACTGGTGGAAGTAATTATTTATGGAGCCCTGACAGGTATTTATCAGATGCGACCATTGCAGATCCTATAGCAACCCCTGATACAGATGAACAATATGTTGTAAAAGTTACTGATGATAAAGGATGCCCTAAGGCTGTAAATGATACGGTCTTTGTGAAACTATATCCTAAAGTAATCGCAGATGCCGGTCCAAGGGATACAGTACTTGTTGTTAACCAGCCATTGCAATTGCATGGTACAGGTGGCAATGTTTATTTATGGTCTCCTTCAACAGGGCTTAGTAATGCGAATGTCGCTGATCCTGTGGCACGCATAGACAATAACCAGCAATATGTCTTAAAAACAAGTAATACCGGTGGATGTAGCGGAACCGATACTATCGATATAACAGTTTACAAAGTGGAAGCAGGTTTATATGTTCCTAATGCCTTTACACCTAACGGCGACAATTTAAATGATGTTTTCAGGCCGGTGCAATTGGGAATGAAGTATCTCCATTACTTCAAAATTTATAACCGTTTTGGGCAACTGGTATTTTCTACGACCCTGCTAAATGCGGGCTGGGATGGCAAAGTAAATGGAAAGCCCCAAAATCCTGACATTTATGTCTGGATTGCCGAGGGAATCGATTATGAAAATAAACAAATATTCAAAAAGGGAACAGTAGCTCTTATAAGATAACTCGGATTCCAGAGTTAATTCAAAAATGTTTAATTAAATATTCATATATGGACCGTATCGTTTTTATTACCGGCGCAACATCAGGAATTGGAAAAGCATGTGCAGGGAAGTTTGCCGCAGCAGGAGATCATCTTATTATAAACGGAAGGCGAAAAGGCCGCCTGGATGAATTGAAGGCATCATTGCAAAGACAATTTAAAATTGAAGTTCTTTCTGCGCCGTTTGATGTTCGGGACAAAAAAGAAGTCTTTGATTGTATCCAGTCTTTTTCAAAAAGATGGCAAGCCATTGACATTTTGATAAATAATGCAGGGCTTGCACTTGGCAGAGATTATTTTGATGAAGCAGCGCTGGATGATTGGGAAACAATGCTTCAAACTAATGTGAATGGATTGCTTTATGTAAGTAAAGCCGTATTGCCTTTTATGATTGAAAAAAATAGTGGACATATTATTAATATCGGCTCTATTGCAGGAGACGAAGTATATGAGAAAGGAAATATTTATTGTGTAAGTAAAACTGCGGTGGAAATTATTAGCCGCTCCATGCGTATCGATCTTTTAAAACACCAGATTAAGATTACCAATATTAAACCCGGAGCAGCTGAAACCGAGTTCGGAATAGTAAGATTTAAGGGCGACAAAAGTAAAGCCGCGAAAGTATACGATGGTTTTACTCCGCTTACGGGAGAGGATATTGCCTCTGCTATATTTTATTGCGGTTCGCTTCCCGCCAATGTATGTATTAACGAATTGGAAATCACGTGCCTTGCACAGGCAAACGGAATTTTTTTCAATCGCAACCTGTAACGCCGGCAACAAATTATCGGTCAATTCGTTAATAGCTAACGGATCTGGAGAGACATCAAACGTCCTATCACCTGAATAAAAAAAATGTGCCGGGCATTTTATAAAACCGGCAATTTTTAGTAATATTGTTTATCCAATTTCCGGCTACCTCATGAAAAACTATTTGAAAAATCCTATATTGATTTTGATATTGATTGTAATGCAGTTTTCTGCAATCGGTCAGGATGTCATTAGGCAGGTTTCGTGTTTTGATTCCACTTTGAAAAGAGAAGCGGATAGTTTAAAAGCAAATTTATACAGACAAGGATTTGTGGTGGTAAGGGAAGCGACAATGACAATGGAAAGTGAGTATGAAATGCCGGTAATTGTCCCCTTAACCCAGGGAAGTTGGTACCAGTTCATTTTCATAGGTGATCTTACATCAAAATTATACGAATTGAGAATGTATGATTACAATGAAAAACAGGTGGTTTTTAAGAAGCAGTATGGCGAAGCGGGGAGTAACATTATCAGTTATTCTTACATTCCGCAGTTTACAGAGTATCATATGATAAAACCTGTTCAGGTTAATAAAATAAAGAAGAACAATATTTGCGGTTATATAATGCTGTTGAAGAAAGTAAAATAGTTTTTTGTATGCTTGTTGATAACTTAACCCGGGGCCTGATTACCCCCGGGTTTTTTGTGCAATTAACCTTCTTATAAAGTCCGGGTTTTATTATCCTTGCTTATTGTGCCAATGAAATCCTTATCTGTACGCCGGCACGGGTATCAACCGTAGGCGGTGAAGATGAAATATATGGACTTACTCTTCGCTGATCGAAATATAATTTCACATTGATTCGATTGCTTATATAATAGTCTACAGTTGGACTTATCGTAATTTCTTTGCTTCCATTTGTTGCAAAAGCACTGTTTTGATCAAGCCGGCTATTAGACGTAACATTGTCTCTCACCCTGAAATCAAGCCGGAAGTTAATTTCGTTATCCAGCTTCTTTGTATCGGCTTTAGTAAAAGGAAGTTTGAAAGGTAACTTTAAGCCGCGTTTACGAAATCCTCCACCGAAGGTATATTCGGTTGAACGTACTTCGCTGAGCTGGTAGTCTATAAGGCTGAGACTTAGCTGTCGTTGCTTTACAAAATCAAACTTAAGGCTAAGCTGGTTTGCAAAAGTCATATCAATACCTATCAAAGGAGAAAACTGTTCCTGTATGGTTATATTGGGAACCAGGAAGAACGGTATGTAATCGTTGTTCCCTGACGTTGTATCAATAAAAGACGGATAGCCAAATCTTGAAACATCCCGGTACAATAAAGCCGAAGTAAAGCTATTCATTCCAAGGCTTGCATTGTATGCATGTGTTAATGAAAAATTCGTGAATATCTTGTCAAGACCTGCGATCCTGTTCAACCCATTGTAAGTTATACGCCAGTTGGGTTTAGGTAAAATATCTTTAAAAGGATTGGATTTTATATTTGAATTATTTTGTTTTATCAATGAAACCTTATTAGGATCCTGCCCAGTATATGCCGCAATAAATGCAGGAACGAGCACATCCACTGCATATCTTCCATACCCCAAAGAATAACCATCAGCGCCCACAGGATTACCAGCATTCTGATTGTATTTATTTACTGTGCCTAATCTTTTCGACAATATCTGTCGGTAATCCTGGAACTTTAAGAAGGTTGCAGAAACCTTGTTAGGATCATACTTTTCAAACAAAGTATTAAACGCAATATAACTCACGCTAAATCCGCCTTCGATATAGGGGCTCAGGTGGGCAAAATTATTTCCGGTACCGGTCGTATCCTTAAATGTTTCAGAGAAATTTTTACTGAAAGTTTTATCAACATTCACATCAATAGTTAAATCACGTACGGGCTCGAGTTGTGCAGACAGCGTAATTCGTTGATCAAAATTTTGCACAAAGAGGTCGTTGAACAAAGAATCTTTTGTTATCAGTCCTTTTTTTGCAGCCCGGTTTAACCAATTTGTATCTGGTTGTTGCCCTAGAATAAATCCAAATCCAGGGGCCATACTTTTAAAATCTTCTCCTAAAAATTTCGTGCTATCCGTATAACCCGGCAGCCTGGTATTGCTATTTTGCGAAACCGATGCGTTTATTGATTTTACACTTGTAAGTAATTTACCCAATACTCTCGCTATACCTCGTACTTCCGGTAGTTCATTGGGATTTTTTCCAGATTTGGGTATTGCTTTTGCCGGGGGTTTTTTCCCTCCTAAAGTATCTGCGGGATTTGGTTCCGGTTTTCGTAACGGCTGATCAAGAGCCCGTAACCATTTTGATTTGCCGTAAAGCTTTGTAAAGTCAAGCTGAAGATTTGCTTCCTCCTGTTGCCCGTTTTCAAGAAAATTTCCAAGATTTACAGCCAACCTTGAAGCACCAATCCATCGGTAATTTGCTGTATAGCTCAATCGCAATGTCGTCCAGTCCGTTAAAGGGAGCTTACTCAGTGGAACATTGTAAGAGAAATTAATAGATTGACTAAACACCGTATTACGTCCTCCGTCAAAGAAATTTCGTCTTACGGTATCTCTTTTGGCCTTTGTGTCCAATCTGCCGTATGGTTCATCTATTCTTGCATTATTAAGTGCAGAATAATCAATATTAAGGGAGCGGGTAACGTCCCATCTCACGATATAATTCCTGTCGAAAGTAAAATACTTATCATAAGTCTCGGGGATCTGGTATTTATCTCCCCCAATACTTCGTGGCTTTACCACACCAAATTGCCTGAATATATCTGCTTTGAAACTAACTTGTGTTGGAATGGGATTGATATTAAAATCTTTTATAAGATCAAACCAATGCGTTTTTGTCTTTTTAAATAATTTTTTAAATGGTTCATAAAATTTGGGCTGCGTTGAAAAATTATAACCCAGGCCGCCCCGCTGTTTGGTTACGTCGTTATACTCTATAAGCGGATTATGCGCTTCTGTTTTTGTATAGGAGTAGCTTAAATCAAAATTTTCAATATCCCATGGTTTTGGTTTTTTATTACTGGTTCTGTTTTTATGAACGTTTGTGAAACTTATTGTTTTGGTAGAAGTAAAATCAACCGCATTCTTCCGAATTGAGTCACGTTGACTTTTCGGGGCATCCTTAATCTTTTGTTTTAAATTAAGATCAAGGTCAAAGGGATCATATTCGGGTGTACTTATAGCTTCTGAAATGCTTGCGTAAAATGGTATCGATAACGCTGCACTCTTAGGCAATAATCTACCCAACTCAAGATTGGCAGCTGCATCAAACTGGAAAAAATAATCTTTATACCTTTCGTTAACTCTTTGCTCCAGCGTTCCAAAGCCATTACTGTGCGTATTTGCGGATATAGATATAGTGCCCAGGTCTGCAAGATTTGCATCAATTCGTGCCAGGCCTGCCCATCCACCTTTTTCATCCAATGATGCCAGCCTGAGTTCATTAAACCAGACTTCGCCACAGGCCGCTTCCGCATTATCATTTCTTACGCCCATTAAAATACCCTTTACTTCACCAAGATTGGGATTACCCATTATCGAATATATCTGGCCGTTGCCCTGTTGCTGGGAGTACAAAATATTTAGCGGAGAACTGGATAAATTTCTCGATGTCTTAATTTTTGTTAGTACACTTAGGTCAAGATCAAGATTATTTTGCTGCATCCATAAGGTGTCGTTGTAAGCATCACTGTTTGGATTAAGTCCTGTATTGAGGGGTGTAAGCCGTAGCGGAATTTTTACTTCATAATAATTGGAAACGAAATCGCTTCCTATCCTTATTACAGCTGTGAGGTCACCATCATTAAGAGTAGTCGATGAATTTTTTTCAGCATGAATAAACATCTGCAGCTTGCGAAATTGTCTTAAATCTCTGTTGGCAAAAGTTTGAAAAACTGCTTTACCATCATACTTGCCAAGGTTGCAAAACTGAAGGGTTAATGCCTGTTCATTTTGCAGAAGGTTTACGCCGTTATTACTCAGCGTTTGCACACGCTCAATTTCACGGGGCGTACGGTATGGTAAAGGAGTGCGTTTATCATTCTCTTCAATATTTACGGCGCCCACATTAAAGTCACTCGTTATTTCAGGACTGTAATTTCCGGTGGTATCAATTTTATATTGAAACTTTCTCCATGTATTTCTTACAAGATCGAGCTTTCCAAAACGAACCACAACGCTATCTTCAAAACCTGTTAAAAACATCCGTATGAATCGTATAGATTTGAAGTCCGGAATATTTCCAATTTTTTTATTATAAGAATTTATGGGAATCCTAAGTTGATACCAGGTCTCATTTCTTGAAGTGCCATCCACCAGGTTTACTGATACTACTTTCTTATCGACGATGAAATTCTGGCCTATGTTCATTTCCGGCGCCGTTGGCGGCTTTAGATCAACTATATATTGAAAATATTCTTCGGTTTCATTAAGAGTGTTATCACGATTTACATCTTCCTGGTCAGGATATAATGTTGCGGCAGAAGAAAACTGTGCGTTATTGTCTGCTATCGGGGAATTACCCTGCGGGCTGTTGAAATTTTTATAGCGCTCAAGGATACCTGCACCTTGCTTATCGAGATCGTCTCCCCGGTAATAATGATAATTGTCAGAAGATGGATCTGCCAAAGCATCCTGGTATGCTTTTGAATTTACACCAAAATTGGCGGCAAGCACATTTAGATAATCAATCCTTCGTTTGGCTACTTCACCGCTATCGCTCAAACCGTCGAATCCAACATCCTGGAAAGGCCTGTCAGCGGGGTCATTGCTAAATGCGTTGGTTACCTGCGTTGGGTTGCGTGGCACATTTCCCCATATCGAAGTATCAACCTGCGCCGGGAGGTTGGGAGTTGGTAAGCCGTTTTCATAGAACCTCCTTGAATCCTTAAGTACATCTTCAGATATGTTTCCAAGATTTATGTAGAATTTACCGCCCGTGCTTGTCGGATTTTTTATGAAAGGGTCTTGTACCCAACATTCAATATATTCCACATTGGCCGTCTCAAAATCCGTCTGGTCAATACTTCGCATTAATCCGCCCCAGTTCTGTGCAGGGTTCGATAATTTGCCATTAGGGTTTACGTCTGTAGCTGCCGCATCGAAGTTATAAGGTCCGCGGTCAGTAGGATAATAGGCAAGGTCAAAAGTTATTAACTGGTTCTGTCCAAAATCGGTTGTTCTTTGTGGGAATATTTCTGTTTGAGAAATTGCTCTTACTCTCGGATCAGATAAAGCTGTTTTATTACCTTTTAAAGGATTGTTCAGGTTTCTCGGATCCTGGAGTGTGGGCTCAATTTGATACCATGCAATTCTTGCTCTTTTTTTACCATAATCAAGATTATCATTTTGCCCAGCTTCAGGAAATAATAATACATTACCAGTTTGGTCGGTAGCCCCAAACGGTGTTGAAGCCAGCGCCCAGCTTATTGGTGGAAAGCGTAAATCAATATCACTTTTACTTCCTTCAAAATCGTCTATATAAATTACTCCATTGCTTCCACGCCCTATTTGTGGCGCATGGCCGGGCTTTAAAAAAGCCACTTCTGCATAGGTATTAATTGCAGACGGGGCTGTTGTGCTATAAAAAGGAAGTTTATTTAAAAGCTTGGTTAGCCGTGGAAGATCTCTGCGGTAATTTACATCTGCACCATACATTGTGTTTCTTATCGGGTCTTCACCATAATCCACTTTCGTGAAATACGGTCGTTCGCTTAATCTCACCATCGTTCCGCCAATAGATAATTGTTCTTTTGCCGTGTTTTTTGCCAAATAATCAAGTCTTAAACCCAGATAGCTTTTTTGCTGCAACCCGAAAGTTGCGTTGTTTTCAAAATTTACCTGTACGGGTATACCGGCATTTATTATTGCCTGGTTAATTACTTTTATGGTGCCGAGATCATAGTTAATCGTGTAATCAATATTCTCGCTAAGTCGTTGGCCTCCTGCGCTCACAGTTACTGAGCCGGGTGGAATATTATAGCCGATGCTTATATCGGAGGTTGCAGATGTCTTTGCAGAACCTTTTAAAACAAACCTGTCGAGGTTAGGAAATTGCTGCTGGGCGGTAACTTTTATCGAATCGTACAGGGGATAATACAGGCTGTCAGCCGCAATGGTTGTATCACTAAAAACTTTTGGTGCAAGGTCACGCCCGAACGGTTGTAACAATGGAAAAATAACCCTGCTATATTGAGGTAAGACGGTATAACCTTCAACAAAATCATATACACCATCGGGCTGAGGATCATTTTGGTTATTCAGCCGGTCAAGATTTACCAGCGTTATTATTGGAGTGCCCTGGTTAAGATCACCAAATGGTAAATACCTCTTTGCCCCGAGGCCAGGTTGCTCATATAATACATTCAAATTAAAATCCTGCCGGTCCAGGGATCCAAATCCTACACTGTACACATTCTTCATCATTAATTGCCATATCGGCAGGTTGGGCCGCTGGGAAGTTGCCTTCAATAGTTTAAGAAAAAGTACACGTTGGTTCCCGGATGTAGAATCAGGTGACAGGCCTTGAGAAAATTCGCCCACCTGGTAAATTTTCCCATTGTAAGAATATTGAAAAGCGACTGCAAGCACCTCATCAGGTTGCAGTGGCTGGCTGAGAGATAAAAATCCTACTCTTGAATTGTAGATGTATTGGCTTGAATCGAGCTTTCTTGCAAAAGTTTTTTCAAAATCCTGCACCGGGCTCAGCCCCAGCATGGTCTGCAATTGATTAGTAACAAGTGCCGGATTACGGCTATTAGGATTGCTGGTTATGTCCCGGAATTCCGAATTGGTGTTATTGTCGGGTACCGTACCCGTTACTGTAAAAGGATGAAATGGATTGGACTCTCCAAGGTCCATCAGGCCGACAATTTCTCTTGCATCAGTAGTAGATCCGTTTTTATTGGTAACCCAAACTTCCATTCTTAGTATTTGCACAGGCGTTGTAACAGCCGGCAAATTGCTCATTACCTTGTTATAATTATTTTTGAAATACTGGGCTAACAGGAAGTGCCTGTTTTCTTCATAATCATCCGCTTTAAATTCAAATTGTTGCGCTGCGCTTCCTCCCTGAAGGTTTACTGATTGCCTTTGGGACTTTTGACTGGCTAAAAGTGCCGTCACATACAGTTTCCCAAATTGTAGTTGTGTCTTTACGCCGAATAAAGATTGTGCGCCGGGAATTAATGTACTTCTTGAGGGGAAAGAGATATTGCCTGCTTCAAAACGTTTTAATATCTCATCATCGGTGCCGGAATAATCAAGCTTAAGTTGATTCGTAAAATCAAAATTAGCAAGGGTGTTATAACTGATTGGAAATTTTAGTTTGTCGCCGATATTTGCATTTACATTCAACTGGGCATTCATATTAAAATCAAATCCACCATTCTTCCTGGCTCTTTCCGGCAAGGTGGGATTTTTAATATTTTGCCCCTGGTATCCCGCAGTAATGTCAACATTTCCCTGCGGTTGAATATCTATTTTGCCGTTCCCAAACAGGCGATTAAATAAATTGTCATAGATACTCAGTTTTGGCTTTACCCGTCCGCGGTTTAAGATGTTTAGTGTATTGGCTCTTTTTTGAAAATATTCTGTTTCGGCTTTACGTGCCTGTATTTGCATAAACTCGTCAGCGGAGTAAGAAGTGGGTGTGCGGTAATATCTTGTGCCTATTTTTTCATAAACGATATATCTTTTAGTTTCCGGGTCATATGCAATGGAATCGCTAATGTTAGACGGAGGTGCAAAATCAAAAGTGCTTCTTTGATTTGAAAAAAAATCTCCCCTGTAGTCGTGGATTGGGAAAGGTAATGTATCATTTGTATGTAAGGTGGCAGAATCCTGTGCTGATGCATCGTTAATGGCAAGCAACGCTATCACTATTGGCACAAGCCATACCAGTAAAACCCCGAAGAATTTTGGAAATAATCTTCTATTAAACAACATCCCGGCAATTAATTAAGGTAGAATTCCTTTCAAATGACTTTTAGGGCTTTTTTAATGAGTTCTTCAAGTGTATGTATAGCTGGCTCGGAAATTACAATTTTTTTAATTGCCTGCTCTGCCGAAGGTCTTGCAATACCGAGAGCTACCAATGCATTTAACGCATCCTGCTCCAAAGTATTGCCACCAGGTATTTCTCCAGGCACGGTTGATGTTAATTTTGACATTTTATCTTTAAGCTCAAGCACTAATCGCTCAGCAGTTTTTCTGCCAATTCCTTTCACGCTTTCAAGTAAGGAAGCATTGTTTTGCATGATGGCCTTACTTATTTCAGCGGGCTTCATATTAGACAGCATCATCCTTGCGGTTGCTGCACCCACGCCTGAAACACTTATCAGCATAACAAACATTTCTTTTTCCATGGTATCAAAAAAACCAAACAAAGTATGTGCGTCTTCTTTTACCTGTAAATAAGTGTACAATTTTCCTTCAGTTAACTTTTGAATATGTGAGTAGGTGTTGAGACTGATGTTTACTTCATAGCCAACGCCCTGTACATCTACATAAACAACGGCCGGATTCTTATACGAAAATTTTCCAGATAAATATGCTATCATGCTCTTTTTAAGAGCGCCAAAAATAAGTAATTCATATTAATGAAAGCGACAATTAAATATTATTATAATCCGCCCTAAACGAATAATAAGGATGTTGTACTTTTAACTTAATTAAATCCTGAAAATATACATGGATAAAAAAATTTCAGCCGCTATTACAGCCGTTGGCGGTTATGTTCCCGAATATAAACTTACGAACGCTGAGCTTGAAACAATGGTAGATACAAGTGACGAATGGATAAAGACCCGGACCGGTGTTGAAGAAAGAAGAATCTTAAAAGGGGAGAATAAAGGTATTTCGGAAATGGCAATTCCTGCTGTACTGGAACTTTGTGAAAAAAGAGGAATTGATCCTATTGAAATTGATTGCCTTATTTGCTGCACCGTCACCCCTGATATGACTTTTCCTGCTACGGCAAATATTATTACTTACAAAGCAGGCGCACTGAATGCGTTTGGGTTCGATTTATCTGCGGCATGTTCGGGTTTTTTATTTGGCGTTACTACCGGGGCATCATTTATTGAAAGCGGACGTTATAAAAAAGTAGTAATAGTAGGTGCCGATAAAATGAGCGGTATTGTTGATTACAGCGATCGAACAACCTGTGTTTTATTTGGTGACGCGGCAGGAGCAATTTTATTGGAACCAAATGAAGAGGGATATGGAGTCTTGGATAGTTTACTGAAGACCGATGGAAGTGGTGCAGAATATCTCAAAATGGTTGCTGGTGGTTCAGCAAAGCCGGCATCAATAGAGACCGTTATGGCAAAAGAACATTACATATACCAGGAAGGTCCGGCTGTTTTTAAATTTGCTGTGAAAGGTATGGCTGACATTTCTTATGAATTGCTGCAAAGAAATCATTTAACCGGCGATGATATTGCATGGCTTGTTCCGCACCAGGCAAACAAAAGAATTATCGATGCCACTGCCAGCCGCATGGGATTAAGCATGGATAAGGTTATGATTAATATTCAGAGGTACGGAAATACAACTTCTGCTACTATTCCTTTGTGTTTGTGGGAATGGGAAAAACAATTGAAGAAAGATGATCTTATCGTACTTTCTGCTTTTGGCGGAGGATTTACATGGGGTGCTACTTTGGTGAAGTGGGCTTATGATACTACAATATAATTCACCTAATAATTTTGATAGGTATTTTGATGTCCTTTTGTACTCCGGCAATAATAACATTTGTTTTAAAATAGATTGGGATTTAAGGAACAGTTTTTGAATTCGTACGGATAGATCAAATTCCTAAGTTATGGATAAGACGGAAAAATTGCATCTCATGGAAAAAATACTTCGTGAGCTGGACGATGTGGTTAACAGCCAGACATCGCTTTTAAAAAAAGTGGCCCAGCTTGAGGCAGAAAATATTAATCTTGGCAATTCCCTATTGGATAGGCAACTCCCGGACATTCATTCAAAAACGGATGATGTACTTAATGCAGCGAAAAATTTGCAAACTGAATTTACCGATGTAAAAGACAAATTTATAAGAGACAATAAGCTGGATGAAGTACTGTCTCCTTCTTAATACTCGTCGATTTCTATTTCATCTTCGGGCTACTGGTTTTATTTCTGCTAAATACAATAAAATCTGTTCTCGGTATTTTTTCAATTCCATTTTGCCGCATCATTGTGACCAATTGTCCGCGGTGAAAGCTCTGGTGATTAAATAAGTGCAACAGCATTTCATAAACCGGTTGTTTGAAAAATTCTTTTTTTGAATTTTGATATCCAAACACGTGATCAAGATTTACATCATTGGCATTTTGAACCCACTCACTCCATTGCCTTGAAAGCGATAACAGTTGCTGAGACAATTCTTCAAAGTTTCCATCGAAGGTTCTGCCGGGCCATTCCACATGTTCCTGCAACTTTAGCCTTTGCCACCATATGCTTTCCACATCCATAAGATGTACAACAGTTTTATAAATACTTCCGAAACTATCATTCATTTCTCTATTAAGTATGTCCGTTGAAAGTTGAGATAATCTGTCAGTAATTATTTTGTTTGCCCAAAGATTATAGCTGGCATATTGTTGCAAAAGTTGCTTCATGTTTTTACTACTTTTGCCAAACTTAAATATTCATTCCTCATTTCTGTTTATTAATTATTCACATGCCATCCGAAAAAAATTCTCTTTCAGGTTTTGGTTCAGTAGCGATTCACAGTGGTCATAAAGAAGATGGCTATAATTCACACCTTACACCAATTTATGCAAGTAGTACGTATGTTTTTGACAGCGCAGAACAAGGCATGCGGCGTTTTAATGGTGAAGAAAAAGGATACATATACAGCAGGTGGGGCAATCCTACAATGACCGAGGCAGAAGAAAAAATTGCAGCTTTGGAAAGTTTTGGCATTTTAAAAAACGATAAGCCGCTTCAGTTAAAATCAATCCTGCATTCAAGTGGAATGGCTGCTATAAGCGCTTTATTACTTGGAATTTTAAAAACCGGCGATAAAATCTTATCTCATTTTTCTTTATATGGCGGCACCCAGGAACTAATGGATAAGGTATTGCCAGAATTGGGAATAGAAACGATCATAGTTGATCTCAGGGATTTAAACAAAGCCGAAGAAGTTTTAAAAAGAAATAGTTCAATAAAATTTCTTTACCTGGAAACTCCTGCTAACCCAACCATTCAATGCATAGATATTGAAGAATTAGCTAAACTTGGCAGGCAATATGATTTAACTATTGCGGTAGATAATACTTTTGCAACTCCTTACCTGCAGCAGCCATTTAAATATAATATTGATTTTGTTTTCCATTCCACCACAAAATTTTTGAATGGTCATGGTACAGCTATTGGAGGAGTAATCGTAGGCAAAGACCTTGAATTTATGCATGGCCGCATGGAAAAAGTTCATCGTTTATTGGGAGGCAACAGCAATCCTTTTGATGCATTTTTACTTACACAGGGAATGAAGACCCTGGAGGTAAGGATGGAACGGCATTGCAACAACGCTATGGCAGTAGCCAAATACCTTGAACAAAATAAATCAGTTGCTAAAGTGAATTATCTCGGCCTTACTTCGCATCCTGATTATTCTACAGCTAATAAGCAAATGAAACATCCCGGGGCCATGCTGAGTTTTGAATTAAAAAATGGTTTAGAAGCCGGTAAAAATTTTATAAATAAACTGCAGATGTGTGTACGGGCTGTTTCTCTTGGAACATGCGATACGCTTTTATCTCATCCGGCATCCATGACCCATTTCGGAGTACCAAAAGAAAAGAGAGAGCAATATGGAATTAGTGATGGCCTTGTACGCATGAGCGTGGGAATAGAAAATATTGAAGATATTTTGGAAGACCTGGAACAGGCTTTATCATAAAATCATTTCATACATTATCAGCAATTACCTGAGAAATCAATGACAAGAATCTGCATAACATTCGCTTCGTTCTGTTTGATGATTTTTATTTTTTCGTGCAAGCCCGCTGTTCGATATGATACCATCATTCGCAATGCTGTTATTTATGATGGCAGTGGCGGCAGCCCTTATAAAGGTGATATAGCCATTTCAAAAGACACAATTGCTTTTATCGGTGATCTCTCGAAAGCCTCTTCAGAAAATGAGATAGATGCTCACGGCAATGCGGTAGCCCCGGGCTTCATAAATATGTTAAGCTGGGCAAATGCTGATCTTATAAAAGACGGTCGTTCTCAAAGTGATATCCGGCAGGGAGTTACCCTGGAAGTAATGGGTGAGGGTTCGAGCATGGGTCCGTTAAATACTAAAATGAAGATTCAAAGGCAAAACGGGCAGGGAGACATAAAATATAAAGTTGAATGGAATACACTTGGCGAATATTTGAATTTCCTGGAAAGAAAAGGAATTGCCTGCAACGTTGCTTCATATGTAGGTGCAACTACTATTAGAGAATATGTAATAGGAGAAGATGACCGGGCGCCAACACCAGCAGAACTTGATAGCATGCGTTTCCTGGTGCAACAGGCAATGGAAGAAGGTGCACTCGGTGTCGGGTCTTCTTTGATATATCCCCCGGCTTTTTTTGCAAAAACTGATGAATTAATTGCATTGGCTGAAGTAGCCGGAAGATACGGTGGTGGTTATATCTCACATATTCGCAGTGAAGGGAACAATTTATATGAAGCCGTGGAAGAGTTGATTAGTATTGCACAAAAAGCAAAAGTTCACGGAGAAATATATCATTTAAAAGCAGCTGGGAAAGATAACTGGAATAAGATGGATAGCGTGATAAAACGAATTGAAAAAGCAAGGAATAACGGCATAGATGTCGCTGCCAATATGTACACGTATCTTGCAGGTGCAACAGGGCTTACAGCATCTTTACCACCTTCCCTGCAGGATGGAGGTTTCGGGAAATTATGGCAGCGTTTACACGATCCGGTTATAAAAGAGCAAATGGTAAAAGCAATGAAATCCAATCCAACAGACTGGGAAAATTTATATTATGCCGCAGGCTCCGCAGATAAGGTTTTGCTATTAGGTTTCAGGCAGGACTCATTAAAAAAATATAGCGGTAAAACTTTATCCGAGGTTTCTAAAATTCGGGGCACTTCACCTGAATCAACTGCAATTAATTTAATAATGCAGGATAGTTCAAGAGTAGGCACTGCGTTTTTTTTGATGAGCGAAGACAATGTAAAGAAGGAGATCGCTCTTCCCTGGGTAAGTTTTGGTTCGGACGCAGGCTCTTATACAAATGAAGGGGATTTTCTTAAATCAAGTACACATCCCCGTGCATATGGAAATTTTGCAAGAGTTATCGGGCACTATACAAGAGATGAAAAGATAATTACATTAACGGATGCAATAAGAAAACTTACAAAGTTGTCGGCTGAAAAATTGCATGTAACAAAACGTGGTGAATTAAAAGCGGGCTATTATGCAGATATAGTAATTTTTGATCCGTCAAAGGTTCAGGATCATGCAACCTATGAAAATCCTCATCAATATTCAACAGGTGTATCGGATGTTTTAGTCAACGGTGTGGAAGTTTTAAAAAACGGCGAGCCTACCGGCGAAACACCTGGAAGATTTGTAAAAGGGCCGGGATGGAAAGGCAAAAATTAACCTGATGACGAATTGTTTTTTTAAACCTTATAGAGACATACGGTAGAATTCGAAATTTAGGCGTTGGCTCTATAGGAGCGATATATTAAATCTTCTTTTGTAATGGAAATAATTATTAGAAAAGCTGTAAAAGATGATTGTAAAAGATTGATGGAATTGATTCATCAATTGGCTGTCTATGAAAGAGCTCCCGACGAAGTAACAGCAACATTAGAGCATTTTCAGGAAAGTGGTTTTGGGCAAAAGCCTGTATGGTGGGCTTTAGTTGCCGAGGTTGATAATGTAGTGCAGGGATTTGTATTGTATTATATTCGTTATTCCACATGGAAGGGGCAGCGAATGTATCTCGAAGATTTTTTAGTTAACGAAGAAGTCCGGGGACACGGAATCGGGAAATTGTTATTCGATAAATTAATCGAAGAAGCAAAAAAAAATAATTTTACCGGAATCGCATGGCAGGTGTTAAACTGGAACGAACCGGCAATTAATTTTTATAAAAAATACAAAGAAGTAAAATTTGATAATGAATGGCTGAATTGTTCTATTGAGATAAGAAATGAGAAATAGTAATGCCTCTTCTTTGAAAGAGGAATGTGCAAAGCTTTCTATGAGGTTACGATCTAATTAAATTAAAAAATATGTCAGAAAAAATAACAATGGGCACTGATGGTAAATTAATTGTGCCTGATAACCCAACCATACCATTTATTGAGGGCGATGGAATTGGTCGTGACATTTGGAATGCAAGTGTACGTGTTTTTGATGCAGCAGTTAAAAGGGCTTATGCACGGTAAAAAGAAAATAGAATGGATGGAAGTAATGGCGGGGGAAAAAGCGTTTAACCAATGTGGTGAGTGGATGCCTGAAGCAACAATGGATGCTTTTAGAAATTATTTATTATCAATAAAAGGTCCTCTGACAACACCTGTTGGCGGTGGCATCCGTAGCCTTAATGTGGCGCTCAGGCAGGAACTTGATTTATACGTTAACCTCAGGCCAATAAAATATTTTGAAGGAGTTCCTTCACCCATGTGGCAGCCTGAAAAAGTGAATATGGTTATTTTCAGAGAAAATACCGAAGATATCTATGCAGGTATTGAATACATGACCGGCACACCTGAAGCAAAAAAATTGCTTGATTTTTTGCAAAATGAATTAAATGTTAAAAAAATCCGTTTTCCGGAAACATCTTCCTTTGGGATTAAGCCGGTGAGTAAAGAAGGCTCGGAAAGATTGATACGAGCCGCGATAAAATATGCCATCGAAAATAAAATGCCATCTGTAACATTTGTCCACAAAGGCAACATCATGAAGTTTACAGAAGGAGCTTTTAAAAAGTGGGGCTACGAGTTAGCGGAAAGAGAATTTACAGGATACGTATACACATGGAATCACTGGGAAAAAACAAAGAAAGAAAGTGGCGAAGCGGTCGCCAATGAAGAAATGAAAATTAGTTCTGTTGGCGGCAAAGTAATTATTAAAGATGCAATTGCCGATAATTTTTTGCAACAGGCTTTACTTGCACCGCAGGATTATTCAGTTATTGCAACATTGAATTTAAATGGTGATTATATAAGTGATGCACTGGCTGCACAGGTTGGTGGTATTGGCATTGCGCCCGGCGCCAATATTAATTTTATCACGGGTCATGCTGTTTTCGAAGCAACTCATGGAACAGCCCCGCGGTTCGCAAATACAAATACAATGAATCCTTCATCAGTAATATTGAGCGGCGTAATGATGCTTGATTATATGGGTTGGCGTGATGCTGCAGAGCTTATTACCAATGCGATCGGTAAAACCATAAGAAATAAAACTGTTACCATAGATTTTTATAACCTGATGAAAGATGCAACGCTTCTTAAAACAAGTGAATTTGGGGATGCGATCATTCAAAATTTGTAGAATGAGATTTTAATTAATTTATATTGGGCACAATTATAAATAAATGGCTAATTGAAAAACTTAAGAGATCTTCTTGATTTTTTGTTTGATATATGATGAATAGTAAATAGTCAACTAAAGCAGCATATAGAATTTAATATATTTGCCGCTTAGTAAATTAATGAGGACAATGTAGCCAGAGGGATAGGCGATTTGCTAAAATGAGGAGTCATGACAAGAAAAATGGCAATTTAAGATTTTGGTCTTTATATAACGACAATAAAGAGCTTTTTTGTAAAAACTATTCGATAACAGTTCAAAAAACTTCAGAAAACTTTAGGAAAAAAATGACAAAAATTAAAGTAGCCAATCCTGTTGTAGAACTTGACGGCGATGAAATGACAAGGATTATCTGGAAATTCATAAAAGACAAATTAATAACGCCCTATCTCGATGTAAATATTCAATATTTCGACCTTAGCATGGAACATCGGGATGCCACCAATGACCAGGTAACAGTTGATGCTGCCAATGCAATTAAGAAATGTGGCGTTGGAATAAAATGCGCCACTATTACTCCTGATGAGTTAAGGGTTAAGGAATTTAATCTTAAGCAGATGTGGAAAAGCCCTAACGGAACTATTAGAAATATTTTGGACGGAACTGTTTTTCGCGAGCCAATTGTAATCAAAAATATTCCCAGGCTTGTCCCAAACTGGACTGCGCCGATAATCGTAGGGCGTCATGCCTTTGGTGATCAGTATCGTGCAACCGATACCGTTATAAAGGGGAAGGGGAAGCTTACCATGAGCTTTACGCCTGAAGGTGGCGGTGAGTCTCAAACTTTTGAAGTCTATAATTTTAAAGGAGATGGCGTGGCACTTTGTATGTACAATACTGATGAAAGTATAATGGGCTTTGCACGAAGCTGTTTTAATATGGCTCTTAGTAAAAAATGGCCGTTATATTTATCAACAAAGAATACTATTCTCAAAAAATATGATGGCCGGTTTAAAGATATCTTCCAGGAAATTTATGAAAAGGAATTTGAGGCAAAATTCAGGGCCGCTAATATAGTATATGAACACCGCCTTATCGATGATATGGTTGCAAGCGCTTTAAAATGGAATGGTAATTTTGTTTGGGCCTGTAAAAATTACGATGGCGACGTACAAAGTGATACGATTGCGCAGGGGTTTGGCTCACTGGGATTAATGACTTCCGTTCTAGTTACTCCTGACGGAAAGACTATGGAAGCAGAAGCGGCTCATGGTACCGTAACACGCCACTACCGGGAGCATCAGAAAGGAAATCCTACGTCGACAAATCCTATCGCTTCAATATTTGCATGGACGAGGGGACTTGGATTCCGCGGGAAGCTCGATAATAATGAACAATTAATTGAATTTTGCAATATCCTTGAGAATGTTTGTATCGAAACGGTCGAGAGTGGAAAAATGACGAAAGATTTGGCTGTATGTATTAGTGGTAGCAGGGTTTCGCATGGGAAGGACTATTTAAATACAGAAGAATTTCTGGAGGCAATTAACCAAAATCTGGAAAGCAAATTGAAATAATTTCGCAAATTTGAAAACAAGTTTTGCAGCAAAAGACTTTTTTTCGGAACAAATTTTGCTGCATATAAAGTTCAAAATTTAGAACTGCTTATTATTAAAGCCGGTGAAAATGTAACATTTTTTGAAGTCTGCGATTTTTTTAATAAGCCAACAGTTAGAATTTCTTTTCAATTTACTCAAGGATGAGTGATACAAAAGGAAAAGATTTAATACAATAATTACCTGGGCATAATAAACCAATATTCTACCGCCAGAAAATACCAGTTGATAAGAATATGCGTTATTGATTATGGATCAGAGTCGCTTAAAAAGTCAAGAAAAGAATTTCATAATCTTATTCTGCATATGAAACAAACAATTATGTCTAAAATTCTCGTTGTTGATGACGACACTGATATTCTATCAGTGATGGAGGTCTTTCTTAAAATGAAAGGCTTTGAAGTAGAAGTTACTGCAAAGGGAGAAAATACATTTCCGAAAATTGAAACATTTAAGCCTGATCTTATTCTCCTCGATGTGCTGATTTCCGGCCATGACGGAAGAACCATTTGTAGAAAATTGAAATCGAGCGACGATACCCGGCATATTCCTGTAATCATGTTTTCTGCACATCCCGGTGCCGCCGCTACAATTCGTGATTATGGAGCAGATGATTTTATTGCCAAACCATTCGACGTAAGCAATCTTATTCAAAAAGTAAACCGCCAGCTTGAATTAAGTAAGAACTAAATCCCCAGTTCATGATAAAGGTACAGGCGCTCTCTCGTGTACTAAAAGCTTAATTTTCCGATAGATACTACTGCTGCGGGGATAAATCCTTTTTAGATTTTTTTAGAAGTCGCCGATTGGTATAGTTGATAAAATTGCCGACTTTTAATCCTAAATCTGCTTTGATGAATTTTACCTGCTCGCGTACGAAAATGACAGAAAAATTGGCACTTTCTCTCCTGGTATTTGCCGGATTAATCCTTTTCTCATGCAATAAAAAAAATAAACTCATAGATGTTGATCCGGCTTTCAGTCAATACATTGACGCATATACTTCGGGGATTATTTCAAAAACGTCATCAATAAAAATACAGCTTGCCGCAGACGCTTCCACAACTCATGCAACCGGTGAAGTAACGGATAACTCACTTTTCACGTTTACTCCATCCGTTAAAGGAAAGTCTGTTTGGATTGATGCCCGCACGATTGAATTCCGCCCGGATGACAATTTAACTCCGGATAAATTATATGAAGTAAATTTTAACCTGGGGAAAGTACTCCATGTTCCGCCCAAATACGAGGAATTCAGGTTTAATGTTCAAACTGTAAAACCATCTTTTACAGTAACCGATTTCGGGCTAAGAAGCGACAGCCAAAAAGATAGGATGACATTGGGCGGAGAAATTGAAACCGCAGATATTGAGGACCCCACAAAAGTAGAAAAATTAGTAACAGCTACAGAAAACAATAACGCTTTGCAAATCGTATGGCAACATAACGGTTCCGCCAAAACGCATAATTTTACCGTGAAGGATATCCTGAGAGGGAATAAAGCTTCGAAGGTTACAATTAGCTGGAATGGGAAGCCGTTGAATATAGAAATCACCGGGAGTAAATCGCTGGAAGTGCCAGCCATTGGCGATTTTAAGGTTATTGATGTAATGGCAATGAACGATGCTGAACAGTATGCATCAATTCAATTCAGTGATCCTGTGGCGGTAGGGCAGGAGCTTACCGGCCTTATCACTATAACCAACCAGGCAGATATTTCCTATACTATCAACGGGAGTGAAGTAAAATTATACGCCGGGGATAAACTCGACGGCGATTATACTATAAATGTTAATCCTGGAATCAAAAATACCTGGGGCGATACGTTAAATAAAGGATATACGGCTAATGTATTTTTTGAGAACAGGATGCCGTCAGTAAAAATACAAGGCCGGGGAAATATTCTTCCAAATTCCGGCCGCCTTGTTTTGCCATTTGAGGCAGTTAATTTAAACGCTGTAGATATAAGCATTATTAAAATCTATGAAAATAATATTCCGCAGTTCCTGCAGGGAAACAATTTAGGTGGTGAAGAAGATTTGCGCCGTGTGGCGGTACCTGTCGTTCAAAAAACATTACGTCTTGATGATGATAAAACATTGGACCTTCATAAGAAAGAGCGCTTCTCACTTGATATAGATAAATTCTTAAAAACTGAGCCTGGCGCCATTTACAGGGTTACTATCGGTTTCAGGCCTGAGTATTCTTTATATACTTGTCATTATGCTGATACAGCTTCTTCAGAAGATGATGATGAAGAAGATTATTATTATGCAAGTTATAATACAAATATTTCTGAAGATGATGATGATCAATTCTGGAGTCGTTATGATAATTATTATCCCTACGGTTATAACTGGCGGCAAAGAGATAATCCTTGCAAAAAGTCTTATTATAATAAAGATCGGTGGGCAACACGAAATATAATCGCTTCTAATATCGGTCTCACCGCTAAAAGAGGTACTAACAATTCAATTACAATAGCGGTTTCCAATATATTAACTGCTGAATCCATGCCCAATGTTGAACTGGATGTCCTCGATTTTCAGCAACAGGTAATTGCAAAGGCCAACAGTGATAATGATGGCTTTGCCAATTTTGATCTTAAAAGAAAACCCTATCTCGTTATCGCAAAACAAAATAATGAGAAAGGTTATTTAAAGCTGGATGATGGCAGCAGCCTGCCACTCAGCCGGTTCGATATTTCGGGAGAGGAAGTTAAGAATGGAATTAAGGGATATATTTTTGGTGAAAGAGGTGTATGGCGTCCCGGCGATTCTTTATACATTAATTGTATTGTAGAAGATAAAGATGATAAACTTCCTTCTGACCATCCCGTTCAGTTTGAATTGTATACCCCGCAGGGACAGTTATACAAGCAAATAGTTCAAACAAATGCCAATGAAGGTTTTAATGTTTTCAAAACTGCCACAGAGCCTAATTCGCCAACAGGTAACTGGCTTGCTAAGGTGAAAGTAGGTGGTGCCACTTTCGAAAAAAGAATTAAGATTGAAACGGTAATGCCTAACAGGTTAAAAGTGGATCTTGATTTCGGAGCCAACGCGATGTTAGGTAAAGGCGAATCAAACACCGGCCAGCTATCTGCACGCTGGCTTTTCGGAGCCACGGCTAAAAATTTAAAAGCAAAAATTGATGCATCGTTGTATACTAAAAAAACTGCTTTCCCAAAATTTGAAGGGTACAGCTTTGATGATCCGACGTCCCCGTACACTACTCAAACGAAAACTGTATTTGACGGACAAACTGATGCGGAGGGCAATGCAAATATCCCGATAGCTATCGGGACCGATTTTGAAACAGGTGGCAATGCACCTGGAATGTTGAGTGCCAATTTGTTTGTAAAAGTATTTGAGCCCGGCGGCAGTTTTAGTATAGATAATGTAACTGTTCCTTACAGCCCTTACACCAGTTATGTTGGTATTAAAATGCCTGAAGGCGAAAAGCCATGGGGATTTTTGCTAACGGGAAAAATACATACTGCTCAAATCGTTGATGTAGATAACCAGGGAAGGCTGCTACCCGGAAGTAAGGATATTGAAGTTCAATTTTATAAAATTCAATGGCGTTGGTGGTGGGATGAAAGTGGGGACAACCTCAGCAATTTTACACAGGATAAATATAATAAACTAATAAAAACCGAAACTGTTCATTTGAATAACGGTATTGGAAAATGGAATTTCAGTGTAGGCGCACACGAATGGGGCAGGTACCTTGTGTTGGCTAAAGATATTAAAAGCGGCCATACAACAGGGGATGTAGTTTATATAGATGAACCCGGCTGGCAAAGCCGTAATAATACAGATGATCCCACAGCGGCATCAATGCTTTCCTTTACTTCTGACAAAGACAAATATAATACAGGCGATAATGTAACACTTACAATACCCAGCAGTGAAGGTGGACGTGGCCTCGTAAGTATTGAGTCCGGAAGCAAGGTGCTGCGTACGTTCTGGATAAAAACTGAAAAAGGCCAGACTGTTGTTAAGTTTCAGGCTGAAAAAGAAATGGCTCCCAATGTGTATGTGAATGTAAGCCTCTTGCAACCACATGCCCAAACAGTCAATGATTTGCCTATAAGAATGTACGGAGTTTTGCCGGTTTATATTGAGGACAAAAATACTGTATTGAAGCCGGTGATTATGATGCCAAATACAATTCGCCCCGAAAAGGAGTCATCCGTAACCGTTAGTGAGCAAAGTGGAAAGGAAATGACTTATTGTATTGCAATAGTTGATGAAGGCTTACTTGATCTTACGAGGTTTAAAACCCCTGATCCGCATGATTATTTTTACGCAAAAGAAGCGTTAGGTGTAAAGAGCTGGGATTTGTATGATTACGTTATAGGCGCATGGGGAAGTAATCTTGAACGGATACTTACTATTGGCGGTGACCAGGAAGCAGGAGGCCCTGTTCAGCCGAAACAGGCAAACCGTTTTAAGCCGGTTGTAAAATATTTGGGCCCATTTCATCTTGGTAAAGGAGATAAAGCAACCCACCATTTTACACTGCCGCAATATATTGGTTCCGTCAGGGTAATGGTAGTTGCAGCTAGCCGTGATAGTTATGGAAACGCTGAAAAAGCCGTATCAGTAAAAAAACCTCTGATGTTGCTGGCGACCATGCCAAGAGTTTTGGGTCCAACAGAAACCATAAAGATACCCGTAACAGTTTTTGCAATGGAGAATAGTGTGAAAAATGTAAATGTTACGTTACAAACAAATCCCTTTTTGGAAATCGCCGGCCCTTCTACACAGGCAGTTAATTTTATGCAACAGGGAGAACAAATAATTTATTTTGATGCAAAAGTAAAATCCAATGTTGGTATCGGTAAAGTAAGATTAACGGCAACAAGCGGAAATGAAAAGGCAGATTATGATGTGGAGCTTGATATAAGAAATCCAAATCCTCAGGTAACCAATGTCAGCTCGCAAAACCTTGCCGGCGGCCAGCAATGGACAACCACAGCGACTGCTATCGGCGCTGTGTCCACAAGTAAGGCGGTATTGGAGCTTTCCAGTATCCCGTCAATGAATCTTGAAAAGAGGCTGGATTATTTAATCAATTATCCACACGGATGTATTGAGCAAACAACTTCCTCCGTTTTTCCTCAATTGGTTTTGAACCAGCTCACGGATCTTTCTGATTATAGAAAAGCGCAAATTGGTAAAAATATAAGAGCGGGAATAGTTGCTTTGCAAAATTTCCAGCGCAATGACGGGGGCTTTAGTTACTGGCCGGGTGGTGTTGAAAGTGATGAATGGGGAACTAATTATGCAGGTCATTTTTTATTGGAAGCACAGAATTATGGTTATACGGTGAGTGAGCAAATGCTGCAACAATGGAAATTATTTGAACGAAGTAAAGCGAATGTATGGGTACCAACTACTACCAATTTTTATGGCGGTGATCTTACACAGGCTTACAGGTTGTATTTATTGGCCCTGGCAAAGACTGCGGAGCTGGGCGCCATGAACCGCCTGCGGGAATTCAAGTATATTTCTCCCGAAGCAAAGTGGAGATTAGCCGCGGCATATAAACTCGCAGGCCAGGATAATACAGCACTACAACTCATCAGCGGCCTGCCAACAACTTTTAATACAAATCATTCTCCGGGCTATACTTATGGTTCTGATACACGGGATGAAGCAATGGTTTTAGAGACACTAACGCTTCTGGGCAGACGCACTTTGGCATCAGACCTGGTAAATACTTTGGCTGCAAAACTTTCGGAAGATTACTGGTACAGCACACAAACAACCGCTTATACCTTAATTGCCATTGCAAAGTATTGCGGTAAAAACCCTTCAGGACAAAAAATTATAGCAACAGGTACTATAAATGGTAAGCCCGTGAATATTAATTCATCTTCTTATGTAAGCCAGTTGCCAATTGATATTAGTAAAGGGCCGGCAAATGTTACCGTAAATAATAAAGGCAATAATGTATTGTATGCAAGAATTATTTCCGAAGGCCAGCCACTAACAGGGGAAGACTTAAAAGTAAATAATAATCCATCCATATTATCATTGAATGTAAGTTATCTCTCCCGCGATTTAAAACCTGTTGATGTAAGCAGGCTCATACAAGGCACTGATTTTATTGCAAAGGTTACCATAAAAAATCCCGGCAGGCGTGGCTATTATGAACGAATGGCGCTTAGTGAAATTTTCCCCAGCGGCTGGGAAATTTTAAATACCCGCTTGCAGGATGGTGAAGGCGCATTTAAATCATCGCACTACGATTACCAGGATATACGCGACGACCGTGTTTACACTTACTTCAACCTTCGCGAAAATGAAACGGTTACTTATTATGTGCAATTGAATGCGACATACCTGGGCAGTTATTTTTTACCGGGAACCTTTTGTAGTGCGATGTATGATAATACGATTAATGCAGGAGTGAATGGGAAATGGGTGGAGGTGGTGGGGAGGTGAGAGGTGTCATGGACTTAGACCGAGGCCATCGAATAGATCCTCTTTTAGCTTACGATACAAATAATGCTTTCAATGACTAAAAATCTTTTAGTGATATTTGAAAGTAATAAAAGAATGAATCACTTCAACTCCATACGAGACCTACTCAATACTCTTAGCCGAGGACATAAACTCTTAGCTGAAATGTTTGAACAGCGAAAGTCGCTTCATTATAGGTATGAACTTGCTCTTGAGTTGATGGATGGAAACGAGGATGTCGTAAAACTCATGTTGAGTAAAAAAATTATCCGACAAAACGGAAATCTTCTTGAACTTGATGAACAGTTCCTAAAATTCTTTGAGGAAATTTTAGAAGTTAATGAGGAGATAAATACTTCATACATTAATGAAAGCATTCGGCAAGTAAAGGATGAATACATGCTTTACTTTTTACAAGCCACAACTGACAGTGAAAGGTTCAAGTATTTGAAGGCAGTTAAATCCGCTTTGCGGAAAATCGGGAGAACCGCAATGAGAAACATTGTTGACTTGAACCGCAACATTGAAAATGCTTTTAAGACCGAACCGAATTATAAAATCAAACTTTCTAAACTTGAAAATCATAAGTTGAAGCTGGAATCCATTCAGCAAATGATTGTTCAGACAGAAATGTTACTGAATGAAGATGCAATTACCTTTTTCAAAAGTGCCACTGATGAAGAACTGAAATACATCAAGACAGAATTGATTTTGGACCTCACAGAATCAAGACAGAACTTGATTGAAACCCGAAAGCAAATCATTGAATACATCAATCAGATAAAATATCAAAGCAAGTTCATTGAGAAGTTAAAACAGTTGAAGTATTTGAGAGACCAGTTTGAAATCAAACACAAGACAAATATCAATGAAGTTTTATCAAACACTCATTCGCTTTCTTTTGAAGCGAAGCCATTTTATTCCTTGAAACTTTCATTGGAGAATTTGCAGGAAGATGATGTTTACCAGTTAATCAAGAAAGTCAGCAATAAATACAAGTCGGGAATTAATCCAAAAAAATATATTGCCGAGACTTTTTCAGCAGATGATTTGAAAATTGAAACCGAAAACGAAATTCACATCAACTTGCATGAGGTGAAAAAGAATTTTGCAGTGTCAGGGAAACATCTGTTTGACTACATTTATGAATACGAGTTTCCAAGAGAAGTTTTATTTGCCGAAAGGGTTACAATTTATTGCCAGATGATTTCAATATTTGAAGATGAGTTTGAGGTATCAGAAAACTTTGAACGGCAAGACAAGATTGAATATGCATTAGTTTATCCGAAATAGAAACTAATATGAATGTTCTAAGACAAACCGGAGAAATATTTGAACTACTAAGTAAGGGGCAATTCGTTTGCTCAAACAGTTCGGACATACGCATTTCAAAACTCTGTGAAATTCTTGATGATCCCGAGAACTTTGAAGCCCTTTACGAATATTTCTATTCAATCAATTTCATTCTTGAAAAGGGAGATGAGTATTATTACTTCTCACGAAAAGAGGAATCAAAAGCCGACATGGAAAGAAAGTTGGAAGCCTCTTGTAAATGGATTGACATTGTTGACTTCTTCAAAACCTTTGACAATGCTTTTGCATCAGGCTATTCTTTTTCGCCTGCAAAGATTGCTGTTGAAATAAGCGTTCAGGCAGTATTGAAATATAAGGCCGATGGATTGAAAGGCATCATCAAAATGGACGAGAAAACCCCTTACCATGAAGTAGTGAACAAAATAGTTGAATCGCTTTGCAAAGACGGCTTCGCAGAAATTGAAAATGAAATTTTGAAATCATACAAAGTGCTTTCATCATTCAAGTATCTCGAAGAACTTATAAACAATATCAATATTCCCGAGGAAGTTCAGCATGAGATACCTGAATAAAATCATATTCATAAACAGTGCACGAATACGCTATGCCGAAATAAGTCTTGACGGCAATGTTCATTTCATAGGCACACAAGGCGTAGGTAAAAGCACATTGCTGAGAGCAATTTTATTCTTCTACAATGCAGACACTTTTGGTTTGGGAATTCCAAGGCAGAAAACAACCTATACCGATTACTATTTTAAAGATTCAAATGCTTATATCGTTTATGAAGTAGTTCGTGATGATGGAAAGTTTTGCGTGGTTTCTTACAAGTCACAGCACAAAGTTTGTTTCAGATTTTTTGACGGAGGATACAACAGTAAATTTTTTGTTAGTGAAAACGGTAATGTTCCTGAAAGTTGGGAAGGCATTGCGGAACGGCTTGACCACAACAAAGTTTTCTATACCAAGAGAAAGATTGAGGAACACAAAGAATACCGTGATATAGTTTACGGGAATCATGATGGTAAAAAGAATGAGTTGAAACGCTACTCCATACTTGAAAGCAAGGATTACCAATACATACCAAAAACAATTCAGAATGTATTTCTCAATTCAAAAATGGAAGCTGAGTTTATTAAGCAAACCATTATCATGTCCTTGGAGAATGATATTCGGATTGACTTGAACCAGTATGCACATCACTTGAATGATTTTGAAACTCAACTTTCTGACATCAGGAAATTCAAGACACCGAGCGCAACTGCACAGGCAGAAACCGTTTCCAAATTGCACATTGCCATCAAGAATTTGGAAAGAGAAAAAATTCAAGTTGCAAAACAGTTGGCTTGGGCTGTAAACAAGAATGAGCAGGAAGAACCTGAACTTGCTAAAAGATTAGAGAAGCAAAAAGATGGCGAAGGTGTTCTGCTTGGCAAGCTGAAAAAGTTGGCAGATGCTTTCAAAACAAAAGAGGATAAAATCAAAGGCGCCATTAGAATTCAGGAAGAAAATTTGAAAACAGTAAAGCGGCTCGCAGAAGAATATCAGCAGAAAAATATTCAGGAAATAATTGCAAAAGTAGAAAAGAAAGCGACGGTTGAAAAAGAACAAAAAAATTTGCTTAATGAAAAGGAATTGCTTTCAACACAATTCACAGAGTTAGCACAAAAGTTTCATGCATTGCTTGAACAAGTGGAAATTCAGCTAAATGATTTTCTTAATACTAAAGATGCGGAGAAGAATAAAATCAATGCAGCCTTTCTTACATTCCAAACCGAAACGAGAAGGAGTTTTGAAAGACAAATCGCTGATTTAAGGGCAGAACATAAAAAAGAAATTGATAATGCAAGAGAAGTTTGGGAGCAGAAAAAATTAGCCACTAAAAAATTAGAGATAGAAAAAGCAGAAATTAAACACAAAAGATTTTTTGAGGAAGAAATAAAAAAACTTGAAACAGATATAAAATTTTTTACCGATGCAATTCAAAGACTAAATTTAGATAACGAAAACGCTGCAAGACAAATTGAAACATTTCAAAAGCATTGGGAACTTGACGAGAAGGAATTGCAGGAAACTTTTGAGAGAGAGAAAGAAAAGTTAGACGGACAAATTGAAGAAACTAACAAGAAAATTTCTGAAATTGAATCGTACATAAATAATGGCAACAGCTCCTTGTATGGTTGGCTTAGTGAACAATATCCTGGTTGGGAAAAAACAATCGGTAAAGTGATTGACGAGAAAAATGTTTTGTTCAACACTTCCCTTTCTCCAAAACTTTCAGGCAAGACAGACAATTTTTACGGAGTTGAAATTGACCTGAATGAAATTAGCAAAACGGTAAAAACCGTTGCTGATTATGAGGATGAAAAAGCGGAACTCCAAGAAAAGATTGAAGGCATCAGAAAATATTTTTCTGCAGCAATGGGAAAATTAGAGAAAGATAAAGACAACCTCAAGAGAAAGTATCAGCCAAAAATCAGAGAGAAGAAAGATTCAATAAAAGAAAATGAATACTCCATAGGACAAAATCAAACTAAGAAAGATGAGTCAACTGTAAATCGAAATGAACTTATTGCAAAAGCAAAATCCGAAAAAGAACTTCAGCTTGAAAAAATTGAGTTGTCTATTGCTGAAGCAACAACAACAGAATTGAAAGTAAGAGATGAAGTCTTAAGAAACGAAGATGAATTGGCGAAATTGATTAAGGGAAAAGAAAGCGAAAGAGAAAAGAAAATTAAAGCAGAAGGAGAAAGGGTAACTCAATTATTGATAAATGTTGAAGCAGAAATAAAAATTGAGAAAGATGCCAATGCTAAAAGAAAAGATGAACTTAATTTACAAAAGGAACAAGAGCTTTCAAAAAAGGGAGCTGATACAAGCCGGCTGAATAAAATTGATTCCCGGTTAAGCGAAATAAAAATTGAACTTGAATTTATTGAAACCAACAGAGGATTGGTTGAACGGTTTTTTTACGACAAACAACAATATCTGGATAAAGTCGATTCATTTAAACATGAAAAGCAAAAGCAGGAGAAGCAATTAGAACTTGAGGAAAAGAAATTCAATCAGCAAAAGGAAACAATTACAAAAGACCTTGGAGTTGTTCAAACCATAATCGAAGGTGTGAAGAAAGAACTGCATGCAATTGCAGAAGATAATGCGGCATTCAGCAACTTTAAAGAACTTGAATTATTTAAAACAATTCAGGAGTATTTTACTAATCCCACAAATGAAGATGAAACCGATAAGAGGGTGAAAGTTTTGGTTGATGAAATAAAAGAAATACACTACGAAAAACTTCATGGGAGAATTGACGAGTTGCGAAAAACCACAACAGATTTCTTAGGCAAATTCAGTGATAATAATATTTTCAAATTCAAAAAGCAACTAACAGACGATAAATCATTTCTTGATTTTGCTTTTATGCTTTCTGATTTTGTCGAGGAAAAGAAAATTGACAGGATAGAGAAAGAGGTTAATGAAAGGTTTGCTTTGATTGTTTCAACCATTGCAATGCAGACAAACAGTTTGGTTTCTAATTCAGGCGAAATTCAAAAAGTAATCGGGAAAATCAATAATGATTTTGAAGAAAAGAATTTCGCAGGTGTTATCAAAAAAATTGAATTGAAAATTGATGACAGCAAAAATGAAATTGTGCAGTTGCTTATTATGATTAAAAATTACAATGATGAAAATTATTTGGAATTAGGACAGGCAAATTTATTTTCAGGGGAAAATCAGGCCAAGAAAAATAAAGATGCAGTTGACTTATTGAAACAGTTTGCTAAGAAAATCGGTGAGTTGAAACGAGACTTCATTTCTCTTTCTGATTCGTTTGAATTGAAGTTCCGAATTATTGAAAACGACAATGATTCAGGTTGGGTTGAAAAACTTGCAAATGTTGGGTCAGACGGAACAGATGTTTTGGTAAAGGCAATGTTGAATATCATGTTGTTGAATGTTTTCAAAGAAGGAGCATCAAAAAAGTTTAAAGATTTTGAATTGCATTGTATGATGGATGAAATCGGTAAACTACATCCAAACAATGTGAGAGGTATTTTGCAGTTTGCCAAAGACAGAAACATTCATCTGATAAGCGGTTCACCGATAGAAAACGATGCACTTGCTTTTGACCACATTTATAAGTTGAACAAAGATGAGAAAAGTATAACAAGAGTTAAACGAATCATGACACAGTATTCAGTAGAATGAAATTATCAATCTCAATAGCGGAAAAACTTATTGCAATGCAGAATGGAGAAAAGATTCCATTCAGCAAAGTCAAGCATTCTGTTATTGATACCATGATTGACAACGGAATTTTAAAAAAGCAAATCCAGGGAAGAAGCAAATCACTGGTTTATCTCACCAATAGAGATGGACTTTCTGCTTATTTGAAGAATCACTTTGGCATTGAGAGTTTAGAAAACTATGTTGAAGTTTTACAGCGAACAGATTTAAGACGTGCTGATGCTATTGATATTTCTTCGAACTCAAAAGTGAAATCAATAAGAACCTTTAAAGGTTTTTTGGTGAATTCCTTCCACCCAATTATTTGCATTTTGAACAAGCGACAAATTATTATTGAACCACAAGAAGGAACTTTCACTTTTATTTACGACTTTGAAAACTTCTCCCCTTCTGACAACATCACAATAGTTGGAATTGAAAACCCCGAGAACTTCCGACACATTCAGAAACAGAGGAAGTTATTTGAGAGCATTCAACCGCTATTTGTTTCAAGGTATCCGCAGAACAAAGATTTAATAAATTGGTTGCAGTCAATTCCCAACAGCTACTTGCACTTTGGCGACTTTGACTTTGCAGGATTGAATATTTATTTCAACGAGTATAAAAAGCACTTAAAGGCAAAAGCAAAGTTTTTTTTGCCACCAGACATCGAAAGACTGCTTTCAACAAAAGGTAATCGAGATAATTATCACAACCAGATAGGTCTCTTTGATAAGAACGAAATTAAAGAAGAAAGTATTCTAACATTATTAGAACTGCTTAATAAATATAAGAAGGGATTAGAACAAGAAATATTAATATCACTACATTAATATTATTTCAAAGTAAACATTATGAGCACCAAATTATTTGAAAGTAAAAAAAATTCGCAGCCAATGGGATGCAGAGAAGGATTAAAAGTACTTTTATTTACTACTGATTTAGAATTTGAATGGTTTAGATATGAAAAAAGAACAAATACATCAACTCTTTGAACAGTTCGAGGGTGCATGTTACATCTATAAAGGTATTGAGTGCTGGAGTGCGAGAGAATTACAAAACATTTTTAATTATACGGATTGGCGTAACTTTTTAAAAGTAATTGAGAAAGCAAAGGAAGCCTGCAAAAACAGTGGTGGAGAGGTTTCTCATCATTTTGTTGACACCAACAAAATGATAGACCTGGCCAAAGGAGCCCAACGTAAAATTGAAGACATTGCTCTTACAAGGTATGCCTGTTATCTTATCGCTCAAAATGGCAATGCCGCAAAAGCTGAAATCGCTTTTGCCCAAACTTATTTTGCTGTTCAAACCCGCAGGCAGGAAATTATTGAACAAAGACTATTGGATATTGCAAGAGTAACAGCAAGAGAAAAATTATCAAAATCTGAAAAGAAACTTTCCGGTATTATTTACGAAAGAGGTGTGGATGATAAAGGTTTTTCTATTATCCGCAGCAAAGGCGACAAGGCTTTATTTGGAGGATACACTACCAGTGACATGAAGGTGAAATTACAAGCCCCCCGTACCAGGCCTTTAGCAGATTTCTTACCCACTCTTACTATTAAAGCAAAAGATTTTGCCACTGAACTTACCAGTCATAATGTGACAGAAAAAGATCTGAAAGGGCAAAACACTATTTCAAAAGAACATATTGATAATAACCTGGCAGTGCGAAAAATGCTGATTGAAAGAGGCGTAAAACCCGAACAACTTCCTGCATCTGAGGATTTGAAGAAAGTTCAGCGCAGGCTGGAAAGTGATGAAAAGAAAGTTATAAAAGACGCAAAGAAAAAGAAATGACCCTCAAAAAATATTTATCCCAATTCACAAAAGAACAACTCGTTGGCCAAATACTTGAACTTCATAAAAAATATAAAGATGTAAAGGAGTATTATGAATTTTCTATCAACCCGGATGTAACTTCCAAACGAGAGAAAGTAAAAGATGCTGTACTCGAATGTTTCTTCCAAAACGTGGCTTTAAATTGCGGCTAAAAGATGCCCGGAAAGTCATTTCAGATTTTAAAAAACTGGAGCCCGATCCTGAATCGCTGGCAGATGTAATGTTGTATTATGTAGAATGTGGTGTCCAGTTTACAAACGATTTTGGAGATATAGATGAGCCATTTTACAATAGTATTGCCGGGATGTTTAACAGTGCTGCACAGTTTATACAGGGTAATGAGTTGGATAAAATATTTTTAGCAAGAGTTGAAAAATTAGTCGAAGATAGCAATCGCATTGGTTGGGGTTTTCACGATGCGGTATTAAATACGTTCCTTAATTATTTTGAATTCGATGAATAAAATCGCAAACCATCTTTCAACAATAAAAGCCAGGTGCTATAAATTCTATTGATAATGTGCACCTAAGCGATTTCATTTTATTCAAAAAATTTTAATGCAAAGCAATGTGAAGAAATAAACACTTCACCCACTTCCTCATTTCAAAATCTTAGTATTAAATTGTAAATACTATGACCAACATAAAATTATTTGAAAGTAAAAAAATTCGCAGCCAATGGGATGGGGAAAAAGAAATGTGGTACTTCAGTATCGTGGATGTTGTAGCTATTTTAACTGATAGTCCTAATCCGAGAAAATACTGGAGTGTATTAAAAACAAGATTAAAAAAGGAAGGCAGTGAGTTGACTACAAATTGTAGTCAACTGAAAATGCAATCAGCAGATGGAAAATTTTATAAAACCGATGTAGCGGATACTGAGCAACTGTTACGTCTCATCCAATCCATCCCATCACCCAAAGCAGAGCCTTTTAAGCAATGGCTTGCTAAAACAGGTTACGAAAGAATTGAGGAAATACAGGATCCCGAAAAGAGTATTGACAGGGCCATGGAGAATTATCTAAAACTGGGCTACAGTAAGGAGTGGATCAACCAACGCCTTAAAAGCATTGAAGTAAGAAAAGAACTTACTGATGAATGGGAAAACCGGGGCGTTAAAAAAGGGCAGGAATTCGCAAAACTTACTGATATTATTACAGAGGCATGGAGTGGTAAAACAGTAAGCCAATATAAGCAGTATAAAGATTTAAAAAAGGAAAGCCTTAGGGATAATATGACCAACCTTGAGTTAGTGCTTAACATGTTGGCGGAAGCAACGACCACTGAAATCAGCAAAGAAAAAAATCCAAAAACTTTTGATGACAATAAAGTAATTGCCAAACAAGGTGGGACCATCGCGGGAAATACTCGGAAAGAAATTGAAGCAAAGTCAGGTAAAAAAATTGTAAGCCGGTTGAATGCAAAGAAATTGAAAACAAAAGATGAACTGAAAAAATTAGGAAACTAATTAAAGTTTTTTACTGTTGGCTTGTGACATGGAGATGTAGAAAAGCAATTACTTGACAATTTTCATTTTACCATGTATTTAGAAAGTAAAATAAGGCAAGAGTTAGAGCCATAGAATGCGATGTTAAAAATCCCTCTCAAACTAAAAATCCTTTTCATCATAGCAGCAGCGCTGTTCACCTGGTTTTGGTTCTCTTTTCCTTCAAAGATATTTAATGAGCCAACAAGCTTCGTTATAGAAGACAAAGATGGAAACCTTTTAAATGCTTCTATTGCTGCGGATGGACAATGGAGGTTTCCTTATGATGAAAATGTGCCGTATAAATTTATTAAATGCATTACCACATTTGAAGATAAACGGTTTTACAGTCACCCCGGAGTTGATGTAATCGCATTGGCGAGAGCTGCAATAAAAAATGTAAAAAATAAAGGAGTTGTGCAGGGCGGCAGCACACTTACGATGCAGGTTATACGCTTAAGCCGGCATGAAACAAACAGGAGCATCTGGGAAAAAATGATCGAGAGTGCAAAAGCAGTGCGGCTCGAATGCAGCTATTCCAAAAAACAAATAATGGCGTTGTATGCATCCGAAGCGCCCTTTGGAAGTAACGTGGTTGGCCTTGATGCAGCATCCTGGAGGTATTACGGCCGCAGCCCGGAAAAATTGAGCTGGGGTGAAATGGCTGCATTGGCAGTGTTACCCAATGCACCGGCATTGGTACATCCCGGAAAAAATCGCGATATATTGTTGAAGAAAAGGAATGCATTGCTTGATAAATTATTGGAGAATAAAATCCTTGATAAATCACTTTGTTATCTTTCTAAATTAGAACCATTGCCCGGAAGCCCTGTTCCTTTACCGCAGGTGGCTCCGCATTTGTTGCAACGTTTTAAAGAAGATAAACGAAGTAACAATCTGTCATCAAGGTTGCAAACAACTATTGATATCAATCTTCAAAAAAATGTAATTGATATTTTAAATCAGCACCACAATGTTTTAAAAGGCAATGGAATTAATAATGCCTGTGCGCTTGTATTGGATGTTGAAACAGGAAATGCATTGGCGTATGTCGGTAATATTTACAACCCTTCAAATGCTGACCTTGAAAGCGATGTGGACGTCATAAAAGCGCCGCGAAGCCCCGGCAGTGCATTGAAGCCTATTCTGTATGCATCGGTGTTTAATGAAGGAATGATCCTGCCTAATTCTCTCATTCCGGATATTCCGACACAAATAGGAGGCTACACTCCGCAAAATTTTGATTTGAATTATGACGGCGCTGTTCCTGCATCCATGGCGCTGGCACGCTCGTTAAATATTCCTGCTGTAAAATTATTGCAGCAATATAAATACCAGCGTTTTTATGATTTGTTGAAACAACTTGGGATGACTACCCTGAATAAGCCTGCAGATAATTATGGCCTTTCGCTGATATTAGGCGGCAGCGAGGTAACCATGTGGGACCTTGCCGGAATTTATGCAGGCATGGCAAGAACTGTAAATCACCAGAAAAAAAATAACGGGCTTGCATTGAAAGAGGATTTTCATCCGCCCAATTATTTTATTGATAGTACACCAGGAAAGAAATCTCCGGGTGATGTTATCAATTCTTTGGATGCCACATCCATCTGGTTTGCTTTCCAGGCGATGGAAGAAGTAATGCGGCCGGGCGAAGAAGGATTGTGGCAGGAGTTTTCTTCATCACAACAAATTGCGTGGAAAACCGGAACGAGCTTTGGTTTTCGTGATGCATGGGCTATTGGTATTACACCCAAATATGTGGTAGCTGTATGGACCGGAAACACTGATGGGGAGGGAAGAGCGGGGCTTATTGGCGTGCAAACTTCGGCGCCAATTATGTTTGATATTTTCAGGGAGTTGCCATCTTCCAGATGGTTCGCCAAACCAGCGAATAATTTTGCCTTTATTCCTGTATGCAGGCAAAGTGGTTTCAGGGCGAGCGTTGATTGTCCGGATATGGATACTATTATGGTTCCTAAAAACGGCTATCAATCACCGTTATGCCCTTACCATAAATTGATACACCTCGATGCAACGGGAACATATCGTGTAGATGAAAGTTGCGAATCTCCTGCAAATATGATTCATAAAAGCTGGTTTGTTTTAACACCAACAATGGAATGGTATTACAAGCAAAAAAATCATGATTACAAACCTTTACCGCTATTTAAACCGGGTTGTGAATTTGCCGGTGGCGGTAAACAAATGGATTTAATTTATCCACAGCAGGGTGCTAAAATTTATGTACCGCTGGAAATAGATGGAAGCAGAGGCAAAACAATTTTCACAGCGGCACATAGAAAACCGGGAAGTAAAATTTTCTGGCATATTGATGATGAATATATTGGCACCACAACAAATTTTCATGAAATGGCCTTTAACCCTTCTCCCGGAAAACATTTGCTTACTATTGTGGGTGAAGACGGGGAAAGCATCAGCAGGGAATTTGAAATTTTGGAGAAAGGAGAAATAGTTTATTTCACGCATAAGGCGCAAAGTTAGGAAGGGGCTAAGGTGAGCAGCTTTGCGGCTTTGCTCCTTTGTATCTTTGCGTGAAAAGCCGATAATAAGTTTAAATATAAAATTGAAACATATTGAATTCTTCTCAACAAAACTTTTTGATGCTGGCAAATAATTCTTTTAAGTTTGGTTTATACTTATTCTACAAACTTCCTGCTGCATTTTTTTCAGGAGTAAGAGTAAGAGAAATATCCGAAGACAAATGTATTACCTCAGTTCCATATAAATGGCTTACACAAAATCCGTTTCGTTCCACCTATTTTGCTTCATTGGCAATGGCCGCAGAAATGAGCACCGGCACGTTAGCGCTGAGCAATGTTTACAAAAGAACACCACTCGTATCAATGCTCGTAACAAAAATGGAAGCTGCTTATTTTAAAAAGGCGGTAGGAAGAATTTATTTTACCTGTTCACAAGGAAAAGAAATTACTACAGTTATCAATGAAGCAGTTTTATCCGGCGAAGGGAAAAGTATAATTATGAAATCAACCGGGAGAAATAAAAATGACGAAGTTGTTGCCGAGTTTTTATTTACTTGGTCGTTTAAAGCAAAGCTGTAATTGTTTCTTTCTTATCTTCATTTTCTGTCATTAGTCAATAAAAATTATTTATGAAAATTGCTTTTCACGGCGCCGCCCGTACGGTTACAGGTTCTAAACATCTGCTAACTTTACAAAATGGAAGAAAATATTTACTTGATTGCGGAATGTTCCAGGGAATGGGAAATGAAACGGATGAATTGAACCGGGATTTTGGTTTCATACCTTCTGAAATAGATTTCTTAATTCTTTCCCATGCGCATATTGATCATTGCGGCCTTATACCTAAATTAGTTAAAGAAGGATTCAAAGGAAAAATTTTTGCAACACCTGCAACAAAAGACCTGGCTGCGATCTTAATGGCCGACAGTGCAGGCATACAGGAAAATGATGTAAAGTTTGAAAATAAAGTGCGTGCTGCACAGGGAAAGCCTTACCTGTTGCCATTGTATGAAATGGAGGATGCGGTTAAAGCCCTGGATTATTTTGTTCTTGTGGACTATGGTCAATGGCATATTATAGATGAAAATGTTCAGTTCATGTATCTCGATGCAGGGCATATAATCGGGAGCACCACCGTTCATTTAAAAATAAAAGAAAACGGCAAAGAAACGCGGCTTACATTTTCAGGCGATGTGGGGAGATACCGCGATGTAATATTAAAATCACCCGCTAATTTTCCCCAGGCGGACTATATCATTATGGAATCAACTTATGGCAATAAGTTGCATGATGAAGTTACCGGAACAACTGAGGCTCTTTTGCAATGGATAGTAAAAACATGTTTGGAGAAAAAAGGGAAATTGATTATTCCTGCCTTTAGTGTAGGTCGTACCCAGGAGATTCTTTTTTCATTAAACCAGCTTGAAAATGAAAACAGGCTTCCCTCTGTGAAATATTTTGTTGACAGTCCTTTAAGCCTGGAAGCAACTGAGGTCATTAAAAGCTATCCCCAATATTTTAATAACCGCATTCAAAAAATATTATTGAGTGACCAGAATCCATTTGATTTTAAAGGATTGCACTTTGTAAAAAGTGTTGAAGAAAGTAAGTCGCTGAATTATTTAAATGAACCTTGCGTAATTATTTCTGCAAGTGGAATGGCGGACGCAGGCAGAGTAAAACACCATATCAGTAATAATATTGAAAACAGCAGAAATACCATTTTGTTTTCAGGATATTGTGAACCGAATTCACTTGGAGGAAGGCTAAAGCTTCATCCAAAAGAGGTGGGTATTTTCGGGCAAACCCATGAGGTACATGCAGACATCGGGGAAATAAGAAGCATGAGTGCACATGGAGATTATAATGACTTAAGTCAATGGCTTGCATGCCAGGATCCGAAGCAAGTAAAAAAATTATTTTTAGTGCACGGGGATTATGATGTGCAGCTTGATTTTAAAAACCGTTTAATAGGGAAAGGTTTTTCTGATGTTGAAATTCCACCAAGACATTGGGAGATCGGGTTAACTTAAGAATAATCTAAGTGACCAGGTTTGTTCTTATTAAAAGCCGCGAATCCAATAAGAAAAATAAATGGAGTAACCGTTAGAATAAAACGATTGTGCCAGTCGTCGCAGGTAAGTAAAGTGGTAATCCAGTAAAGTAAGACCAAAGAAAACAGATAGTAAAACTGCACGTTTTTTCTTCCAAACATTTTCCATATACCGAATATTGCTGCAAAGATAAAATGGGTAAAAAAATAGCGCAAGATAAATGTTGTGCAATGTCGAGTAATAATTTCTGAATAACCCAAAAAATGAAATTGTTTTTAAACCGGCCAGCCTCGAAAATTGCTTCCCGTTATTAAATATATAATATAAAAGGCCCTGTACTGAATTGCCTTTTTCAAGTGTCTTTATTTCTGCATTGATTGTTGTTGGCACACCGCAAATAATATTTTCTTTTTTAAAAGGTTGCATGAAATCAAGTGAACCCCCCACCTCCAACATTGCGTTAAGAGTAAATAAAAAAACTATTATGGCTCCGCATATGATAAGGAGCTTTTGCCAGGCTGTTAGATAATATAAGAATCGAAAAAAAATGTACAATGTTGTAGCTACAAAAAATAAAATTCCTGTTGGCCTTGTAATGCTTAACAATGTGAGAAGGAGGATAATTATTAGCCCATTTGTTATGGTAAGTTTATTTAAGCGAAGCAGATAACTGCTATAAATAATCGTGATACTATAGAAGATGGATTCGGTAAAAAGAAAAGTATTATAAACCTGGTAAGGAATATTAACAATAAAAATACAGGTTGCCAGGAAGGCGAGAAGTGAGTTTTTTAAAAAATATTCAGCTAACTTATAGAACATCCATGTTGAAACCAGGTTTAGTAAAAGCTGGATTATAACTATAACTGAAAAGCTTAACCGCAATTTGATAACAGCTGCGATTAAAAAAATTTCAGTGGAATACAGCCAATAGTTATTGCTGGAAAGACTCCCGGTTCTAAGAAAATATTGAGCTTGGGAGATGTATTTTTCTGCTTCAAGTGTTACAAATATCCCGTTTTGCCAAAAAAGAAAAGATTGAACAATAATCCACAAGGTCAGTAATACTATTCTATGATAATATTGATTTTGGGCAAACGACAAAGAGTTTGTTCTGTTTTGTAGCATAAATAATATTTCAACCCTTTAGTGCATTTTTCTTTTGAGAAAATACAATTCAAAATAAAAATAACTGATTACACTTACACCCAGGGTTATAACGAGGCAAATAAATAATGAAAACAAATGAGCTGCCTGGTTACTAATGTATTCAAGTTTTGCTAATCTCCTCTCGATCCTCAATTCCAGGGCTTTCAAAACTATCCAATGGTAAACATAAAGTCCATATGAAATTTTGCCGGTAAATTTTAACCAGCGATAATTAAAAATTGTTGAAATGAGTTTGGAAGAATCATTGCCTGCCTTATGAATTAAACCAGCAAATATTATGGCGATTAATGTGTATCCTATAGTACTGATGAATGGATTCGAAATACTTGCATTACCTGTGAAAAATATTCCGCCGATAACTGCTAACAATGCTATAAAATAATAAGGGGTAAATGGTTTTGCCTTCTCACGTCTTTGAAATAGTAACAAACAACCTCCGATTAAGAATGCATCCATTCTGCAAAAAGTGTTGTAATAATAATACCTGTAGTCCGACCAGTCAGGATGTTGCACATAAATTAATGTTCTGGCGATTATTATAAGTACTATGATTGTAAAAGTCATTTTATAAAACCATTTCTTTTGCCAAAACTTGTACAGAAATAAAGGCCACACAAGATAAAATTGTTCTTCAATAGCAAGGGACCAGAAATGATCCAAAAAATTTTCTTTTATTCCATGATAAAATATTAGGGTCCAGTTTTGAAAAAAAAATGCAAAGCCTGCCCAGTTCGAATTGTAAAAATCAAACAAATAAAAATTTTCCTTTTTTACCAGCAGGTTAAAGCCTGCGTAAAATAAAATGAGCGTTAGATAATACAAAGGCAAAATCCTGAGTGCCCTGTTTATATAGAATTTTTTTAAGTGATTTTTTTCTTTTTGAGTAGCGATAAGTCTTGAGGTTATCAGGTAGCCTGATAATACGAAAAACAGGTCAACACCGCACCAGCCAAAAGAGAAGACAGGAATGTATCCGAAATAATGAAATGAAATAACGAGAAGTATTGCCAGGCCCCTGATACCATCTAATTGAGGAATATATCCTTTCATAACAGTTGGTTGGCTTGCCATTTGATTTTAAAACTTCTCTGTAATTGTGATCGAATAATTTAATTGAATTTTAAAACTATCACGCCAGGATAGATGTCTTTAAAAACAGCAGTGGCTCCTGATGTTATAGCATTGTTGAGCAACACCTCTTTTTGATAAGGTAAAGAATAATAAAGTATAAAATAATTGATTTTATAATCCTGTATTGCCTGCAAAATTTCCTGCGTGGTGTAATCCCTTATAAAAGGCCCATACTGCTTACTTTTAATAAGATAGTTGAGAATTACAGATTTGGACAGGTCTCCGTTACTTTGATTGCTGTAAAGAATGTTACCTTTTATATTATTCTGTTTTAAGGCATCAGCCATTTCAAAATAATTTTTGCCACTGCCATATTGTTCTTTTAATTCAATTAAAGGGTATAAATAAAAGCTGAATATAATTACAAGAGAGAACGCATAAAGATTTTTCTTCGCCAAAGGCAAGATGTCCATTAGATATGAAAGTAATACTCCGGCAAGGGCCAGGACTGCCAGGATCATTATCCATAGAAACCTGGGCTCAACGTGGAAAAGTAAATAACCCGAAGGCCATACTACAATAAAACTTAACAGCAAAAGATTGTTCTTTTGATCTAAAAATCTTTTGTTCTTTCCTAAAGATAAAATGAGGCTTATTAAAATGACAAGTATAAATGCGAAGGAAAAATCATTGAAATGCTCAATAGTTTTTAAAATATTAAACACAATTAATTTTAACTGGGCTACGAAAATCCTGCCATTGGTAAAGGGAGTTATATGTTGAATTTTGAGATAACTTATATCATCAAAAATAGAATATGCATTTTGTGAAGGTGGAGGATAAAAGGCTATTCTTGGCTGGGGATAAGCTGTCGAAAGAGTTCCGGAAATATTTTGTTCTCCTAATGTATAATGGCCATACTTCGAATTTAAAGCAATAATCCACGGCATGATGGTTACAAAAAGCACTACAATGCCGGTAATGGCTTTTTTTATAAATTGACTGCTGATTCTGTGACGGGCATTTTTTGTGGCCAGGTAAATTGAAACAGGTAAATGAACAAGGACGAAATAAAAAGCATAAGCTTTTGCATAAAACGCAATACCACCTATGAAGGCTGCCAATATTATTCCTTTGTAGTTACTTCCAAATTTTTTCGAGCAGATAATGTTGAGATATAAAAGCAGGAATAATAGCTGTAATAAATCCCCAAACAAGCGGTAGAAAGCGAAGTGTAAAATCAAAAATACAGCGCCCGACATCATCGCTATTGCAATGACAACCTTGATTTTCAATTTCTTTAAAAGATAAAAAAAAGCTGTAAGGCTTAATAAGCCATAAAGTCCATTTAAATATTTTACTGTAAACATCGGGTCAAAACGGTTTCGCATGAAAGGCGCCAAAAACCATGATCCAAGTGGTCCCCATATTCCATTTATTGAGCCATGAAAATCTCCTTTCGCTACTTTTTCTGCAACACTGAAGTAGCCGGTAGCATCGGGATCTATAACATAGCGGTAGCCGGGAAAAAGTAAAAAAAATAAAGATATATATATAATCAGGAAAAAAAGTAGATGATTTGGTTTCATGATATGCCATTAATTGTAACAATGCGGGCCACATATTTTCCTACCATATCAAATTCAATATTTACAATATCACCTTCCTTAACGTTATAGAAGTTAGTGTGCTCAAATGTATAAGGTATTATGGCAACAGTAAAAACGTTTATGCCAACATTAAATGCCGTAAGACTTACACCATTAATGCATATTGAACCCTTTTCTATTACTAAGGCGGCATCCCGCTTGTCAAAACTAAAAGTGAATTCAACACTCCCTTCCACATCCTTTTTTAAGGTGCACTTTGCAGTGCCATCAACATGTCCCTGAACGATGTGCCCATCAAGCCTGCCGTTCATTGTAAGTGAACGTTCGAGATTTATAACATCTTCTTGTTTCCAAAGCCCGGCATTCGTTTTATTTAATGTTTCTGCTATCGCGGTTACACGATACCAGGAATCCTTTACCTTCTCCACAGTAAGGCAAATGCCGTTATGGCACAAGCTTTCATCAACCTTTAAGCGGGAAGATATATCACTTTCAATCCAAAAAACGCTGTTTGTTCTGTCGGTAGCAATTTCCTTAATTGTTCCTAGTGATTCAATGATACCGGTAAACATATTTTTTAGTTTATAGTTTTGCTAAATGTGCCAATAAATTTTTTATCACCCGATTTCTAAATTTAAAAATTTACTTTATCTTCGCAGTCCTAAAAAAACAAAAGGGAAAAAATTTATGTTGATAATCGATTCAAAAGATTGCGAAAATATTGATAAAGCGCTCAAAAAGTATAAGAAAAAATTTGAAAAGAGCCGTACTTTACTTCAATTGCGTGACCGCCAGTCTTTCACCAAGCCTTCTGTAAAAAGACGTGGCGAAGTATTAAAAGCCGTTTACAGGCAACAAATTGCAAGTGGCAAAATAGAAGTTTAAATTATCTTATTATATCTCTCACCGGATAGCCAGGGTTTCTTAACTTTACAGCTACCGGTTTTTTTATGCCCTCTGATGAAACATATCCCATACAGGAATTTCTAAATTACCTCGCCTTTCAAAAGCGGTACTCCAGGCACACAATTATCTCTTATCAAAATGACCTCACCGGTTTTTTTGACTTTCTTGCTATACAATATAATTCACCCGGGCTACGTGATATTTCTGCATCGGTTATACGTTCGTGGCTTGCTTCCTTAAAGCAAATTAAGACTACTTCAAAATCGATTAATCGCAAAATTTCTACACTAAAATCATTTTTTAAGTACCAGCTTAAAATGAGCAATATAGATTTTAGCCCTATGAATTCTGTTAGCGCATTGAGGATAAGCAGGCGCCTCCCTTCATTTATTGAACAAAAGGATATAAATACGCTTTTCAAATTTGTTGATTTTCCAGGTACATGGGAGGGTAAAACTGATCGCCTTTTATTAATGATTTTTTACCAGACTGGTGTAAGACTTAGCGAGCTTATCAGTCTCAAGGAATCGGGGATTCATAAAAGCAACAGCACTATTAAAGTTTTAGGAAAGGGTAACAAGGAAAGAATAATTCCTGTTAATAATAATTTGCTGAACGAAATTTCCAGGTATGTTTCAGAAAAGCAAACTTTTGTAACAAAGACTGTAAGCCCTAATTTATTGGTAAATAAGAAAGGAAAACCGTTGTATCCCAAATATGTCTACAATACCGTTAAAAAGTACCTCGGAGACGTTTCAACCAATAGCAGAAAAAGTCCCCATATTTTAAGACATAGTTTTGCCACACATCTAACCAATAACGGAGCAGATATCAACGCTATCAAGGAACTGCTTGGACATTCAAGTCTTGCATCTACACAAGTTTACACTCACAACTCAATTGAAAAGCTAAAAGAAGCCCATAAACTTGCCCATCCCAAATCATAGCAATTCGGAATTATTTTTATCATTTTTCTTTGAAAAATGCTTTCTGAAATGTAACTTCATTTACGCAGTTATACCTCATCTTATAAAATTCTTTGTTGCTTATGCTCTTGTAAAAATTCTACCTAACATATTTTTTATTGTTCACCTTTTAAAACATATGACTTTTATGAACGTTAACATCCAGGCGCTGCATTTTGAAGCAGACTCAAAATTGGTTTCCTATGTTGAGAAAAAGATATCAAAGCTGAACCAGTTCCATGAACGAATTACTAATGTCGATGTTTTTTTAAAACTCGATAATGTAGTTCATAATATTAAAGACAAGATTGCGGAGATTAAAGTGCACGTGCCACGACATGATTTTTTTGTAAAGCACTGTTCAAAATCATTTGAGGAAAGTTTTGATATCGCACTTGATTCAGTGATAACCCAAATGAAACGAAAGAAGGAAAAGATGGCTGCGTAAGCCAATTCATATTCATAATTATCCCCCTTTTTGGGGGATTTTTTATGCCTATAAGATGCATTATTACTGAATTTTGATACGTATCTGTCAAAGCGTTTTTATTATGAACCTGGTAAGAACAATTGCCGATAAATATTCTTTTTCAAAATTTTTCCGTTAAACATTTTACATTACCTTTGCCTTCCCAAAAAAATAGCCTTCGGAGGTATGCACGTTGGGAAGTTCATTAAAAGACTGAATTTGAGGCAGATTGCCAGTGTAGCTCAGTTGGCCAGAGCAGCTGATTTGTAATCAGCTGGTCGGGGGTTCGAATCCCTCCACTGGCTCATGTTCAATAGGCAATATGCAATCGCAAGGATACAAGTTGTCAATTGCCGTTTGCCAATTGCATGTTGGAAATTAGGGCAGTTACCAGAGTGGCCAAATGGGGCGGACTGTAAATCCGCTGTCTTTCGACTTCGGTGGTTCGAATCCACCACTGCCCACTTAAAAATCGACAATTAGTTTTTTGAAATTGATGAGGTTGACTTCTTTCAAGCTGTTGTAGCTCAGGGGTAGAGCACTTCCTTGGTAAGGAAGAGGTCGTGAGTTCAATTCTCATCAACAGCTCTTTAAAAACAAATGGGATCAATAAGCGGAAGTAGCTCAATTGGTAGAGCGATAGCCTTCCAAGCTATAGGTCGCGAGTTCGAGACTCGTCTTCCGCTCTAAAAAAGTTTGCCGTATAATAATATAGGTTATAGACAGGCAACAAATATTTTAAAAACAAACATTAAAAAAAACAAAAATGGCAAAAGAGAATTTTAAAAGGGATAAACCCCACGTTAACGTTGGTACTATCGGTCACGTGGATCATGGTAAAACCACGCTAACAGCCGCTATAACCGATATTTTGTCTAAAAAAGGTTTGGCGGAGAAAAGAAATTATGATGATATTGATGGTGCTCCGGAAGAAAAAGAAAGAGGTATTACTATTAATACGGCGCATGTAGAATATGCTACTGCCAATCGTCACTACGCACATGTGGATTGTCCCGGTCACGCTGATTATGTAAAGAATATGATTACGGGTGCGGCACAAATGGATGGCGCTATTTTAGTTGTTGCGGCCACCGACGGACCTATGCCGCAAACGAGAGAACATATTTTGTTGGCACGTCAGGTAGGCGTACCTAGAATGGTGGTGTTTATGAATAAAGTTGATTTGGTTGACGATCCTGAATTAATAGAGTTAGTTGAAATGGAAATTCGTGAACTCTTAACCAAAAATGGTTTCGATGGTGATAATACGCCAATTATCAAAGGTTCAGCTACTGGTGCTTTAGCCGGTGATGCTAAGTGGGTAGGTGCTATTGATGAGTTAATGGAAGCTGTAGATTCTTACATTCCATTGCCTCCACGCCCCGTTGATCAGCCTTTCCTGATGAGTGTGGAAGATGTGTTTTCAATTACCGGTCGTGGTACGGTTGCGACAGGCCGTATTGAAAGAGGTCGCATAAAAGTGGGTGAAGGAATAGAAATTGTAGGTCTTATGGAAAAGCCATTGACGTCTACGGTTACAGGTGTGGAAATGTTTAAAAAACTATTAGAGGAAGGAGAAGCAGGTGACAACGCAGGTTTGCTATTACGTGGTATTGAAAAGACGCAAATTCGTCGTGGTATGGTTCTTTGTAAGCCGGGCTCGATTACACCTCATACAGAATTCAAAGGAGAAGTTTATGTATTGAGTAAGGAAGAAGGTGGCCGTCATACGCCATTTTTCCAGAAGTATCGTCCCCAGTTTTATTTTAGAACTACAGACGTTACCGGTGAAGTAGAGTTGCCTGCAGGCACTGAAATGGTGATGCCAGGTGATAATACATCGCTTACTGTGAAATTAATTGCTCCGATTGCAATGGAAAAAGGTTTGAAATTTGCAATTCGTGAGGGTGGACGCACAGTAGGTGCCGGCCAGGTTACAGAGATACTTAAATAAAATTGTAATTTTGTATAGGTCATTAGTCATTAGTCAAAAGTCATTAAATTTCAGTGACAATTGACCAATGACTATTGGCTTTTTATACGGGCATAGTTCAATGGTAGAATAGAGGTCTCCAAAACCTTTGATCAGGGTTCGAATCCTTGTGCCCGTGCAACGTAATGCGCTAAAATATTAGCCCTTTACATTCGCTAATTAGCAATTTAATCTTTATGAATAAAATATCACTTTTCATTAGGGACTCCTACAAAGAACTGATGCAAAAAGTAACCTGGCCAAATTGGGAACAGTTACAACAGTCAACTATGATTGTTTTAGCAGCAACAATTATTATTACAGGCTTGGTTTGGATTATGGATTTTGCATCAAACGGGGTTTTAAAATTTGTTTATTCTTTATTTAAGTAATTATGACTGATACTAATAATACAGAGGAAGAAGTACACACTGGCGAGGACCAGGAGGTAAAATCGGCCGTGCCTGAAAAAGAGACCAAATGGTATGTTTTAAGGGTTGTGAGCGGAAAGGAAAAGAAAGTAAAGGAATATCTTGATAAGGATATCATCAGGAACGGATGGGACAAATTGATTCTACAGGTTTTCTTACCGGTAGAAAAAGTGTACAAGGTGCAGAATGGTAAGAAAGTGATGCGTGAAAGAAATTTTTACCCCGGATACGTAATGATAGAAGTTGTTGATGGAAAATTGACTGATGAAATTGTGCAGCATCTTAGCAACATCAGCAATGTAATGCATTTTTTAACTGACGGTAAAGGCTCCAAGGGAAACATTATAAGCCTTAGAAAAGCAGAAGTAAATAAGATGCTCGGGAAGGTTGATGAAATGGCTGATGCCGGTGGTATTACGATGAGTGAACCGTTTATTGTTGGTGAAACCATTAAGATTATTGACGGTCCCTTTAACGATTTTAACGGGGTTATAGAAGAAGTTACAGACGAAAAGAAAAAACTAAAAGTGCAGGTCAAGATTTTTGGACGTGCAACACCTGTTGAATTAAGTTATATGCAGGTAGAAAAAATATCATAGAGAACACTCCTTTTATTTTAAACCCGTTTCAAAATTTGGAATGGGTTTTTAGTTTGGGGACATTATTTACAAACATCTGATGAAAATTAAAATGAGCCATACGATTTTGATTCTATTTATTAGTATACTTATAGTTGGTATTATTTTTCGTAAGTTGTTTTTATGGTTCGTAAATTATTTATATACGCATTCGCTGAAATAAATACTTTATCCCAAATTTGCCTGTAATAATATTTGAGATAAAAATTTCGGTCCATTTAAATTCCTTTAATAGATTGAAATGGAGAGACCACACCACAGAAGTTCGAAGCGACGTTCAAGACATAGAAAGCGAAAGAAAACCTTTTTTGTAATGGTTAAGAGTTGGGTTACAAAAGATCCATCGAGGCTAATTGCCATTTTATGTGGTATTATCTTAATTTATCTCACTATTTTATTTATTCAGTATAGCTATCAGCAAAAGAAAAATTCTATAAATACCTACGATATCCCCCCAAAAAAATAATATACTTCGAAGATGATAATACATGAAGCATATTCTTTTATTCCTCTTTTCTTTTCACCAATAAATACCAGTCATTTTCCAAAGGCAGGTAGCCCAGATCATAGCAAAAAAAATAAATATCCCCTTTTCTGTTTGTGTAAGTGTTGGTAAAATATTTGAACAGAAATCCTTTCTCCAATAATTTATCCTGAGTTGTCTTTACAGTTTCCTCACCAACACGAAACATGCTTTCTAAAATTCGCCGATTCTTTCCTAATGCGTTATTAATGTTTCTTACCAGGTTAGTTGTATTTGATTTTAATTGATTGTTATAGTTGTTTCGGCAGTAATCATCGCAGAATTTCTTATCTGTTCGGCCCTTAACCGGTTTTCCACACGTAAGGCAAAGTTTGGGTTTCATTTCTGCTGTCATGCTTGTTGGTATTAAGTCAGAGGAGTAAGGTACGTTAATTATTTCTCATGTACAAGCGTTTACAAACGGTTATATCCAACTATAAACGATTAAAATACGAGTAAGCCTTTTCAGCGATTGCATCTTTGTGGTGTTGATGAAACAAAACATTTCGTCAACTGGAATAAAACAATTTAAAAACAAGTTCATCAAAAAATGGTGAGCACAAAACTCAAAGTCATGAATGCATTAAGAAACAAAGTTCAACTGATTGGAAATTTAGGTAATGCACCTGAAGTACGCAACACAGAAAGTGGAAAAAAGCTCGTTCGCTTTTCTATCGCTACCAACGAAAGCTATCGCAATGCCAAAGGCGAAAAAGTTACTGAAACTCAATGGCACAATTTAATTGCCTGGGGTAAAGTAGCAGAGATTGCGGAAAAATATTTGAACAAAGGAAGCGAAGTCGCAATTGAAGGTAAGTTGATGAATAACAATTACACCGATAAGGACGGTAACAAAAAGTACAACACCGAAATCCAGGTACACGAATTATTACTGTTAGGTAGTAAAGCATCTGCTTAATTATTTTTTGGCCACGAATTACACATTCTTACTTAAATTAGTTTGTGTGATTCGTGGGTTATTTATTTCCAAAAAAATAAAACCGGGTGCAATGGATATTAATTCTATAGAACGTCATGAAATTTTTAATCTCGCTTACAGGTTCGTAACTGAAACAAGTGAAAATATTTTTCTCACAGGAAAGGCCGGAACCGGTAAAACCACTTTTCTAAAATACCTGAAGGAAAACTGTTCAAAGAATATTATTGTTGCTGCACCTACCGGAGTAGCAGCTATAAATGCCGGCGGGGTAACATTGCACAGCTTGTTTCAATTGCCTTTTCATCCTTTCGTTCCTACAAAAAATAACAGAGATGAACTCCTCGCAAAAATTAGGTTTAATAGACAACGCCAGCAACTATTAAGAAAAGTTGAGTTATTGGTTATAGATGAAATAAGCATGGTGCGTTGTGACACCGTGGATGCAATAGATACCATTTTAAAATCGGTAAGAAGAAAGCACGACGTTCCCTTTGGCGGAGTACAGCTTTTATGTATTGGTGATTTACATCAATTGCCACCGGTTGCCCAGCGCCATGAATGGGAAATTTTACAGGAATATTATTCTTCGCCTTTTTTCTTTGACAGCAATGTTATCAAAGAACAAATGCCGTTATTAATTGAGCTCAATAAAATCTACCGGCAAAAAGAAAATTCATTTGTAGAGTTATTGAATAAGGTGCGCAATAACAAAATGAATGCTGGTGATTTTGAAGATTTGCATCTCAGATTTAATCCTTCATTTCGTCCAACAATTGAAGAAAAATATATTACGCTTACATCTCACAATAACCAGGCAGACCAGATCAATGCCCGTGAATTGCAAAAGCTACTAAGCCCATCTTATAAATATGAAGCGATAATAGAAGACGAGTTTCCTGAGAACAATTATCCTGCAGAAGGCACGCTAATCTTAAGATCAGGCGCACAGGTGATGTTTTTAAAAAATGATACAGTGCTGAAGAGATATTTTAACGGGAAAATTGGTGTCGTAAAATCTTTAACCCATGATGAAATAATTGTTGAATGCGATGGGATTGAGATTTCTGTAGCCATGGAAACCTGGGAAAATTCGCGATACGTTTTAGACAGAACCAACGGTAAATTACAACAGGAAACATTGGGAACATTTACTCAATTTCCTTTGCGGCTTGCGTGGGCAATTACTATTCATAAAAGCCAGGGGCTTACTTTTGAAAAAGTAATGATAGATGCCGGAGCTGCATTTAGCAGCGGACAGGTATATGTTGCGCTAAGTCGCTGTACCAGTCTTGATGGCATTGTACTTTTATCAAAAATTCCATCAGCAGCAATATACAGTAATGATAGTGTTATAAAAGGCCAACAGGCTTTAACCCACAAAGGCTCTCTGGCTGAAAGATTTGATGGTGCAAGGCAAATTTTTACGCAACAATTATTGGAAGAAATTTTCTCATTCAGCGAAATAACACCAATAATAGATGTTTTGCATTATCAAATAAATCAGCATAAAGACAAATTAAATAATGAAGGAATAAAATGGATCGAAGACTTTAAAAATAATTTCTCAGTAGATAAAAAAATCGGTTTAAAATTTGTCAGCCAGGTAGCTTCGTTGATGAAAGAAGAACCTGTAATTGAAAAAAATGAAACTCTTCAAAAAAGAATTAATGCTGCAGCCAATCATTTTGAACCAAAATTTTCAGCATATCGCCAATCCATTCAAAATCATCCTTTGATTACTGAACATCGGGAAACAGCCAATATTATTAATGAATATTTAAACCAACTGGTGCTTGCTGTTTATGTTTCAAATTATTTTCTCCAATATTGTAAGCAGCCATTTTCCGTTACGTCTTTTTTACAATACAAATTGAAATTGGCTCAACCGCGGTTTAACTTAAGTGCCTATGCCAGTGGTAAAAGACAATCTTTTGCTGATATTCCCAACACCGAACTATACGATGTGCTAAAACGCTGGCGTGACGAAGTTTGTGATAAAACAGGGATGCCAATCTACATGGTGGCTAACAGGGTGACATTAACCGAAGTTGCTACTTATCTTCCCTTAAATAAAAAAGATTTATTACAGATAAGTGGTTTTGGCAAGGCAAAAGTTGATAAATATGGAGAGGATATTTTATCTGCTGTAGAAGAATATTGTACAAGAAATAATATTGCAACCAACATGGTTGCCAAAGAAGCAGATCCCAAAAGAAAAAGAAAAGAAAAAAGCGATGAAGTTAAAACTGATACTAAAACACGGTCTTATAATTTATTTAAAGAAGGAAAATCTATTGCAGAAATCGCAAAAGAGAGAAATTTTGCAATAAGCACCATTGAAGGCCACCTGGCGTGGTTTGTAGGCAATGGAGATATTGATATAAATAAAATAGTCTCTATTGAAAAACAACTGTTGATTAAAGCTGCGGCAAAATCCCATGGAGCCTTGAACCATAAGATTTTAAAAGATAACCTGCCCGGTACTATTTCTTATAGCGAAATAAAGCTGGTGATTGCTGCCGAAAATGCCGGCGTATAAAGAATTTATTAAATTTGAAAAACTTCTTGTCATAATAATATAATTCTATACCTTTGCCCTCCCAAAAAAAGTTCTTTAGTAGAAATCATTAAATGGGAGCCCGCCACAGGCGAGGCGCTAACACCAAAAAGTTAATTATGGCAAAAGAAATAACAGGCTTTGTCAAACTCCAATGCAAAGGAGGCCAAGCCAATCCTGCACCGCCAATCGGCCCTGCTCTCGGTTCAAAAGGTATTAATATTATGGAGTTCTGTAAGCAATTCAATGCAAGAACCCAGGATAGGCAAGGAAAAGTTCTTCCTGTTCTCATTACCGTTTACGGGGATAAGTCTTTTGATTTTGTAATAAAAACTCCACCGGCTGCAGTACAATTAAAGGATGCCGCTAAAATTCAAAGTGGCAGTAAAGAACCCAATCGTAATAAAGTAGGAAAAGTTTCATGGGCGCAGGTGGAGGAAATTGCCAAAGATAAAATGGCTGATTTAAATGCCTTTAGCCTTAACAGCGCCATGAAAATGGTTGCCGGAACTGCACGCAGTATGGGCCTTACAGTTGATGGAAAAGCGCCGTGGGATAATTAACGATTACGATTACCCGCCCTTGCGGGATTAAATTTAAAGAAATGATTACTAAAAAAAGAAAAGAAGCCAACGCTAAAATTGACCAGAATAAAGCTTATTCGCTTAAAGAGGCATCGGCGCTTATTAAAGATATTAATACTACAAAATTTGATAGCTCAGTTGATCTCCACATACGTCTTGGGGTAGATCCTAAAAAAGCCGACCAGGCAGTTCGCGGAACGGTATCCCTTCCACATGGAACCGGCAAAACAAAAAAAGTTTTAGTGCTATGTACTCCTGATAAAGAAGAAGCAGCAAAAAACGCGGGTGCTGATTTTGTGGGTCTTGATGAATTCATAAGTAAAATTGAAGGTGGCTGGACAGATGTAGATGTAATTATTGCAACGCCTTCCGTAATGCCAAAAATTGGTAGATTAGGTAAAGTGCTTGGCCCCCGTAATTTAATGCCGAACCCCAAAACCGGAACTGTTACCAATGATGTGGTTGCCGCAATCAATGATGTAAAGGGTGGAAAAATTGCATTCAAGGTTGATAAGGTAGGTATTATTCATGCGTCAATTGGAAGAGTTAGTTTTTCATCTGATAAAATTGAAGCCAACAGCCAGGAACTTATCAATGCTATTATTAAATTAAAACCTTCAACATCGAAAGGCATTTATCTGAAAAGCCTTAGCATGGCAAGTACTATGAGCCCTGGCATTTCGATAGATGCCAAATCTGTTCAGAACTAATAAATAATTATTTGCTTTAATTGTCAGTTCAATTCAAAAGCAACAAAACAAATTGTATGAATAAAGAACAAAAGAATGAAGTGATTGAAACTTTGAAGGGCAAATTTTCGCAATATTCTAATTTTTATATTACGGATACTAAAAGCCTGAGTGTTGCACAAGTCACCAATCTTCGACGTCATTGTTTTGACAAGCAGGTGGAAATGAAAGTGGCCAAGAATACGCTTATAAAAAAAGCATTGGAAAGTCTTGACAACGAAAAATATTCTGGTGTTTATGATTCTTTACACCAGGTCACAGCGTTGATGTTTAGTGACAGTCCGAAAGAACCAGCACTTATCATCAGCAGTTTTCGCAAAGAAATAAATGGTGAAAAACCTGTTTTAAAAGCTGCTTTCTTAAATGGTGATATTTTCGTAGGCGATAATCAACTGGTTAACCTTACAAAAATCAAAACAAAAAATGAACTCATTGGAGAAGTAATTGGATTATTAATGTCGCCTATCCAAAGGGTGATAGGTGCTTTACAGAACAGGCCCGAAAAGACAGCAGACAGTGCAGCTAAAGACATAGCAGCAACCGAACCTGTACAAGCTAAGTCAGAAACAACGGAAGTCGCGTCAAAGACGGACGTGACGGAGCCAACAGCAAAAGCGGATGATGCACAACCGGCAGCAGAAGTAAAATCAGAAAAAGCGAAAACAGACGTTGAGCAAGCTTCCGCAGAAGCAAAGTCAAAAGAGTCGAACCCGGATGCAGAAGGAACTGAACCCAAGGCAGAAGCATAATTAAATCGTATTTATTAGCCGGTTAAACTGGCTTATTTATAAAAATCAATTTTTTTAAAACCCTCCACCGGATCAGGTATAACTGAAAAGAAGGCGGAAAAAATTAAATCAAAAACCAATGGCAGACGTAAAAGCATTAGCTGAAAATTTAGTAAGCTTAACAGTTAAAGAAGTTCAGGAATTAGCTGAATTTTTAAAGTCAGAATATGGTATTGAACCTGCAGCAGCAACGGTGGTGGCCAGCGCAGACGGCGGTGGTGAAGTGGCAGCGGCAGAGGAAAAAACATCCTTTAACGTAATTCTTAAAGCACCGGGAGCCAATAAACTCGGAATAGTTAAAATAGTTAAAGAGCTTACTGGTCTTGGTCTGAAGGAAGCTAAAGATTTGGTTGACGGCGCTCCTAAAGCTATTAAAGAAGGTGTAGATAAGGCCACTTCTGAGGATATTAAGAATAAGCTTACTGAAGCAGGCGCTGAGGTTGAAATACAGTAGTGTTGTTAAATAATTTGGCTTGGTAATGTTTCCGGGCCTTTTTACCAAAAGCAATAATTCATGGGCTTATGTAAAATTTCTTTAAAAATATTTGAAGACATTTTGTTATGCCCAAAATTGAAGAATTATGCTTAGCTTTGCACTCCTTTATTTTCGGGTAAGTGGCAAATACCTGTAATTACCCTATGTAAAGGCTCTCTCTCACATAAAATAGTTTAACTAAAATATGTCTTCAACTAAAGTTGCTCCACAAAGAATCAGTTTTGGAAAAATTGAGCATTTGGCGGAAACCCCCGATCTATTAGGGATACAAATACAATCTTTCAAAGACTTTTTCCAATTAGAGACCACACCCGACAAACGTAACGTAGAGGGTTTGTTTCGTGTGTTTAAGGAAAATTTTCCCATTACAGATACACGGAATATTTTCATGCTGGAATTTCTCGACTATTTTGTTGATCCCCCACGTTATACAATCGAGGAATGTATTGAAAGAGGTCTTACCTATGCTGTACCTCTCAAAGCAAAACTTCGTCTGAGTTGTAATGATGAAGAGCATGTGGATTTCCAGACAATAGTACAGGATGTATTCCTCGGAAATATCCCTTACATGACTCCACGTGGTACATTTGTAATTAATGGAGCAGAAAGAGTTGTAGTAAGCCAGCTACATCGTTCTCCTGGTGTATTCTTCGGGCAGTCTATTCATCCAAACGGAACAAAGATTTATTCGGCCAGGGTTATTCCTTTTAAAGGTGCATGGATGGAATTTGCTACAGATATTAATAATGTGATGTATGCATACATTGACCGGAAGAAAAAATTCCCTGTAACTACTCTATTGCGTTCTATCGGATACGAAACGGATAAAGATATCCTGGAATTATTTGGAATGGCTGAAGAGGTAAAGGCAGACAAAAAAACGCTGAATTCAAATTTAGGAAAACGCCTTGCAGCAAGAGTTTTGCGTACATGGGTGGAAGATTTTGTAGATGAAGATACGGGCGAAGTTGTAAGTCTTGAGAGAAATGAAATAGTTCTTGAAAGAGATACGATTTTGGATGAAGATAACATTGCCATGATTTTGGAATTAGATGCGAAGAGCGTCTTTATTCAGAAAGAAGAAGTGAGTGGCGATTATGCAATCATCTACAATACCTTAAATAAAGATACCTCCAATAGTGAAATCGAAGCAGTACAACATATTTATCGCCAGTTGCGTGGTGCAGATGCTCCTGATGATGAAACAGCCCGTGGCATTATCGATAAATTATTTTTTAGTGATAAGCGTTACGATCTTGGTGAGGTAGGTCGTTATAAAATTAACCGTAAGCTTGGTTTAAATTATCCTATTGAGAAAAAGGTTTTGACTAAAGAGGATATTATTGCCATTATTAAATATTTGGTATTATTAACCAATGCTAAAAGTGAAATTGATGATATCGATCATTTAAGCAATCGTCGTGTACGCACCGTTGGCGAGCAATTGTATGCCCAGTTCGGCGTGGGTCTTGCACGTATGGCCAGAACTATCCGCGAGCGGATGAATGTAAGAGATAATGAGGTATTTACGCCGGTAGATCTTATCAATGCGAGAACGTTGTCTTCTGTCATTAATTCATTTTTTGGTACTTCGCAATTATCACAATTCTTAGATCAAACAAATCCTTTAAGTGAAATAACCCATAAACGCCGTATCTCAGCGCTCGGTCCCGGTGGTTTAAGCAGGGAGCGTGCAGGATTTGAAGTTCGTGACGTTCACTATTCACATTATGGTCGTCTTTGTACAATTGAAACACCTGAAGGTCCAAACATTGGATTGATATCTACCCTTTGTGTACATGCAAAAATTAATGAAATGGGTTTCATTGAAACTCCATATCGTAAGGTACATGATGGACATGTAGATATGAAAAAAGTATTTTTCTTAAGCGCTGAAGAAGAAGATACAGCAAAGATTGCGCAGGCAAATGCACCGCTTGATGAAAAATCAAATTTTGTAAATGATAAAGTGAAATCCCGTGAAACGGGCGATTTCCCTATTCTTGATAAGAGTGAAGTAGAATACATGGACGTCGCTCCAAACCAGATTGTTGGTTTAAGCGCTTCGTTAATTCCGTTTCTTGAGCATGATGATGCTAACCGGGCATTAATGGGCTCAAACATGCAACGCCAGGCAGTTCCGTTGATTCTTCCACAAGTGCCGATTGTAGGTACCGGACTTGAAGGAAAAGCAGCAAGAGATGCGAGGATTCAAATTCATGCTGACGGGGATGGTGTTGTAGAATATGTTGATGCTAATGAAATACATGTGCGCTACAACAGAAACCAAACACAAAAGCTGGTAAGTTTTGAGGAAGACCTTATAGTGTATAAGCTTACTAAATTTATTAAAACAAATCAAAGCACTTGTATCAATCTGCGCCCCGCTGTGAAGAAAGGTCAAACTGTAAAAGAAGGTGATTTCTTAACAGAAGGCTATGCCACGAAAGATGGAGAATTGGCACTTGGCCGTAATCTTAAGGTGGCTTTCATGCCATGGAAAGGTTACAATTTTGAAGACGCTATTGTAATAAGCGAAAAAGTAGTAAAGGAGGATTTGTTCACGTCTATCCATATTGATGAGTTTGAACTGGAGGTTAGAGATACTAAATTGGGTGAGGAAGAGTTAACTCCGGATATTCCCAACGTAAGTGAAGAAGCTACAAAAGACCTGGATCAATATGGGGTAATAAGAATCGGTGCGCATGTAAAAGAAGGTGATATCCTTATAGGAAAAATTACTCCTAAAGGTGAGAGCGATCCTACACCGGAAGAAAAATTATTGAGAGCTATTTTTGGGGATAAAGCTGGAGATGCAAAAGATGCTTCTCTCAAGGCGCCAAGCGGAACAGAAGGTGTGGTGATTGATAAAAAATTATTTCAGCGTGCCAAGAAAGATAAAAATGGAAAAGTGAAAGAAAAGGCTTCGCTGGAAAAGATTGATAAGACTCATGAAAAGATAGAAGCTGATCAATTGGAATTGCTTATTAGTAAGCTTCTTACTTTATTGAAGGATAAAACTTCAGCTGGCGTAAGTAATAATTTTGGCGAAATGCTTATTGGCAAAGGCGCGAAATTCACTGCAAAAAATCTTGCCAATATAGATTTTCAGAATGTAAATCCATTGGGATGGACAGGTGATGCAAAAACTGATGATCACATCAACACGTTATTGCACAATTATAACATTAAGTATAACGAGGAATTGGGTAGGTATAAAAGAGAGAAATTTAATATTTCCATTGGTGATGAATTGCCTGCAGGTGTTTTAAAGCTTGCTAAAGTTTATTTAGCTGTTAAGCGCAAATTGAAAGTAGGTGATAAAATGGCGGGTCGTCACGGTAATAAAGGTATTGTAGCCAAAATCGTAAGACAAGAGGATATGCCATTCCTTGAAGATGGAACTCCGGTTGATATTGTATTAAACCCGCTAGGTGTACCTAGTCGTATGAACCTTGGCCAGATTTATGAAACTGTTCTTGGTTGGGCTGGTGAAAAGCTTGACAAAAGGTTTGCTACCCCAATTTTCGATGGAGCTTCGGTAGATGAAATTGCAGAGCAGATTGAAAAAGCAAATCTCCCCACTTTTGGTCATACCTATTTATACGATGGTGAAACAGGTGAACGTTTCGACCAAAAGGCTACAGTTGGAATTATATATGTTATTAAGTTGCACCACATGGTTGATGATAAGATGCATGCACGTTCAATCGGACCATACAGTTTAATTACGCAACAGCCATTAGGGGGTAAAGCCCAGTTTGGTGGCCAGCGTTTTGGTGAAATGGAAGTGTGGGCACTTGAAGCGTATGGAGCGTCAAATATTTTACAGGAATTACTCACTTTAAAATCTGATGATATTATAGGAAGGGCTAAAACTTATGAAGCTATTGTAAAAGGCGACAATATACCACGGCCTGGTGTTCCTGAATCATTCAATGTATTAGTGCATGAGTTAAGAGGCCTCGGGTTGGATTTACAATTTGAATAAGAAAGCTCGCATCATTAATTCTTCTGCGAAAAATAAAATTAACGTGCTGTAGGGTTTATAACTCTCAGCTCAAAGCATAAAAAATCATATGATAAGAAAAGAAAATCGTCCACGTCCAACGTTTTCTCAAATTACCATAGGTCTTACATCTCCGGATTCAATCCTGGAAAGAAGCTATGGTGAAGTATTAAAGCCCGAAACCATCAATTACCGCACGTACAAGCCTGAAAGAGATGGCTTATTCTGCGAAAGAATTTTCGGGCCGGTAAAAGATTATGAATGCGCCTGCGGGAAATACAAACGTATCCGCTACAAGGGTATTGTTTGCGACAGGTGCGGTGTGGAGGTTACTGAAAAGAAAGTACGCCGCGAAAGAATGGGTCACATCAAATTAGTGGTTCCTGTTGTTCACATCTGGTATTTTAAATCATTGCCTAATAAAATTGGTTACCTGCTTGGAATGAGTTCTAAGAAATTAGAAACTATTGTTTACTATGAGAGATTCGTAGTAATTCAATCCGGAATTCGGGCTGATAAAGGACAAAATTATGGTGACCTTTTAACTGAGGAAGAATACCTTGATATTTTGGATACGCTTCCAAAAGATAATCAGCATTTGCCTGATGAGGATCCTGATAAGTTTATTGCAAAGATGGGAGCGGAAGCTGTTCATGATATGTTGCAGAGAATTGATTTGGATCAGTTATCATTCGACCTTCGTAATGCTGCCGCAAACGAGACTTCACAACAACGTAAAGCAGACGCATTAAAGCGCTTAAGCGTAGTCGAGAGTTTCCGTGATGCTAATACAAGAATCAATAATCGCCCCGAATGGATGGTGATGCAATATATTCCTGTTATTCCACCGGAACTTCGTCCATTGGTACCGTTAGATGGCGGTCGTTTTGCGTCTTCTGACCTGAATGATTTGTATCGTCGTGTTATTATTCGCAACAACCGTTTAAAAAGATTGTTGGAAATTAAAGCTCCTGAAGTAATTCTTCGGAATGAAAAAAGAATGTTGCAGGAAGCTATAGATTCATTGTTTGATAATTCAAGAAAATCAAATGCTGTAAAAGCAGAAGGGGGAAGAGCTTTAAAATCATTGAGTGATGTACTAAAGGGTAAGCAAGGCCGTTTCCGTCAAAACCTTCTTGGTAAACGTGTTGACTACTCAGGCCGTTCTGTAATTGTTGTGGGACCTGAATTGAAAATGCACGAATGTGGTTTGCCTAAGGACATGGCTGCTGAATTATTCAAGCCATTTATCATTCGTAAATTAATCGAAAGAGGAATCGTAAAAACGGTAAAGAGTGCACGTAAGCTGGTAGATAAGAAAGAGGCCATCATTTGGGATATTCTTGAAAATATTTTAAAAGGACACCCCGTAATGCTAAACAGGGCTCCTACATTGCATCGACTATCAATCCAGGCATTTCAACCGAAATTGATAGAAGGAAAGGCAATTCAGTTGCATCCACTTGTAACCACTGCTTTCAACGCAGATTTCGATGGCGATCAGATGGCTGTTCATGTGCCATTGAGCAGTGCGGCAATATTGGAAGCACAAATGCTAATGCTTTCTTCGCACAATATTTTGAATCCTCAGAACGGTACACCGATTACACTTCCTTCGCAGGATATGGTTCTGGGGCTTTATTATATAACCAAAGGAAGGAAATCCACACCGGAACTCACGGTAAGAGGTGAAGGAAAATCATTTTATTCTCCGGAAGAAGTTATTATCGCCTATAACGAGCAGCGTATTGACTTGCATGCTCACGTCAAAGTGAAAGTGGACATGCGTAACGATGATGGAACATTTCAAAGGAAATTAGTTGATACAACCGTTGGGCGTGTAATTTTCAATCAATATGTACCTAAAGGAGCCGGATATATAAATGCACTGCTCACTAAAAAAGCTTTGCGTGAAATTATTGGCGATATTATCAAATGGACAAATATTCCTGCAACAGCTAAATTCCTTGATGATATTAAGCAACTGGGTTTTCGTATGGCATTTAAAGGTGGTTTGTCGTTTAATATAAATGATTTGATTATTCCTGATACAAAACAGGATATGATTGACAACGCAAGTGGTGAGGTTGATGAGGTGTGGGATAACTACAACGCCGGTCTTATTACCAATAATGAGAGATATAACGGAATTATTGACATCTGGAGCCGGGTAGATACAAGGCTAACGGAAACGCTTATACGGGAATTGGCAAATGACAAACAGGGATTTAATTCCGTTTATATGATGCTTGATTCCGGAGCAAGAGGCTCAAAGCAACAAATTAAACAATTGGCCGGAATAAGGGGATTAATGGCAAAGCCGCGTAAATCAGGCAGCACAGGAAGTGAAATTATTGAAAACCCGATTTTGTCCAATTTTAAAGATGGTTTAAATGTACTGGAATATTTTATTTCCACGCATGGTGCCCGTAAGGGTCTTGCAGATACTGCATTAAAAACTGCCGATGCAGGCTATCTTACAAGAAGACTGGTTGACGTTGCCCAGGACGTTGTAATTAATGAAGAGGACTGCGGTACTTTAAGAGGTATTGCTACTTCTGCGCTAAAAGACAATGAAGATATAATAGAGCCCTTATACGACAGGATTTTGGGAAGAACTTCCCTACACAATGTGCATAATCCACTCACAGATGAATTAATTGTAGAGGCCGGAGGAGTTATAACTGAAGATATTGCACATGGTATAGATGACGCAGGAATTGAAAATGTTGAAATTCGTTCTGTATTAACGTGTGAGAGCCGTCGCGGAGTGTGTGTTAGATGTTATGGTAAAAACCTTGCATCCGGCTATACTGCTCAAAAAGGTGATGCTGTCGGTATCATCGCTGCGCAATCAATTGGTGAGCCTGGTACGCAGCTTACCTTACGTACGTTCCATGTGGGTGGAGTTGCGGGCTCTGCATCAGTTGAGTCAACATTAACTGCAAAGTTTGACGGCACGATCCAATTTGACGGATTGCGTACAGTTGATACCGTTAGTAATGCAGGTGAAAAAACAAAAGTGGTTATCGGTCGTACCGGCGAAGTAAGAATCATGGACATAAAAAATGATCGGCTTCTTATAACTAATAACGTTCCTTATGGTGCAACACTTAACGTGAAAGATGGACAAAAAGTAACCAAAGGTGAAACGATTTGTACATGGGATCCGTTTAACAATGTAATCGTTTCTGAAATTGACGGTAGTGTGAAATTTGAAAATATTGTAGAGGGGATTACTTACCGTGAAGAAGCAGATGAACAAACAGGCCACAGAGAAAAAGTGGTAATTGAAACAAAAGATAAAGTTCGTATTCCTTCATTGGTTATTGAGGGAAAAAAAGAAAGCAAGGGATATAATCTTCCGGTTGGATCACATATAATAATGGAAGAAGGAGAAGAAGTGAAGTCAGGACAGGTCGTTGTTAAAATACCAAGAGTATTGGGAAAACTCAGGGATATTACCGGCGGTTTGCCTCGTGTAACAGAATTGTTTGAAGCAAGAAATCCCGGAAACCCTGCGGTGGTTTCTGAAATTGATGGCGTAGTTTCTTTTGGAAATATTAAGCGGGGAAACAGGGAGATAATTGTTGAAGCCCGGGATGGTGTTGTAAAGAAATATCTTGTTCCGCTTACACGCCAGATACTTGCACAAGACGGTGATTTTATAAAAGCAGGTATCGCATTGTCCGATGGACAAATTGCACCGGCAGATATACTTTCAATTAAAGGGCCATTCGCAGTACAGGAATACGTGGTAAATGAGATTCAGGAAGTGTATCGCTTACAAGGTGTAAAAATTAATGATAAGCATATTGAAGTTATTGTGCGCCAGATGATGCGTAAAGTAACTATTGAAGACGCAGGGGATACTAAATTCCTTGAAGGCGACACGGAAGACAGGTATGATTTTAATACTGAAAATGATTGGATATTTGATAAGAAAGTAGTAACCGATTCGGGCGATAGCACAAAAATGCGTCCCGGCAAAATCGTTACATTACGTGAGGTGAGAGAAGAAAATTCTGTGCTTCGAAGAGCTGATAAAAAAACAGTTGAATATCGCGATGCAAGGCCTGCAACTTCTTCGCCACTATTGCTCGGTATTACAAAAGCTTCATTGGGTACACAAAGCTGGATATCGGCCGCTTCATTCCAGGAAACAACAAAAGTATTGTCATCTGCTGCTATACAAGGTAAAACAGATACAATGCTGGGTTTAAAGGAAAATGTAATTACCGGCCATCCAATTCCTGCTGGCACGGGCTTAAGAGAATTCGAAAATATGGTGGTAGGAAGTAAAGAAGAGTATGAATTACTGATGACGGCAAAAGAAGCAATGGCTTTTGATGAAGAAGAATAAGGCACTTAGTTTATAATAATTTTAAGGAGCAGGATTTTCTTGCTCCTTTTTTATTTTCAAAACAGAAAATGATAATAAATTTAAATTGGAGCCAGCACCGATTAAAACGCCAATTCTATTCTTCCAGGTTTTTGGCGCCCAATACTGCAATAAATACGCTGTCCGTTCCTTTAGGTGCAAAATATTTTGTTTTAAAATTTTTGGATTCGCCTGGTCTTATAACTTCAAACACAGTTTCTTTATCCGTTTCCAGCAAAGCTTTTGTCTTGCTATAAAACGATAATTTAATATCGATATCTTTAAATACTGCAACACTTGCTTTATTGGTTACCGTACCTTTTACAACAGTTTGACCAAGTATATTTCTTTTATCATGGCCTTGTACAATTAAAAAATTAGCAGGATTTTTTTGTTCTTTTTTAAGAAGAGCTTCTTTGGTAAGTTGATAACTTTCTTTTTCGACGCTTTTTTTAACATCGTCACTATTGCACGAAAATAAGAAAGTTGAAAATGGAATTATTAGGGCGAAAAGCTTTTTCATTGAAAAAAAATTTTGCACAAGAAAATAATTTTTACTGATATAGCGTGTTAAAAACATATCGGTCTCGGAATAATGCTCAATTTTATAACTGAAATTATAATCCGCCACTATGCTTCTGTGCCCAGCCACAAAGCGCCGCCAATACTGTTGCGAACGGCACCTGTTACAGAAGAAAGAATAGTATATTGTTCACGCCACCTCAATATTCCCAGGAGCGCCATGATGAGCGCTTCCTTATATTTTACCACGTCGTCTGTAGGAATGTAGATTTCAAAATTTATTTCTTTTAAATAGTCCCGAAGTCGTTGAATTAAAAAGAGATTAAAGGCTCCGCCGCCGGTTATAAATAATGTTTGCGTTTCTTGAGTTTTAAATGCATCAAGAGAATTCTTTAACTGTATACAAATATGTTCTGTATAAGTACACAAAGCATCCTCCGTGTCTATATCAAACGATTTTATTAAAGGATATACAATATCAGTTCCGAAACTGTTAGCTAAAGATTTGGGATAAGGATATTTATAATAATCAAGGGAATTTAATTTTTCTAATAAAGGCGAATATGTTTTCCCCTTTGACGACATTTTTCCTCTATCGTCAAATGGGAAACCTTTTTCAGCTGCCAGCATATTCAAAACCCGGTTGGCTGCACACACATCAAAAGCAATTATTTGATCTTCTTTATGAATAGAAATATTTGCAATGCCCCCGATGTTTAAAAAATAGCAATAATCATTAAATAATAATTTTTCTCCTACTGGAACTATTGGAGCACCCTGGCCCCCAAACGCAATGTCCGTCGAACGGAGATCACTCACAACAGGCAATTGCGTTTCAGCGGCAATAGAAGCTCCGTCTCCAAGTTGATGTGTCATTTTTTTTTCGGGCATATGAAAGGTCGTATGTCCGTGAGAAGAAATGACGGCTACCTGGTGATTTAAACTATATGCGTCAATAAACTTATTAATTTTTTGACCTATAAATCTTCCGTATTCAGTGTGTAATAATTGATAATCCATGGCAGACAAATCGATTGCTTTTGAAAGTTTTTCTTCCCAGTCTTTATCATACGGAAGACAGGTTGCATGAATGATTTCATAGTTCCATTTTCCATTAACTTCCTGTAATTCTGCGCAAACCATATCCAGCCCGTCAAGCGAGCTTCCACTCATTAAACCAATTACTTTATAAATCATATCAGGAATAATTGTCTTTTTAAGATATAAGATTTTAGCTTTGTCCAAATTTATAACTTTAATATCGGCATCAACCTTTGCAATCAACTTAAAAGAAAATAAATGGTAATCAATCTTAGCAATGAACATTCGCTGATAAGCAATTGGCTAAGTGAATTGCGGGACGTGGAAGTTCAGGAGGATAGAATGAGATTTCGAAAAAACCTGGAAAAAATAGGAGAGGTGAGTGCATATGAAATAAGCAAGAAATTACCATGGATCGAAAAGGAAGTAACTACCCCATTAGGAACATCTGTATGCAAAGTGTTGGAAAAACAACCGGTTTTGGCAACGATCTTGCGGGCTGGTCTGGCTATGCATAGCGGGTTGCTTAATTTTTTTGACAAGGCCGATAATGCATTTATAAGCGCCTACCGGAAGCATAATCCTGATGGAAGCTATGACATAAGCCTGGATTATATAAGTTGTCCCGAAATGGAAAACAGGGTCGTAATTATATCCGATCCAATGCTTGCAACAGGGGCGTCGCTGGTAAAAACTATCCAATTTATACGTGGCGAAGGAAATCCGGCTGAGATTCATATCGTCTGTGCGCTGGCATGCACCGTAGGTATTGAATATATATTGCGTGCAGAACCTAAAGCTGTTATATGGTGCGGAGATATCGATGATGAACTGACTGCCAAAGGGTATATTGTGCCTGGGCTTGGAGATGCCGGTGACCTTGCCTTTGGAGTAAAAGTGCAGGTATAGAACCAGGAATTTATTTAAAAATTGAAATATTCAGGATTGCAGCGCTTTGTGCAATAATCTGGTCTTAATTTCAGTTACTTATTTCAAAATAAGAAATTTACGCCTATCTTTAAATATCAGAACAATTGCCCGAATGAAAAAGAAACCAGGTCTTTTATTTTTCGCATTGCTATCCGTTTTTTTTGTGAATGCACAGGATCCTCACTTTTCCCAATTCTTTGCTTCTCCACTTACATTAAATCCTGCACTTACGGGTAAATTCGACGGAACGCTTCGGGTAGCAGGTAATTATCGTAATCAGTGGCCTGCTTTCAATAATGTTTATACTACATCTACTTTGAGCGTTGATTTTGCCATACTAAAAAACAAGTTACCCGATTATGATACATGGGGCGTGGGCATTTTAGCGTTGACCGATAAGGCGGGTGCAGGTGTACTTACCAATAATTATATTGGATTATCAACGTCTTATCACAAAGCATTAGACGAAGACGGGTTTCAACAAATTGGTATTGGATTCCAGGGAACCTATGGACAAAAGCGGCTTGATAACAGCAAGCTTGTTTTTGAAGACCAGCTTACACCTTTCGGATTTACCGGGGTTACACAGGATATTTTTAACACCGAAAATCTCAACATAAATTATTTTGATGTGAACGCAGGAATATTATATTCGGGTTCAACAAACGAGAGTAATAATTTTTATGTTGGAGCTTCGATGTATCATATCAACCGGCCTAAAGAAAGTTTTAAAGGCGGTAACTGGAATATTGCTACACGTACTACCATAAGCGCCGGTGGTTACTTCCCGGTCTCAGATATTCTTACTTTACATACAAGCGGTATTTACCAGCTTCAAAATAAATCGTCAGAAACTACAATTGGTGGTGCTGTAGCCGCAGCGATCGATGCGGAGAGTGCAAGTCCTTCCAATTTTTACATTGGCTCATGGTATCGTTTTAATGACGCAATCATCCCTTACCTGGGCCTGGAATTTGGTGGAATGAGAATTGGTGCCACCTACGACATAAACACTTCTTCTTTAAAAGCCGGCTCACAAAGTCGCGGAGGTATGGAAATATCAATTATATATGTTAAGCGTCCCGCTGAATACAAAGGAATTCCATGTCCCAAATTTTAGAATTTCACATTTAGAATTCTTCTTTTTTAACCCGTTTAATCAGAAAGGAAAAAATTTGGCTGCAAAATAGCCTAAGGTTATCTTTGCCCTCCCTTAAAAAATCTGCCGCGTTGGTCAAGGGGTTAAGACGCCTCCCTTTCACGGAGGAATCACGGGTTCGAATCCCGTACGTGGTACAAATTGTTCATTAATACAGGATTTCCAATCAGGCAACTCCTTCATATAAGGGAACTGGTATCAACTGGCATATTCACGTACATCTGGATTATCACTATATTCTGCCAGCTCTCGTTTTTTATTGCGTTTATGTATTTCCAATTTTGTTTCCGAATCAATCATTTTTTCCTTTATTTCATTTTTTATTCTCAGTTCAATTTCATTTAGATATTCATCATAAGGGCCACGGCTTGTTAAGCCCTTCCATGTTACCGGTAAAATATCAACCAAAATGAAGAACATAATTAAAAACCAGGTCGTAAATTTTATGATGCTGTTTGAAGCAGTCAGGCGGCTTAGCGCCTTTTCTCTTTCTAAATAATCTCTGCTGAAAGTAAGCCGGTTTATTTTGGATTGCCTGGCAGAATCCAGCTTTGCTATTCCGATATTATTTTCAGCTTTTCTTGCTTCGTTTGACTTCTTCGTTTGTGCCAGATTGTTATACAGGCGATGCAGGTATGCAGTATCATATTTGAAAGTTGGCCCTTCGCCGGCCTTCCCGGTGGTTCTGTCGTCGCCTCTTACAACTCCTTTAATCTCATCATGCAGAATTCCTTCCTGCAAATGAATAGTATCGGATATAGCTTTTAAATTTCTATCAATGGTATCCGTTTCTAACTGGTAACTTTTTTTCTGCAATTGAAAGGCATTTTCAATGCTATCTACTTTTGCATGAGCCACCTCATCCATATTTACATCAATACTTTCATGAAAGTAAAGCAGTACTAATGGATGAGCCACTGCTATTCCAATGAAAGCTGAAAAAATAATTCTTGATATAAAGGTAACAGAGGCCGCATCTTTGGCAATAGATTCTTTCTTTCGAAAAGTGGATATTATAAATCTGTCGAAAATTAAAACAATACCTGCCCATACAATTCCTGCAAGAATATAGAGGTAAGGATTTTTTACAAATGTGGAGATCGCATAGGTCATGGAAAATAAGCCCAGAGTGGCTGGCACCAAAACCAAGGCGCCAAACCCCGCATGTTTAATATGCTCGGAACGTGGGCATTTTTTTAGAATATCTTCATCTGAGCCTGCACAGAGAATTAAAAAACGATATAGCGTCGATTTCAACCGATGTGATTTTATTGGTAATTAAAATCTTTTGCCTATTCCTTTCACTCCCCAAATTTTTTTTAAAATCGATTTCGGGGATGAGTAGAAATATTATTAATGTTTCGGTTGAGTTGAAGAAAAATGAAATCAAATGTAATAAGAAAGGATTGGGATAGCAATAGCATTAACAGAACTTTTGTATTTACATTAAGTTGCAGTAAGTTTAGAATAGGACAGGAGTTCATGCAAAAAAAATGAAATAAATTTCAATTTCTAGTTTATTTAATAATCTAGATAACCCAACCCTATATTTGCAAAATGTTATCAATAAGTCACCGTGGTAAAATAATGCCGGCATCTCCCATCCGCAAGTTGGTTCCGTATGCCGAAATTGCCAAGAGTAAGGGAGTCAAGATTTATCATCTAAATATCGGTCAGCCTGATATCGAAACGCCAAAATCAATTCTTGATGCAGTGCGCAATTCTGATTTTAAAGTTTTGGAGTATAGTCATAGCGCAGGCAATGAAAGCTATAGAAAAAAATTAGTAGAGTACTATAACTCGGTTGGTATAAACGTAAACTTCCGGGATATCATAGTTACTACAGGAGGAAGCGAAGCTATCCTTTTTGGATTTATGAGTTGTCTTGATGCTGGTGACGAAGTCATAATCCCCGAACCCTTCTATGCGAATTATAATGGGTTTGCCGTAGCTGCAGATGTGATTGTAAAACCAATAACATCGTCGATTGAAACAGGTTTTGCATTACCACCAATCGAAGAGTTTGAAAAGGTAATTACACATAAAACAAAGGCAATTATAATATGCAATCCTAATAATCCAACTGGATACCTGTATAGCCGGGAGGAAATGGAGGTTTTGAAAACAATTATTAAGAAGCATAATCTTTATTTGTTTTCTGACGAGGCTTACCGGGAGTTTTGTTACGAAGGAGAACATTTCAGTGCAATGCAACTAAAAGATGCAGAAGAAAATGTGGTTATGATGGACACGATAAGCAAAAGATATAGTGCATGTGGTGCAAGAATTGGCGTTTGGTAACAAAAAATAAAAATGTGATAGATACAGTATTAAAATTTGCCCAGGCACGATTAAGTCCGCCAACCTTTGGACAAATTATTGGCAGAGGCGGCCGTAGAACTTCCCGCCGATTATTTTATAAAAACCAAGGCTGAATATAAATTAAGAAGAGATATTTTGGTGCGAAGATTGAATAATATTCCCGGCGTATTTTGCCCCCAGCCCGGGGGGGCCTTTTATGCCATTGCTTCATTACCGATAGATGATGCTGATAAGTTTTGTCAATGGCTTTTAGAATCCTACAGTTTTAATAATACTACAGTTATGCTGGCACCGGCGAGTGGTTTTTACGGCACAGAGGGACTTGGATCTAAAGAAGTGAGACTTGCTTATGTATTAAATGCGATCTGATATTAATGCTTCGATGGATTGTCTTGAAGATGCCCTTAAATGTTTATCCGGGCGTCAAATGATAAAACATATTCCTATAGTATTCCATCTTTTGATTTTATTCAATGCATTATCTTTGCGGCCCAAAATGTCGAGGTAGCTCAGCTGGTTAGAGCATCGGATTCATAACCCGAAGGTCGGCAGTTCAAGTCTGCTCCTCGATACTAAAAGGCTGTTTCTCGTTGAGGCGGCCCTTTTTGTTTCTGAAAGTTATTACTTGTATAGAATCTTATAAATATTTGGAAATTCAGATTCATGTTTTTCGAGAACAGTATTTGAATAAAATGTGCGGAAAAAAATCCCCGCTTTTGGTATAACAAACTTCTTTGGCATAAAGTTTGCTTTTTCTTTATAAGTTTTTTCTAATAATCCAAATATCATTTATAAAAAGTAAAAACCATACGCTTAATATTATACCAAAATTTTAATGTTAAAGACGTTTAAGTTTATCGGGTAACTCGATAAACTTAATTTAGTATATACCGTTGTGAAACGGAGGAAGCAATTAATCTAATAACCTAAATAACCTAAATAGCAACGCCATTGCTAACTGATGATCCTATGAGAAGACTACTTTTACTGCCAATTCTTTTTTTTGGCTTAAAAACACATGCACAAACTGCCAATGCAGGCGGGACCAAACAATTTATCTCACACAAACATCAAGCGTTACTCTTAATGGAAGTGGCAGTTCAGGAAGTTCCTATTTATGGACAAAGATTTATGATGTACAGCCGCGGCAAGCAGGTTATCCAACTGACCCTGCTACTATAACTTCACCTACTTCTGCAACTACAACTGTTACTGGGTTAATTCAGGGGGTTTGGTATTATCAATTAGCAGTTACTACAGGAGCTACTACAAAAAGAGATACAGTAGTGGTAAGGGTTGACTATGATGTGCCTCCATGCAGGGGCTACACTTATTTACAGCCCTAAATGGGTAACAATACTGGTAGACTGTTGTTAATAAGAGAACATGATACATTACATATTTACCTGTGAGTAATCCAACTGGTATTCACTGATTTCAGAAGGCTTAATATCATTTGATAGGTGTAAGACTACTCATGATGCTATGATTGACAGTTGCAGGGGTAAATTCTATTCAACTATTGAAGATGGGTATCCATTGGCAATGGATACAGTTATGCAAGAACTGAGCTACAATTATAGGCTAGCTAATGCTCTTGATACTACTAAGACTTACTGTTTTGAATGGAAAGGATATTTTGCGAATGACTTCTCTACTATGGCTTATAACTGGTAATGACGCTGTTATAATATGCAAGATACATGGTAATGATGGTTATTCTCCTCCATTTGGACTTTACGTAGTAATGTCATCAATATGACTTTAGACTATCAATTTACGAAAACAGCTCAGGGAAGCAATGGTAGCAATGCTCAGATTAGTACTATGATGCTAATTTATAAGCTATGGTGTTAAAAGCTCATACTATAAGATTGACTGTTAGGGAAGGTGCAGGTTATCCAGGTCAGGATGCTTTTGTAAAGGTTGAGATTGATGGAGTACAAAAATATTATAGAAATACAGGGAAGGTAGGTGCTACTCTTAATCAGGATTATCCAAAATTGCAACTTTATATGATTATGGTAATGCTTTAGTGAATGTTACTAATCATACGAGAGGGAGAGCATTTTCTATGGTTACCGAAGCGTTTAATGTTTATCAATTAAGCACGACAAGCCAGCCGCCACCTGTAGCCAATGCAGGTTCTGACCAGGCAATTACATTACCTACCAATAAGGTAGATCTTTCCGGAAGTGGAAGTTCAGCAGGAGGGAGTATAACAGGATATAACTGGACAAAGCTATCAGGCCCATCAGCAGGCACGATCACGAATGCGAATTCAGCAAGTACGACAGTTACCGGGCTGGCAGAGGGAACTTATCAGTTTCAATTAAAAGTCACCGATAATAAAGGAGCAACGGCAACAGATGTAGTGAATATTACTGTGAATGCAGTTACCAACCAGGCGCCTGTAGCCAATGCAGGCCCTGACCAGGCAATAACACTACCAACAGTTATAGCAAACCTTTCGGGCAGTGGCAGTGATGCAGATGGAACGATTGCATCTTATAACTGGACAAAGATATCGGGCCCCTCGGCAGGTATCATAACCGATCTTATTTCAGCCGTTACAACAATTACAGGACTGGTACAGGGAGTATATAAGTATGAATTAAAAGTAACTGATAATAGTGGAGCTACAGGCAGGGATACAGTGCAGGTAACAGTAAATGGTCTTTTAAACCAGGCCCCTACAGCAGATGCAGGCAGTAATAAAACCATCACCTTACCAACATCCACAGTTAATCTTTCGGGTAGCGGGAGTGATGCAGATGGAACTATATCCTCCTATGCATGGACAAAAATATCAGGGCCATCATCTTATACTATTGCAGATACATCTTCTGCAGTTACAGATGTAACAGGATTGGTGCAGGGAGTATACCAGTTTCAATTAACAGTTACAGATAATGATGGAGCAACAGGAACGGATGTAATGCAGGTAACTGTAAATACCGCCTCTAACCAAACACCTACAGCAGATGCAGGCAGTAATAAAACGATCACCTTACCAACATCCACGGTTAATCTTTCTGGTAGCGGAAGTGATGCAGATGGAACTATATCCTCCTATGCATGGACAAAAATATCAGGGCCATCATCTTATACTATTGCAGATACATCTTCTGCAGTTACAGAGTGTAACCGGATTGGTGCAGGGCGTATACCAGTTTCAATTGACAGTTACAGATAATGATGGAGCTACAGGAACCGATGTAATGCAGGTAACGGTAAATACCGCCTCTAACCAGGCTCCTACAGCAGATGCAGGCAGTAATAAAACCATCACCTTACCAACATCCACGGTTAATCTTTCGGGTAGCGGAAGTGATGCAGATGGAACTATATCCTCCTATGCATGGACAAAAATATCAGGGCCATCATCTTATACTATTGCAGATACATCTTCTGCAGTTACAGAGGTAACCGGATTGGTGCAGGGCGTATACCAGTTTCAATTAACAGTTACAGATAATGATGGAGCTACAGGAACCGATGTAATGCAGGTAACGGTAAATACCGCCTCTAACCAGGCTCCTACAGCAGATGCAGGCAGTAATAAAACCATCATCTTACCAACATCCACGGTTAATCTTTCGGGCAGCGGAAGTGATGCAGATGGAACTATATCCTCCTATGCATGGACAAAAATATCGGGGCCATCATCTTATACTATCGCAGATACATCTTCCGCAGTTACAGAGTGTAACCGGATTGGTGCAGGGCGTATACCAGTTTCAATTAACAGTTACAGATAATGATGGAGCTACGGGAACAGATGTAATGCAGGTAACGGTAAATACTGCCTCTAACCAGGCTCCTACAGCAGATGCAGGCAGTAATAAAACCATCACCTTACCAACATCCACGGTTAATCTTTCTGGCAGCGGAAGTGATGCAGATGGAACTATATCCTCCTATGCATGGACAAAAATATCGGGGCCATCATCTTATACTATCGCAGATACATCTTCTGCAGTTACGAGTGTAACCGGATTGGTGCAGGGCGTATACCAGTTTCAATTAACAGTTACAGATAATGATGGAGCTACCGGAACAGATGTAATGCAGGTAACGGTAAATACCGCCTCTAACCAGGCTCCTACAGCAGATGCAGGCAATAATAAAACGATCACCTTACCAACATCCACGGTTAATCTTTCTGGTAGCGGAAGCGATGCAGATGGAACTATATCCTCCTATGCATGGACTAAAATATCAGGGCCATCATCTTATGCTATTGCAGATACATCTGCTGCAGTTACTAGTGTAACCGAATTGGTAGAAGGTATATATAAGTTTCAATTAACAGTTACAGATAATAAAGGCGCTACGGGAACCGATGTAATGCAGGTAACTGTTAGTTTGCCGGCAGTCAATCAGGCTCCCATAGCCAACGCAGGTAATAATAAGAGAATTACTTTACCTGTTAACTCAATTTCACTGTCAGGAAGTGGAAGTGATATAGATGGAACAGTCAGCAGTTATAAATGGACAAAGGTATCCGGTCCTTCCTCTTATAATATTGTAAACCCATCCCTACCTTCTACTCAGGTTACCGGGTTAGTAGAAGGAGTATACCAGTTTGAATTAAAAGTTACTGATAACGACAGCGCTACCGGCAATGACGTAATGCAGGTAATAGTAAATCCGGCAGTAAATCAGGCACCCAATGCCAATGCGGGTTCTGATAAGACAATTATTTTACCGGCCAATACCGCCTCATTGTCAGGAAATGGAAGTGATACAGATGGAACGATCGTCATTGTATAAATGGATAAAGATATCCGGTCCTTCTTCTTATAATATTGTAAACGCATCCCTACCGTCTACACAGGTTACCGGGTTAGTAGAAGGAGTTTACCAGTTTGAGTTAACGGTTACTGATAATGACGACGCCACCGATAATGACATAATGCGAATAACCGTAAATCCAGCACCAAACCAGGCACCTAATGCCAATGCTGGTTCAGATAAGACAATTATTTTACCTGCCAATACAGCCTCATTGTCAGGAAGTGGAAGTGATGCAGATGGAACAGTTACCATTTATAAATGGACAAAGATATCCGGCCCTTCTGCCTATAATATCGTAAATGCATCTTCATCTGTTACACAGGTCACAGGATTAGTTCAGGGCGTTTACCAATTTGAATTAACGGTTACTGATAATAACGGAGCTACAGACAATGATGTAATGCGAATAACCGTCAATCCTCCACCAAACCAGGTACCCAATGCCAATGCAGGTCCTAATAGGACGATCACTTTACCTGTTAACAACACCTCATTGTCAGGAAGCGGGAAGTGATGCGGATGGAACGATTACAAGTTATAAATGGACGAAGATATCCGGCCCTTCTGCCTATAATATTGTAAATGCATCTTCAGCTGTTACAGAGGTCACCGGATTAGTCCAGGGCGTTTATCAATTTGAATTAATGGTTACTGATAATAGCGGAGCTACGGATAATGACGTAATGCAGGTAACCGTGAATCCAGCACCAAACCAGGCGCCCAATGCTAATGCCGGCCCTAATAAGACAATTACTTTGCCCGTTAACAAGATATCTTTATCAGGAAGTGGAAGTGATGCGGACGGAACGGTTACCAGTTATAAATGGACAAAGATATCCGGCCCTTCGGCATATAATATCGTAAATGCGTCTTCACCAGTTACAGATGTTACCGGGCTAGTAGAAGGCGTTTATCAATTTGAATTAAAGATTACTGATAATGATGGAGCTACGGATAACGATATAATGCAGGTAACCGTTAAGCCATTACCAAATCAGGCACCCGATGCTAATGCAGGTCCAAACAAAACAATTACTTTACCAGTTAACACAATCTCATTGTCAGGAAGTGGCAGTGATACGGATGGAACAGTTGTCATTTATAAATGGACAAAGATATCCGGCCCTTCAAGCTACAATATCATAAACGCCTTTTCACCGGCTACAGATGTTACCGGCCTGGTAGAAGGCGTTTATCAATTTGAATTAAAGGTTACTGACAATTATGGAGCGACTGACATTGATGTGATGCAGGTAACCGTGAATCCGGCACCAAATACGGCGCCCAATGCAAATGCAGGTTCCGATAAAACAATTACATTACCCGTTAATACAACTTCTTTGTCGGGAAATGGAAGTGATGCGGATGGAACAGTTACAAGTTATAAATGGACAAAGATATCCGGTCCTTCTGGGTATAATATTGTAAATGCGGCTTCACCGGTTACAGATGTTACGGGATTAGTAGAAGGCGTTTACCAATTTGAATTAAAGGTTACTGACAATGGCGGAGCTACCGGCACTGATGTAATGAAGGTAACCGTCAATTCAGCGACAAACGTGGCACCGGTAGCCAACGCAGGCGCTGATAAGACAATCTTTTTACCTGTGAATACAACATCCTTGGCTGGAAGCGGAAGCGATCCGGATGGAGTAATATCTTCTTATAAATGGACAAAGATATCCGGTCCTTTTGAGTGTAGTATAGTGAATGCATCTTCGCCGGTTACAGATGTTACAGGGTTGGTAGAAGGTATTTATCAGTTTGAATTAAAGGTTACTGATAATAAAGGAGCAACCGGTACCGATCTCATGACGGTAAAAGTAGCCGCAGCAAATCAAACTCCAACGGCTAACGCGGGCCCGGATCAAACAATAACGCTGCCAACCAATATTGTAACACTTTCTGGTAGTGGGAGTGATCCGGATGGAACAATCGCAAAATATAACTGGAAACAAATATCCGGACCGGCAGCTAGCGGGGTAGTTTCACCAGGTAAAGCGATTACTTTATCAAATGAACTTGAAGAGGGTTCTTATGAGTTTGAACTAACAGTGACTGACGACGATGGCGCTTCTGCAAGCGATACTGTATCAATAGTGGTTGCTGTGCCAAGACTTAACCTTAACGTACCAAGCAATGCTATAAAAGTTTATCCCAATCCTGTGATAGATGTAACGACTTTAGAGATTAACACAACACATCCTGACGAAAAATTATTAGTTGTTATTAGAGATATTAACGGCCAGGTTGTATTTAAGGAAGAGCTGAATTCAGGCTTAAGTAATATCAAGCATAAAATAAATATGAGTAACATGGTAAAAGGTACTTATTTGCTTACTGTTTACTTCAGCTCCCAGGAGCAACAAACTTTTAAAATAATAAAATTGTGATAAATTGTGGCCT
>CAWCUN010000004.1:0-77523 GCA_963798665.1 uncultured Chitinophagaceae bacterium | reverse complement strand
AAAAACCGGTAAGAAAATATTGTGATTCTCCCGCATATAGTAACATTAACAAACTTTATCTTCACTAATTTCACGTATGCGTCAACTTGCTGCAATAATGTTTTCCGACATGTATGGTTACACTGCTCTCATGCAGCAAAACGAACAATCAGCAAAAGAAAAGCGTGGAAGACTGAAGGAAGTTTTGGAAACTTCGGTTTCCGGTTACAATGGCAAAATTCTCCAATATTATGGCGATGGTGCTCTAAGCATTTTTAACAGTGCTGTTGATGGAGTTAACTGCGCGGTGCAAATGCAACAAACATTACAGCAGAATCCTAAAGTAGAAGTTAGGATAGGTATCCATACGGGAGATATTTCAATAGAAGAGGAAACTATTTTTGGCGATGGCGTTAACCTTGCATCAAGGATTGAATCTCTTGCTGTGCCGGGTTCAATTTTTATTTCAGAAAAGGTGTTTGATGAAATACGCAACCAGGAAAATCTTACCGCCCGTGAAATGGGTTACTTTGAATTAAAGAATGTGATAAAGCCGGTACGCATATTTGCGATAGATAACAAAGGCCTTGTTGTTCCTTCACGGGATGCACTGAAGGGAAAAACCACGCAACCCACCAGGCGGCTTGCGGTGTTGCCTTTTGTAAACATGAGCTCCGATTCTGAAAATGAATACTTCAGTGACGGAATTACAGAAGAATTATTGAATGCATTTACAAAAGTAGATGGCTTGCAGGTAACCTCGAGAACCTCGGCTTTTGCTTTTAAAGGAAAGAATAACGATATACGTGAAATAGGCATACAGCTAAACGTAGACAGGATATTGGAAGGAAGCGTACGCAAAGCCGGAAACCGTGTACGCATTTCGGCGCAGTTAATAAATGCATCAGACGGGTATCATATCTGGAGTGAAAATTACGACAGGGACCTTACCGATATATTTGAGGTGCAGGATGAGATCAGCAGCATTATAGCCAATAAGTGCCGTGAGAACCTGGCTGCGAAAGAGCATAAGGAAAAACTTGTAAAAACACCAACTCAAAATCTTGAGGCTTATACACTTTTTTTGAAGGGCCTCCATTTTCATAACAAGATAACTCCCAAAGCCACGCGGAAAGCCATAGAATATTTTGAACAGGCAATAACACTTGAACCCGGTTATGCTCATGCCTATGCAATGGCTGCATTGGGCTATGCTTTTCTTGGAGCAACAGGACAAATGCAACCAGGCAAGGCTTTTGAAATTGTACATACCTATAGCGATAAGGCATTACAACTGGATAGCTCACTGGCGGCTGGCTACACTGCGAAAGGTTCGGCTTTTTTGCTGTATGACTGGAAATGGAAAGAGGCATACGATGCATTGCTAAAAGCAATAGAGTTAAACCCTGCTTCAACCGGCGCTCACCAGATGCTTTCTTTTTATTATAACATTGCAGGACGAAAGCAGGAAGCTGTTGATATTATGGAACAGGCATTGCGGGCAGATCCATTATCTCCGAGGGTTATCCAGTTGCTTGCAGAAACTTACCTCAATGCAGGAAGACCTGATGATGCATTACAACAAGCTGAATTGCTGTTACACATGCATCCGCAGATGCGTGCAGCTTCGGAATTAAAAGGCTGGTGTCTCGGCGCAAAAGGAGATTGGAAGAAAGCATTGGAAATATTTGAAGAAATCCACAGCGTTAATAAAAAATCCGCTAAAAGGGCTTGCTCCATTAGGATGCGCCTATGCTAAATTGGGAGAAAACGAAAAAGCATTAGAATGTATCCGAAAGATAGAGCAGCGGCAGGCTGAAGAACCCGGGGTTGTATTGGACATAGACCTGGCAATGGTCTGGTGGGCATTAGGAAACAAAGACAACACTTTTCATCATTTATTTCAATGCGTTGAAAAAAGGATCGGGCCTGTAGCCATCATTATTGATCACCCTTTGTTTGAAGGATTATCTGATGACTCAAGGTATCAATTATTAAAAGAGAAGCTGAACCTGGTTGACTACAATTAAAGTGTTGACCGATATCTCTTTTTATAGTCTTGCCGAGGGCGCCAAAGACCTACCATGTTTTGCTTCGTCGTCCCTCCCCGCGACGATGCATCTCCGCGTTGCATAGGAGACCTGCATCTGCGGCATAATGCGCAAATAAATTTTAATATTTATCGCAATGCATTTTTCAACCCTGTTTCCGAGATATAGTTTTTAGGCTGTACTTTAAGATCATCACGAAAAACCCGCACTGCCCGTTTATTCTTTTTTAGTTGTCGCAATAAGTTTCCGTAGTAATGCCTGGCCGGTACAAGCCAGTCTCTTGGCTCGTTATATACTATACTGTCTTCGGTAGTTACGGCAATTTTATAATAATTTAATGCTGCACCGGGATCATTTTCTTTTTCTGCAATTGTTCCTAATAAAATGTACCTGGCAACTCTACCCGAAGTAACGGCAGCGCTAAATGGAGTGAACGGTATTGAAAGGTCTTCTTCATTTAAGAGCGCTTCAATTTTGGATATTGAAGACTTCGCTTTTGCGGGCTCACCGGTATTCGCCCATGCCATTCCCTTTGCAAATTGTTGTATCAACGCAGCATAATGTAAATCTGATTTTACATCAGGCCGGTTTAAAATATCATTCCATTTTTCAAAAGTGACCATGGTTAACTCTGGTGTCATATACACATATTGCAGATAATTCCCACCCGGGGCATCGGTTGAAAGTAAAGAAGTATCAACACTGTTTCGGCAATCCATAGCATCTTTCAAAGCGCTGGCATAATCGTTTCCATTCATGGAGCAGGCAGCCTGCATGTGGCGATTGTGAATTTCGTAAAGCGAAGCATTAAGAGCAACTTCAGGATAGAGGCTAAGGTAAGAGGCGTAACTGGCAGCAGCAGATCTGTTTACGTCAATACCTTTATCATATTGTCCTGTTCTTATGTAAATATGCGATGGCATATGAACCATGTGAGCCATGCCCGGCGCTAACCTGCCCAGCCTGTTGGCGCTGGCGATTGCTTTATCCGCGAATGGGGATGCTTCCATGGTATGAATATAATAGTGATTGGCACCGGGATGATCGGGAGCATACTTCAATATGCCTTCAAGCAAAGATTCTATCTGTGGCGTCCATGGCTCCGGCGTACCGTCATGCATCCACAAATCCCACGGATGCAGGTTCATAAGAGCATCTGCATATAAGGCACCTATTTCCGCATCAGTTGGATATTTTGAGTGTAGCGATTTCATTTTGCCGGCATACAACTCATTAAGCTGTTTTCTTTCCTGCGTAGAATCATCGGAGTAATGCACCGCGATTGCCTCCACCAAATCTTTTTCTTTTGCGGTAGCGGCATTTATAAATTCTTTTGCTTTCTTTACCGCGAGCAAAGCATCCGGCGAAGGCGCATATTCATAATCATTAATATTGGGGCCATACGCCAGCGCTTCTCCCCAATATAACATGGAACAGGTTGAATCAAAAAGTTGTGCTTTCTTAAAAGATGGCAGAGATTCAATAATATGAAAACCGTAATAGAGGTTAATGCCCTGGTTAAAATAAAATTGTGCACTGTCGTTTTTAGCAGAGATCTTCCAGCTATGCGAACCGATACCCGGAAGTGGTATCATTTGTTCTATTTCGGTTTTGGTTAAATGGTAATTAGCCCAGTCAGGTGTGCAACTTATAGTAGTTAATGTTTTTTTCCGAATTGCTTTAAGATATGCTTCCATATCAACCTGGCCGGGGGCTGTTTTATTTCCGGTATATCCCATCAGTAAAATAATGAGGGAATAGCCCGCAACTAACAGGAGTTTCATTTTTGTAAATTTTGTACTTAAAGATACTGAAAATTGAAAGAGACGTGCAGGCAGTAGAAGGATGCGGGGTTTAATCGATAAGATAATCCCACCGAAGGTAACTCTGTTGACTGACCTTCCCGATAGAATTGATTGGCCTATTACATCAATGAATGCTCGCTTACGAAATACATATCTATCATCCCTTTGTTCTTCGCTTCAATTTTTCCACGATAGCTGCAGGTGAATTTATCTTTTACCAAATCATAAGTCCTGCCACTTATGTTTACTTTGCCGGGTTCCCCAGATGACTCCATCCGTGAAGCAATGTTCACTGTATCGCCCCAGATGTCGTAGGCAAATTTTTTGATGCCGACGATCCCTGCAACAACAGGGCCTGTATTACAGCCAATCCTGATTTCGAAAATTGGTTTGCTTTCTGCTCGTTTTTCTTTTTCATGCAGCATGAAATCACGGATATCTATTGCGGCCCGAACAACGTCTTCAGCATTGGTTTTGTTTGCAACAGGTAATCCACCTGCGCACATGTAGCTGTCTCCTATAGTTTTTATTTTTTCTATTCCGTATTTAGTGATAATATTATCAAATGCGGAGTAACAATAATTAATTTCATTTACCAACTCCTGAGCGCTGAGTTGCTCACTCGTCGCTGTAAAGTTTTTAAAGTCGGTGAACATTACGGTTACTTCACTAAAATCTTTTGCAGTGGTGGCGCCTGTGGTTTTTAGTTCTTCGGCGACTTCAGCAGGGAGAATATTTAACAACAGCTCATCACTTCTCTTTTTACCTTTTTTGATTTTGTTGCGTTGCGTAAAAAATACTCCGGCAAAAAGCAGTACTACGGTAAAGCCACCCATAAATCCATTTCGCACTAATTTCTGCTTTTGCAATTCTTTTAGTGCTAATGCATCTTTCTTTTCCTGTTCAGCTTTACCAACAGCTTCCTTTTTGTCGAAATCATATTGCATTTGCTGGGCCACTAACTGATCGGAGTTCTCTTTATTAATCAAACTATCTTTATAAAATATATAGTTTTTATAATTTTCCAACGCTGCTTTATAATTGCCTGTGGCGCTGTCTAACTCAGCTAATGAATGATAGCTTTCTTTTATTCCATCCGCATTTCCAATTTCCTTAAAAAGCACAAATGCCTTTTCAAGATTATTTTTTGATTCAGAATACTTTTTTAATTTCATGTATAACCCTCCGATTCCACTGTAGAAATACGCAATGCCAGTTTTGTAGCCAATTTCAGATGAGATTTTAAATGCTTCGAAGAATTTTTTTTCGGCTAGTTCATAATTACCAAGCTGTACATTAGTTTCTGCAATGCTTACAAGCACATTAGCAATTTCAAATTTATCGCCCATTTGAAGCCTTAATTTATACGCGATTTCATAATTTTTAAGCGCTTCAACGTATTTACCTTGTTCAAAATAAATTCCAGCAATATTATTATATGGATGATGCATTGATAAACTGTCGCCCATTTGCTCTGCTATTTTAAGAACTGCGTTCAAACTTTTTAATGCTTCCGGGTATTTTTTCTGTGTCCAATAGACCAGGCCAATATTGTTGTAATTTGCCATCATATAGCGTGTGTTTCCCATAGCTTCGTTTATTTTCAAAGCATTGTAATACATCTGTAGCGCCCCTTTATAGTTACCCTGGTTATCGTAAACAATCCCCATGTTACTGTAGATAGCTGCCATGTCTTTCTGGTCTTTCAGTTCCTTCTTTATTTCGAGTGCAATTTCATCGTCTTTTAATGCTTCAGTTAAATTTCCCTGATGCGCTTTAAGCCTTGCCATAATGAGGTAAGCATCGGAAGTTCCTTTTTTAAAATTATGCTTTTGTGCAAGTGTTAACGCCCGGTTGCAATACAGAAGCCCTGTGTCTAATTCGCCTAAGGATAAATACTCCTCGCCAACCGAGTTCAGCAGATCAACTTTTGCGATATCTTCATTTTTTTTGGATACTTCTTTAAGCAGAGAATCAATGAGTGCCCGGTCCTGCCTTTGCGCAAAAATGTTTTGGATTAATACTATTGAAACTAAGGGTAAAATGCAAAAAAAAAGTTTTTTCATATTTTAATTTTACGGGTTCGACGATTTAACCTGGTCTGATGGTTCGGCACGTGGCCTCTGATAGCAATCGAACTAATAACACCACCGCAGTCTGTAGCTAAGCGCAAGTTCTCAGTTTGCAGGGACCGAAGCACATAACTTCCATCATCAGCCATTTGACGAGCGCCAGGATATGACGGCTGAAGCTCTAACTTTGAGACCTGGCCCTTCAACTTTTCTGATCTATTCTATAACTATCGTATGCCTGCTTTTGCCGGTATTTCTTCTTATGTCCAGGTAATAAATTCCATGCGAAAGAACAGGTAGGTTCAGCTCTATGTTTTGGCCGGTCATCCTGTATGTTTTCACCTGGTTTCCCGACGCATTAATAAGCCGCAAGGTGACTGGTTTATCATTTCCCGGTATACAGACCATTATTCTATCTTTGGCTGGGTTTGGAAATACCTTTACTCCTTTCAAATTGTCAAATATCACGGATCTTGCACCAGAATAATCAACCGCTCCGTTAATGCTTACGTGTTTAATGCGGTATAGGTTAAGCCCATCTCCCGGTGATGCATCTGTAAAATCATAAGATTGTATTTCTTCCTTGTCATCTACTGAAGTTAAAGAACCTATCGCTTTAAAATTTGCTCCGTTATTTGTGCTTCTTTCTACCTGGTAAAAACCATTGTTATTTTCAACGGGTGTATGCCATGTAAGTAAAGCTTCTGTGTTATGTTTTACCGCGACAAAATCGAAAGAGGGTAAATTTTTACCTTCTATTTTAATTTCCACTGATGATGATCCTCTCAACTTATTTTCCTGGTCGAATAATTTGGCGGTGTTTAGAGCTGCGGGTGATGCCGAAAGTATAATACCATCTATAACCCATCCGCCTACGAATGGATCAACGAAACTGTTATCACTTGTTGCATACCGAAAACGGATCCTCACATTCTTGCCTGCAAATGCGCTAAGATCTATTGTAGTATAACCATAATTAGCATTATCAAAGCCTGAGAAAGCCCTTCTGCCTTTAAGTACTGAATTTCCCGTTATTGTTTCGTTATACACAAGGCCTGCAGGGTCCATATAAGGTCCTAAATCCTGCCAGTTGTCTCCTCCGTCAGTGCTAATTTCTATCACTCCGCCGTTATTAAAATCATTCGAATAAAACTGGTGATAAACGCTAAAAGTGGTTTTAGTACCGGGAACAAGATATGCCTGTGCCGTAGCCAAATTTGATTCATCTTTTCCTGTGGTATCACCTGAGTAGTAAAAAAAGGATCCGAAGTAATCATAAACCGTCCATGCAAGACTTTTGCCATTGTGTGCAACCCATGTATCAGGTATTACAGTCTGGTCATGTTCGTCTATATAAACCGTGTCAGAAAATGATGCATTATTTTTTACCTTTACTTTAATTTTCAGCGTAAGACTATCCCCGTCATTCATATCAATATTATTAAAGCTTACTGTCCTGTTTGCCGGGTTGTACACACCATCACTACTCACGTACGTAACATTGCCGGGCAGTGAATCAGTAACAGAATAATTTTGTTCTACCCGTGCGCCACAAACCGATTTTGCTTTAAGCCCTATTGTATAATTTATATTTCTACCCGGTGCTGCTGATTTTTTATCGGCATGCTTTGTAATATATACGGCTCCCATAGTAAAGTCTACTCTTTCATCACCTAATTTATCTGTGCTTCCCTGTGAAGCGCCTAAACCTATTCCCCTGCGTGCAAATGCATTCCAGATGGCACAACTGTGTTTTCCGTTATACAATAAAGTATCGGCTTTTAAAATGGCGTCCCGTCCATCAATAAACCCGGGGCTGCAGGGCTGCAGTTTTAATCCTTCAATTACCAGTTTATAGGCAATCGAATTACCGCCCCCGCCATTTGTATTAAAAATGTCTTTATTAATACCCTCCTGTTCTATAATATTCCATGTCATATCCCATAAAACTGATGTCCAGACTTCACCAATGCCATGAGGCTCGCCACTGGTGGCAGCAATATCCGCATAAGTGTGAGGATTTATCGTCATATCAGTAGAGTACGGAAATTGTCTTACGCCCCCGCCATTTGGTGGTTGATTCAAAACGTATGTCGCAAGAGTTCTTGGTAAAGCACCATCACCCTTATGAGCTTTATGCCAATCGGTAACGGTCATCAGTGAAATATAATCACTCCAGCCCTCACCCATTTGTTCTGCATTAAACAAACATGACACCGTAGAGGGGCCGCCGGTGAGACGATCTGAAATACCGTGTGTGTACTCGTGAGCGATAATACCGTTATCAAGATCGCCATCTTTATCTATCAATGGGAAGAGGGTAATATTCACAGAACTGCCTGCACTTAATACGGTTCTTATTTTAATACCATCCTCATAGCTTATTAAAACGGCAGGTACCTTAACGGAATCCTCATAGCCGGGCGGAGCAGTCCAGCCAAAGAGCGGTTCGCCAGGGAGGCCCATCATAATTACAGCTATAGCGCCTGCGTGCTGGGCATTTAGAACCTGGGTCACATAAAATTCGCAGGATCCGCCAAGTATGGTAAACAGGGCAATTTTACCTTTTAATTCATCAGCATTGCCCGCAACATCGCAGGCGGAATGGAATGTATCTGATGCATTATTATAAAGGACCACATCACCCGTAACAGGGCCAATATTAGCCAACTTATTTTGAGGACCAAAGTGGCCTTCGATTGCCGTTATATTGCCGGATATAGAAGCAGGAGAGTTAATTTTCATACGTTTCGACGGATCGGCATCCCATAACAACATATACATATAAGGGTTTTCCCCATCCGGCGGTGTGTAAAAATAATGCGTCATCAAAAAAATCAATATTTGCTGCATCCTGGGCGTTATCATCAACGAAGTCAGAATCTTCTCCACCCCTGTGCAGGTTATTTTGTTGAAAATTTCCTGATGCTTCGTCAAAACCATATTGGTAAGAAAGGTCGTGCATTATGTTATTCCAGTAAAATAAATTCGTAATCGCAAAACCCTGGTTTATAGAATCTGTTGGCTGCCTGGTAAAATCCGGGGCATAATCAAAGAAAAGATCGTTCTTATTTTTCTTTTTTTTGGCACCTATTGCCGTCTTCCCCAAGCCATCGCCATCTACATCTTCCTGTGCCAGAACATTATTTCCACGGGTAAATTTATATCGCTTTGATCCGTCACTATTCCATATAAAAGGAGTGGCGCCACTGCCATGGGGTGATAACCTCCAGGGATCAGAAACCAGTTCAATTGCATGCTTTTGAAAATTTGGCGCTTCCAACGGGAAGGGAACAACGCGGTAGCTAACCGATGCGCGATTATCTTTATCATTATTTCCATGATCATCCTTTTCATCTTTTTTATGATCATCTTTATAATCATCTTTATGATCACTTTTCTTTTTAAAAGAGGTATCATTGTACGGTTGTCCTAAAGTTTCATCTTCTTTCTCTATTTTATACCAGGTATCATACCTGGTATAATTTTCCTTCTTAATTACACTTCCGGTTGTAGCGTCTACAATTATACGCCAGTTGTCAGTAGATTTTTTTGGTGAAAGATTTACTTCCCACACCAATTTTATTTTTTCAAAACTTTTTTGCGGAATCCATAGCTGGCGGGCTGTTACGTTTTTCTTCGCAATACCCATGTCTCCAAAATTTATTGATTTAGAAAAATCCTGGTCAGTTGCATACCGTCTTTTGGGTAAAGAAGGCATGGAAAGATTCAGATGCTGCGCTGCTGCCTGGATAGCAGCTTGCGGGCCAATGGAAGATACTGCAGCTTTTCTTTGCTGTGTGGTAACGGGGAATTTTCCAAAAAATAAATCAAACCGTTTGCCGGAGACCGAAACCAGTTTCCCATTTTTGAATGCCAAAACCTGTATCATTTTATCTACATCTATACCCTGGTAAGTTTGTTGCACGTACACCAATGTATTGCCGGTTAATGCATCTACATAAGTATCTGTAATTCTTGAGTCAGCAATATCCTGCGGCGATAAGCCAATAGCAGCCGCATTGTTTTTTATAAGAGATAATGCTTTTTGGTTCTCCTGTACATCCTGTGCCAACGCGGTTTGACTCATAACTGCAAATGTGAGGATGGCAATTAATTTCAAGGGAGTAATTATTTTTTTCATTTGTATAATTTTATACCGGAAAAAACGTGGAGATGTGATAGAAGAGATGAGGTAATAAATGTAATGATTATAATGTTAAAATTATAACTTCTCTGTATTAAAAATTACATGCTGTAATAGCCTGCTTAGATGTGAGCAATAGTGCTTTGGCTTATAAGTACCCCTGCTGATGTGGGCGTCCCCCGCCAACATCTTTCTTTTTTTATTAAAGAAAGCCGATGATGAAAGAGTGCTGGATAAAGAATTTTTTTCGACAAAAACTCAATTACATTCATTTTAATCTCTGTCAAAGCCGCATTGGAATTTAGCGGCATCGCCTGAGGAATATAAATGGTCATCAGCAGAATTTTATGAAACAGGCATAACGGATAACTGGCTAATGCATTTCAATGACTATTGAATTATATGTTGGCGGGACGCCAACATCAGCAGGGACTACCAATTATATTCATTTCATCAGCAAAATTAAACCACTGGTAAAGTTTAATTTTTAAAACGGCTGAACTGCAGGTACTTTAAATAAAAAACAGGAAATGAAAATAATTGTTCCCTTTCTCTCAATTCTACTATTTGTTTTTTGTATAAACGTGAAGGCCGCCACATACACAGGCAGCACTCCTGCAGGTAATATTGTAAGGTCATTCCTCGGGACTCGGCTTTCCGATTCCGTTGATTTCACCCGGTGGAAGTTAGTACTTCGCGATAGCCGTTACGAGCTTCACTGTAACTATGGTATTGGTAAACTAAACACGAATGGCTTTATTAATGCAGGGGTAACGGTTGACGTGAACAGAGCTTACAGTAAAGAAGAAAATTATTTTCAGTTTCAAAACGGAACTAAAGTTTTGAATGTAGTAATGCTAAACGCAAACCTTCTTCATTTTCTAAACGCAGACAAGCATTTATTGACGGGCAACGGCGGATGGAGCTATACACTTAACAATATCAAACCTTCCGGCACGGACGAGGTAAGCATTATTGCTACACCCACAGTTTTTAAAGACTCTATAGCTTTGAGGGACGGACTCCCTGCCAGGTTCCGGGTGTAATTGAACAGGGAACTTTATGTTATAAGTTGAAATGGTATATCGTTCTTTATAACAATGGCGCCATAGACAAAGAAGGCAGCTACAGGGTTTTCGGAACTCCGTGGCGCAAACAGGGCGGCAGAACAGGATCGTGGAAAGCCCTTAGCGGAAAAGGAGGACGAATCTTTTACCGGTTAGATCATGCTGATGGAAATGGCGTTCTGTATTTGCTGAAGCTGGATGAGAACATCCTCATATTTACGGATGCGCAAGGCAAGCTCCTTGTTGGTGATGAAGATTTCAGTTACACTTTGAACCGGAAATTCTGAAAAAATAGAACTGAGAATTTCGGTAATAAAAATAGCGGCTTATCAATTGAGCTATCGTAATTTTGAAAGGCTTCCATTTGCTTATTGTTTGTTTAATTCCTTGCAATGATTGACATAAGACCAGCTAAGTTTTCTGATCACGGTGCTATTGCAAAGCTTCATGCGGAAAACTGGCGACAAAACTACAGGGGCATTTTAAGGAATACTTTCCTGGATAATGAAGTTGAACAGGAACGTTTTATATTTTGGTATAACCGGCTCCGTTATCCGGGCAACAACCAGGAAGTGAAAGTTGCAATCAAAGACAAAAACCTGGCTGGTTTCTCCTGTCTTTTATTGAATGACGATCCTGCATTTGGCTCATTGCTTGACAACCTCCACGTCGCAAAAAGTTTTCAAAGAGCAGGTATTGGGAAGCTTTTAATGAGGGAAGTTGCAAAAGTTATTTGTGACAAAGCAGCTAACCCTAAGATGTACCTATGGGTGTACCAGGCAAATGAAGCTGCAATCAATGTTTATAGACGGCTCGGCGGAAAAAGTTTTGAAATAACAGAACAGCAAAATGAAGACGGAACAACAGTCGCCATCATGCAGGTTTGTTTGGGACGATGTTTCCCTGCTATACTAATCATATTCCACCACTAACCTCTGCCGGTTATATCATTCGATTGGCTTTTACCCATTTAAAAAATAATATCTCCGGTAATAATTGCGAAAAACTAAAAACTACTGTACTAATTAAACACAAGATTTATTTTTCCGCTGCCCGCATCTACGGTTACCGGAACTCCACCACCGCTTACAGTTCCTCTAATTTCGTCCTTGCTGTTTGTACCACTAAAATTCTCCAGCTTCTCTGCTGAAATTTTCATTGCGCTTAAATCCAAATCAACTCCTGTGTTTTTTGGAATTTCCAAACTTACCTGGCCTGCTGAATTATGTATCGTTACATATTTACCCAGGCTCTTTATTGACACATCAATATTGCCCCCACTCGTTGAAGTTTTAAGAGCGCAGGTGAGTTGCCGCAAAGAGACATTTCCGCCCGAGGTGGAAGCCTGCAATTCGCCACCAATAGCTTCTCCCTTAATATTACCCCCGCTTGTTGTTGCCTTTATGGTACCGTTCAAATCATCTAATTTGATAGAACCCCCTGATGTGGATATTTTGATATTTCCTGATGATTTTTCCGCATTGATATTTCCCCCGCTTGTTGAAACATCTATATCATCTTTTGCATTGCTTAAATTAATATTACCGCCGGAAGTGGAACCTTTTGTCTTGCCTGTAAGAGCCTCAAGATTTAAATTACCGCCACTGGTTGTAAAGTCTTTGTCGCCTGAAAGATTTGTAAGAGAAATATTTCCGCCACTGGTAGACAGATCGGTTGAGGTAGTTGCCGGTACGTATATTCTAAAGGAAAAACTCAACGATTTTTTCCAGTCGGTAATTCTGTGTTTTGACTTAGCCGTAACCGTTAGTTTATTATTGTTTACTGACACATCCAAATCATAATCATTATCAATTCTTGTTTTCAGTTCGTCATCCGACAGAGAGTTTCGCCTGTTATTATTCTGCCAAACAAACACTTCCACTCTTGATTCGGATGGAGCAACACCGGTAACGCTGATATTGCCTCCGCTTGTTTCGGACCTAACGCTATTAATAGTTTCGCCCGAAAAAGATTTCGTGAGATAAGGCGTTTTTTCTGCGTTGTTTTGAGCGTTTACTGCAAAGCAAATATTTGCAAACAGCAATAAGATAAAATACTTCATGGTATATTTTTTTAGTTTTAAAAGATTTGTGATCATTATTTAAATTTTTATATGTTGACAATTAAATTTCATAACCTGTTTTGCAATCTATATTTATTCTGACTTTAAAATCTCTGTTGCTCTCGTACGCAATGCAACCCAAACCCTTGAACCCACTGTTATTGCAACAATGATAAGCACACTGGCAAATGAAATCCACAAAGTTGATAGCGCAATCCCGGCATTAATCCTGAAGATCATATCCATCAGCAAGGCCGACAGGATATAACCAATGTAGCAGCCCGTTGCTGCTGCTATAAAAAATATCAGCAGGTAGCCCTTTAAAACAATTTTAAAAATATTTTTTGCACTTGCACCAACTACCCTGCGGATAGCAATCTCTTTCATTTTTTTCAAAACCGTTTGAGATATCAATGCAAATAAACCCGTGGCCGCAAGCAACACAGAAATAATGGCAAACCAGGAAAATATTGTAGCAATACTATTGTTCGTGCGAAACGACTCCGCAAAAGTATCGCTCTGATAAAACCCCCTGAAGGGTTTAAGAGGAAATAGTTTTGCCCACGTTGCTTTGGCACTATTGTACACTTTATTACTATTACCAGGGGTGGCATGAATAATTACCTGTATATATTTTGACGGATCAACCATTCGCAACGCATAAGGTAACATAGGCTCAAAGAAATTGCCCGGGGTAAAATCTTTCAACACACCCACTACTGTACATACACTGGTGTCAGTTCTTATTTGCTTACCTATTGCATCCTTTTCATTCCATCCAAACTGAAAAGCCAACTTCTGGTTGATTAACATCGATCTTTCTACATCGCCATTTCCATCTGTATTAAAATCCCTCCCTGCAACTAATTTAAGCTGCATTGTATTTATATAATTTTTACCTACTTCCAGGTATTCACTTTCTTTTTTTTCACCCGCCGCTTCCAGTGAAACGGTTCGCTCCCAAAACCCAACATGCTGGCGTGTTCCCGCTATGGATGCAATCCCGGGCATTTTATTGATTTCATTTCTTAGTGCATTGTAATCATTTTCTGACCGCACAAAAACTCCAATGATGTTGTCCTTATCATAACCATAATCGTAATTTTTTTGAAAGGTTGCATTACGGGAGAAAGCAAAACCAGCTATCACGGTAATAAACGAAATAACAATCTGCAAGCCCAGTAATATTCTTGAAAAAAGATTGCGCCCACCAAATTTTACAGAGCCCCTGAAGATATTGGATGCATTAAAACGACTGATATAAAATGCAGGATAGCTGCCGGCTATCAATGTTACGCCAAGTAAAGTGACGCCAAGTATAATGAGCAAAGTATAATCACTAAAGTAATCTGCGGTAACATTCACAAAGCCGAACATGCTATTAAATGCAGGCAGCCACCATTTATTAATCAATATGGAAATACAAATAGCCACCAATACAATCAATGAACATTCCGCCAACTGCTGAAAAATAATTTGACGGCGTGAAGAGCCCATCACTTTTCGAATACCCATTTCCTTTAGGCGACGGTTAGCTTGCGCAACCGATGTGTTGGCAAAGTTTAAACATGCAGATAATAATACCAGCAGTGCCAGAATCAGTGGTCCATAAGCGGCAGAATCTTCCGGCCTGGTGTAAAGGCTGTTACTTTCAAGCCTGTCTGATTGTATGGCAAGGCTGGCCATTGATTCCATCTTAAATGCTGATAGTTTAATGTCTTTTCTTGCTTCCTGCTGAAGAGGAATATATTTTGCAAAAGCATTTTCTAAGCGTTTTGCATCGGCAGGATTATTAAGTTTAAGAAAAACTGGCATCTGCAAAATATCCCCAGTCATTACTTTTTATTTCGCTTCCATCGTCTTTTACATTGTTTTCAAAATTTGTGATGATTTCAAATTGCAAAGAAGAGTTGAGCGGCGGATCCTTTAATACACCGGTTACAGTTAATGGTTTTTTATATGCCTCAGCAGAATAAAATAGTAATGTTTTACCTATGGGTTCGGAATTGCCAAAGAATTTTTTTGCTGCACTTTCCGTAATAACAACAGTAGATTTATCGGAAAGATTGATGGTTCCTTTTGTAAGCGGAAAATTGAACATGTCAAAAAAGGAAGGGTCGGTAAAATCTGCGTTTACTGTGAAAGCTTCATTTTGATCCGCTTTTATATCCAGCCCGCGGCTATCCCAGCGAACCGCTTTTTGAATACCGGAAAAATCCTGCTTTCCAAAATCAGCAACGGGTATTGGACAAATACCTTTAAGTTTATCACCCCCCTGCACTTTTGTTAGTACCCGGAAAATATGGTCTTTATTTGTTTGAAAATTATCGTAGCTAAAACTGTAACGATAGGTTTGCACACCCCACACCAGCGCTGCAATGCCAATGCCAAGACCAATTACATTGATTCCGGTATATAGTTTGTTTTTCCAAAAGTTCCGGAGAATTATTTTAAAATAATTTTTTATCATGATTACGATTGTGTCTCTTAAAATTTATTCAGTCTTTAAAACCTGGGCCGGACTTGCGAGTGCAGCTTTTGCAGAATGAAATGTTGCTGTTGCTGCAGCTGTTATTACAATAACAGATGCAGATAGTATAAATGGCATTACGGACAACCCGGTGTTATAAGGAAATATATGTAGCCAGCTATTCATAAAATACCATGCAACCGGAAATGCGATGGCAGCAGAAATTAATGTAAGCCACAAATAGTTGCGTGTTACTAATGTAACCACCTGAAGCGTGCTGGCGCCAAGCACTCTCCGTACGCTGATCTCTTTCTGCTTTTGCTGGGTAGTAAATGCAGTAAGCCCCAGCAGCCCCAGGCAGGTAATCATGATCGTTAGTATGGAAAAAGCTGCGAAAATTTTACCTCGTTTTTGGTCGGCAGCGTATTGTGAATTGAAATCCTGGTCAAGGAACTTGTATTCAAATGGTAAGTTAGGAAAGTATTTTTTCCAGGTAGTGCCCACTTGTGCAATAGATGTTTTAAGGTTAGCGGTATTCATTTTTAACTGGATCATATTTCCGTTAGGTCCATAAAACATGAGCAGCGGAGCAATGGGATTGTACAATGATTTTTGGTTAAAGTTTTTTACAACCCCTACTACTTCCAGGTAATTTCCGGAAGTGTCTCCCGGAAATTTTACCCGTTTGCCAAGGGCTTCGTCCCACCCAAAATGTTTAACCATTGCTTCATTCACAACAATGCTGTGCAGCGTATCTGCAAGGCCCGAAAAATTACGCCCTTTCACTATGGGAATATTTAGAGCATTCAGAAAATTTTCATCAATCGCATAACATTCAACTGCTTTATCTACGTAACCATTATTGGTTTGTACTGAAAAAAGATTCAGGTTAAGATTGGTACTTCCGGGATAGGAATTCCCGGTGCCTACAACCTTTACGCCGGGTAGGCTGCGAAAGTCATTATCCATTGCATTTATTTTACCACGTTCATCCTGTCCCGTATTTACGATTACAGTCATTACCTCGTTCTTATCAAAGCCGAGGTCTTTCTTTTGTACATAAGCAAGCTGGGAATATACAACCCACGTGCAGATAAGCATGATCATTGAAATAGAAAACTGCAACACAACCAATATACGGCGAAGATTTACATTACCGGACGCGGTGGAAAGAGAACCCTTCAATATACTTACCGGCTGAAAGGAGGAAAGATAAAATGCAGGATAGCTGCCACCGACCAGGCCGGTTAACAAACCAATCCCCAGCAATAACAAAATATTGAATGGCTGCAATAATGTATGAACTGTAAATGCCTTGCCCGATATAGAATTAAAAGCAGGTAATAATAACATCACCAACAGGAAACTTAATAATACGGCTACCAGCGCAGTGAGAACAGATTCGCCCAGAAACTGCAGCACCAATTGCTTTTTCGTAGAGCCTGTTACTTTGCGGATACCAATTTCTTTTGCCCTACGGGCAGACCTTGCTGTGGTAAGGTTCATATAGTTAATTGATGCGATCAACATCATAAAAAATGCCACTGCAGAAAATATCCAGATGTATGACATGCTGCCTAACTCCTCCGGCTCCCGCTCCAGTTTCGAATGCAGGTGAATATCTGTAATGGGCTGGACTCCGTAATGCATTTTCACATTGAATTGTGCAAAGAGCGACGCCATATATTTTTCATACATAGGCACCAGTTTTTTATCAAAAGCAGCAGCACTGGTTCCCGGCTTTAATAATACATAAGTAAAGTTGTTGAAGTTGCCCCAGTTCTCGCCACCAAACTGATTTTGTGGTAGCGATGTCCATGATATAAGCATGTCAAAACGTAAGTGTGAGTTTTTAGGAACGTCTTCGATCACCCCGGTTACTTTATATACATCATAAACTGTGCGGAGGGTTTTACCAATCGCGGGTGTATTTCCAAAATATTTATGTGCAAGTGATTTTGAAATTACGATGCTGTTCGGTTCATTCAACGCATGTGCGGCACTGCCTTCCAAAAAGTTGTAAGTGAAAATATTAAAGACAGAACTGTCGGCGTAGTAAACTTTTGTTTCATAAAAATTGTTCTCGCCGTTCTTGAATAAAGTCCTCTCCCTGCCCATAAATCTTGCGGACTCCTCCACTTCAGGATAATCTTTTTTTAATGTTGCTGCAAGAGGAGCCTGCGTTATAGTCCAGTCGGTATTTTTGTCTTTTTCCTGGATGTAAGAAACAATCCTGAATATACGGTCGGCCTTTTTGTTGAACTGATCATAACTAAGTTCATCTCTTATATAAAAAATCAAAAACAAGCTGAAGGTAATACCAATGGTAAGCCCTAATATATTCAGAATGCTGTACCATTTATCTTTTTTAAAATTGCGGATAGCAATAAGCAATAAGTTTTTTATCATGATAGTATTGTTAGTATTAATTATTTATTCACTCCTCAAACTCCTTACAGGATTGGCAATGGCAGCTTTTATTGCCTGGTAACTCACTGTTATAACTGCAATCAAAATCGATACTATTGCGGTCAATGCAAAAATCCACCATTCAATATCTACACGGTAACTGTAGGTTTGCAGCCATTTGTTCATAACATACCATGCCACGGGTGATGCAATTACAAATGATATAATCACCAGCTTTAAAAAATCCTTTGACAACAATGTGGTAATGCTGGTTACACTTGCGCCCAGTACTTTGCGCACGCCAATTTCTTTTACGCGGTTTTCAGCCATATAAGTAGCAAGCCCGAACAATCCCAGGCAGGAGATAAAAATTGTAAGCCCTGCAAATAAACCTGCAAGTGTACCGGTTCTTTTTTCCTGTTCAAATTTTTTCGCGTAAGCTTCATCCACAAAATGATAATCGAATCCATAGTTAGGATTGTATTTATCAAATACACGCCTTGCCATTTGTAAGGCTTTATCCGCAGGCAATGCCGGGTTGAGCTTATAATGAATAGTATTAAACCAACTGCCGGGGCCAAATACCATAAGCTGCTGGACTTTTTGGTAAGGTGATTCAAAAACAAAATCTTTTATTACACCCACCACATGCCATTCTGTTCCTTCATCTTCTTTTATGGTTGTGCCCACCGGATCTTTCAACCTCATAATTTTTACTGCCGTTTCATTAAGCAGAACAGACATGGAATCACCGGGATAATTTCTTATATCAATATCGCGGCCTTCCAATAATTTCACACCCATTGTTTTTACAAAGTCAGCGTCTGATGAAAATCTTATAAAATCAATTTTATCATCACCCGGTTTGCTGCCCGGCCAGTTAAATCCCCAACCATCGCTCCAGCGCTGGGTTATGGGGCTCATCGACTTTGTAACAGAAACTGCAGCTCCCGAATTGAGTAATTCATTTTTGATGAGATCATAATGTTTTTCATTGTCTCCCTGGATAAACGTATAAACCAGTTTGTCTTTATTGTAACCCGTATCCCTGCTTTGTGCATATTTAATCTGGTGCACTACAACGATGGTGCAGATGATTAATGCAATGGCAAATGTGAATTGTATCACCACAAGGACTTTTCGCGGAGTCACCAAGGCATTTACTGCTTTAAAGGTTCCTTTCAAAACTTTTACCGGCTGATAAGAAGATAAATAAAATGCAGGATAGCTGCCCGCAATAAGGCCTGTAAATAAAATAAATCCCACAGCAGTAAGCCAGAAATAAGGATTGCTATAATCGATATAAAGTTGCTTACCTACAAGAGCGTTATAGCCACCAAGACTTAGTTCAACCAATATAACAGCAAGTATTGCAGCAATAAAAGACAACATAATACTCTCTCCTATAAACTGGAAAATAAGGGAGCCCTTTTGAGCGCCCACCACTTTACGAATGCCGACTTCCTTCGCTCTCTTTTCACTGCGTGCTGTGCTAAGATTCATAAAGTTGATACAGGCTATCAACAATATAAATGCGGCGATAATGCCAAATAATTTTACCTGCTCAATTCTTCCGCCAACATATTTACCATTTTCAGATTTTGAATAGAGCCATTGGTCGCTGAAAAGTTGTGTAAATACCTGCGTTGTTGAAGGAGACTTCGTATTTACAGTGTGATTAATGGTAATATTTTTAATTTTTGCGTCAAAGGCTTTTTGCGAAACACCCGGCTTAAGTAATATGTATGTTTGAATTGAATTATTACCCCATGAATCATCATCATAGTTTATTTTTTTCATGTAAGCCCAGGGCAGCAGGTACTCAAAATTAAACGCAGTATTGTTGGGCAAATCTTTCAAAACACCCGTTACCTTAAAGTTATCTACACTGTCTATGCGCACTACTTTACCCATTGCCTCTTCATTGCCAAATAATTTTTTTGCAAGCTTTTCAGTTATTACTAAGTTGTAATTGCCATCTAAGGCCTTTGTGGAATTACCTTCGAGCAAGGGAAAACTGAATACATTCAAAAATCCTGAGTCAACAAAATTCCCCTGCACATTGAGGTGCTTATCATCTACTGTAAGTAAAAAGTTGGCGGAATTACTTCTCACCACATCTTCTATATCGGCAGGATAGCTCATTTTTAAAGTAGGCCCTAAAATTTTCGGCGTGCTATTCCATGCCCATACTTCACCGTTAAACTTATCACGATTGTTTGCAGTATAAATTCTGTCACCCTTTGCATGAAATTTATCATGGCTTAACTCATTTTGAATCCATAACAATATAAGTACGGCGCTTGCCATGCCTATTGCAAGTCCGCTGATATTAATAAGAGAAAAGCCTTTGTTGCGAAGAATATTCCTGCAGGCTATTTTGAAAAAGTTTTTAATCATACTAATAAAAGTTGATCCAACGACATACAAACCTGCAATGGCAATGCCGCTATTCTACTAACATGATAATCAGTGGATAGTATACACTTCCCGGTTCAAAACTGTACGGTTTTGATACAGGAGTTGTGCGATTTTACCGATAATCTAAAGGGGAATGCAAAGAGCATTTCACCTGCTTCAAATGAAGGATATTTTAAATAGATTTTCTGTTTATAACCAGCAATGGCAATCTTAATTTTCTTTTTTTGTTGCCTCCTCGTCTTCGCATTCTTTATATTCAACCTCTTTAATTTTTGCTTCAAAGTTTTCTCTTTTCATACCAACCCGTATAAGGCCAAATAAACTCATGTAAATATTGGCTATCCACACGAGGGCAAAGAATGCCACTATATAACCCCGCCAGTTATTATATAACAGGTGATACCTTGTGATGATCAAAAACGCAAGCGCAACATAATGGCTAAAGCAATATTCGCAGGTAAACAGGTAGAATAATTTTTTCTGTAAAAGGGTCTTGCTTTCCCGGCCCTTCCGCTCACAATACTCTCTTGGCTCTTTAAATACTTCTTCGTGGGTAACTGTCCATGCGATACACGCTATTGGCAGAGCCATAATAAAAAGATAAATGACCTGGTAGTGTATAGTTAAATGCATAGTCAAAGCTATTGCTTATTCCATCGATAATTTCTTTGCTGTAATACATGCTGTCGGGACCAGGCGCAAACAACAAAATTTTCCACAATCATAAAAATTCGAAGTAAGGTTAAATGAGAATTCCGCTTAACTTCGCAACAGATGCAGAAAACAAAGAACATACTGATCCTTTTATTATTTGTAGTGATGCTGGTACCACTTGTAACTCCTGTTCTGTTGCAATTAAAAATTGCCATGGTTCAAAATGAAGCTGAAGAAAGAATGGAAAAGAATCATTTACAAGTTCTACATATTCCGTTAAATGACATCGTATGGACTAAAAAAGGAAGGGAATTATTGTTCAACAAAAGATTGTTTGACGTAAAGGAATTCAGTAAAACAAAAACAGAACTTATTCTCACGGGAATATATGACGACGAAGAAACTTCGCTTGAAAAAGAAATGGATGGGCTCTGGCAGGAACAACAATCGAAACAAGGCATTATCCTGTACAAATATTTCCAGGTTTTGGCACAAATTGATCTTCCTCAAAATATATCTCACGCAGAAAAAATAATTACCAATAAAAAAAATTACCACCAGAAATTATCTTTTTATCAAAAGGATATCTTCATAAAAATTCCCACTCCCCCGCCGCAGGCGTAATGGTGCTTTATTAGTCATTTGATTTTATTACTAATTGCGCAATTGTGAAATTTTATTTTTTCGTAGTTGCTGCTGTTCCATGTATCACAGCAGCGGCACAAAATTCAATTGACAGTATTCCTGTGCTTGATGCAGTAACGGTCTCGGGCATAAAAACACAGACCCTGCGGCATACACCATTCAATATTTCTGTGGTCTCATCGTATCAGATGCAGGATGCTATCAATTACAATGTTTCGGATGCTTTATCTAAAATACCGGGTATCAGCCAGATAACTACAGGTAATGGAATATCAAAGCCTGTTATCAGGGGATTGTATGGCAATCGTATCCAAACAGTATTGCTTGGCTTACGATTCGACAACCAGCAGTGGCAGGATGAACACGGGTTGGGATTAAGCATCATTGGCATTGACCGGATAGAAGTGTTGAAAGGCCCGTCATCATTACTATACGGAACAGAAGCGCTCGGCGGAGTAATAAACATCGTTGAAGAAAATATTCCGGAAGAAGGTACAAAGGAATCGGATATCAATGCTTCTTTGTTTTCAAATACATTGGGTTTCTCGGTGAATGGAGGTATTAAAAAAAATACGGGCACAAAAAACTGGCGGATCCGTCTTGGTGTTGACAGCCATGCTGACTATTCTGATGGTAATGATAAGCGAATTCTTAATTCAAGATTTGCTTCTTACAATCTGAAGGCTTCACTTGGCTTTAAACATCCCAAATGGATCAACCAGAATAATTTTTATTCTTCTTTCAGCCGGTTCGGTTTTATTATGAAAGACAATACCGACAGGAAGCCCGTGGATGGCCGGTTTAGCCGTACGCTTGACGGGCCATATCATGCTGTGTTATTCAATATACTGTCATCTGAAAATACTTTGTTGCTGAAAAATTCCAGGCTTGAAATCAATGGCGGTGTTCATTCAAACCTGAGGTTGGAGAATGAAGGTGGAAATCATATTAGCCTGAACATGTTCCTGAATACTTTTACTTACAATGCAAAATGGTTTAAGGATATCGGAAAAAATACAGAGCTCATTTTGGGAAACGAATCACAGTACCAGTTCAATACCAATTACGGTTCAAGGGTGATCATTCCTGATGCCGATCTTTTTGAGACATCTTTATCAGGATATATTAAAAAAAAGTGGAAATTAGTTGACCTGGAAACAGGATTGAGCGTGAACCAAAGACATCTTACATCGAAGTACACCGCTAACATGGATTATTCAAGTGGTGAAATTTACCCTTTTAAAAAATGGTACACTTCTTTAAATGGCAACGCGGGAATTTCCATTAATACACTTACTCACTGGAATATAAAACTTAATGCCAGCACAGGTTACCGGTCAGCCAATCTTGCCGAGCTTTCATCGAATGGTTTACATGAAGGAACATTCCGTTACGAGGTAGGAAATCCAAAAATGAAAGTGGAACAAAACCTGAATACGGAAATCAATGTGAATTATGAAAGCCCTGCTTTTGATTTTTACAGTGCAGTGTATTTGAATATGTTCAGGAATTTTATTTACCTGTCACCTACCGGCAACCAGTTGTATGGATTTGATATTTACCGTTTCCTGCAGGGCAATGCAAAGTTGTATGGTTCAGAAGTGAGCATACGTATTAAGCTCTCAAAAACTCTTCGATTCGAGCCTTCGTTTAGTACGGTTAGGGGAAAGTTGGCTTCAGGAAAATATCTTCCTTTTATTCCGGCTGATAAAGTAGTGGCGGATATTGCGGTACAGCCAACAAGGAATTGTAAAATAAGGCTTGGAACCAATATCGTGTTTGAGCAAAATCATCCCGGAGAATTCGAAACAGCTACTGGTAGTTATATGTTGCTTCATGCTTCGGCTTCCTGGAACGTTAATAAAGGCAAAAGAAATATAAAATTCACTATTGCGGGTGATAACCTTTTAAACAAAGCGTATTACGATCATTTATCACGCTTTAAATATTTTGGCATTTATAACATGGGGCGAAACATCTACGCCTCTGTATCTATTCCTTTTACAAAATCAATTAAACGAAATTAATTATCATGAAAACAATCAGAAATTATTTTAAAATTATTATAGTGGTGATGGCGCTTGCCTTCGTTTTAGACAGTTGTGAAAAAGACAAACATATTCCTCCGGATATAAGTTTCAAAACCGGTGCAGGCTACACTTCGGGTGATGCTACTGTGGGACAAAATGAAACCATACAAGTGGGCATCATCGGAGAAAAGAAGGAAGATGATATGATCAGCTACAATGTATCATATGCTTATGATGGTGCATCCACTACTACAACATTACAAACATTTACTATAATGGGAAGCGAGCAACAGCATTATGATAAAGACATAACCTTTACAACAAGACCACAGGCCGGTAGCGAAAAATGGATATTCACCATTACCGATAAAGATGGCAATATTGCGCAGAAGCAATTGACATTAACGGTAAAATAATCATCCCGGATCATTCTTTCTGCAATGTTCATTGAACGTTGCAGAAAAAATGTTTTGGGAATAAGCATTTAATTAAAGTTGATAACCAATCTCCCAATGCAATCCGATAGGATCAATCAAACGTCCTAATCTCCATCCATGATCTTCTCCCACCGGGAAAACCTCGGTTGCCCCGGCTTTAATGGCCTGTTCAAAGACTGCATCGGGATTTGAAACAGTCAAGATCATCCGGATAAAATTTTCCCCGATGGGCTCTAACTCCTGACCATTTTCCCCGGACTCACAACTTATCCAAAATTCAGCACCATTTACGGAAAGCTTCACCACCACACCTCCACCCGGATCTTCAAGACGGTATGTTTCCTTTGCATCAAATGCGGCCTTGTAAAATTTTATTGCTTTTTCACCACCACGCACGGTTATCCATGGAGCTATGGAGCTCTTTAAATTTTTCAAATCGTCACTCATACAAAAATTATTATGATTTTTTAGAAAAATAAATGAAAGAGTTCCCGGGATAGTTACGTAAAATCTAATTCAATATAACCTTTCCCTGATGATGGTCGTGACATGCTTCAGCACACTTAGTACATTCAGCAGCACATTTTTTACAATGCTCATGCTCATGTTTACTGCATTCTTCTGCGCATGCACGGCACACTTTTTCACAGAAGGCTAAAAATTCGTGAGAATATTCACTCGCTCTTATTAAAAGATTAGCAGCCAAAGTGCAAACGTCAGAACAATCCCTGTCAAGTTCTATGCAATGAGCCATCGGTGTTACATCATCTTCATCGAGGCATAAGGATGCGCAGGCTTCACAAGCCGTAATACACCTTTGCAATTGTAGTATCACCTCTTCGTGATGACGACCGGTATGATGATGACTGCTTTGTTGGTGTTCCATTGTTATAATATTTTATCAGTTGAAAAATATTGGTACCACATATCACATGCCGTATTTAAAAAGTATAGCCGAAATGTCGTTTTAATGAGATATTCACCTTGTGTCCCGAAAAGCAATAAAGCAAAATGAATTATTTTTCTTCTACTGCCTTCCATACGTCTTCAATTTGAATATTCCCCTGGAATTCTTTTAAATATTTTCCTTTCTTATTGTAAACAATAAGTTTTGGAAAAGTTTGCACATGAAAGTAAGGCAGAAAAAAATATTTTGAATCCCATGTCATGGTTACTTCCGGATAATCTGCAATTTTATACGTTTTGTAAAATGACATCATATCGCTATAAGGCAACCATGTTGTCATTAATATTTGAGTGCCTTTAAAATGAGATATATTTTGCAATATTTCTGTCGCCACATTCTGGCAGTGGCCACAATCAGGGCTAAAGATCATCAATAAAACAGGCGTATCCTTGTGTAAATCTTTCTTTATAAAAACGGTGCTGTCAGGGGCCTTATAAGTTAGAAACTCAGGTATATTACCATTACGTATATACGCAGGTATAGTATCAGCCGGTGGATTTGCCTGTGAAAATCCTGAACATGCAATGAACAAAAACCCGGATAAAAACAAAAGCTTTTTCATTAATAATTTATTAGGTACAAATTTATCTCAAACTATTTTCAAAATTATCATTATGTAGCCAGTCTGCAAGTTTGGGATTTAATCTTATATTTTTATTTGCAAAAAATGAAAAGTCTACGCAGGAATACCTCAATTAAGTATCAGTGTAATGTAAGGTTATTCCTTACTTTTCTAACGTGAGTGTTTTCGTACTGCCATCTTGTAAAATAGCCCTGAGCAGGTAAATACCTTTTGCCCAGTTGGCGGTACTATACTTAATCTCATTTGACCCGGGTAACAGATTACGTTTGTCTGCCATCATTCTTTTTCCTTCAGCGTTAAAAATTATTATCTGCACAGTTTGGTCTTTCGATGAAGTAATACTTAGCTTAAACGGATTGACAACAGGATTAGGCCATACATGCATTTCAAAATCGGTACTCGCCGGCACCGGATCGGCACAAATACCTTTTTGTTCCAAATTGGTATCTATCCATATAAGTCGCCCGGCGATCCATGATTTTAAAGTGTTTATTTCCTCGTTATATGAAGCAGGTATCGGTTGTGGATTAGGCCACACATAGATTCCCAGCACCGGCCATTGAGTAAAATGTCTTTGCTGGGCCTCGCTTACCAAAGCGTATACTGAATCTACTAAATGATTAATGTTATCTATACTCAACACACCTGCTCTAACATTTTTCCATCGGCATAACAAATGCGCTTTGAATGCAGTATCCTGCATAAACTTGTCCCACCAGAAGGGTATTTGCCAGTAATCATCAGCGCAGGTGTAATTAAATTGATAAGCCCATCCGCTAATACTGCTACCATTACAATAATCTGCATTCCTGAAAGCAAGGTCGTAATCCCAAACAGGACCGGCGATAATTTTACCGTTAATACTATTCCGATCTTTGTTGAAAAAACTACTGAGACGGTATGCATCCACGTTGCGGCTTATTTCATTAACTATGAAATAATCAATGAATGAGTTCTCGTCTGCAAATTTTCTAAATCCGTTAATGGTGTCCTGGAAATTGCTGCCGGCAAGTACATCCTCAAAATTATCTACATAGCTCTTTATATAATCCGACTGTTGCTGCGTTATATCTTCCGGCTTTGGATATACATAGGAATACTGTATGGAAGCGGAAGGTGCATTAGGCGGGCGGTGTGTGGAAAACCATGCATTAGCATTTTTATCAATGCTAAAGATATAACCTCCCGTTACATTGTCGCCGTCGTTATCGTCACTGCCAAGCTTTGCAATATTTACCCGCCCTTTATCTCGTTTTATTTTTTCCATAAATACATAAATGCCTATATACTCCCCGTTTAATACAACTTCAACAAACCGGCAATGTGCAGCCCAGTGTCCAAGACTATTTGACATTGTATATGCAAGAAAATTTCGCATCAAAGTTTTATCAGTATAAGGCGCATACAATACCCAGTCGCTTTCCTTGGGTAACCCAAACAATGATTTATCCATATCATCGCCGTTGTCATCCCTTAATTCGATGCTGTATGATTTCATAGGGAACATCTGTGAAGACTGGCCTCTTATCTCAATTCCAATGTTTCCCTCATATTCATTAAAAGGATCTGTTACATTATTTCTCTCCCCGCCCGCATTATTGATAATGCCCATAGTTGCATTTATTTTAGGCTCATCAGGAATTTGCTGACCATTTGTATTGATACTTATGATAGGAAGATTAGAAGAAGTTAACGTGACCTGCGCAGCGGCTATGAAACTATTTGCCAGCAATAAAAGAAGGAGTAAGCATTTTTTCATGAGAAAAATCGTGATAATAAATAAAGATAAATAAAAGTAAGCTGAAATATTTTCGTTTATGAACGTCTTTCGTTAGCGTATATAACCTGCCAATTATATCATAGAAAACATTTTATAAAACCCTTCACTAAGTTTATGCACAATCGAAAGATGCAGAGAAATACCGCAGTAAAATAGGAAAGACCAGGCCATTGTAAGTGTAGTTGCCGATATATTTTTTTTAAAAGCTGGTCAATATCAAAAGCACAAACTGCCATAAATTTAATTTTACGTTCCGATATTATATCAAAAACATATACCTGCCCCTTTAAGAAATAGCAGTTGAAATAAATTATATTTCATGTCCTTTAATGTTCTTATTTTGTAAAAAAAATTATGCCTGCAAAAAAGATCATAACAATATTTGGCGCTACGGGCGCACAGGGCGGAGGCCTGGCTCATGCTATTTTAAATGATAAGGATAGCGAGTTTGTCGCAAGAGTTGTAACGAGGGATGCTACATCTGATAAAGCCAAAGAATTTTCAGGGTTGGGCGCGGAAGTTATTGAAGCCGACATTGATGATCCTGCAAGTGTACAACATGCCATGGAAGGTGCGTACGGAGCATATTGCGTCACATTCTTCTGGGCACATTTCTCAGCAGAAAAAGAAATGGCGGAAGCAAAAAACTTCGCAGAAGCGGCAAAAGCTGCAAACCTGCAGCATGTGATATGGTCAACACTGGAAGACACAAGAATATTAGTTCCTCTTTCCGATAACAGGATGCCGACAATTCATGGAAAATATAAAGTTCCGCACTTTGATGGGAAAGGCGCATCTGATCATTTTTTTTCAGATGCAGGCGTACCAACTACCTTTTTGCTAACAGCTTATTATTGGGAAAACCTGATTTATTTTGGAATGGGGCCTAAGCGTGGCGAAGATGGAAAATTAGCAATTACCTTTCCAATGGGGGATAAAAAGCTTGTGAGTATTTCTGCAGAAGATATAGGTAAATGTGCGTATGGTATTTTTAAAGAAGGAACTTCATTGACAGGAAAAAGAATTGGAATTGCCGGAGATGACCCAACATGCAGAGAAATGGCAGAAACATTATCAACGGCGTTGGGCGAAGAAGTAAAATACAACGAGGTAAGCCCTGAAACTTATCGCAGTTTTGGATTTCCAGGCGCAGATGATCTCGGTAATATGTTTCAGTATTACCAGGAATTTGAAAAAGAATTTCTCGCCGCCAGGGATATAGAATACGCAAAAAAATTAAATCCTGATTTGCAGACATTCGAAATGTGGGTGAATAAAAATGCAAAACGCATACCGTTGGAATAAAACCCAAATTCCGGTTATCAATTCGCTTAACCGATAACGTTATGATTGTTTGAAACGTAAAAATTGAAGAATACCCGGGATAAGAGTTAAATTTATCTTATAAACAACCCTGCAAAAAGCAGGGTTGTGTGTGGGTGGGTGGCTTAAGAAAATGAGTTTAGTTTCTCATAGCTATCTGTATCGATCGCAACTTTTCTTTCTGCGGATCGCTTAACATTATGCTAATACACTATAATTGTTGAGGATCGGTTTTGACAAGGTTTTTCGGTTTTTAAAAACCAGAAAGACAAAATGCCTTTTCTATACTCAGTCTTCGTGAAATCTGTATCAATATTTTCAGGCAGTTTAAGTTCACGTGTAAAACACTCATAGTTAAATGTATGCTTCCTGTATTTTTCATTATCAATCCTGTTCGGCTCTTTGTGTAATGCCGAAATAGATAAATGACCGTCGTCAGTAATGCTCACAAAAAAATCTTCTCGTTGAAGGCCCGGTGCGGCCATTTCAATTTTATAATATTCGGGAGTTTCACAAATATTATAAGCAGGATTTTTCGCTCCCTCATGAGGCTTCGAAAGTTCCGCTTCCAGTGTTTCAAATTTAAATGGATCGGGTGTATATTCTCCCGGATAGGTTGACATTTCCTGGCTGTGTGGACTTGTAAGTAGCATAAGCATTGGATTTTAATGGTTGAAAAAAATGTATTATGGAATTATTTGACTTGAATTACATGGTTTCTTATAATGCAAAATTCACAATTTAACAACGGCCTTTTACTATCAACTTTATCGTATGATTACTAATTTATCTTTCTATTAAAGCAATACTGCCGTAACTCCTCAGCGCTCCGTCATCTATAAATTCAACATCACCGCCATTTTCAAACACCTTTTTTATTATATCATCAACTTCATCTTTAATAAAAAAAATCTCATTGGACACTGTTTTGGAAACAATCCGCTGTTTCATCAAATTTCTTTCAACAAGAAGTAAGCGGCCCTTACTTTGGATGACTGCTCTAAATGCTTCCCCCATACCCAGTCTCACTTTATTTTGGGCTCTCGCTATTTTAAACTGCTTCAACAAATATTGTTGCTTTAGTTTGTTCCAGTTAGCGGCTAACGGTTCCATCATGCAGCATAATTCCTCTGAAGATTCTTTATAACTGCCAGGAATAAATTGCGCAATATTTTCATCATTTTTTGTAATGCTCTTAAAATGCGTCAATAACTTTTCTGAACCTACTACAAATACAGGCAATGGATATGATTTTAAAATGATAGAAAGACCCTGGTCCATCTGATGTAAAAAACGAGCTATAACAAGATCAGTTAAATTTCCCTCGCTATTAACTTCAGCATCCTCCATGTCAGGTAGCCTATTGGATTTAATTAACTTTAATTGTAGTCCGTTATTTAAATACATTTTCGAAAACTCATCATTCAAAAACAGAACCAGATATTCTTTATCTTCTTTCTTACAATTTACCAGGTCACTTATTTTGAATGCCGGATCAATTGCAATTTTTTCTTCCATCTTTACATCAAAATAAAATACCTTCTCTACAACTGGTGAAACAAAAATCGCAATGCTCTTTTTGTGAGTATTATAATTCAGACTGCAGAAAAGATTTTTTAACCTGATAATGATTGGCATTGCTTTTTCGGTGGTGTAATGGGTAACCAGCATGGCTTCCACTTTAGCCATTACATCCTTTAACCGATATTCTAAATTTTTCTTTAAAGTTATCACGGGAGTAAAAGGCATAACAATAGAAACAGCAGGCAGGTATTCAACCATTGCTATTGCTTCACGCTTGGGGGTAGAAGTGAAGAGATTCATTGGAGACAATTGGTTTTAAGTTATTGTCAATTAAATCGCAACCGGTAACCGCAATCTTTAAAAATAATTGATATTAGCCCCCAAGGAGTATATGGTTTCTAAGGGGAAATAATATTGGAAAAAGACATTGCAAATTTCTGAACCAAAGCTATAAAAGTAAAATTCAAAATCAAAGGTAAAAATACGGTGATAATCAAGATAAATGTACGTATATAACTAACGTAATTTAGGCAGACAAAACAATAGGATATATACGTACAATTTTCGGAAATTACCAACAGTCCGTTATCGTAGTTGTTTAATTTATTTGGTGCCGGTAAACACATCACACAACACCGACATAAAGAAAATTCTATTTTTGCCGAAGTTCATCATTTTCAAATATTCGGACGAGTTGCAAAATGTTTTTCCGGGCAATTTGTTTAATTTTTTTTTTGATAACTTTTTGAATAAACTGCTTGCAATGTATTGGTGCTAACAAAAAAGGTCCCGAATTTCTTAACACAAATTATTTCGGTATGTCATCTTCACAAGCAGAAAAATCTAAAAAGAAAAAAAATTTCAAAAAAGTGGCCCGCATCTTCCTGTTAAGAATCTCCGGATGACCCTGGATTATTATCGCGACACTCTTGGCTTCACTGATGAGTGGACCTTTGGCAATAAAGACGGCGGCATACGACGAGATAACTTACGGCTACTTTTCGCAGAAGATCCCACATTCACTAAAGACTTAAATAATGGAAGTCACCGTCTCCCTTTGATGTGGTTTGTTGACAACATTGATGATATATACTCAGAGTTCCAGGGCAGAAATATAGACATCGCAGACAGCCTGAAAAAACATCCTTATGGCTTGCGTGAGTTTGCTTTTATCGATATAAACGGATATTATATCCGTATTGCGGAGGCCATAGACGAGCATGATTATTGATGTATATTGAATCAGCGCCTTGCGGCGAACTTATAACTCTATATGAGGCTTAAATCGATTTTATTATTTGTTGTAGTCCTGCCATTTTCGTCAAAGAGCTTTGCACAAGCGTCGTTTCAGGTTGATCTTAAATTCCCGATTGGACTGAATACCGAAAAAGTCAAAATATTTTATAGCAACGGAAAAGAATGGAAAAAAATTGGCGGAGGCTTTATTAATAATGAAGTAACGATTGCTGACAGCTTGTTTGCAAAACTTGCGACTATCAGCTGCATGTATTACGAAACACCGGAGAGATCTGCTTTTGGCAAGACATTTTTTGTTGGGGAAAATCCCGCAACAATTGTCATAAATGAAACAAAAGAATCGCTGACAGATCCATTCTCTGATTGTAAACTTACCAATGCATTGGATGTTAAGAAAACTGAATCTGCAAAACAGCTTGCGTTAACTACTGCAGATGAATCCAAAGATTATAATAATTTTTTGGCGGTTTACGGTGATAAACTTGACAATAATGATTCTTTAAAAACACTAGGTAAGCTTAAACGAAATAAATTACTTAATAAAGAGATTGGCTTTATCAAAGATAACGGAGATCAATATTATGCTTTCTGGATTTTTAAAAATGAGGTCCTTTCCCATGAAGATTTTCTTGCCCCCGATAGTTTGTTAAGAATATTTCATGACTCTTTTACACAGGACTTAAAAAATACATTTGAAGGGAGAGCTGTCGAATCTGCTTTAGCAGGAAGGGCCAATATTGCCGGAAAGAGTTATGCTCCATATTTTAAAACAGTTGATATTCAAAATAAACCAGTCGATTTAAAAGATTTTAAAGGGAAGTATGTCTTATTGAATTTTTGGGCATCCTGGTGTGTGCCCTGTATTCAGGAAATGGGAACAATCAAAAAGCTCTATGATAAATATGGCCAAAAAAACCTTGTAGTTATTTCAGTTTCAATCGACCAGGATAAAAAATCATTTATGGAGGCTGTGAAGAAATACAAAATGAACTGGATAAATATTTTTCATGATCTCGAAATTGAAAATATTTTTTTGAAAGGTGGTGGAATACCGCAAGTATATTTAATTGATGTCAATGGCAAACTAATATATAGCCGTGAAGAAGAGAAAGATTATGATTTAAGTCAATTAAAAAAAATTATCAGGGAGACGTCACTATAAACTGTTCGGGCTGAATCGTGATTTCATAACATTACCTAAACTAATATCATGGTTAGTAATGGTATCTACAATCGCAGGAACTTGCCCCCGAACGTTCTACATTGGAATTAAGTTTCTATTTTTTTTTATCTTTGACGCCTTCTCAATTAACTTCCGGAAAACCAGTTTTATTTAAATGTATAGTAAATTGTTGGTTCAAAAATTGATAACTCCGTATTTCATTAATGCCCGCTGTAAAGATTAAAACGACTGCTCCAAAATATCACTTTTTATCCGGCGGCGGAGAAATGGGCGCCCTGATGCGTGCTAAAGACTGGAGTAAAAATACGGTGGGCCCTGTTGCAAACTGGCCACAGAGCCTTCGAACCACGTTGGGGATTATCTTAAATTCGAAATTTCCCATGTTCCTTTGGTGGGGGCCGCAATTGATCTGCTTTTATAATGATGCTTATCGCCCGAGCCTTGGGCAAAACGGGAAACATCCAGGAATATTAGGCATGCCCGCAAAGCACGCATGGATCGAAATATGGGATATCATAAAACCACTCATAGACCAGGTGCTTGCGGGAGGTGAAGCCACGTGGAATGAAGATCAATTGATACCAATTTACCGTAACGGTAAAATTGAAGATGTCTATTGGACATTTAGCTATAGTCCTGTCCGTGATGAGTCCGGTGATGTGGGCGGGGTGTTGGTAACCTGTAATGAAACTACACAGAAGGTTACGATGCTAAATGAACTAAGAGAGAGAGAAGCGCAGTTAAACTTTACTATTAATGCCGCAGAGTTAGGAACGTGGGATCTCAATCCCATAACAAATAAGTTTGTGGGGAATGAAAGATTAAAGGAATGGTTTGGCTTGCCACCGGGTTCGGAAATTGAATTACCTGTAGCTTTAAACAATATCAGCGATCAGGACAGGCGGAGAGTTATTGATTCCATTCACGACGCATTGCAACCGGGTTCTGATGGCAATTATGAAATTGAATATACAATTGTAAATCCTCTTGCTAAACAGGAAAGAAGAGTGCTCGCAAAAGGTAAAGCACTATTCAATGAACATAATATTGCATGGCGCTTTAGCGGTACTTTGCAGGATATCACGCAGCGGTACCTTTCTGCTCATAAACTTGAAGAAACTGAAAAACGTTTCCGGGATACAGTTAAGCAGGCGCCCGTGGGAATCACCATTTTCCGCGGACCCGATTTTATGGTGGATATGGCCAATGAAGCCTACCTGCAGGTGGTAGGCAGAACCGAGAGTGAGTTTGTAGGCAAGCCATTGTTTGAGGCATTACCGGAAGTGAAGGAGGCCGTTGCCGACCTTTTGAAAGGTGTTTATGAAACCGGTATCTCGTATTATGGAACCGAGTTCCCGGTTACCCTTAACCGTTATGGTAAAGAGGAACAGGCTTTTTTCAATTTTGTGTACCATCCCCTACGGGAAGAAAACGATACTATTTACGGTATTATAGTAATTGCGACAGAAGTTACCACATCAGTAAGGTTAAAGCATTCACTTACTGAAAGTGAAAAACAATTCAGGAACCTCGTAATGCAATCTCCCATACCGATGGCCATTTTCAGGGGCGAGAATAATGTGATTGAGTTGGCCAATACTGAAATGATTGAAGAGATCTGGAGAAAGAAGAAAAGTGATGTATTAGGTAAAAAGATATTAGATGTATTCCCTGAGTTAAAGGAACAGAAATATCCCGAATTGTTGCACCGGGTATATACAACAGGCAAACCTCATTGGGAAAATGAGTCCGTTGCCTATGTTCAGTATGATGAAGGATTACAAAAATTCTATCTTGACTTTGAATATGCCCCGTTGTTTGAGACAGATGGAAAAGTATCGGGGATAATAGTTACCGTGAATGATGTAACTGAAAGAGTAGAAGCAAGGCAAAAAGTGGAGGATGCAAAAGAAAGATTGCGATTAGCAGTAGAAGCTACTGAACTTGCAACATGGGAGCTGGATCTAAAGACACACGATATTATCTATTCGCCACGTCTTTTGGAAATTTTTGGTCATCCCGCAACTGAAATACTTACTCATAAAGAAATGCGCAGCCAGATACATCCTGGTGATATACGTGCTGTTGTTGAAGCGGCTTTTGCTGAAGCTCTTAAAACAGGAATATATGTATACGAAGCAAGAGTTATAAAACCCAATAGTAAAATTTGCTGGATCAAAACACAGGGTAAAGTATTTTATGACAATGACCAGAAGCCGCTCAAAATCGTCGGTACGTTAAGGGATGTAACTGAAGAAAAACAACACAGACAGGAATTGGAAGAAAGTGAAGAAAGATTTCGCCTGCTTTCAGATTCTATGCCGCAGTTCATATGGACAGGCGATGAAAATGGAAATCTGAATTATTTTAATCAGTCAGTTTATGAATATTCAGGATTAACACCGGAGCAGGTTAAAAAAGACGGCTGGATGCAAATAGTACATCCTGATGATAGAGAAAGAAATGTAAAAGAGTGGATACATTCTGTCTCAACAGGGAAAGATTTTTTATCGGAACACCGCTTTCGTCGTCATGATGGCGAATATCGCTGGCAACTCAGCCGGGCTGTTCCGCATCGGGATGCGTCAGGTAATATACAAATGTGGGTGGGCACAAGCACTGACATACAGGAAATGAAAGAACAGGAGCAACAAAAAGATTTCTTCATAAGTATGGCCAGCCATGAATTAAAAACACCTATTACTACCATTAAAGGATACGTGCAGATAATGCAGGAGATGTACAGTAATAAAGAAGATGCCTTTCTTAATAATTCGCTCAAAACGGTAGACAGGCAAATTGTAAAACTTACTAATTTAATTGGCGATATGCTCGATATTTCAAAAATTAAATCTGGCAGCCTTGAATTAAATAAAGAACATTTTCAAATAAATGAGTTGATACCGGAAGTCATCGATGAAATAAGACATATTAATCCTGGCTTCGATATTACATTCACCAAAGAAAAAGAAGTAACGGTATTTGCTGACCGGGAAAGAATCGGGCAGGTATTAATAAATTTTCTCACTAATGCAGTAAAATATTCGCCAAAGGCCGGCAAAATAAAAGTGAAAAGTTGCATTAACCAGGATAAGATATTAATTTCAGTAGAAGATTTTGGAATTGGGATAAATAAAGCCGAGCAGGAAAGAATATTTGAACGGTTTTACAGGGTAGAAGGAAAAAGTGAAAAAACATTTCCTGGTTTTGGAATTGGTTTATATATTGCACTAGAAATAATTAACAGGCATAATGGTGAAATTGGTGTAAGAAGTGAATCCGGCAAAGGCTCAGTTTTTTATTTCTCTCTTCCATTAAACTACACATCTTAGAATTTACCAACTAATTGTTATTTGCCCCCTATGCAGTAACATCTTGACGAATCAGAAAAATGATATTAATTGGAAAATAATTTCTAATTAATTATTAAGTACTTATTAATAATTTAATAAATTATCTATAAGTTTATACCCCAAACAAAACTCTTATATGAGTAAGCTGCTTATTGTAGATGATTCTGCTGCATTATTGGAAGTAATGCAAAACATCCTTGAACGAAATGGGTATACCGTTAAAACTCTCAGCAGAGCTACCGACATCCAAAATGAAATTAAAGAGTTTCAGCCTGATATGTTGATCCTGGATGTATATTTAGCCGGTGAAGATGGACGGGAAATATGTAAGGAGCTACGAAAGAATCCTGAAACCAAAGATCTATGTGTTCTTGTTTTTTCTGCTTCTCCAAAAACACTCGAGGACTATAAAGATTATAATGCTGATGATTTTATAGAAAAGCCTTTCGACATATCGGTTTTGATAGGAAAAATAAAAGCAGTATTAGAATTTTGCCAACGAAAAGATACTACCGCTTAACCAAATCAGCTTCCCTACTATTTCATTTGCAATTCTGCCCTTCCTTTATGCGTTTCTTCATCCCTAAGAAGCGTCCGGAAACTTTTTTCCTTTTGCTTTAGTGAAGACTAAGAAATTTTTTGAAGACTAAGAAAGAGGTTGAGAAAATTGCAAACCCCTCAGTGACTTCATGCTTATTCCTTTTTGCTGAATAAGAACTTTAAATTTGCTGCCCATTTCCATAAGCATTTTGTTTAACCGGAAAAATTCATCTTCATTGAATGTACATTTCATTTCAAGTTTTCTTAAATAATCGGCAAGACCCAATGAACGCAGAAAATAATTTTGATTGCAAAATCCCGAATATTCCAATCCATATTTATTGCCCCATAGCTTCAGAGCTGAAAAATTTACGTGAGCAGTGATATCCTGGAAGCCTATATGCGAGTAGAACTCATCAGTAACAGAATGGTTATAATAGCAGGCAAGTGTTCCGCGGTTTCTTTTTTCAGAATACAATTCATTCGCAGGAAATCCATAATCAATGCTGATGACATAACCCTTTTCCAAATTATTGGCAACCTCCTTTATCCATTTAAGCGCTTCAAGATTTACTTCAGTACGATAATTTTCGGGAAGCACTATCTTTTGACTTTTAAAATAATTTTTTAATTCTTCTGATGCAGGCCTGAGTATTTCAACAAATTCATTTTGGTAGTCTACAAACACCTCCATCAATTCCTTTTTCATCACGACTGCATGTACGGAAAAATTATCAACAACTTCATTTGACAAAATGCATCCGGCAATATCTTCAATCTCGCTGATATTTTTAATCCATTCTACTTTTTCATGCAATAGTGTTTGCTCCTCTTTTTTTAATGACGCACTTTTTTCGATAATGTAGTATTTAAGATGATGATACAGGTCGGGATTTTTTTCGAGGTAGTGAAGAATGTCAAAACATAATGCCCCGGTGCCCGCGCCATATTCCACCACATGAAATGGCTTTTTCTCCATGATTGACCACATGTCTTCCAACTGCCGTCCAATCATTTGGCCGTAAAAAGAGCTTAAAACGGGACTTGTATAAAAGTCGCCTTGTTTTCCTATCTTCTTTTTTTCGGAAGTGTAATATCCACAGCAAGGATAGTAAAGAGCCATCTCCATAAAATCCCTAAAGGAGATAGGTCCCTGCTTATTTATTTTCGTTATAATAATATTTGTAAGCGACATCGTCTAAATGCAGAATGGATCCTGCAGGCAATACTTTATCTTTTCACACTTTGCATGTTCTTTGCATTGTCATCATACTTTTCTAAAAAACTGGTACCGGCTGCAGTAATATAAACACCAGCTAATTCTTTACCGCCGTAAACAGTTTTTTGAGTGTTTATAAAACCACGCCGGTACAGGCCTGCAAGGGTTTCTTTAAAATCATCTGTGAGACGCACCTTCCCCGATAGCTCAATAGCTCTGCCGTTTCTTAAATGAGCAAGCATTTTTTCAGCAAGAGGTTTTATTAAATATGCCATCATAAATATGCGAACAATTATGATACTAATATTATGACGATAACTGTGATTATTATACAAAGTACCATCAAACCAAAAATGAGATTCTCATTATCTTTCCTTTTCTGTTCAAAATTCGTGTTCATCAAAACAGGCTTTATGGGTATCGAACAAAAATTGTTTAATCGTAATAGAAAAAATAATCTGTAGGAATTACTTCCGCAATAATTTTAAAATACTTTTTTGATAGGCAAATATTTATTGCATTTCATTGCCCTCCTCACTTATTGTCACCGATGTGAATTGTCCGTTGTCTGCTTTTCGTATTACATATGCTTGTTGGTCTGTTCCATATTTTACGCTCGTGATATCATAAACTGAATTACCATATTTATCTTTCACCTTTGAAACGATGGCTTCGGGAATATAGCTTTCTAAAACAGGTAAAGCAGCATAGCCTACTTCCCCGGGGATATTTGAATTGCTGGCCGTTGCATTAGAACCATTAGTATTCATGCTCTGATTTGCAGTATTGCTCATGGCAGAATCTGGGTTGTTTATGTCTGCATTTACAACGCTATTCGTGCTGGAGTCCGGGGTGCTTGTTACGGCTGAAGTACCTTGCATTGCAGAACTATCTGTTTTTTGCGTATTATTCATATTTGAATTAACACTTGCGTTTGCTGCACTGTCGGTTATACTGATGTTTGAGTTACTATTTTGTGAACTGTCCACGGTTACACCATTCGTAATGCCTGCGTTTGAACTTTCCGTTATATTTGAATTACTACTATTTGAAGCACTGTCTGTTTGCACTTGATTATTCATCTGGCTATTCATGTCAGGACTTACACTTGTAGTATCCCCGCTTGTTTTCGTACTGTCAGTAACCTGGGCCATTAAAGAAAAAGAGCTGCAAAATAAAAGCAGCATTATTATTAAATGTTTCATAAAAATGTTTTTTAAAGATTAGTTATGCGTTTTGTCATATTAAAAACAATTCTTATGCCACTATGTAGTGAACAATGATCCCTCAATCAATTGGTATTTTGAAAATCGGGTTATCGGAAAAGCGTAAAGAACAGTATAGGAAGCGGGTCAGGAAAATATTACAATCATTTAAAACAATATTCAATAAAGTTTTAAATAGCTTTGTAAAAAACAAACCAGAATTTAAAACAGCTTTCCTTTTAAATAATATTTAATTTCTTGTTTTTAAATTTTGATTTAATACTGCATACTTTTTGATACACAGAGTTCATGCCACGCATATTTGTAATAGACGATGATAAAGACCTGCTGAAGGTTGTAAAATCTTTATTGCAAAGGAGGGGGTTTAATGTATCAACCTTTTTTGACTGGAACATTGCGAACAATGCAATAAAATTGTCTGAACCTCAGCTTATCTTATTAGACGTGTTTCTTCCGGGCATTGACGGGCTCGATATCTGTCAAAGGCTTAAATCATCTCATTTTACCCGGCACATTCCTATACTTTTATTTTCAGCATACCCGAAGATAGCGGAGACTGCTATTCATGATTATGGAGCTGATGACTTTATTGCCAAGCCTTTTGAGGTAGGAGATCTTATACGGAAGGTTCATTCAGTCTTATCAAAAAACGGTCAATCAGTGTGGGATTGATTATGAAATCTGTGATTTCAAAAAACTTTCAATCGTGCTACAAGGTATTAAAAAAGGCTTGTGAGTTATTGTGAGATCAAGAATTTGACCGGAAACAGAATAGTTCCCCCTTATTGTATTTGCAAGAACCGTTACTTCAAAATTTCCTGAATGGGAATTTCCTGCAAAAATGCCTTGCTGGCTTTCTACAGCTGCCTTTGCTTTTTCCAAAATGATTTCGGGATCTCCGGAAAAAGGAATTGAAAAATTGCACATTGACATTTGGCAAAAATATGAGATTTGTCACATTGGAGTCATCAAAATTTTATAACCAGGATGTTTATATTTTTTTCCCTTATAATAATCGAATATGCTTTTATTAAAAATATTTGCAAGCCTGGATTTTCAGAACCAATTGTTATCAAATATTTGAACAGGTTAAAAAGCTAATATTATTAAACTACCTTTTATATACGTGTTTGTGGAATTGAATGCACGGTCATCAGAGTACCGTAATGCAGAATCACCATTGAGAACTAATGAAGACTTTTGTTATTAGCGGTTATCCAGTTTTTAAAAATTTTTATAGCCTCACTCCTGCATATATTTATTGAGGGAATTTTTCGGCTTTCAGGATCAATAATAGTTTCCTCGTAAATCATGGCGTCATCAAAACCAATAGATGCTGCATCATCTTTTGTATTTCCATAATAAACCACAGAGGGTCTTGCCCAGTAAATTGCCCCGAGGCACATAGGGCAGGGTTCACACGAAGTATAAATTTCACAACCATCTAACTGGAAAGAACCAATATTTTTACAGGCATCTCGTATAGCCATTACTTCAGCATGCGCAGTTGGATCGTTTGTACTAAGTACTTTATTATGTCCCTTCCCTATTATTACATCATCTTTAACCACTATACAGCCAAAGGGTCCGCCTTCGTTATTTTCAACTGCCTTTTCTGAGAGTGCAATAGCCTCCATCATAAATTTTTCTTCTCTTGTCATGCTTATTTTTGCTAATATAAAGGTAACCGTGTTGCCATAAACTTTTTTAGGTGAGAGAGTGGAAGAAAAAGTTTTATTGATCTGCCGTAATTAATTCATATGAAGGATAATTTTTCAAAACAGTCAAATTTATATTCCCGGTTTCGGCCCGGATATCCTCAAGAACTGTATGATTTTTTAATCGGTTTGATTGCCGATAAAAAAGCAGCGTGGGATTGCGGTACCGGCAATGGCCAGGTTGCGGTAAATCTTTCAACATACTTTGATGAAGTGTTTGCTACAGATTTAAGTGCCGCACAAATTGCCAATGCGATTAAAAGAGAAAATATTTTTTACTCTGTCGAAAATGCAGAGAAAACATTATTTCCCACAAACAAATTTGATTTAATTACTGTTGCCCAGGCAATCCATTGGTTTGACTTTGATAGCTTTTATACCGAAGCAATAAGAACTTTGAAGGATAAGGGAATCATAGCAGTATTTGGCTATAATCTTTTCAGAATAAATAAAAAAATAGATGTATTAACAGATAAATTTTACCAGGAGACAACTGGGCCTTATTGGGATAAAGAGAGAAAATTTATTGACGAGCGTTATTCTACAATCCCATTTCCGTTTAAGGAAATTAGTACACCCCTGTTTGCAACTAATTATTATTGGACGTATGAGCAGGTAATCGGCTTTTTAAATACATGGTCAGCCGTGCAGCATTTTATTCGAAGGAATAATGAGAATCCTGTAAAGAAATTTTCAGAAGAACTTAAAGTCGCATGGGGAAACGCTGCGAAACGCAGGATAACATTTCCAATATTTATGAGAGCAGGAAAAAAATGAAATGCTATAATTTATTTGTCTCCCTGTAGGTTATTGAATTCTGGTGAATTCCCTGGATGAGCTTTTTACAATTATCCGAACCACAGTTGCAAATAAAGCTCTCCATTGCATCATTAAGAAAGGTTGTATAATCTATCGTAAGCTCTTCTCCTGCCTTTATCTTTCTTAAGGCAATTACATTAAGGCCTTCATACCCGGTATTTGGATTGCAGGAATGATTTTGAGGCGCCCACTCGGCTGGTGCATTGTCCCATATAATAAATACCTCGCTACTTACCGGCCACGCATATCGTCTGAAATTTTCTCTTTCATCTTCATTCCAGTTTTGCTCTACATATTTTTTTGTAACAAGCCTGTGAGGCTTTTCTTCGCTGGAAAAAATTATATCACCGCCTTCAATATCTGCGGGTGCATATATCCCGTAGCCGGAAAGTGCATTTCCTTTTACTACATACTTTTTCTGTTTTGCTTTATGGCGGGAAATTCCTTCAGCAATTATTCTTTTTAAAAAGACTTCTTTTCCCGAAGGCTCATTAATTAGAATATAATCGGCAGAGCCTTCATATCCTTTTTCATAAAACACAGAACAGGTGAAATTTATTTCAAGAAAAAATATTTCATTTTTATCATTCACTCTGAAATCAAGTCGCCCATAACCTACACCGCTAAACGCATTGAATATTTTTGCTGCACTTTCTTTAAGCCTTTCCGCCAGGGAAACATCAGTGCATGGGATATTGCATTCTTTATGGAGCTCGGAAGTTTTAAGTGAGTAAGTCTTAAATTTTTTGCCGGCAGGAAAAACGAACTCAAGAGGGTTGTACCCAAAGCACTTGTTTTTATCTCCTGCATCTGCCACTATCAATACGGTAAACTCTCTTCCGGGTATATATTTTTCAACTAGGATTTCCTGGTATTCTTCTAAAAGATCGGTCACCTTCCGTTCCAGTCCAGCCCTGTTTTTAACAAGTGAATCTGCATCGATACCAAGGCTATCGCCTGCTTTCGCCGGTTTTATGAAAAGTGGGAAAGATAGCCTCGAAACAACTTCGTTTATATCGTGTAAATTTTTAACCAACACATATGGCGGTGTATTTATTCCACAGGTATATGCCACATACTTCATCAACTCTTTTGGAGGATCATACAGCATAGCATTAGGCCCGGTGTAGGGAAGATTAAGCAATTCAAGAGAATGTATTACATCGATAGATGGCACTGACCATTCCAGATATCCTTCGCAAAGGTTCACAAAAATGTCATACTTTTTTTTCCGAAGCTCTTTAAGCTGTCTGTAAGTAGATAACTTATTTAAAAATACATGATCAACCGTAGCGCCGGGAAGTAATGGCGACAAATCCCGGGGGGGATCGTAGTTTTTATAATCAACATCTGTTGTGGAATAGTCGGCCTGCAACACGCATACTTTCATTGTATAAATTTCGGTTGAATTGTTCCGTAAATTAAATAAGTTCGAGTTGCTTTGCCTTTTTTTGTTTTACCGCATGTGTATGTGTCAAAGCATTCCGCATAATTGTAGCAATCAATGAGCCAAATGAGTTACCCGATAAGCGAAGTATTGCGCCTATTGAAGTGAAATTTTCATCATCGGATAAGCCACATTGTGCATTTACCTCGAGCACATACATTTTCCCCGTATTCTTATCCATCCGTAAATCAACCCGTCCATATCCTCTGCCACGCACGGCCTTATATGCATCAAAGCTTACTTTACAAACATTTTTTATGAGCGATGCATCGGGAGTGCGATAGTTATAAAAGTCTTCGTCATTATTTATGGGGCTTTCATCCTCATACATCTCCCAAAGCCTGTCAAACGAAAGAAATTTTTCGTGTGGCGGCAGTAAACTGTTAAAGACCCTTTCTACGGGCAAATAAATTTTACAATCTTTAGCCGTGGTGCCATTGCCAACAATAAGGGTTGTAAATTCCGGTCCGTCAATAAATTTTTCCGCAAGCACCCCGCCGTCAACCAGGTTCCATCCATGATAGCCGGGTAAAAGTTTTTGATATTGCGTTTGTAATTCTTTTTTGGTTTTAACGACAGAATTAATTCCCACGCCCAGGCTGCCACCGGAAATTGCCGGCTTAACAATTACGGGGTTGCCCAGCTTTTCAAAAATCGTCTTTGCATTTTCGCCATTATCATTAATTATTTCCCATGGTGGAGTAGCAACATTTTTAGCATCAAAAACCTGCTTCATTAATATCTTCGAAGTCGTAATTCTATAGAAATATTCGTCAGCCCCGGTAAAACATAAACCGCTTTTTTTAAGTTGCCTTATAACATTAACACCCGGTGCATTATTGATTTCATCGCCATCACATAGGTTTATCACCACAATATTTTCTGAAGAAGAGCTGGCAATGATGAGATCGATTACCCATTTATAGTTATCATTGGTAACCTGCTGCCATTTCCATGATACACGAAGTTCTTCAAAAGCTTTGGTAAACTCCTCTATACTTTGGGTAAAATCATAATAGTAGTCAAGATTTACATCATTCGTTTCAACAAAAGGTGCTAAAACCCATACAAAAAGTTTTTTAGGAAATGGAAGCATATTAGTTTAAGATCATTTTTACCCGATCATACTTTTTGCAGGTGAGGAATATTTAATTTTTGCATGATAAAATCCGTAAACTTATATTGATAAATAATTTCCTGGGATAAAAAGGAAGCGCCTTGTATTTTATGAAGACATTTATTTGATCCGCAAAAACAATTGAAAGGCGATTCCATTGCAAACTCTGTTGATGGATAAAAGAATGTAAGTTCATCGCCTGCTACAATATCTTTCAGGCAACTTAACCGCATTTTTGATGTATCGAAAAATATATTGGGATCACAACTGTGATTTATATACTGCAAAAACTGTGGATCAAGAATAATATGAATATTATCACTTACCTGCACAGTGTATTTATTTGGGAAAGACAATATTTCAGCAGCTCCGAAAGTTGAAATAATATCACCGGTATTATGAGAAATGGTGGCGTGTAGGGATTTTTCGCCTGTTACATTATTTTGATAAAGTGTTGCAAAACCGTAATGAGATATTTTCGTTACGTTGGGGAGTGAATAAGCGGAATATTCCATACTATTGAATCTGTAAATGGGGTTAGTAATTTATTACTTAACTAAATTATTCATTAAATAACATTGAATGCAATTATATGTATGAAAACTTATTAACAAATGTGAATAGATAACGGATGATTAAAGAAGATTATTATAGAATTGAATGCATAGTTTTTTTTCAATAAAAAATAAAACCCGTTTAATACGGTAAGTATAACATTATAAAAGGATAAAAAATCCAGGCGTGAGACAAAATACTATAATCATATTATGCTCTCTATACCTTGCTGACAGCCACTTTTGCGGGTTTGTTAACACTATAGATTTCGGTTAGACCCTGTTTTCCTCTTAATTGCGTTTCAGCAACCTTAATATATACATAATCAGAATTCTCTTTTATAATTTCATCATACAGCCTTTTAGAGATTAACAGCTTTTCATTATAGACATTGCAAAGCGCTTCTATTCGCGAAGCAGTATTTAATGCGTTTCCGTGATAAGCAATTTCCTTTTTAAGATCGCCGATTTCTACAACTGTTGCCATTCCTATACTCATACCGGCTTTAAATTCCGGAACTATTCCATATTCAAGTTTATAAAAATCAGTTCTTTTCAAAAGCTGATCACGATATGCCCAGAATGCATCTACGCATTGCATAATAGATTTCATTTTTGGGCGCTCCCATGTAAGGACAGCCTCATCACCTACATACTGGTAAATCTGTGCGTCGTAGTTGTGAACAATGGCCAGGTCATAAAAACAATCTTTTATGAAATTGCTATAAGCAAGATGCCCAAGTTTTTCAGCGATCGTTGTAGACGAGTTTAAATCGACAAACATAAAAATGCGGTATTCTTCTTTCGGACTATAAAATTTTCCGGTAACAAGCTTGGCAAAATTACCGTGACCAAGCAACCTGGAAATTTCCAACATCAGGCTCAATGTTGAATTTACCAGGAAGACGTACAAATAGTAAACGAAAGCGGCCGGTGTTCTGAGGAAATCCCAAAAACCGAGGGTATTCATTTCCATCATGGTTATTACAAAATAATAGATAAGCGTAAGCAGAGAAATTATTAACAGCTGATCTACGCATAAACGCAGCAATAATTTCCAAAGCGGAATTTTCCTGAAAAGATATTTCTCGAAAAAGTATTGAAGAGACCCGAAAACGGTTCCACAAAACACGGCAAACAAAGGAACGAGAAAAATAAGTTTTGGAAGAGTGAAATCCAAATGAGTAAAACCTTTAACTCCCACCTGGCGCATTACATAGAAAAATATAGTGGCAAAAAACCACCCTGTTACATAAAATTTTACATGCTCAGCCCAATCCTTCGAAATGTTCTTTTCTATATTTTTCTCGAATGAATACATCTAAAATAAGTATAGTTGTCTTAATAAATTTTTATTCAAATCTAAAATATTATCAAATCATATTTACATTCGTGGTATGGCAGCCAGATTTATTTAATTAATATACCAAATTACAACCAGTGTTTGGCTTTAAATAATATTCTCATGACTCAAACTAATCAAAAAATTCTTACGATAGATATCGGAGGATCCAATGTAAAAGCAACCGTGTTAAACAATAACGGTGATTTCATCGAGGATTACCAAAGGTTGCCAACACCGGATCCTGCTACGCCCGGAAAGGTAATAGATGTAATAAAACAGTTGGTAACTAATTTTACTGAATTTGATAAAATTTCTGTTGGGTTCCCCGGTTATGTAAAAGATGGAATTGTAAAAACCGCTCCTAACCTGGGAACTTTGCAATGGGCAGAATTTAATCTTGCTAAAAATATAGAGCTTTTATTAGGCAAACCTACGATTGTAATAAATGATGCAGACCTGCAGGCCCTTTCAATATCGAGCGGAAAGGGTGTTGAAATGATGATAACGCTTGGCACAGGCTTTGGCTCAGCAATTCTTAATAACGGCATATTGCTGCCGCATTTTGAAATTGCCCACCATCCTGTTACAAAAAATAAAGACTACGATGAGTATATAGGCGAGGATGAATACAAAAGAATAGGAAAGAAAAAATGGAATAAGAGAATGCAAAGAGTGCTTGAAATTTTAAAAGTTGTAGTCAATTATGATATTCTGTACATCAGCGGGGGCAACGCCGATAAACTTGATTTTAAACTTGATGATAATATTTTTATTGTAAATAACCGGGATGGCATTAAAGGTGGCGCTAAGCTTTGGCAACAGCAAAATGAGGTAGAAGTTGAGAACGAAAAAGCATTTGAGCCTGTAGAAAAAATTTAACTCATAATAAACTCATAAGATGAAACTTGGTATTGCAGCAGATCATGGAGGTTATGAACTTAAGGAAACCATTCGTACATTCCTTGAAAAGCTTGGTCATGGGCTTACTGATTTCGGAGCATTTGAACTGGACACGAAAGACGATTATCCCGATTTTATTATTCCTCTTGCAAGAGCGGTTGCGGACAAAAAGGTAGAACGGGGCATTGCGATTTGTGGCAGTGGCGTTGGGGCATCTATCGCCGCCAATAAGGTTGCGGGAGTAAGAGCCGGTCTTATTCATGATCATTTTTCTGCACACCAGGGGGTTGAAGATGATGATATGAACCTCATTTGTCTTGGCGGCCGGGTAACCGGTTTTATGGCGGCTGAAGAATTAATTCTTGCTTTTTTAAATGCCAGGTTTATTGGAGGTGAAAGACACAAGCGACGTTTACAGAAAGTTCAGGCGCTCGAAATGATAAAGATAAAATAGAAATGAATTTTAGTCAATTCAAATTATTTCCCCACAATTTGCATGGAAGGCTATAAAATTTTATTCTCTGATATAGGCGGCGTATTGCTTACTAATGGTTGGGGTCACGAATCACGCGAGGCCGCTTCAAAAAAATTTGGGATCGCTTATAGCGAGCTCGACGTGTTGCATGACTTTATATTTAATGTATGGGAAATGGGAAAAATATCGATGGATGTTTACCTTGATACCGTTGTTTTTAATCATTCCAGGAATTTTTCAAGAGAAGCGTTTAAGGATTTCATGTTTGAACAATCACAAGAATTACCAGGCATGCTTTCATGGTTTGTAAATTGGAAAAAAGAAAATCATGATATTAAAATTATTTCAATAAATAATGAACCCAGGGAGCTCAATGAATACAGAATTAGAAAATACAGGCTCCATGATTTCTTTGATGCATTTGTTTCATCCTGCGTAGTGGGAATGCGAAAACCTGATCCTGGCATTTTCAGGCTTGCGCTGGGAATTGCACAGGCTGAGCCACACGAATGTTTATATTTTGACGATCGCCCAATGCTTGTAAACGCCGCAAAAAAAGAAGGCATTCACGCATATCATCATGAAAGTTTTGAAAGCACGAAAAAGATAATCACTTCGCTGATTAGCTGATGGGCCAATTATTAATTAACCATTCCACTTCCTGATTTTTGTAAATGGCAATTTTAAAAGATAGCCCGCGGTCAGTTCATTCTTATCATGGTATGAGGGTACACCAATTACTACATCCTCCTGCGGCACATCTAATTTTATTGTTTTATGCAACCTGTCCCAGAAAGAAAAAATAACGGCGTAATTACTGTCCGTTTCATTTTTTATTATCGAATGATGAATACCGTGCATCCGGGGAGTTACAATTATCTTATTTAAAGCTTTCTCAAAACGAATAGGCAGCCTGGTATTGCTATGATGAAACATCGTTTCTGCTTCAAAAATAATTTCATAGATAATTACAATTAACGGTGAGGCACCTGATAAAAACACAAACGCTCCCCTGAAAAAAACAGAGCCAACCAATTCACCAAAATGGAAACGTGTGGCGGTGGAAATATCCAAATCGATATCTGTATGGTGAACGAGGTGAAAGCGCCATAAAAAAGGAATACGATGATTTAAAATATGCCATAAATAGTTACCATAATCTAATATTAAAAATGCAAAAGCCCCTTCCGCCCAGCCTGGAAGTTGATATGAATAATTTAGGCCAAAGTGTAATTTTTCATTTTGAATAGTAAGCCAGATCATTATGGGTAAAAACAAAAGCCGCAATAAGATAAAAGATGGAATTGAAACAATGCCGTTGATAAAATAGCGCTGTATTTTTTTCTGCAGTCTTCTTCTTAATTCAAATTTTGATTCAAGTAAAAATAATACCCAGAAACAAATAAACAGCATAGGAATTCCCTTCCAATCAAATATGCGATGTATGATATTCATTATCCACGTTAATTTTTTCCTCTCACTTGTCTTCGAATTTAAACTAACATTTTTTGTTAAGTATTTATTTTTTTTTGCCAGACTTTCCTTTTCCTTTGGCCTCATGCATTGCTTTATCCTAATAATTTACGATGTAATTTTATTAAGCGTTGCTGCGATGCTCCCAGGTAATACAACAGCCATATAACGAGAAATGTTGCCTGCGTTTTATAAATCCCCTTTCGTAAATATTTTCTTGCGGAAGTAATTACATAGTCATCAAGAACTACAAAGGATGAGAATTTCTTGAGCCGATGAATGATTTCCTGGTCTTCCATAACATAAAGTTTTTCATTATAGCCACCACCCTTTTCAAATACTTCTTTTGTTACAAATAATCCCTGGTCGCCGAAGCGCACAGCATTTACATTGAACCGGGTAAACCAGGCATTAGCTTTCAAAAACCAATGATGATAATCAAATGAAAGCCGGAAGCAACCGGAATGATGTTTACTATTTACAGCGTCAATTATCTTTTTGGAAAAACCCACGGAAAGAACAGAATCTGCATGAAGGAAGAAAAAAATATTGCCTGTTGCAACTGCTGCGCCGGCGTTTAACTGAGCTGCCCTGTTTTTACCTACAATTAATATAGTTCTCGCAAATGATTTTTTGGCGATATAAACAGTTCCGTCTTTGCTGCCACCATCGGCCACGATTACCTCTTTTATATTCCCCTTATCAGTATCCCTCAACAAATTATTTATCGTTGCTTCAATTTTTTCACTCTCATTAAAAGTTGGGATAACGATACTTATCATAGACGATGTGCAAACATAACCACAAAAGCCGTAACCGGTTTTTCAAATAGATCTGCCGATGAAAAAGAACTTTTATATTTTTGCGTCAAGCAACAATAACGCTTATGAGTATCACCAAAATTTTACCTGGTCTTGTTCTTATCGTTTTATTTTCTTCCTGCCAAAAGGAACCAACCGATGATAATCCGGCATCCCCATCGGCAAAAGTAAAAACGTACACCGAGGATGTTACCGCCGGCGGTCAGCATACAGTCACAGTTTTTAATCTTGCATACGATGCGAATGACCGGGTGATTAGCCTGGTATCCGCGTCATCGCCTGGCGATAAGTTTGTATATCAATATGCAACCGCCAGCTATACGCTTGATATATTTAATTCGAATATGCTATCAATACATGAAGTTTTTTTTCTTAATGGCAATTCCCTTGTAGACAGTACATTTCAATATAATGATACCAATGATTCTTCGACGGAGAAATATATTTATAATAGCTCCAAACAATTGATCACGGTAAAAGAGTATGAGTATTCGCAATTAACAGGTTCCATATTGTACAACACCTCAAATTATGAATATGACGGCAATGGGAATGTCATAAGGGTGACCGATGATATTTCCACTATCACTTATGAATACTATACAAGCCTGTTAAATCCACTCTCATTCCTTTCTCCATATTTGCCTGTTAATAAAAACCTTGTAAAAACAACGTCTGCAGATTATGGCGGATCTACAATAGTCCTGAGTCATACCTACACATTTGATTCAAGTAACAGGCTAAGCACAGAAACAATAATGGCCGACAGCGGCGAGGTAGCCATAAAAACTTATACTTATTATTAACAGGAAATTTTATGCAGAAGAAATGTTTACCTGTTTCAACTAATGTTTAGCCTATACTTCTTTTGTTTAGATTAGCAAATATCAATAAAGCAAAATGAAAACTCTTTTATTATTATGTTGCTTTGTTATTTATTTTTTTAATGAGAATGCCCGGATAAATCCAAAATTTAAAGTAATTGCATTGTATGAAAACGGAGGACATCATGTGCTTTACTCAAGAGCCGCTAAAGTATGGCTGGATAAGCTCGCTGCCGACAGTACTTTTTTAATTGATTACATTCAAAACACCGATTCAATTAACGATAATTTTTTATCGAAGTACAATCTTTTTATTCAATTGGATTATCCGCCCTATGCGTGGACAAATGATGCCGTTCAGGCTTTCCAGCATTATATAACAGAGGGTAAAGGAGGATGGATTGGCTTTCACCATGCAAGTCTATTAGGTGAATTTGACGGTTATCCAATGTGGCAATGGTTCTCTGGGTTTATGGGTGACATTATATACAAAAATTATATCCCAACTTTTGTAACAGCAAAGGTGAATGTAGAAGATCCCGGCCATCCTGTTATGAAAAATGTTCCTTCATCCTTTATAGTAGAGCGGGAAGAATGGTATACTTATAATAGAAGTCCGCGATCCAATGTGCATGTTATCGCAAGCGTAGATGAATCATCCTATAAGCCCGATTCAGATATTAAAATGGGTGACCATCCCGTAATATGGAGCAACCTTAATTTCAAAGCCCGTAACATTTACATATTTATGGGCCATTCGCCTGACTTGTTTAACAACAATTCGTACACAACAATTTTTAGAAATGCAATCTTCTGGGCTGCCGGCAAGAATTAAAAACATCAGGATAAGCAAAGTTATATTATGCAGGTATCTTAATCTCTTTCACAAATTCTTCCAGGTTTAATAATGATTTCTGAAACGTATGTTCCATTTCCTTTCTGTGCAATAAATTAAAAATCGTTTTTGAGAGAATACTTTTCTTTATAAAATAATCAATCGTTAACCTCGTTTTTTTATCACCGGTTTTTTCAAGAAGATACCTGGTGGAATTTTTCTTGTTTATGTCCGTTTCTGCAAACTGAATTTCTTCAGGACTATAAGAATAGCTGCTGGCGAAAATAGTGACCTCGCCGTTATCCATTACACAGCGGCATTTCATACCTACACGGGGCAGGAAATGATTTACCTCTTCTACTGATTTTACACCCTCCTGCCAACGGCTCCTGTAGCGGTAGTCTCCGGTGGCGTGAAATAAGGCAATAATATCAGCATTGTATTCTTTAGAAACCGAAATTACTTTCACTTTATCCGAAAGCCGCTCCTGAGGGATTGTCGCGGGTGACAATTTATTTTTAAGCTCACTTAGTTGTGTATATTGAAAAGGTATTTCACCTGCCTCGGTTCTCTTAACACTGCTGTTCCATTTCATCCATTGCGCAAAGCCGACAGGTTTATCATTTCGTAGCAGGCTTTTTGTTACCAGCCAATATTCATGCTGATCAATATCATTCTTCAGCAACTGATGCGCCACAATAATATCCTTACCAATCAGTTTATTAAAATTTCTCACATTGTAACCAGTGAATTCACCATAATGAGTAATTACTTTTAAGGTAAGGTCAATTGCTGAAACACATGCTTTGCATTGGCAAAAACGGCGATGCTCATAAGCAATAAGACTTTCGTGAAATTCGCAAAACATTTTCTCAACCTGTTTATATATTTCTTCCAGTTCGGGACGTTCACCAAATTTGTAAAAAAGAATAGCGTCACCCTCAACTTCCGAAACCTCAAGCCCAATTTGATTTGCATTGATTAAGATCTCTAGCAATTCCTGGATAATAAGCCTGCTGTGTTCAATTTCTGTCTCGTTTACAAAACGGGTAAAGCCACTTATATCAGGAATAAAAAGAAGGCCCTTATTTTCCATTTTGTAAAATTACCAGCAATAAAAGATTTCGCGAAATGTTTTAATGTTATGAGTTCGTTTTAAATTCCCATTCCCAAACATCCCCGTCCTCCGGATCATTGACCATCCCTTTAAATATGAAGTTATTTTTCCGGAGGATTCTCACTGAGTAATTTTCCTGGGGCAGTGTTCTTGCGGTAATTTTTACAGAAGGATCTGTTTTAATTGATAAATCAACGAGGTGCTTACAAATCGAGGATCCGATTCCTTGTTTTCTATATTTTTCAAGTGTGCCGTAAGCAATTTCTACAATCCCATTAACAGGTTTGCCCTTAAAAGCCCCCATGCCAACCAACTCTTCATCGAGGCTGAAATAATATGAAATCCATGGTGGATTGAACCCGGATCTCTTGTAAAAATCGATGGTCATGTGGAGAGATTCCTGGCACAAAGGATTATTGATAAATTGCACGTTATCATTCAGATCCGGCTCTATGGGTATTAATCGCATTCTGAAATATTATTCTACGAAAACTATTGACCCAACAAATAATCTTTCAACTCCTTATCATTCACATTCATCCTGATGCTATCCTTTCCCAGGTTCAATAGATTGTTTATGCCGGCTGGTATGGAAACTTTTTGAGCGATAATTGACTCGACTGCATCATAAAACTTTACGGGATGCGCCGTCTCTAGAAACATCCCACTTAACTCCCGGTGTTGTTGAAGATATTTTTTTAATGCGCCATAACCCACAGCTCCGTGTGGATCTAATAAATATTTTTTATTAAGATATACTTCTTTCAGAATCGCCTTTGTTTCTTCATCAGAAAAAGAATAACTGCTCATTACTTTTTTAAGAGATTGAAATTCTTTATCAAACAATTCTAATATGCGTACAAAATTACTGGGGTTGCCAACGTCCATTGCATTGGATAAAGTTGAAATAGATTTTTTAGGAACATATTTTTTTGTATCCAGATATTCAGTCACTACATTGTTTGCGTTGCAGGCCGCAATAAAATGGCTAACAGGCAAGCCTGAACGATGCGCAAGCAATCCTGCACAAATATTTCCGAAGTTACCGCTGGGTACACTTATAACAGGTGGATTATTTTTATCAGCCCATTGGGTATATGCAAAAAAATAATAAAACTGTTGCGGCAGCCACCTGGCAACATTGATTGAGTTCGCGGAAGTAAGAAACAGTTTTTTATTTATTTCGCCATCTGCGAATGCCTGTTTTACCATTTGCTGGCAATCATCAAACGAACCTTCAATCTCCAGAGCCTTAATATTTTTACCTAAGGTTGTTAATTGCAATTCCTGTACACTACTTACTTTTTTTGAGGGATATAAAATTATTACATCTACTCCTTCAACATTATAAAATCCATTGGCTACCGCACCACCGGTATCGCCAGATGTAGCAACAAGAACAGTGACTTTCCTATCACTCTCTTTTACAAAGTAACCAAGACATCTGCTCATGAATCTTGCCCCCACATCTTTAAACGCAAGCGTAGGCCCGTGATATAATTCCAAAGAAAAAATCCGGTCTTCAACCTTTACTAAAGGAAATTCAAAGTTGATTGTTTCTGCTACAATTCGTTCCAGTTCATTTTTTTCAATGACATCCCCTACATATGGCTGAATAACTTTTAAGGCAATTTCTTCTTTTGAATACTGATGTAGGTTTTCAATAAAGTTTTTTTCCAAACAAGGAATTTTTTCAGGAAAATATAACCCCTTATCAGGCGCTTGTCCTTTAATAGTCGCTTCTTTAAAATTCACTTTTGGTGAATTATTATTTGTACTGAAATATTGCATAATAAAATTCGGCCTCATCCCCAATAGGAGTCTCCACAGGAGTCCTTTGTGACCTGTTGGACAACCCCTCTCCAAAGGAGACGAAATTAAACACCTTGCAATGAAGAGTTTTGGGGGATTGTTTTTTATTGATTATTGATTGCAATTCTTATTCCTTCATTATTTATTGTTGTAACATAGGTATAATATTTTAAGCCGGTATTATCATATACATCTTTCATTATCTTTTCAACTTTTCTTGCAATGCCTTCTTTTTCACACAACATAAAAATAGATGGACCTGAGCCTGAAATACCACCTCCTAACGCTCCAGCGTCAACGCTTCTTTTCTTTACATCGTCAAAGCCGGGAATGAGCATGCTTCTTACGGGTTCAATAATTACGTCTTCAAGCGAGCGGCTGATAAGTCCATAATCATTTTTCATAAACCCGGCGACAAGGCCCGCAATATTTCCCCATTGCTTTATGGCATCTTTGAGTAAAACCTCTTTTCGAAGAATTTCACGTGCATCAGAAGTTTTTACTTCGATCTGCGGATGAACCACGGCAACATGCATTGGCGGTGCTGTCAAAGAAACTATATCTAAAGGAAAAATAGAGCGTATCAAGGTGATGCCGCCATAGATACCGGGCGAAATATTGTCAGCGTGCTTAACTCCTGAAGCCAGCTTTTCTCCAGCCATAGCAAATCGAACCAAATCTTCTTTTGAAAAAATATTTCCAAGTAAGTTATTTGCAGCAACAACAATACCGGCTGCACTTGCAGCGCTGGAGCCAAGTCCGCTGCCAGGTTTTATATGCTTTTCAATAATGATTTCAAAGCCGTAGGGTTCATCGACTTCCTCCATTAGTTCAAGAAGTGAAACCCCTGCTACATTTTGCTCAGGGGCTGTTGGTAAATTATAAGAATCGTTATGCTGAATGCGAATGCCAGGTACATCACTCAATGTAAGCGACATCTCGTCGCAGGGATCATTTAATGCCATCCCCAATACATCGAATCCGCAAACCAAATTAGCAATAGTAGCCGGCGCAAAAACTTTTACCATACTCCCAACCTGAACTTTATTTAAAAGGTTTTGCGTTTTACTATTCTGTTTATTTTTTGTTGACTCCATTCGGTTTGCAAATTTTATCCTTACAATTAATGAGAAGGTCCTGCCGCTCTTATTATATCTGCAAATACACCTGAGGCTGTTACCTCGGCACCTGCACCCGCGCCTTTTATAACCAATGGCTGCTCGGTATATCGGTCGGTGTAAAAAAGTACCGCGTTATCTTTTCCATATAAATGATAAAAGTCATGTTGCGGATCGATATGCTGCAATCCGACAGATGCCTTTCCATCTTCATACTGTGCCACAAATTTTAGTTTTTTACCAGCTTCTTTTGCCTCATCGACTAACTTTAAAAAGTGGGCTTCATTTTTTTCCATCTCCGCATAAAAATTTTCGACATCGCCCTTCATACATGAATCGGGCATGAAGGAATTATTAGAAATGTCATTCATCTCAATCCTTTCGCCTGATTCGCGTGCCAGTATCATTATCTTTCGCATTACATCCGTTCCGTTCAGATCAAGCCTCGGATCCGGCTCGCTATATCCTTCGTCCTGCGCCTGTTTTACCACCTTCGCAAAACTTCTTTCACCGGTATAATTATTAAAAACAAAATTAAGCGTGCCACTCAGCACAGCCTCTATCCTGTTAACCTTATCACCACTACGCAGTAAATCGTTTAATGTTCCTATTACAGGCAGGCCTGCTCCTACATTTGTTTCAAAAAGAAACAGTGCATTAAATTCCCTTGCAAGATCTTTAAGATTTTTATAATATTCATAAGAAGATGATGCAGCAATTTTGTTACAGGCAACCACTGAAATACTTTTCTGTAAAAACTGCGGATATGTTTTTGCTACCGCGTCGCTTGCAGTAACATCTATAAACACTGAATTGCGTACATTTTTTTGTTGAATAATATTGACGAATTCTTCCATCTTCATCGGTTCAGCATTTTGCAAAGATTCTTCCCATTCCGACAGGTCAAGACCTTCATCTTTAAATAACATTTTGCGGCTGTTTGCAATTGCGGCTACCCTTACCTGTAATCGAAGATGATCTTGTAAATGTTGTTTCTGTTGCTGCAATTGAGCAAGTAATTTACTGCCCACGTTACCGGTTCCGCTGATAAATAAATTCACCTGTTTATACGTGGTTTCAAAAAATTCTTCATGCAATACATTAATCGCCTTTTTTACATCGCCTGTAGCAATTACAGCCGAAATATTTCTTTCGGAAGAACCTTGGGCAATCGCTCTTACATTCACTCCGTTTCTTCCTAATACACCAAACATTTTTCCACTGATACCAGGATGATTTTTCATGTTATCACCCACAAGCGCTACTATAGCGAGTGTTTTTTCAACAACAAGCGGCTCCACTTTTTTTATTTCTATTTCAAAAGAAAAAGCGTCATCAATAACCTGTTTTGCTTTGTCCGCATTTACCTCTTCAATGCCCACACAAATAGAATGTTCTGAAGAACTTTGTGTAATAAGTATCACATTTATTTTTTCATTGGACAGTGCCTCAAATAACCTTTTTGAAAAACCCGGTATGCCCACCATGCCACTTCCTTCAAGGCTTAGCAGGGCAAGATTATTGATGCTCGAAATTCCACGTATGGTATTTCCGTTTTTATGTATGTCATTACGAATCCATGTACCTATATCGGCGGGAGCAAATGTATTTTTTATACAAACCGGGATGCTCTTGGTCATTAAAGGTTGTATGGTTGGAGGGTAAATCACCTTGGCGCCAAAGTGAGACAGTTCCATTGCTTCCTGGTAAGAAATCTGTTGAATAATTTTTGCATTAGTCACAAGCCTGGGATCGGCCGTCATCATACCTGAAACGTCTGTCCAGATTTCGACAACCGAAGCTTGTAACGCTGAGCCAAAAATCGCTGCAGTATAATCAGAACCACCACGCCCCAATGTAGTTGTATTATCATTCCTATCTTTCCCAACAAAGCCGGGAACGATATAAATTCCTGCATGTTCAGCCGAAAAAAAATCCTGCATATTTTGGGTGGTAGCTACAAAATCAACATTAGCCATCCCAAATTCTGAATTGGTAACAATGAGTTCTCTTGAATCTTTCCATGTATTACTGATGCCTGTTGATTTCAGCTTTGCGGCAAACATTTGCGAAGATATTAGTTCACCGTAACTGATGATGGAATCTTTGGTGCGAAGTGACAATTCTTTCAATAAAAAAACACCGTTACATATATCTTCAATTTCGTTACAGCGTTTTTTAACCATGCTCAGTACACTGCTTTGCTGGTCAAGAGGAATTAGTTCTTTTACAGTGCTAAGATGCCGTTGTTCAATTTTCTGAAGCTGTTCTTTATAAGACAAATCGCCTTTTGAAGCGAGCCCTGCTGCATTGAGTAAATCATCGGTAGTGCCACCAAGAGCAGAAAGAACTATAACTGTTGCAGCATCTCTTTCTACTGCTTCCTGTACAATTGAAATTACTTTATTTATATTTTGCGCATTGGCAACAGATGTGCCGCCGAATTTTAAAACTTGCATGTCTGAATATTTACTAAGATAAGTGATCTGTGGTATGAACTGATTTTTATTTACAAAGCTAAAAGCCCACGGGACTGTATGAAAATGTTTAACCCTTGCGGGTTGTAATAGTTGCGGCAGATGGAATGGTAAGAATTCCTGCAGGGAAGAAATGTTTGATATACGAATTTTTGTTTGCCATAAATGAAGATCGAAAATACATTAAATGAATGTAAAGAGAAAATTTAAACGAAATTTTTGAAGTATTTTCATGCCCACAATGCGATTGCTGCTTTTTTAATTTTTAATTTTTAATTTTTTCTTATGGATAACCAGTCTTCACGTGGTTTGCAGCATTTTAAAAATTATGTTGGCGTTAAATTTCAATTGTATAACAGCCTGTTTACTTCTTTGCCATTTCACCGTATTGAAAAAACAGGAATTCTTTTATCACTGTTTCTTAATATTTGCGAAGAAGGATATAAAAAAAAGCTAAGCCCTTCGGAGATCGTTGAAGACTTTTTTTCAAAACATACTTCTTTTACAACCCAGCCGGAAAAGCTGGACCTGCTTTTTCGCTTTATCCAGTTTGTAGAAAGACAAGTGGTTTTATTTGATGCGCTTGAGGATGCCGCTTTTACTCATGTTCACGATATAAGCGGCGCCGGAACACTCAGGCAGCTTGAACTGGAGGTTATTCAAAATAAAAAAACAGAAGCACTTTCAAAAAAATTAGAAGATTTTGCCATCAAACTTGTTCTTACGGCTCATCCTACACAGTTTTATCCAGGATCTGTACTGGGTATTATCAATGATCTGTCAAAATCACTGTCAGAAAATAATGCTGCGCAAATAAACATGTATCTCCAGCAGCTGGGTAAGACACCATTTTTTCAAAAGGAAAAACCGTCGCCTTACGATGAGGCGATGAGCCTGCTCTGGTATCTGGAAAATGTTTTTTTTCCTGCCGCAGGCCGGATTATTTCTTTTCTAAAAAACCAGTTCCCGGATGCAATTCATGAGAATAATTCTATAATTAATATGGGTTTCTGGCCCGGTGGAGACAGGGACGGCAACCCGTTTGTAGATACAGAAACAACGCTAAAAGTTGCTGATGCATTAAGAGGAGGAATAATCAAAAGCTATTACCTTGAAATACGGAAATTGAGGCGGAGGCTCACTTTCAAAGGTGTTGATGTACTCTTATTTGAACTTGAAAAACAATTATACAATAATATTTTTATTCCCGGCAACCGCACAGAATTAAGTAAAAAAGATGTTCTCGATGTATTGAATAAGATAAAAGAAATCATCATTTACCAGCATAATGGTTTATTTCTTCATCTTGTAGATAACCTGATAAATAAAGTTCATGTTTTCGGATTGCATTTCGCATCCTTAGATATCAGGCAGGACAGCTCAATTCATGAAATCGCATTGCAGGCCATTGCAACAGAAAATATATTGCCCGGTTATGAGGGATCAGGCGAGGAGGAGAAAATTAATCTCCTTACAAATAATACACAAATCTTATCTGAGAAAGATTATAACGATCCAATAATTAACGACACCATTAACACAATTAAAGCAGTAAAACTAATACAGGAATATAATGGAGAAGCCGGCTGCAGCAGGTATATCATCAGCCATAGCAAAAGTGCATTAAACGTTTTGGAAGTATATGGCTTATTTATCTTATGCGGATGGAAAAAAGAAGAATTGAAAATTGATATCGTTCCGCTTTTTGAAACCATTAATGATTTGCAGAAAGCCGCAGCGATATTGGACATCCTGTATAATAATGAAGACTATAAAAAACATTTAAAAAGAAGGAACAACAGGCAGATTATTATGCTTGGATTTTCCGATGGTACAAAAGATGGTGGTTACCTGATGGGAAACTGGAGCATCTACAAAGCAAAAGAAGAATTAACTGCTGTTTCAAAAAAGTATAATATCAACGTAGTATTTTTTGACGGCCGCGGCGGGCCGCCTGCAAGAGGAGGAGGAAAAACGCATAAGTTTTATGCTTCTATGGGAAAAAATATTGCCAATAAAGAAATACAATTAACCATACAGGGACAAACCGTAAGCTCCAATTTTGGTACTATTGATGCAGCCCAGTTCAATATAGAGCAACTGATACACGCCGGAATCTCGAATGAGATTTTTTCGAACAGGAGCATTACGCTTGAGAAAGATGAGGAAGCGCTGTTGCAGGAACTTGCCAATGAAAGTTTCCATGCATACACTGATTTAAAAAATCATCCTGATTTCATGGACTATTTATCGAACATCAGCCCGCTGAAATATTACAGTAAAACAAATATCGGAAGCCGGCCTGCAAAGCGGGGCGAATCTACAAAATTAAACCTAAAAGATTTGCGTGCAATTCCTTTTGTAGGTGCATGGAGCCAGCTTAAGCAAAACGTGACCGGCTATTATGGCGTGGGCACTGCTTTGAAAAAGATGGAAAAAGAAGGAAAATTCAACCAGGTAAAAAAATTATATCAAAACTCGTTGTTCTTTAAAACGCTTATTGATAACTGTGAGATGGCTATGAAGAAATGTTTCTTCCCGCTCACCGGGCATTTATCGAAAGACGAAAAATACGGCGAGATATGGAATATAATTTACCAGGAATATGTTATCACAGAGAAATACCTTTTTCAGCTAAGTGGTAAAAATGAACTGATGGCTGAATACGCAGTTGAGCAATTATCGGTAAGTATGAGGGAGAAAATTGTTCTGCCTTTAGTAACCATTCAGCAATTTGCCATAGCAAATATTCGTGAAATTGAAAAAGAACAATATTCAAATAAATTGAAAGAAACTTATGAAAAATTAGTCATGCGCTGCTCATTTGGAATTATCAATGCCGGTAGAAATTCAGCATAAGAAAGGCGTTTTATTCAAAGGAATTCACCGCGGTATCATTTTTAATTCAACAAGGTCGTTCCGGATTTTCTACAAGATTTAAGTACTTAATTTATTAAATGCAATAATAAAAGAGATAACGCTTCCAAAACACTTACTAAAATAATTCCTCTAATGCCGTTTTTTCCTGCCTGTTACTTTTCATCTTTACTTTTTTTAAACAGAATCACAACAACAGTGCTACAACGCCGGTTAGATTCTTAAATGCAAAAGTTCAGGGGATCTTAACAGTCTTTAATAAATCAGGTGCACTTTTTTTATTTTATTGCTTTCAATTTGATAGATGACTGTTGCTTCGATTTTATTTTTACCGGCACCTGACACGCTCTCTTTATCAATAATAATATTACCCTGTATAATTCTTTCTTTTATCTCGCAATGTAAATCCCGAAGATTATTAAACATTGGTGCGTAATCCTTTCGCATTGCCTCTTTTCCCTTTGCGGCCAATTTACCAGGAAAATCGTAGAGCTCTACATCATCTGCGTAAGGTTCCAAAAAAGCTTCGATGTTCCTTTCATTGTAAGCGTTTAACTGGCGCTCAACAAGAGCCAGTGGAGTTTCTTTGATAAGTGTATCGGGATTAATTATATGGCCTTTATTAATCACTAAATTTATTTTAGTAAGATTTTCAAGGCTGTCGATGGGGCAAAGACGAACTCCGTGTGCGTTCGTCTTTGCGAAGAGCCTTAATAAAGCTCTAAGTTTGAACACATCTCGCGGCTCTGAAGCAATCTCATCTTATGCTTCCAATGAAATTGCCATAAACTGGAATGCCCCGGCTGTTTATTTATTTAATGCTATCGAGGCCTTGCAGAAAGAAGTGGGGTATTAAATTATCTGTATTTCCGGCTACGCAGTTATTTCATTGCCTGCTGCAACTTTGCAAGCAAGGTAGTGACTTTTGTTTTTGGGTCACCCTCTCCAAGTGTTTCTATTGGCAGGTAGCCTTTATAGTTAGACTCTTTGATAATGCTTAATAATTTGTCCATATCAGTATCAACTTCTGCACCATTTACAAAAATTTTTTCCTTGATCTGCCAGTTGACAGTATATTTTATTGATTTGCTGATTTCTTCATAAGGGTCGAGTACCCGGTAGCTGCCGGTATCAAGTATAAGTCCGAGCCATTCCGAATTGATGGCTTCAATCATTTTAATTACCTGGCCGGCGGTTTGTATAAAATCGTTATGGTTCTGCAGGCCGATGATCACGCCATAATGCTTACCATAATCCACGCAGGTTTGTATATCCTTCAGCATCCATTCAGTAACCTTTTCTTTTGATATGCCTTCATTTTTCTGATTGCCTGCAAATATTCTTATAACCGGAGCGCCAATCTTTGCGGCTACTTCTATCCAGTTCTTCACTCGTGTTACTTCGAGGTCGCGAAGATTTTTATCTGCGATTGTAAAATCGTTACGTACTCCCGTACCGCTTATTTCAAGACCCAACATGAATGCTTTTCTTTTTATTTGAAACAGGTACTCATCCGGTGGTACTTCGGGATATCCTTTAAAATAATATCCTGTGATATCCACTCCTTCGAAACCCGTTGCTGCGCAGAAATCCAGCATATCACTTATCGTCATGCTTCCATCTGATAAGGGTGCATTGAAAGAAAAAGCATTAAGGCTCGTTTTCAAATTAGAAGAATTTTCGCTACTATTTTTTTCCGGGGGCAGAGTGAACATCATACCTGTAGATGTTAATGCAGGTATCATAATCACAGATGATAGAAACTTCCTGCGATGAAGATAATTTTTCATGATTGAAAATGATTTGATTTGGAAGATTTATGAAATTCATTTTGAAAAAAGCTGCACTAATCCATACACCCCAATACTCACTATTGAAAATACACTCACCGCAAAAGCAGCGTTATATAAAATACCTGAAGTAAGGAATTTAGTTCTCCTTTTACGGAATAATATTGCTGCATATACTACCACGAAAAGCATAAGTGATCCTACAATTCCACCCGAGAGGATCATAAATACCGGGAGGTTAATAAAGAGGTACATTATTACCCAGATTATTGGAATGATCCAGGCAAGCCGGCTTACTATTTTTTTTCGCTTCTCAATATCGAAAAAGTTGATCCAGCCCATCTGTCCAAATACATCAGGAAACACTCTGGTCCATGCCGCGAGTGAAGCAAATACGCTGGAGAATAAAACGAAGAACGCACCAATAAGATAGAGCGTTCTTACGCCGGGCCCCAATGATTTTGTGTAGATAAGCGCCAGCGTTTCTATTACCGCATTACCCTCCGGGAATAACACTCCTTCCATGAAGCACGGCAGCCCCCAGTAGAAAAAATGCAGCCGTTACCAATGTGTAAATAATCATTGCCAGGAAAGCATCAATATACATTACATTGATCCAGCCGCGGGCTCTTGCTTTCCATTCTTCACTTTCATTACGTGGGCCGGTATACGCAGCATATCCTTTTTCAATACACCAGTAATTGTAAGCAATGATTTCATCGGCGCCCACACCGGTAATACCAAAAGCGCCAAATGCAACAGCTACGATTGTGGGTGGAAATTTGAATTTTAATCCTTCATAAATATCACTCCATGAAAAACTAAATTCTGTATAGCGGAGTACAAACAGTGCGGTGATCGTTGATAGGGTAAAGACTGCTATCATTGCAAGGGATATTTTCTCTACCACTTTATAATATCCTTTGTAAATCATGGAGGAAGCCAGGCCTGCTACTATAAAAGCCCATATATAAATGGGAAGAAAAGGAAAGAGCATGTATAAGACAATAGCAGCGCCGCCTATTATGCCACCTATCTGTATTATTTTTAATGTTATCAATATGAACACTGACCAAAGAACCCAGTTTCCTTTGCCGTGACTCGTACCATGCAAATTATTAAATGAATGCATAGCAGTTTTGCCCGTTAGGATAGCCTGCTTGCCAAACTCAAGCTGCACGGCTACTTTTACAAGGCAACTTACAATGATGATCCAGAAAGCAATAAAACCCGCTCTTGCGCCTAATGTTGTGGTAGCTATCAATTCTCCTGAACCTACAATAGATGCAGAGAGAATAAATCCCGGCCCGAGAAATTTCATTTTTTGCAAAAAAGAAACGGGGGGATCCTTAATCGTATTTTCTGTTATTACATAATTATCAGCAAGCATAAACGGTATTAAGCGGGAGAAATAATTCCCAAATTTTGGTTAGAGTTTTCTAAAAAAAATACCTGTACTCAGCGATAAATTTCCGGCGGGAATGTATCATGTAAATAGCTTTATGTGTAAGAGATGAATAAATGTAAATTAAAACCTGCAAGAAAAATAATAATTACGAAACACTGACTTCCTTTTCAAGCACTATCTTTATATTAAAATGCGGGTATGGCAATCAATTGGCTACTCATAATATTAGTTGGTGCATTGCTCGTAGCATTAATAATATGGCTGGTAGTACGTAACCAGAAAGATGAAAAGAAATTTGAAAAACAAATCAACGAAGATTATCATAAATCAAAAGACCAGGAAGGGGACGAAGACCCTGAAGAATTTCCAAAATAACCGATCTCAGTCTTCTATAATTTATTTGTAAGCATTTTTTATTCCTAACAAGCCATTCAAGAGAGCCCACAAATTGCCAGGCATTTTGGTGATTCGCAAGCCTTCAGACGAAGGAATTAAAAAATTCTTCGCCGGGCTTAAATCCTACACAAAGAAGAAATAATTTTGATACATTGCGTAAGAATAAATAACACATAACCCGCAAACATTATTATGAAAGCAATAACCTGCAAACAACTTGGTGGCGCTTGTGAAAAAGTTTTTCATGGCAACACCTTTGAAGAAGTAGCTGAATTAAGTAAAAGTCATGCCATGGAAATGTTTCAAAAAGGAGACGCAGAACATCTTAATGCAATGAATGAAATGCAAAGCCTGATGAAAACTCCCGGCGCTATGAACGAGTGGATGGAAAACAAGAGAAAGGAATTTAATGAACTGCCGGAAATTAACGCCTGATCAATTATCGTCATAAAATTTGTCTATGGCTTTTGATGAAAATTTAGCAAATCGTGTAAGAGAAAAATTTTCTGAGCTGTCCAACGTTGAAGAAAAAAAGATGATGGGCGGATTGACATTTATGTACAATGATAAGATGTGTGCGGGCATCATCAAAGATGAATTGATGTGTCGCATTGATCCGGCGCTGCACGACAACGTAGTGGAGAAAGTGGGTTGCCGAACGATGGACTTCACCAATCGCCCGATGAAAGGCTATGTATTGATTGACCGGAACGGAATGAAAACACAAAAGGATTTTGATTATTGGATAGGCCTTGCATTGGACTTTAATAAAAAAGCAAAATCAAGCAGGAAGAAGAGAAGTGCAGCCACTAAGGATAGAGGAAATAAAAAAGGCAAAAAATGAAAAATAAGGCGATATCAATCCGGCCATTTATCGGGGCCACAAATTTCGAAGTGTCAAGAAATTTTTACCGGGACCTGGGTTTCCAGGAAAGTATTTTGACTCCCAATATGTCTTATTTCAAAACACAGGGATTAGGGTTTTATTTACAAGATGCTTGCGTGAAGGATTGGATAGATAATTTAATGATTTTTTTAGAAGTGGAAGATGTCAGCCGGCATTGGGACGAACTTGTAGCTTTGAACCTGGCAGCTAAATATGAAAAAGTAAAACTAACTCCCATTCGGAAGTTTGATTGGGGCAAAGAGTGTTTCATGCACGACCCGTCAGGAATACTCTGGCATTTTGGAGAATTTACTAAGTAGAGTAACGGCGCCCCTTATACGCATTTTTTGGCAAATGTATGTTTCCTGTATTAAAGATAATCATCTATGTGATCGCAGGCTTTGCACCTGCCTTTTTCTGGGATCAAATGAAAGACAAATGACCACTGCTGAAATGTAACTACTGGCCCTTAGGTTACCGATTAGCGACAATGCGTTTAATTCTCAAATTCTTTTAACTTCACTTTCAAAATTTACAGATGGCCATCCGCATTTTTATCACAGGCGGCACGTTCGATAAAGAATACAATGAGCTTAACGGTCAGCTCTATTTTAAAGACAGCCATCTTGGTGACCTGTTGGAATTGGGCCGTAGCCAGGTTCCTGTGGAAATAAGGACGCTTATGATGATAGACAGTCTTGAAATGACTGATGAAGACCGCCAACTGATCATCCACCAATGCAACAGTTGTGACGAAAAACAAATTGTAATTACCCATGGCACAGATACCATGGCTGAGACTGCAAAAGTGCTGGCCCAAAAAGTGCCGGCTAAAACCATTGTACTCACCGGGGCTATGATACCGATTAAATTTGGCAGTTCAGACGGGTTGTTTAACCTTGGCAGTGCACTCGCTTTTGCACAAACACTTCCCGCCGGCGTGTACGTGGCAATGAATGGTCGTTATTTTAACTGGGACAATGTGTGGAAAAACAAACAGACGGGCATTTTCGAAGAATTAAAATAGTTGCACATTTTCGTGTAATCTTTTATGTTAGCCCGGTCGGACCACCTGATTTACTTACACATTTTAGTCGTCACCATCATCATCCGACATCTTGTGGCTAAACCTCAATATAATAAACTCTGCCGGCCTTACCACAGCCATCCCAATTTCAACAATCATTCTGCCTGCATCAATATCTGCCTGGGTCATTGTTGTTCCGAGCCCCACTCTTACATAAAAGGCCTGATCAGGTTTATTACCCATCAGGGCGCCTGCGTGCCATTGCTGTGTAAGATAATTTTCGATGAGTGTTCTTACCTGGTTCCATGTATTGGCATCATTGGGCTCGAATACAAATGACTCGGTAGCTTCCTTACATGATTCTCCTACCATATTAAAATACCTGCGTACCGAAATATATTTCCATTCATTATCATTTCCGGCAAGCGTGCGTGCGCCCCATATAATCGCAGGGCCTTTACCGGTGAATGTCCGGATTACATTGATATATTTCCCCTGCGAGTCCGCATCATTCAGCTCTTCCTGTTCCTCCTGTGTCAATACATATTCCGGGCGGATAACAGCATCAACATTCACATTTGCGGGCGCTTTCCACACGCCATGTGTGGCATCTACCTGTGCGTATACTCCTGCAACCGCAGGTGAGGCAGGCAATAACATTTCAATATCGTTGACAGCCTTGAGAGCTAAATTGTAGTAATCGTTATTAACGGCTTTTAATGCTGCAAGGTCAGCAGGAAGATCGCCGGCACTATTGCTTACAACTTTAACCAGTTCGTCTTTCGTTTTAAATTTAATGTTAGTGTATAGCCGCGGAAAATAGGCGGCGGCATATTTTAGATATGAAGTATCAACATCGAGGGAGCTTCGCAACAATCCGGCGTATTTTCTCCATGCAGCAGTATTACTGTTCGTTTGAAATAAATTTAATATAGTAAACCTGTCTTCCAGCTCCGCACATTGTTCCATCGCTTTTATATAAAGCGAATAATAATTTTTATATTTTGCCAGGTATATTGCATCGGGGAACAGAAGCAGCGTAACCTCATCTGTTTTTTTCACCATGCGGAGTCCTCTTTTAAGATCGGTCATTTTTATAGCGCCCTTACCGGTATAACCCCCAACCGAAACAATGTAACAGGCGCTTCCGCCATTAATAAAAAAAAGCTGAAGAGAGTAATACAGTAAATAGTGTGATCTTTTTTTCTCGTTCAATGTGCCGACAACCGAAAGATTACCACCAACATTTTCAAATGTAACTTCTATCCCTTTTTCAGGATAGGCGGAACCGAAATGGCTTTCATATTCGGCGAGAGAGGTGATACGAAATGGTTTATTCAAAAGATCGCCGTCCATGTTCAATTGTGCCCTTTCGGTATACCCGATAAAAGCGGGAATGGCAGTTGCAACAGATGTTACTGAAGCAGGAAGATGTGAAATTTCTTCGATATAAATTCCGGGAGTTGTGTACTCTGGCATAAAAAAAATTTAGGATTTGATTATCCGGGGCCTGGGAAAATTCAGGACTAAATATAGTGCATCAGGTTGGAAGTATAATAACCGATGGCATTTTTTGAGATGAAAGAAATGCTAAATAATTTTTCGTCCTAAACGACCAGTGGGAGGGCAGATGCAGGATTATTTTTCAACTGGATAACGTATCTCTGAAGCGGTTGTAAAAGTTGCAACGGTAACTTTATGATATTTTGATTCCTGTTAGGGATGAGATTCGAAAAAAAAAATGAAAGAATTGTGACATTCTGAATAGTGTCTGCGAATAATATAGTAAAAGAAAGGGAATAAAATTAATCAAATTGAAAAAATCAGAATTAGCCGAAGACCTGTTTATTGAATATCTTGAAAGCTGCAAGAAATTGATCTTCAAGATTGCAAGGATCTATTGCCATGACCCTGAGGATAGAAAAGACCTCATCCAGGATATCATTCTGCAGTTGTGGAAGTCTTTCCCAAAATATGATAAGACGTATGCGATATCAACGTGGACTTACCGGATCGCACTCAATGTGTCTATTTCATTTTTAAGAAAATCTAAAAGCAGGCAGAATAAGCTCGACTCTTATCAACATCATGTTGAATTTCTACATACAGATGATACGATAACAAACGATAATCTTGAGCAATTGTATCATTTTATTGACCTGCTGAAACCAATTGATAAGGCGATAATAATTCTTTACCTGGAAGGATGTAAAAACAAAGAAATTTCTTTGGTGATGGGCATGTCCGAAACAAACATATCTACGAGAAAGCAACGAATACAGGATCAATTGAAATTATATTTTGAAAACTATAAAACAACAATACAATGAAATTTGAAGAATTATCCGGAATATGGAACAGCAACGATATCGGGCTGGACAAAAGCATACAAATTAATAAAGAACTGGTGAAGAATATCGGCATTAAAAAAGTGAGGTCTGGCCTTTATGAAATTAAATTCACTGCTTTTATTGGGATAATAGTGGGCATATTTTTTTCAATGTTTTTATGGCGGTTTTTAATTGACAATTACCAGGTTTTTAAATTCCTTATTCCTGCACTTATTTTGTTAGTGATTACAACGTTCAGTTTGATCCTGGAAATTTATAAGCTCACTTTAATCTATACTTTGGATTCAAAGGCGCCGGTTATAGACGCTCAAAAAAAATTATTGCGTCTTAAAAAACTTGAGATATTGGATAGATACAGTCTCTATATAATTATCCCGCTATTTGCAGCTCCATTCATGATTGTGACGGCCAAAGCTTTCCTGCATCTTAATTTGTATGCTTTCAATAATACGTGGCTTATTTATTTTACTTTAGGCAGCATAGTTATAGCGGTAATATTAATTTTCTTTCTGAGAAAATTTCCCGATAAAAAATTATCAGAGTCAATCACCTTTTTGAATGAGTTGAAAGAAAATGAAAGTTAATGGTAACTATTACCTGGCTCGTAATGCGATGGCATCCTGTCCCTTTAAATGCTGGCCGGTATTATTTATCCCATGATCTGTGTAACTGGCTGTAAGTATGTAGGCGCCATTCCGGCTTGTACCCGGCGGCGCTTTCAGGTTTAGAGAACCTTCCGTTCCAATATAATAATGAACGGTATTTCCGGAGGCATTTTGCATGATCCATTTCACCATGTTTTGTATTTGATCGTTGGTTAATTCGGGATGAGTAGGCATAGCTACATTTCCCCAAATACCCTTTGAACCTTCCCGGATCCTCTTCGCAAGCAAAGTCATGTTTGTTGCCGTGGGTTTATACCGTCTATTGATGTCAGTAAATGTTGGTCCGATCACTTTGGTATCAAAACCATGGCAATTGAAGCAATTGGATGTTCTTATTGCAGCAAGACCCGGCGCATCCTTTTGAGCTGTTTCGTGAAGTTCTTTAGAAAGCGTTGAGGCATTTTCGTTATACCTTACTTCCAGCAATACTTCCTTTGGATTGATTTCTTCATATTTCGAATCTCCATCTTCCTTGTCCGATACAGTTATTGAATAATGAACCGGCGTACTGGCTGTAAATGTGCTGTTATTGGCAGGAGACACGATTGTAACAACTGGTGGAGTATTCTGCTGGCTGTTGTATTTTGAAGATGACGCAGGGGCGTAAAGGAAAACAACTAATATAGCAACAGAAATAATTACTGGTGTCCTTACCATAGATCCAATCTTTGAATTGTATTAAGCTTTATCTATTTCCGCAGCCACACGCTGTGCAGAACGGATGCATGATTCCATTCCGCGGCTCATGTTATCGGCATAGGTTCCGGCAAAATATATCCTTCCTTCAGGCATCATTATCTGCGGCCAGAACTTATGCATTTCGCCGATGGGAAAAGGTTCCATTTCACATACGGGAGCATACCGGTCTTTCGACCAGTCTTTGGTCAAAGCCTGTTCTATCGTATCATGTTTGCCGGGGTATACTTCTCTGAAAGCCGCCAATACACGCTGCGCAGAGAGACTGCTGGGGCCAAATGCTTTCAATATGATCCGGCTTGAATTAACTTCATTTGTTTCCATCCATATCGAGGAAATATCCGGATGCTCAAACTCCATATTGATCGTTTTAAATCCGTCATCCAGCCAAAATTTCGTACTGGCTTCAAAAACAAAGAAGGGATGCGATGAATAAGAAAGGTGATCTACTACATACTGTTTTTCAGATGACAATGCAGGAGTAACCGGAATATTCTTAAATACAGGAAGTGTAATACAATTAACCAGGTAGTCTGCTGTCATTTCTTTTGCATCATCATATCCAAATGCTTTATAAGTAACAGTAACACTTTTTGAATCTTGCTTAATAGCAGTAACAGGATGATTGAGTTTTAATTTGTCTCCAAGTTTTTTTGCAAATGCAATCGGCAGTTGTTCATTTCCGTCTTTTAAATGAAAAGTCTCGCCCTCTGAAAGTGGAATACCACGGGAATGCATAAGCGATAATCTCCATACTGTATACAGAGCGGAAACATTTTTTCCTCCAAGAAATTTAAGCGCTGAAGCGGATGCGCCTTCCTTTTTATACAGATCAATGAGAGGTATTTTATCCAGGTCATCATAACCAACCCCAAATGGCTGGTAGGGATCAGCAAATTTTGAAATATATTTATCAAGATACAATGATCGCAAAGCATACCATGGATTTGCAGATAAGAATTTTACTTCTTTTTCATTGAATCCAAATTGCTTCAACACGGCAGGATCAGCAAGCATTTCAGGACTGTAAAATTTGCCGTCAATCATTTTTAATGTATGATGTTCCGGCGCTGCTTCCGAGCCTTCCGCATGCGGATAAGGAATTACTTTAAGATCAAACTCGTTGCAATAGTCAAAAAACTTTTCATATCCCGGCTTCGTGATATGATCGGCCCCGTAGTCTGCGTATAGCCCGTCAGATAACCCATCACGTCCTGTAAAAACATGGCCACCATACCTGCCGCTCGCTTCCAGTATGGTTACATCATGACCCCTCTTCATTAATTCATAAGCGCAACAGAGCCCTGTAATGCCGGCACCGGCAACAATTATTTTTTTCTTTTCTCCGGGAGAAAGGTTTTGGTATTCCGTTAATGAATCTTTTGCTGATAAGCCCTGTAAAATGTTTGGCACAATGGAAGAGCCTATGCCTGCAATAACCGAATCCCGGATGAACGTTCTTCTTTTTAAATCACTCATGATGTTCTTTAATTAAAACAAGAATAAATATACAAGTAAAAAGTTTTGCGAGTATAAGCATTGCTTTTATTAAAGCATAACCCATGTACAATTGATTATTCTTTTTCAACCAGTGATAAATAAATCCAGAGTATCCATAAAGCAACGCTAATAATTAGTGCAGTATATGGAAACCAAATCGCCAGCAGGGCTGTAGATGTGTAAATAATTACCGCAAAACGGTTACTTGTTTTTAATTTATTATACTCTTCGGAGGAAAAGGCATCATTTAGTAATCTCTTTGGTTTGTTAATGGAGCGGATAAATAAAAACCATGCCAGTGAATTAACGACAGATGCTATGCCATAAAATACAATAGCAGGCATGGCATACTCCGTGTTTATATATTCTGCAAGGAGGGCAGTTGGGAATGGGAAAAATACAATAGTGAATAAGAGAAAGCCATTGGTATATAAAAACGGGCGTGATGTTTTATTAAGGTGGTTAAACGTATTGTGATGCAAAATCCACTGAATGAGGATGCCGCCAAAAGAATAAAAAAAAGCAAAGTATGATGGCCACAAATAAACAAGAGCATTTACCAGGTCATTTACCGAATGAACTGAATGAATAGGCGGAACTTTTATTTCCAGTATTAAAAGAGTAATGGCAATAGCAAATACACCATCACTAAAAGCCTCAAGACGGCCAAGTGACTTGTTTTCGTTCATGAATATGAAATTAAATGATTGGAATATTTTAAAATGCAGCTAAAGCCAATTCGCCTGAGAATTTTTGTTGTTTATCAAATATAGATTAATTAGCAGCTAATTAAAGCTGCCTTCAAATTATTTTAAAGAGTAGCGTTTTCTGCTATGTTGTTGCCAATAGAAATACTTCGCCGCTTGCAGGTAAGAGATGGTCCTCTCTGTCCTTAAGATAAAGTTGTTCCAGGTTTTTTGTTGATATTGTTTTTGCCTCCTTAAAACCTGCTTCGCGTGCTAAAGTCAGTATCTCATTGGGATCAAAAAAACTTACAAATGGAGTTCCTGCTTCTCGTGCTCCTTTCTCGGCTATTTGTTGCAGGGGCTTGTCTTCTTCGTCAATTAGTTCCATTGGCAAATAAAATGTCATGGCAAGCTTTGAACCCGGAGCAAATGTCGCAATTTGCTTTAGTGTAGAAATAATTGCAACTCTAGTAAGATATAAACTAACGCCTGTGCAGGCAACAACTGCCGGTTTGCCGATGTCAAATCCTTCTTTTAATAACTGTTGCCACCATGATGAAGTTTCAAAATTGACGGACACAAAATGTAATTGTTGTGGAATGCCGAAACCAAGTTCGGTTAAGCGATGCTGTTTCCAGGTTTGTGTAGCTGGTTGGTCAATCTCAAATATTTGAAGTTTGGAAGCAATATCTGGCCTGCGCTGGGCAAAGGTGTCAAGGCCGGCACCGAGAATAATATATTGACTTATTCCTTTTCCGTTTTGTTCAATAATTAAATCCTCAATAAAACGGGCACGTACCACAATAGATGCCCGAAGACGCTTTGTGAATTGCGGATGCATATCAGGGCGTTGCCGCCAATCGACATCCGGGGCTACCAGTTTCAGCCCTATTTCATCTTTAAGTATATGCGGTTTCGCATCAACCTGCACGTGCATTGCTCTCCATAAAGCAGTTCTTACTGCTGTGTTGTCCGGACCTGGTATTTGTTTGTTTTGTTCCAAGTTTAGCGTATCACTCTAAAAAGTATTTATCGCCGACTCTATATAATAAAAACCGATATGTTTTTAAGAGATCTGCAAATGTCCCTAATACTAATTTACTACAATTAAGCGGCTACGCTTACAGCCTGTTTTATCAACTGTATTTCACTATGAATTTTTACTTCTTCGCTTAACATCACTCCGCCTGTTTCCCCTCGCCTTGGTTCGTGGCACACGAAACATTTTTCTATTCATGAAACAGATTATTTAAAAATCCAAATCCGATAGCTATCGGATCATCGACACCTGTTTCATAAAATCTGGCAGATGAATAATGATAATCCAAATAATCTTTGGCAAGTCTCCACTTACCACTAACAGGATTAAAATGAATGTAATCTATCTTTTGCTTTGCAAAGTCTCTGCTACCTGGTTCTATACTCAGGGAATCTCTTTGCCATATTTCATGCTTTTTGTTTGCTGCATTTACTTCATATAGTTTGGATGTGCCATTTTGCTTTAATGTTTTTAAAAATTCATGTGCTGTATATTTTAAAAAACTTCCCTGGGGTGTCCTTCCCATTTTTCTGAAGTTGTTGCCAAATAAAATGAACATGATTTGGCATAAGAACAAATGAATATACTTTTATTAAATCCCTGGCTGATAGCTCTTTTAAATAATTAATTATAAGTTCTTTATTCTCTTTAGAATCCAATAATGGCAGCCATTGGTGTATGGGGCTGTAAAAAAATATATCCTTTCAATTTCAGAATAAGATTTCCTTTGAGGCTGCATCTTGTAATTTACCATTCTGACTTAAATAAAAAAAAATTGTTTCGTGTGCCACGAACCAGGGCAATGGGTTATGTACAAAACCTGATAGATATTCGTCGGCTGGAACTGAAGCCGGGATTTGCAATTAGCTGATGTTACAATGTCGAGCCCAACTTGCATAAAACCCAATGTTAGCTGCCGTACTATTGATCGCCCTTTAGTTTTTTAAAAAGATTATATAGGTCGATCTGAACCCAATCCTCAACAATTTTTCCCCCTTCAAATCTAAAGAAGAAAATTTCGCTTATATAATCAACTTTATTACCATTTGCTTTTATGCCTAAGAACTCCTTTTTGTGTGTTCCGTTAAAAGAAACTCTCATGACTACTTTGTCTGCTTCTGCGATTATGTCACCAACTGTATAGTGTATATCAGGAAATGCATCAAATAGTGTTTTGAGAAAATCTTTTAAGGCTTTTCTTGTCGAAACACTTTGAGTGCTATCGAGTAGCATATGGACTTGAAAACTGTCTGCGAATATTTTGTCCACCAAATCAATTTTTCGTCTATTGAGACATTCGTCAATATATAGTCTTGCCGCCTCTTTATTTTGCTCTAAAGTCTGGCAAAGGCAATTTGAGGCATAAGTCACGGCCACAAAAAGAAATGATATTTTAAGTAGTTGTTTCATTGTAAAAACGAGATTTATAAGTATGGCAGCTAACGAACAGGCTTTATGCAGGTTGGGAACTAGTATTCCGTCCGTCGACAACCGCTGCTGATTGAAAATATAAAGTTGAACTTAGGAACTAAAGTTGAGATTTATTCGTCCAGCCCGAAACCACAGCTTGGATTTGCAATTTGTTGATGTTTGCTTGTCAAGCCCAACTTGCATAAAACCCAATGTTGTGCGTTTGTGCCTTGTCATTGTGTTTTTTGCCACTCGTATTTTCCATTTTGCTCCACTATAAGTTTTGTTACTTTTCCATTTTCCTTAATAAATTCTCCTTTAATATCAAAGATGCTCTTAAACTTAAAATTTGTCTCGGTTAAAAAAATCAATTGTACCGGTTCCTGTCCAGGTAATTTTGCAATTAGATAATCGTCTTTCAACTCAATTACAAGCGTCTTTTTCGGATTGCTCTTTAGCACATACTTTCCAACATAGGATAATAAAACGTCTTTTGAAAGTTTGAGTTCAGCTGGATGAGTTGAAGCAGTATCAATAACTTTATGTAATTTATAATAATATCCTTCATCATCTACTTTCATCTTTTCAAATTTTCCTTCATCATTTTTTTCAAACTCAATGCTAACGGGCATTGTTTTTATAAAGAAATGAGTTTCATCTTTTGCATAGAGATTTGTTTTAGGTACATGTTCGGTTAGTGCTTCGATTTTTAATTGCCCATTGATTAATGAAACGCTTGCTTCGACACGCCCGTTATAATTACCAATATATTGTTCTAAAATTTTTTCAGGCAATTTTACTGTTGGTTGATACGGCGTATAACCTTCCCATTCCCACGGAATAGTTACACCTGTAAGATATTCTACAAGTTCTTTGAAAATACTTTCCCCATTCAAACTATTTGTCATGATGACAATCGCATATTTCTTATCAGGAAAACCAATAGTATAATGTTCCCAGCCATCATCACTGTGCCCTTCTTTAAAAAATGCCAAGCCATAGACACTTTTAAATAGCCCCCATCCAAGTCCGTAGGATAATTTTATTTTTCTATATTGATTTGTCGTATCATTATTTAACGAAGGGAATTCATGCTTCGTAAAAATCTCAATTTGTGGTGACAACATTTTTTGTTTTGATTGATTACTCAATCCCTTACCCTGCATTACGCATGAAATGAAACGTGTATAATCTGCAATCGTTGTTTCCATTGAACCTGCTGCGTTGGCTTGGTTTCTTTTTGTTATTGCTAAAGTATCTTCATCCTGGTTATGCCCAACAGCATAATTTGTATCAAAATAATTTTGCCAAACAAAACTGGTTCTTGTCATACCAAAAGGTTTGAATATTTGTTTGCTTGCAAGGTCTTCCAATTTTTGATTTGTAATAGTTTCAACAACAAATTGCAATAAGTATATTCCTTCTCCTGAATAAGCAAAACGGGTACCTGGAGTAAAGAATATTTCGAGTTTTTTATTGCCATGCGGATTTAATTGCCGCCAGTTAGGAAACCCAGTGGTGTGACTAAGACACTGCCTCGCAGTAATTAATTTCCAACGTTCATCTCCCGCAAGGTCTTTATAGTTTTCGTATTCGGGCAGTGGCTTGGGTAAATATTTATAAACAGGTGTGTCAAGATTAATTAAGCCTTTATCCGCTAACTGCATAACAAGATATGCAAATACTGGTTTTGCTAATGAAGCAGCATAAAAGCAAGTAGCTGTGTCGTTCCGTAAGTTTTTTGCTTTGTTCCTATAACCAAAACTTTTTACCAAATCAACTTTGTTGTCATTAATAATACCGATGGACAAACCGGGCACGCCTGCATTATCCATTAATTTTTGTGTTACACTATCAATTGCAGCAATAGTAATCAATTTGCCGTCAGGTCGCAAAATTTGTCGTTGGGCAAATATTGTCTGCGCAGCTATAGTGATTATGAATATGCATAATAGTTTTTTGTTCATTAACTATTTTTTGGTAGTGTCCAAGCGTTCAGAGTGCACGTCAGCCCTGCTTTTAGCAATACCAGTGTTGCCTGCATGTGCTTTGTGTTATCGTCATTCTAATCACCAATCCCTCTGGTTGGCGCAAGCGTCCGCTTGTGCCATCTAATGCTAACTATAACATAATTCAATCAATCCTTTCATCCGATAGTTATCGGGTCCGCAGAAATCTCTTGCACTGCTATATTTCCAATCTTCCGGTCTTGTTACAAAACCAGCCTGAACAGGATTTTGATGAATATACTCTAATGTTTTATCAAACATTTCCTGATCCTTAATTTCAACTGGTTTATTATGTTGCTGCCAAAACTGCCAATCATTATTATTTCCATTTTTCTTTCCCGCTCTTTCAAACATCCATATCATCCATTCTTTCCTGCTCTCATGCAGATGGTCTTTTATATTTTTTTTAAATTGAGTTGATGTATAACTTTTCATTTCGCCGACAATTTCATCTAATTTCTTGCCGGTTGTTCCTACTATCATGTGCACATGGCTTGTCATTATACACCAGCCATATATTTGTAAGCCTTTCTTTTCCTGGCAATGCTTCCATGAATCTATAACTATCTTGTTGTATTCTTCCCGTATAAATACATCTATCCAGTTTACTGTTGCGAAAGAAATAAAATAAATTTTATCGTTATCGTGAAATTTGTATTTTCTGCTCATAAGCTAATGTAAGCTTCTTTTCAATTCAGGCACAAGCGGACGCTTGCGCCAACAGCGG
>CAWCUN010000003.1:0-343975 GCA_963798665.1 uncultured Chitinophagaceae bacterium | reverse complement strand
GCTTGTGCCTGAATTGAAAAGAAGCTAACATTGGCTGATGAGCAGAAAATATACCGAAAAGATTTTCATTGACGTTAACTATGATAAACATCCATCTTCCCCGGCACAACGAAAATTATAGTTTACAAAAATTATTTCTCAGGAAAATACCGGTAAGATACCATTATTCAATTCTTGGCAATTCGCTGTTTACACCATTCAAATTCAATTTGATTTTAGTCACTTTTCCATTGTCATCTTTTACAAAAGAAAGTTTGGCATTTATTTCCTGTATAACGAAATCTGTTTCTGAAACGGGCTGTAGCTCAAGCTTTGACTCACCGGCAGGCTGTGCAAACAGCTTATTGTTTTCTTTTGAAACTGTGAGCACCTGGTTTTCTTTAAACTTGTATTTACCTGCATACGTATCGAGTATTACCGGATCAATGTTAATGACTTTTTCATCTTTTAACTTTGTAGCTTTTATCTCCTGCCCGTTCTGATACAATATTGCATGGGTAACTTCTCCTTTATCATTTTTAAAAAATTTTATTCTTGCAGTAACTACTTTCCAGAAAAATTCATCTTCTGCCATCGGAAAAATTTCATATTTGGCCTGGCCGCTTAACTGTGAATAAATTTTATTATCTTCTACTGATATTGTTACCACCGCGAACCCTGAAAGGTCGTACCTGCCTGTAAAAATCTGCAGGTCTTTTGGTTTCTCAGAAGTTTCGACATAAGATGCTTGTTTATCCATTTTATTCCATAAAAAAGCTTCCGCAATTTTATTGGGATCAAAGTTTGCTTCGGGTTCAGCATTGTTGTAAAACATTACCACTGTTAACTTTTCCTTTGGGTAATAAGCAAGCTGGGTTACAAAACCATGTAGACCTCCGCTATGGCTTATAATATCTTCTCCCCTGTATTTATTGATGCCAAGGCCGTATCCATAATGCGCAGGAGCCTCTTCGCCATTGTTTAAAACGACGGGTGTTGTAGCCGCATCAAGGCTTTTCTTGCTAAGTACTTTGCCGCCATACAAGGCCTGGTTCCATTTCAATAAATCATCTACGGTAGAATATATGGCGCCTGCACCGCCTGCCCACGACATGTCCCAGTTTATTGCCGGTGCATACTTTCCATTATTTTTTGCATAGCCTTTTGCTTCATGCTCCAATTTTATTCCAGCATAATGAACACCGGTATTATTCATTCCCAACGGATCAAAAAAGTTTTCTTTAAGATATTCTGCATACGGTTTCCCGGAAACTTTACTTACGATGTATCCCAAAATAAAATAACCGGAATTATTATATAGCCACTTTTCGCCGGGATTAAAATCGTAAGGATCTTTTTTAATTAAATTAATAAGCGAATCGGGCGTAATAGTCTTATTGACCTTTTCAATAAAATCATCGTTATTCGTATAACTGTGTATTCCTGAAGTATGCGTCAACAGTTGATGAATCGTAACTTCATCCCCCCGTGGAAAATCAGGAATAAATTTTGACAATTTATCATTCACGCTTAACAAATTATTTTCCTGCAATTTGAGAATTGCGGAAGCGGTAAATTGTTTCGTTACAGAGCCTATGCGGAATTTCGTTTCCGGAGTAATTGGAATTTTATTTTCTAAATCTGCGTAGCCAAAGCCTTTCCTGTATAAAACTTTTCCATCCTGTGCAACCAGCAAAGCGATACCGGGGACTTCCTTTCCCTTTAAAGAAGAGTAATAGCTATCGACTAAAATTTCAGGAGCCGGAACTTCGGCATCTTTAGCTCCTTTTTTCAGCAAAAGCTGAACTATATCATCTCTTCCCGCAACCTTTGCGGCAGTTACAGGACTTACTCCATTTTCTTTGGAACTGTTTATGTCTGCATTGCCCTCAATAAGAAGATTTAGTTTATCGATGTTACCACTTGAGGCCGCATCAATTAATGCATCGGTTAATGCATCTTTATCAAGGATTCTTGCTATAAACCCCCACCCGCCTTGTATATCCTGTATCTTAAGTAGCAGTTGATTACTTCCCTTTGCAAGTTTTAAAGGTACCAGGTCATTATCTTTTATTACCCCTCTTGGTATCCAGTTATCATGAATAAGTTTGCCGTTAAGCCATACTTTTATCCCGTCATCACTCCCCACTCCGAGAATAGCATTTGTTGGTGATGCGGCATTTATTTCTGCCAGCGCATATGCATAGGCAAAATCTTTGCTTTTGTAAAATGAATCAAGATCAATAATATCCTCTTTCGAAGAAAGTAATTGCCATTTAAAATCACTCTGATTGAATGATACAGGCTGAAAAGTTTTAGCAGGAGTAAGATTTACCCCAGAAATGATATCTGTTTTGAAAACTTTTTGTTGCAGTGAATCAGGAGGCGCAAGCGTATCAGCACTTACCGCAAAAGGTCCTGCAACAAGCCAGGTTTTCATAAATTTTCCAACCTGGGAAATACCATAAGATGCCTTGTCGTATCCTTTTGTTTCAGTGCTTTTTGCCTGGGCTTTAACGTAATCCTGTTGAAATATAAAAATTAAAAGAAAAGTTAGGATAACTGGCTTACCAGCCCTGCAAATGTTATTAAATTTCATTTTATCATTATTTAAAATTATTGGTCAAATAAAAACGGCACTTTATCCTTAAAGAATAAAAAATACCGGGTAGGCATTCATCGAATAGCCTGAGTCGTTAGGTCAATGATATTATGACCATCAGAACCCGCTTCCTCCGGATCCCGCCTTAGGTAATTCCTTCCGTGGTAGTTTTTCATTGCGCATCGCTGCATCATATACAAAAGCAGCTACGATGGTTGCTGCCTGTTTAAGATCGTCTTCCTGTAAATGATCATATACGTCCATATTGCTGTGATGGTTTCTTGTGTCATATTCAAGAGGATCCTGAATAAACTGGAAACCTGGCAAGCCTACCGCATCAAAAGATAAATGATCAGTTCCGCCCGTATTACTTATGGTAAGTGTTTTAGCACCCAAATCATTAAATGGTGCAAGCCATTGCTGAAAGATGGGACGTACCGCTTCATTACCCTGCAAGTAAACCCCGCGGATTTTACCTGTGCCGTTATCAACATTAAAATAAGAAGAAAATTTTCCGTGCGCCGGTAATAGCTTCATATCTGCCGGATCTGCAAAAGTTTTTTTCACATAACCTTTGGATCCCAACAGTCCTTGCTCTTCACCGCTCCACAGTGCAATTCGAATGGTTCGTTTTGGTTGCACACCAATAGCTTTCAATATTCTTATCGCTTCCATCATTACCATAGAACCGGCACCATTATCTGTAGCTCCCGTGCCGGCATGCCATGAATCGAGATGACCGCCAAGCATTACAACTTCATCTTTCAATTTTTTATCGGTGCCGGGTATTTCTGCAATTACATTGTATCCTTTTATATCGTCGGTAAAAAATTTGGTTTGCACATCTACATCCATCTTTACAGGAATATTATTTTTTAATAATCGGACGATGGTCATATAATCTTCCCATTGCAATGCGATATCTAAAAAGTTTGCAGAATCTGTAAGCTGGTACGGGCCGGCCTGTTGTACGAAAATAGTTCCGTCATGATTGCGGGGGCTGGAGGTAAAGATTGCAATAGCGCCCTCACTCATTGCCAGCGATTTTAGAGTGTTAGCCATCGCCTGCTGCCCGCGATATCGTGCCCTAAATTCTTCTCTTCTCCTTCGTCTGGCAGCGGTGTCTGCAACTTGTACTTTTTCATTGGCCATTGAATCTAATTGTTCATCAGTATATCGCCGGGCATCAGGTTTAAAACCCAGTTCATACTTTTCATCTCTATCCGTAATTAAAATTTTCCCAGCAAGCTTTCCACGGTATGCATCAAGCCCTGCAGAATCCTTCGCAGCTATAAGAATTACTTCAGCGTTATGCAAGCCGTTAGTACCGCTTGTCCAAACTTTCGGATATGCCTCTAAAGATTTATACCATGGTGCAGTCATAGCCACGTAAGATTTCTCAAGTTCCCAGCTTTTACCAAAGTCACCCCAGGGATCGAGCATGGCTCCGGTTAAATCCCATTGTGTTAATTGATTTTTTGCATAATTAGCGGCCCTCATAAAACCCGGTGAGCCTGTGAGCCGTGGCCCGCTCGCATCTGTTAAATGAAAAGCAATATCCATTACTTTGGAATTTTCAAAACCTTCTTTACGTATCTGGTTCATAACAGTCGTATCAATGTTTTCAGTTTGGGCAAAGACGATTGAAGGAATTAAAAGAAAGAATAAGATGTTTAGTTTTAAATACCTCATGTGTGAAATTTTTTCTAAGTTATGAATTAAGAATTAAGAGTTATGAATTTTGTCACAAGAGCAAGGCTAAAGGCATTGCAAAATTCTTTCGGTCAAGGAATGTTGTCACAACTGAGTTACAAGGGTATTATAATCTTCATGAGAACAATCCAAAACCAAATTATTATATCTTCTTCTATGATGCCAATTGCTCTGTAAGACAGGCTTACTCTCACTGAATAAATTGGTTGTTGATTATGGATTTGTTTAAAATGCAGGCTGGGATGATTATTGTTAGACTTCCATAATTGGTAGGTTTGTCTTGCCCGTTTCTGAATATGCTTAGGAAGCTTGTCAAATGCTTTTTACCTAATCCGATAATTTATTACTTCATAAATCCTTTAATGATATCCATCAATCCGCCACCGCCATTTTTTTGTTGTTGCTCCTGGGCGCCGCCTGCCAATTGTTTTACAATATCCATCAGTCCGCCTCCGCCTGAGCCTCCTAACTGATTCAGAATTCCGGATAAGCCACCACCCGAAATACCTGATGTTTGCTGTACTACTTCAGAACTTTTGCCACCCGTTATAGAGTTCAGCAATCCATCCAATGAAAAACCATTATCAGAGGGATCATTGCTTTTATTTATTAAACTGCCAAGCACATCAGGTATAAGACTTGTTGATACTTTATTTGCCTGGCTGCTGCCAAGATTAAACTTGTTCATCAATTTATCCGTGAGATGGCCAATCATCATATTCACTAATGGATTACTTAATAAGCCACCGGATTGCTGATTGTTTTTATTGCCAAATAATTCCAAAAGATTTTGAGTACCGCCACCCGCAACCATGTTCCTCAACCCGGAAGCTACGGTATTGGTGGCTTCAGCCACTATAGCGTCATTTTTATCATTAGGTACTTCGGGGTTATTAATAACAGTGTCACTTGCCGCATTTTTTACCAAGTTGAATAATTCTTCTAACATAGATTTAATTTTTGAGGTTGAAAATTTTCTTAAGGAAGGGCAATATACTGAATTGAAGAGAAGTGATTAATCCGGGATACATCAAAAACACTTTACGAAATTAATTTACTGGGCAGTAAGTGTTCGTAAATCATCTACCCGGTGTACATCAAGGCCATAAAATATTTTTATTTTTGCCTCTGTCATAAATCTTGCAGCATCTGTTTTTGTTTGTAAATTTTTAAATTCCTCTTTCCATTTTTCTCTTTCAGGATATTTCGATTGATGCAATACTTTTAAAAGGGCTACGTAGGCAAAACCTATTTGCGTATTTGATGCAGGTTTTTGTCTAAGGATGATATCTCCTTTTCGTTGTTCCTCTTGCGCCAGTATTAATTTGCTTCTTAGTGTTGTTAACTTTTCTATTGTTTCATTGTCCTCATCGCATGAAAGTGCCGGCCTGTGAGCATCAGGTAAAATCTCAGGTGTATCGGTCCTTGGCGTATCAAGTGAAAGAAGATGAAGAAAGTCATTTGCATTCTTATCCCTGTTGGTTAAATGTTTCATCCCAAACAAGCGTTCCACTGTGGCCAGGCAGGAAGTATGATCATATTCGGTGTTATCAATAATTCCTTTTTTAATAAGTGGTGAAATAACTAGTGCAGGAACACGAACGCCCAGCCTGTCAAACTTAAAATTATTTACAACATAATCAATGGTAGTTAAATCGCCGGGAGGAATTGCAGGCGGAGGAGCAACATGATCATAAAATCCTCCGTGCTCATCAAACGTAATTAACAACATTGATTTTTCCCAATGAGGTGAGTTGCGAATAGTTTCATAAACTTTTTTTATGAGTTTCTCTCCGCGTGTTACATCATCAAGAGGATGCATGGAATTACCGCATACAAAATCTCCGGGACCGGTTATATCAAATTCGTGCTCTCCGTATTGCGGTTCTATAAAAACAAATTTTTCACCAAACCCGGGGTTATTCAGTTCACTTTCAAAATCGTCGAAATCCTTAAAGCGGCCCTGCAATTCATTTTGCCACATTCCATTTAGTGCAAAGCTTACTGGAAATTTATCGCCTTCAAAAATTCGCCAGTCAATACAATATGAGTCTAACAAATCGAAAATGTTACCATTTGCAAAACGATAGCCATTAAAGCCAACAGAGGTTGCAGTGTCAAATGCACTGGGGCTGTCATCTAAACCTCCTGATGTAGCAGCCATTAAAAAAAACCTGTTAGGCCATGTAGGCCCGGGCAATGAAGAGAACCAATTATCGCAAACTGCAAATTCCTCAGCAAGCTTATTAAGAACCGGAAGTTGTTCTTTTGTGAAACAATGCATAATTCTATCGGGATCATTAGCGTCGTCATTTTTATAATCCTTTATAAAACCCGAATTATTTATTGCTGTAGGATAATGACCGGTTGATGGATCGTAAAGGGAAGGATCACCACACAGCTGTGTTAAAACGTTTTTAAATTCGTGCGAAGGGTCTTTGTCAATATCTTTTAAAGCTAAATCAGCCGGAGTGCTTACTGCTACTTCAACACCCGTATCAGGATTCAGATTTTTATCCCTGTTTATATTTGCACCATTCGCTTCTCTTGGTAACCCTGTTACTGCATCCTTTCCTTTAAGCCCGCTGAATCCTAACATATGATCGAAGGATCGGTTTTCCATCATTAAAACAAATACATGTTCAATTTTTGAAGTTGATCTTTTTCTTTCCGGAAAATAAATTGGTTATCCCGCGACTAATGCTGGTTGAAAAACACCAAACTAAGTTCCATGCAACACAAACTGATCTTATTACCCATCCCCATACTGTGCACACTGCTTTAACAACCCAGGCAAAACCTTTGCAAACCCACTTCGCTACCCAATACCATCCTTTGCAAACCCACTTGGCAACCCAATACCATGCCTGGCAAAACCACCCGGCTATACAGTTCCACGGGCTGTACCAATGGCAATGTTTTTCTGACCAGTCGGAACACTTATTAGAGCCTTCATCTGCCCAGCCCGAACATTGGTTAGATCCTTCATCAGCCCAGGTTGTACATTGATGATCCAATTGTTCCGCCCGGTTTTTGCAGGTAATGACAGTTTCATCAACCCACTTTGTACAGGTCGACATGATGATTCTTTTTAGGATGATTAATTTTTGCGAGGATTGAATGATAGAGAAAGAAAAGTTTTATTCTCGATATGGCTATTCCAATCAATTTGCCGACGGCGCCCGAAATAAAAACAAACAGCAGCCCATATGCAATATCACGGGTAATATGAGGCAGACCTGCATCAGGAAATTTTACCATGTAAAAAATAAATAAGAGCAAAGCACTTAAAGAAAATTTTCCGCCCAAAGAACAGCCGCATTCGTTATTATATTTTTTTATCTTATCAATGTATGGGGCAATAGCTTCGCATGGTAAAGATTGAAACCTGTTCTTAATATTATTTGTGTTTGCTTTCAATTGATAAAATATTTTGCATTGACATTGAAAGAGAACAAACGAATTAAAACAGCCTATCAAAATTTCTTCAGGGTATTTTTGAAATAGGCTGATTATAGAAGTACGAAAGAAAAGTTATCCGGATAAAATTAAATAACAATCTGTGGAAATAAAAGCAGGTGTTAACAAGTTGTTTTTTGCCTGTAAATTTTAATGAATGTCAAAAACTAATGATCATTTAATGGCATTCCTCTTTTTTGAAACTCCTTCCAATTAATGTATTCATGACCTACACGATGTTCTACCATCGTAATACAGTTGGTAACGGGACAAATTAACTGGCAAAGATTGCAGCCGACACATTCTTCTTCTTTTATTGCATAGGTATTGTAAGGATTACCATGTGTGATACTGATTGACTGATGTGCTGCGTCTTCGCAGGCAATATAACAAAGTCCGCAATGAATGCATTTATCCTGGTTAATGTTGGCAACATGATGGTAATTGATATCGAGATCTTCCCAATTGGTAAGAGCAGGGATTGACTTACCAATGAAATCATAGATCGTAGCAAATCCTTTTTCATCCATGTAATTATTCAGACCTTCACACAGGTCTTCAATAATTCTAAAACCATGCTTCATAACGGCAGTGCATACCTGCAAATTGGAAGCGCCCAAAAGCATAAACTCCACGGCATCTTTCCACGTGCTTATACCGCCAATCCCCGAAACGGGAACTTTATTCGTTATTTCATTTTGCGTAATGGTTGCTAAAAATTTTAATGCAATGGGTTTTACAGCGGGACCGCAGTAACCTCCAAAAACACTCTTGCCTGCAACGTAAGGATTAGGAACGAAAGTATCCAAATCAATACCGGTAATTGATTGGATCGTGTTAATAAGTGATAGTCCATTTGTGCCCGCTTCCACAACTGCTTTACCGGTGGGGACAACTGAATGAACATTGGGTGTAAGCTTGGTAATAACAGGAATGTGTGCTGCTTCCATTACCCATTCAACAACCATCCTGGCAATTTCCGGATCCTGTCCTACCGTTGCGCCCATACCTCTTTCCGTCATTCCATGTGGACAGCCAAAATTTAATTCGAGTCCATGAGCGCCTGTGTCTTCTACCTGCTTTATTAATTCATGCCAGCTTTCCCGGTTGTTATCAGCCATTAAAGAAACTACCATTGCCCGATCGGGAAACTCTTTAACGACTTCTGTTATTTCTTTTAAATTTAAATCAAGCGGCCTGTCAGAAATGAGCTCGATATTATTAAAGCCCATTATCCGTGTTCCATTAAAATTTACAGCAGAATATCTTGATGAGACATTCTTCACCTGCGAGCCGAGTGTTTTCCATACAACCCCGCCCCACCCTGCTTCCAATGCACGCAATACATTTATTTTTTTATCAGTAGGTGGTGCACTCGCCAACCAGTAAGGGTTAGGAGATTTTATGCCCAGAAAGCTGCTTTCGAGAGAGGCCATTGTTTTGTGTGTTATATGTTATGTTTTGCGTGTAAGCAGAGATTCTTGCGAAGTTTTTTCAATTTTTGTCAGAACATTCATGATATGTTCTATTGATGATAAATAAATTGAATAATTCACATCCACTATTCTACTCTTATCTAGTAATCTTAACCAGTATCTTGTTTCTCTTGATTCTTTTGAGGCAATAGACATTTTGGTGATGAAATCTTTTTTGGTTTGCGCTGCATTTGCTTCCTCAACATTCGCACCGATACTCGTCGCACTTCTTAAAAGTTGCTTTGAGAGAACATATTCATTATGCTTGATCAGTATTTTATAGAGATCAATGATCTTCAAAGAAAAATCAAATGATAAATCAAGAATTTTACTTTCCATATTCAAATTCATTTAACACTTATAATACAACACTTAACACAAATTAAAAAACTTTAGAATTGAAAAAGCACCATCTTTCCCAGCTTGCACTGCATCAACCACTTCTTTACCACCATTCACCGCATCTCCACCGGCGAAAACACCTGTAATATTTGTCGCAGCATTTTCTTTCAAAAGAATTTTTCCTTTACTATTTTCAAGTCCATTTTCATTTATCAAATCAATAAAAGGGCTTTGACCGGTTGCTTTTATCACCATATCACATTCAACAGTGATAGTTTCGCCCGTTGAAACTGGAGCAGGCTTTCCTGAAAAATCCGGCGCTCCTAATTTCATGACATCACAAATCAATTTTTTCACTTTTCCATTTTCTCCGACAATTTCTTTTGGCGAAGCAAGCCATTGAATTTTACAACCATCAAGCATAGCTATATCGAGTTCAACCTGGGTGCAGTTTTTTTCCGCCTCGCTTCGTCTATACACCATCGTTACTTCTTTGGCTCCAAGGCGCTTTGCCTGGGTGGCAGCATCAATCGCAGTCATCCCCATCCCTATTACGGCAACTTTATCTCCCACTATCACATTTGCATAACCCTTCGATCTTATGTCATAAATAAAACTGATTGCATCTTCCACCCCCTCCAATTCTTCCCCCGGAATATTTAATTGATTGGCAAGACCAACGCCAATCCCTAAATAAACAGCATCATACTCCCGTTGCAATTGTTGAAGGGTAACATCTTTTCCTAATTCATGATCATACCTTATATCTATTCCGCCAAGTGATTTAATAAAATCCACCTCTTCCTCGCAGAATTCCGGGGTTACTTTATAAGCTGCGATGCCATAGGTCATTAGTCCTCCGCCTTTATTTTCTTTTTCAAAAACAGTAACGTGTATACCCGCCCGTGAAAGAACATGAGCGCATGAAAGTCCCGCAGGACCTGCCCCAATGATGGCAACTTTTTTTTGTACATCACTGGTTTCTAGTTGATTTCGATCAAATAACTTCCATTTATTTTTAATTGCCGGTTCGGTGGACCATCGTTGCAGTTTGGCTATTTCAATTGGCTTTTCATCTAATAAATTATACACACAATTGCCTTCGCACAGCTTTTCAACGGGGCAAACTCTTGAACATCCGCCACCAAAAATGTTAGAAATAAAAATTGTGTGTGCCGATCCCTTTATATTGTCGGTAGTGATTTGCTTGATGAATTTCGGAATGTCAATCCTTGTAGGGCAACCTTTAATGCATGGCGCATCATAACAAAACAAACAACGATTTGCTTCCACCAATGCAGCCTCTTTATTTTCAAATGGCGAGTGAATGTCGCTGAAGTTTCGCGTGTACTCAACTTCCGTTAGCCTGTTATCTCTTATCATTTTGTGTTGTGTGTTATATGTTATGTGTTGGATGCGCTCAACTATATCACTCAACATTCAACACTTAACACAAAAGTAATTTCATAATTCCACCAACTTACCATAAGTCTCAGGTCTTCTATCTCTAAAAAATTGCCAGGTGTTTCTCACTTCTTCGATCATATCCAAATCAAATTCGGCAACCAGTAATTCGTCTTTATTTTCTGAAGCCTGTGCAAATATTTGTCCGCGTGGATCAACAAAATACGATGAGCCATAAAACCTGCCCAGGTTCCACGGTTTTTCTTCTCCCACCCTGTTAATACATCCCATAAAATAACCATTGGCCGCGGCATGAGCGGGTTGTTCCAACTTCCATAAATATTGTGACAAGCCCGCAACTGTAGCCGAAGGATTGTAAACGATCTCCGCTCCATTTAATCCAAGAATTCTTGCACCATCGGGAAAGTGGCGATCATAACAGATATACACACCCACTTTTGCGTACTTTGTTTGAAACACGGGATAGCCAAGGTTTCCGGGCTTAAAGAAAAATTTTTCCCAAAAACCAGATGTGTGAGGAATATGGTTTTTCCTGTACTTGCCTAAATAAGTTCCATCAGCATCTATAACAGCTGCGGTATTATATAAAACTCCCGCCTGTTCCTTTTCATAAACCGGCACAATCATTACCATATTGTAATTTCTTGCATAAGCTGCCATTCGTTCTGTTGTAGGACCGGGAACACTTTCAGCAGATCCATACCATGTTTTATCCTGACCGGGACAGAAATAAGGTGTATTAAAAATTTCCTGCAAACAGAGTATTTGAACGCCTTGCTTTCCTGCATCTTCAATAAACGGAAGATGTTTTTGCAACATCGCTTCTTTAATTTCTTCAATGGTTCCTTCACCTTCAGTTTTTGGAAGAGACATTTGTATTAGTCCGGATTTTATTATTCTTGGCATTTATTGGAGTTTAGAATTTAGAGTTTAGAGTTTTAGAGTATTGCCGGAGAAATATTTTTGTTTCATGGTAAGAATAATACTACTCAATATTTTAACAAGCTCCATGCAAATATTATTCAGACTTTCATATTGCCCAATCGAAATATAATCGCTGTCCTTTAGAAGATTCAGCCAATAGGTAGTTTCTTTTGACTCTTTAAGAGCTATTGAAAGTTTATGTATAAAATCTTTTTTTGATTCACTGCTTAATGCTTCGTGAACATTCGCCCCGATTGATGTGCCACACCTTAATAATTGTTTTGAAAGAATGAATTCTTTTTTACCAAGAGTTAGAATTTTGTAAGTACTGATTATTTCTAATGCAAAAGTATAAGATCTTTTTGCTACTATGCTATTTGATTGTTTTAAATCACTCATAACTCTTAACTCATAATTCTAAATTGTTTGAGAAACTTTTTTTCTTTTTATGAATTTACCAAATCCTTTCTCCACTTTGCATTCATTATTGTTAATTGCAACTTCACCTCTAAGCAGAACAGTCTTCACTTTTCCTGTAACTTCCCAACCCTCGTACCCTGAATAATCAACATTCATATGATGCGTTTTCGCAGAGAGTGTATGTTTTTCTTCCGGATCGAAAATCACTATGTCGGCATCACTTCCCGGAGATAAACTTCCTTTACGTGGAAACATTCCGAAAATTTTTGCAGGATTCGTTGAAGTTAATTCTACGTATTTGTTCAAAGTAATTTTTCCTTTATTTACTCCCTCGCTGAACAATAGTTCCATCCTGTTTTCAATTGCCGGATGGCCGTTCGGAATTTTAGAAAAATCCTTCTCTCCCATTTTCTTTTGTTCCCACATAAAAGGGCAGTGATCGGTGGCAACTACATTTACTAATCCCTGGTTGATTCCTGCCCATAAAGTTTGTTGATCCTTCTTTTCTCTCAATGGAGGGCTCATTACCCACTTAGCTCCTTCGAAATTCTTTTTATACAAAGAAGCATCAAGCAATAAATATTGTATGCAAGTTTCAACAAAAATGTGCTGGTCTCTTTTCGTTGCATTACGTACAGCGTTTAAGGCGCCTTCACAGGTGAGATGAACAATATAGCCCGGGCAGCCTGTATAATTCGCCATATCAATAAACCGTTCGGAAGCCTCTGCCTCTGTAACTTCCGGCTGAGACAGGTAATGATACAAAGGAGATAAATTTCCTTCTTCCCTGTTCTTTTGAATAAGGTAATCTATCATGTCACCGTTAGTAGCGTGTACATTTATAAGACCTCCACATTTTTTTACTTCTTCCATCAATCCCGCCATCTGCCTGTCATCAATCATTAAAGCGCCTTTGTACGCCATGAAAGTTTTGAAAGAAGTAATTCCTTCATCTTCTATCACGTGCCGTATTTCCTTTTTAGTATCGTCATTAAAATCAGTTACTGCCATGTGAAAACTATAATCGCCTACGCAATTGTTGTCGCTTCTACCCTTCCATTCATCTAACGCTGATTGCAAAGAATTACCCTGCTTTTGGAGAATGAAATCAATAACCATTGTTGTGCCACCAAACAAAGCAGCTCTTGTTCCGGTTTCATAGGTATCACTTGAAAATGTCCCCATAAAAGGCATCTGCAAATGAACGTGGGGATCAATACCACCAGGAAAAATTATTTTTCCTAACGCATCTATTTCTGTATCCGCTTTTGCATTTAGACTTTTACCGATAGAAGAAATAGTTTCGCCTTCAATAAAAATATCGGCTACATAATCTGCATCTGCGGTAATAATCCTTCCATTCTTAATCAGCAACGACATAAGGAACTTTATTATGTGATTGAATATTTTTTCTTTGAGATTGCATCATTACAATATACGTTATCCCTGAAACAAAAAATCCTACAAACCATGCATAGTTATACAAATGCGAAACCCATTGTGGAAACGCATCCTGTGAAATAACTTTTATTGTTAACAAGAAACCTGGAACATTTGGAAGTATTCCCAAAAGCAAAGCAATGACAGCCTTTGTATTAAATCCGTTCGTAAAGGAATATTCTCCCCGGCGCTGGTATAGCGCAGTTGAATTCAATTGTTGTTTTCTTATAAAATAATAATCAGCAATCATAATGCCACCAACAGGGCCAAGCAAACTTGAATAGCCAACGAGCCATGTAAAAATATAACCTGAAGGATCAGCAATTAGTTTCCATGGAAAAATTAAAATGCCAATGATACCTGTTATTAATCCACCGGTTCTAAAATTTATTTTCTTAGGTGAAAGATTTGAAAAATCATTTGCAGGACTTACAATGTTTGCAGCAATATTTGTTGCCAATGTTGAAATGGCAACTGCTATCATCGCTATGCTCACCCAAAATTTACTGCTAAATTTTCCTGCCAGTACAATGGGATCCCAAATGGTTTCTCCATAAATTATAACAGTTGCAGAAGTAACAACCACTCCTATAAAAGAAAATAAAGTCATTGAAGATGGAAGCCCAATTGCCTGTCCTTTTATTTGTGCTTTCTGACTTTTTGCGTAACGTGTAAAGTCAGGGATGTTGAGGGAAAGGGTTGCCCAAAAACCAATCATCCCTGTCAGTGCCGGAAAAAAGAAATCCCAGAAAGCTGCATTGGTGGCGAACCTGGAAGGCTGATTTAATATAGGGCCTAAACCATTGCCTGCACTTATTGCCCAAAACAATAAAGCAAGTGCAGCCACAGGAAGAAAAAATGCTTTAAAAACAAGGAGTCTTCTGATGCTCTCAACTCCCAGGTAAACGACGTACATATTTAATAACCAAAATAAAAAGAAACAAATCGCCGGACCCGTTTGTAGGCCGAATGAATCAGGAAAAATTTGCGGTAATGTCTCCAATGCGGGTAGCCATAACCGTAACATTTGATATAATGCAAAACCACCAATCCATGTTTGAATACCAAACCATCCGCAGGCAACAATTGCACGAAGCATTGCGGGAATGTTTGCACCTCTCACCCCAAAACTTGCTCTCGCAAAAACAGGAAATGGTATTCCATATTTTGCTCCCGCGTGTCCATTTAATATCATCGGAATTAATACAATAGCATTGCCCAGGAAAATAGTAATGATTGCCTCCCACCAATTCATGCCGCCACCTATTAATGAACTTGCCAGCATATAAGTAGGAATGCAAAGGCTCATGCTTATCCAAAGTGCTGTATAGTTCCAGGTGTTCCAGGTTCGCTTTTCTTTTGGAACCGGTGCCAGGTCTTCACTGTAGAGAGATGAATCCCGGATATTTTTGGTTTCCTGTAACAATAAATTCTGAATTTAGAACTATTAGTTATGAGTTACTTGTTCGTCAGCTATGGAAATTGCGTCGCTTATTATCACCAGCCCTTCTTCAATTTGATTTTTATTGATGCACAAAGGAGGAGCAATAAAAATATAATTCCATCTTACAAAAGTGTACATGCCCAATTCTTTAATTTTTGCAGCCACTTTATTCATAACAACCATCTCATCTGGTTTTGCGTTAAAAGGCGCCATAGGCTCTTTGGATGATTTATTTTTTACCAATTCAATACAGCCTAACAATCCTGTGTTTCTCCAGTTACCAATACTGGGATGTTTCATTTTCATTTCTTCAATTCTGCCATCTATGTATTTGCCCATTGCCGAAGCGTTTTCAATCAGTTTATCTTCTTCATAAATATCCAGGACTTCCAAAGCTGCCGCACAGCATACCGGATGCGCCGAATAAGTAAGACCTATAGGCAGGACTGTATTATCATACTTCGCCGCTATTTTATCGGAGACCATCAAACATCCAAAAGGCAGATAGCCACAGGTTAATCCTTTTGCCATGGCAATCATGTCCGGGACAATATCATGATTTTGAAAACCAAACCATTTGCCTGTACGTCCAAAACCGCTCATTACTTCATCCATAATTAATAAAATACCGTGTTGATTACACAGTTCTCTTACTTTTTGCAAATAGCCTATGGGATATTGCATACAACCTGATGACCCTGATTCGCCTTCCAATAAAATTGCTGCAATATTGTCTGGACTTTCATAAGCAATTATCCTTTCCAATTGGGCAACACTTTCTTGTAATAAATTTTCCTCACCAAATTCCCAACGATATAAATAAGGCAAATCAAAATGTACAAAGTTTGGCGCCTGCTGTGAATCTACCGGAAGTTTTCTCGGATCGCCGCTCGCAGTCATAGCGACATTTGTAGAACCATGGTAAGATTTATAACGACTTAAGATTTTATGGCGCCCTGTATAAAGCCTTGCAAGCTTGATGGCATTTTCAATAGAATCTGCCCCGCTTAAAGTAAAGAATGCTTTATTTAAATCACCAGGACAAATCTCGGATAACTTTTTCCCAAGTTCACCTCTTACTTTGGTAACACATGATGGAGTTACGTAACTTACCTGTTGCATTTGCTTTATAACAGCATTGGTTACACGCTGGTCTCCGTGACCAATATTTACATTCATTAATCCCGAAGAAAAATCCAGGTATCGTTTACCGTCGTAGTCATATAGGTAAACCCCTTCGGCCCGCTCAACAGCAATCGGATTAGTGCCTTTTTGCTTGCTCCAGGAAAATAAAGTATAGTCGTGGTTGTTTTGAATAATTTCTTCGGCTTCTGTTTTTGGTGGCAAAATTTTTTCAAGGATGCTCATGGGTATATCTATTTAATATGCATTTTGTATGGTTGTTATCTTGCATTTCTCTCGTTATTCCTCGGCCTTATCAACTTCTGATTTCAGAAATTCCTTTCTAAAAACATAGTGATAAACATTACTGACGGAAGTACCGGAACCCTCAGTCACAAGAAAAGCATTTACCAGTTTCCAACCCTGTTGCCCCATATAATTTAATGCATCAACCACTGAATTAAATTTCTTCAATTTACCCGATTCATCCTTTAACCTGTAATCTTTGAAAAACTTCCTTTCATCTCCATAGTCAATATCGATATTAACTTTGCGGCTAAATAATCTTGCCTGAGCAATAAGCTCGCAATATTGATCCACTTTCGCATCACTGGCCTGGGATTTACCAAATGAGGGAAACAATAAAAATAAGAAGAGTAATTTTTTCATTTAATTATTATGCGTGTTTGAAAAAAATTGTAAATAATTTATCAGCTCATCCAATTTACCCCGGCTTCCGGATTCCATTTAACTGTTGATTTCTTAAGTTTTGTCCAAAATTCTATAGAACTTTTTCCTGTAATATCTCCCACGCCAAACTTGCTTTCATTCCACCCACCAAAGCTGAACGGCTCACGCGGAACAGGCACGCCAACATTTACCCCTATCATACCGGCACTAGCATTATCAATTATATATCTTGCTGCACCTCCATTTTGTGTAAACACGCTTGCCGCATTGCCGTAAGGATTTTCATTTTCAATTGCAAGCGCCTCATCAACTGTGTTGGTATGCATAATACTTATAACGGGCCCGAAAATTTCTTCTTTAGCTATAGACATTTCGGACTTTACATTATCAATTACAGTTGGTCCAACATAAGTTCCATTTTCTTTTCCGATCACATTTGTATTTCGTCCATCGACTAAAATGGTTGCTCCCTGTTCTTCTGCTTCGGTAATATATCTTTCAATTCTTTTTTTGGAAGCTTTATTAATTACCGCTCCAAGATTTTTGCCGGGAATTATTTTTTTCACTTCATCACAGATCTTTTCAATTATAGTATCCACATTGCCCACAGCAACCATTGCACTTGCCGCCATACATCGCTGGCCTGCGCAGCCACTCATTGAAGCAGCAACATTTTGTGCAGTCATATCTGCAATTGCATCTGGCAAAACCATTAAGTGATTTTTGGCTCCACCCAGTGCCAGGCATCTTTTATATTTTGACGTTGCTCTTTGGTAAACAATTTTTGCAACTTTTGTTGAGCCAACGAATGAAACAGCTTCTATTCCGGGATGATCGCAAATGGCCTCTACTATTTCCACATCCCCATGAACAACATTAAAAACTCCATCAGGTAAACCAGCTTCTTTTAATAACAGTGCTAATTTTCCTACGCTTAAGGGAACTTTTTCCGATGGTTTCATTATCATGCAGTTTCCTAATGCGATTGCATTCGGAATCGTCCAGTTAGGAACCATGCTTGGAAAATTGAATGGCACTATTGAAGCAACGACACCGAGAGGCACATGTTCCGTCCTGCATTCGACCCCTTTGCTTACCTCAAGAATCTCACCAGTAACCAGTTGAGGCAGAGAAGTTGCGAATTCAGTAAGCTCTATACATTTTTCAATTTCCGCAACAGACTCAGTCATGGTTTTACCATTTTCTTCTGAGCATAAGCTGGCTAACTCTTCCAGGTTTTTTTCAAGCAAAGTTTTATAGCGAAAAAAAACCTGCACTCTTTCTTTTATCGGAATTTTACTCCATGATTTAAAAGCTTTTTTTCCTGAATACACTGCATCGTCCAGTTCTTTTCCCGTTGACATGGGAACTTCGGAAAGTTTTATTCCGTCAACCGGGGAAATAACATCGAGTTTTCTACCGGAGGATGGAGAAACGAACTTTCCATCGATAAAATTTGTTATCGGTTCATATTTCATAACTCATTTTAGTTTTGTTTGCGGATAACGTAAAATAATAAAAAAACACCTGAATATCTTAATTGATATTAATCTATTGTAAATTTATCACTTGCTAAATGACTTCTGATTGTTTTAAATTTTTATTTTGAATTATGCTTAACCGCAACTTTCTTTTAATATTGTTTTTTTTTGCAAACTTCACCTCTTTCGTAGGCTGCACTCCAAATAAAAATTCGGTTGACCTAAAATCAAAAGAGTATGATCTTAACAAACCTTCCAAACTGATATTAGGGGATGAACTTACCGAAATATCCGGAATCAGTTTTTACCAAAAAGATAGCAGCGTCTTTGCTATCTCTGATGAAACAGGATTCCTTTATAAAATTCTCCTTACCAAACACTATCTCACTGAGAAGTGGGAGTTTGATAAAAAGCGTGATTATGAAGATGTGATGGAACATGATAGCGCCTTCTATGTTTTAGAAAGTAATGGCAATATTGAAACCTTGCATTTTGCGCCCCATGGTGATACCGTTTTTAACCGGCGGACAATTTTTCCGGGAGACAATAAAGAGAAGAATGAATTTGAATCGCTTTACTATGATGAAACTTATAACGGCTTTGTAATGATCTGTAAAGATTGCGAGGATGACACCTACGATTTTACCACCGCATGGCTGTATGATCCCGAAAAAGATAATTTCACTTCTACTGTATTCAAAATCGACCGCAATCCGATTGCAAAAAAGCTGGGGATAGACAAGCTCAAGTTCAGACCATCCGGAGCCGCGATAAACCCAATAACAAAAGACGTTTGGGTTATTTCGTCAACGAACCAGATAATTGTGGTTATTGACAGAAAGGGAAACATGAAGGACGTATATACTCTCGATCCGGCTATCTTTAATCAACCCGAAGGAATAACATTTACTCCATGGGGCGATCTTCTCATTGCTAACGAAGCGGGTGATAAATATGCTTCCGCGACCTTGTTAATATTTAAGCCCAAAAAAAGAGTGTAATGCAGAGAAGCATCACAGTTATTTTTTTTCTACTCATTGGTAATATTTGTGGCGCACAGGTAGACTCCATACAGGCACGCATTATACTAATTGGAGATGGAGGCCAGCTTAACTACGGAAGACAACCCGTGGTGGATGCTGCACGAAATCTTATTCCGCTTGATAGTAATACAACAGTCTTTTATTTAGGTGATAACTTATACAATTCAGGATTGCCTGATGATATGATGCCCAACTATGCTGAGGCAAAAGCTGTATTGGATTCTCAAATAAATATTGTCAATGGTACAAATGCCAAGGTGGTTTTTATCCCTGGCAATCATGATTGGGGGAATGCGGCTCCAAACGGGCTCGAACTGGTTAACCGGCAAGAGGCATACATAAACTCAAAAGGGAAAAATGTGCATTTTTTTCCGGCTGACGGATGTCCCGGCCCTGTTGAATATGCTATTAACGATAACGTTGTTTTGATAATGTACGACAGTCAGTGGTTTATCAGGCCAGAAAATGAAAGGCCGGGTATTGAATCTGATTGCCCGTATAAAACAACGGATGAGTTTTATAGCGAACTGGATGATATGATAAGCAGAAATTCAAAAAAGCTTATTATCCTCGCAGGTCATCATACGTTAAAAAGCTACGGAATTCACGGAGGATATTTCCCCCTTAAAACACACATTTTTCCCTTCACTGACATGAATCCGAAATTGTGGATTCCTTTACCGATCCTGGGTTCTATTTATCCAATTGCACGCGGTGTTTTTGGCACACCGGAAGATCTTCACTATCCCGCCTATGCAAATATGATTGACAGGATAGAAAAAATCGCCAAGGAATATCCTAATATAATTTTTGCGGGTGGCCACGAACATACTTTACAACTTATAAAAGACAGCAGTTACTATTATATCGTAAGCGGAGCCGGCTCAAAAAATACCAGGGTAAGTCATAATAAAAAAACATTGTTTGAAAAACAATCATTTGGTTTTGCGACACTTGAGATATCAAAAAATAAAAATGTTCACGTTGACTTTTATACTGTTGACAAGGATACTGTAATTCATGCGTATGATAGTACGCTCTTTAATTTTTCCAACATAGAAAAGAGGCTTCCCGATTCTTTAACAATACCGCAGACACAGCCAATAGTAAATTTTGAGGATAGTGTAACCGTCGCAGTCAATACGAATTATCAAAAGATATCTGAATTACACAAGTTTTTTGCGGGAAAAAATTATCGTAAGGAATGGGCTACGCCAGTGCACCTAAAAGTTTTTAGAATAGATAAAGAAATGGGCGGATTTAAAATTAAAAGTCTTGGTGGGGGCAAGCAGACCAAGTCCCTACGGCTCGTGGATCAAAATGGTCGCCAATGGGTTTTAAGAACAGTAGATAAAGCTCCGGAGGGAACCGTTCCTGAGCTGTTGAAGTCAAATATTGATAAAAAAATTATGCAGGACATGGTATCTGCAGAACATCCTTATGGAGCACTTATGGTACCTCCTCTAGCAGATGCTGCACAGGTCGTTCATACGGAGCCAAAATATTTTTTTGTACCTGACGATCCTGCATTGGGACTTTACCGGCCAATTTTTGCGAAGACTATTTGCCTGTTGGAATTATATGAACCTTCTTCGGATGAAGGCGATACTAAAAGTACTGCCAAAGTAATTGATAAGATAATTGAAGACAGCAAAAATCATGTAGACCAGGAAGCAGTGTTACGGGCACGGCTACTCGACATAATGATCGGCGATTGGGACCGGCATTTTGATCAGTGGAGATTTCTTACCACCGATACCGGCGCAGGCAAACTTTATTTTCCGATACCAAGAGACAGAGACAACGCATTTTTTTATTCTGACGGAGTTTTTGTTAAAAGCCTTAGCATTGCCGCACTACCATATCTCCAGGGATTCAGGAAACACATTCCAAATATCAAATGGTTCAACTGGGAAGAAAGAAACTTTGACAGGATATTTCTTAACAACCTCGATAAAAATAAATGGACGCAGATTATCACAAAATTCCAGGCTGATGAAGCTGATAGCGTGATCCAGGATGCTGTCAGAGGATTACCGCCGGAAATTTATAAGCTTGATAATAAAATTATATCCGCCAAGTTGAAGAGTCGTAGAAACATACTCCTGAAAGAAGGCCTGAAGTATTTTCGTTTTCTTTCGAAGGAAGTAGACATAGTAGGTAGCAATAAGAACGAATATTTCAAAGTTTTTAAAGCAAACGGCGGCCTCGGGGTAACCGTGTATAAACGCAAGCAGAGTACAGATTCTGCAAGCGTAATGTTTAATCGTGTGTTTGATAACAAATCAACCCGGTATATTAATCTTTATGGACTTAATGGCGATGATATTTTTGAAGTGGATTCTACTGCCAGCACAAAAATAAAATTTAGAATTATCGGGGGAAAAGGAAAAGACACCTTCAACATTAACGGAAACGTGCGCAATACTATTTATGATTTTAAAAACGACAGCAACTACATCGCACACTCCAGCAATACTAAAAATGAAATATCAACGGATCCTAATGTAAATCATTATGATATTACCGGTTTTAATTACAATACCTACAGACTTCCCCTATTAAATGTTTCGTTTAATGAAGAAGATAAACTTCTTGCAGGAGTTGGATATTCTTTAAAAACTTACGGATTCAGGAAAGATCCCTATGCAACTTATCAAAGACTCACATCTCTATTCAGCCTTGATTACAACACATATCAATTAAAATATTTTGGTGAATTTAACCATGTAATTAATAAATATGATATTGTCGCAAACGGAGAGTTATATAATTCTGTACTAAATAATTTTTTTGGGTTTGGTAACGAAACCAAAAAAGAAGACGGCAAAAAATTTAATTTTTACCGGGTACGATATAATTATTTTTCTACTGATGTTATGTTACGCAAGCGGTTTCATAATTTAGCCGAACTCAGTTTTGGCCCCTCCTATTATCATTACTGGAATCATTATGACGACAATAAAGGAAAAATTCTTGCACAACCCTCATTGGCGGGCCTGGATTCTTCAGGTATCTATTCCAATAAATCTTACGCCGGCGCCAAAGTATCTGTTGTTATTCACAATGTAAATAATGATTTGCTACCTACCCGCGGCGTATTCTGGACTACAGAGTTTTCATCTTTATTCGCGCTAAATGGAAACAGCCGCCAGATAACAAAGATTGTATCGGATATGCAGGTTTATGCCAGTTTCACCGACCCTACCAGGCTGGTTGTAGTTTTGCGCTTTGGTGGTGGCCATATTTTCAGCGAAAACTATGAATATTTTGAAGCGCTCAATTTGGGAAGCAATAATTACCTGAGAGGTTTCAGAAAAAACAGGTTCTCCGGCAAATCAATGCTGTACCAGTCTACTGAACTTAGGTATAAATTATTTGAATCAAAATCATATATTGTACCTGGCGCGGTGGGTTTACTGGCCTTTAATGATGTGGGTAAGGTTTCAGTGAAGGATGAAAGATCGCATAAATGGCACGATTCTTTTGGAGGCGGCCTGTACTATTCTCCTTATAATTTTGCCATTGTCTCGGCAACTATTGCATTTTCTAACGAGGGAAATCTTTTTAATTTTTCCATCGGGACAAAATTTAATATAACATTCTAAAATATGGATAATAATAAACTATATAAAAAAATTGAAGAGTATGTAACGGGTCTTTTTGAACAAATACATGCCCCGAATCTCGTGTTTCATAACCTTGAGCATACGCAAAACGTTGTGAAGCATACAAAGGAAATAGCCGGGCATTATCACGTTTCGGAAAATGAAATGCTGATTCTTTTTGCAGCTGCCTGGTTTCATGATACGGGTCATCTTTTTACAGAGCCTGAAAAACATGAGGCAATGGGTTGTGATGTTATGGCGAAATTTATGAAGGACTTTGTTGAAGAAGAAACCACGATTAAAAGAATCGGGGAATGTATCATGGCTACAAAATTTCCAAGAAATCCGAAAAATTTATTGGAACAAATAATTTGTGATGCCGACACTTACCATTTAGGAACGAAAGATTTTAAAGAAAATAATAAAAAGGCTTTTGAAGAAGTGAAGTTGAGAAGAGGCAAAGCAGACCCGATTGAATTTAATGAAGAAACAATTAAAATGTTGGAGACCCACCGCTTCTATACTGACTATTGCAAGAATCTCCTGGACAAGAGAAAAAATAAAAATTTAAAAAAATTAAAAAAGAAAGTTGTGAGAGCTGAAGAAGAACAGCAACCTGAAGTTGGCACTTTGGCGGGGCTGGAAAAAGATAAGAGTGGTCTTATGAGCAAAGGCATTCAAACCATGTTACGCCTCACCTCGGAAAACCACCTAAAGCTAAGTGACATGGCTGATCACAAAGCCAACATTCTGATATCTGTAAATTCTATTATCATATCGGTTATCTTAAGTGTCTTGCTTCGTAAGTTGTCTGAAGCATCGTATTTAACAATTCCCACTATTATTTTTTTAGTGGTAGCAGTTACTACCATTGTAATTTCCATTCTTGCAACCAGGCCGAAAATAAGTGGGGGAACTTTTACTCATGATGAAATTGCGCAGAAAAAAACCAATCTCTTATTTTTTGGAAATTTTCATAATGCGACCTATGAACAATATAATGCTGCAATGCGGGAGATGATGCTTGACACCGATTATCTCTATGGATCTCTTATTAAAGACATCTATTACCTTGGTGTTGTTTTGGGTCGAAAATATAAATTAATACGTCTCGCCTATAATATTTTTATGGTTGGCATAATTGTTTCTGTTCTTGCATTTGCAATTGCGGCATTCTTTTACAACGGCAACGAAAGCACGACCGTAATTAACGGATCGGGCTCACCATTCTAAAGCCAAATTATGACATTTTATAACAGAGACCTGAGCTGGCTTGGCTTTAATTTACGTGTTCTGCAGGAGGCTGCAGATCCAGAAATTCCACTATATGAGCGATTAAAATTTCTTTCTATTTTTTCTTCAAATCTTGATGAATTTTTCAGGGTTCGATACCCTGAAGTGATTGCACTTACAGTTCTTAACAAAAAAACAAGAAAGGCCATCCAGGGAACTGATGAAGATATCACGGAAAAAGTTCAGGATGAAATAAACAGGCAGCTTGATTACTTTGGATCAATTTTGCATACAGAAATTTTACCTTCCCTAAAACAAAATGGAATTATTTTCTATTATAATGAACCGATCCGTGAACAGCATCATTCCGAAATAAGGGAACTTTTTCTTTCACATGTTCTTTCATTTATTCAACCCATTTATTTGGATGGTAAAGCAAAAAAAAGTTTTCTGCCTAAAAATAACCAGCTATATTTTGTAATTACCCTGCAGGAGCATAACGATGGATTGTTGAAACAGGCAATTGTAAACATACCCTCCGAAAAATCTAAAAGATTTTTCTCACTCACCCCGATAGACAATTTTGATTATGTAATTTTTTTAGATGATATCGTTCGCGAAAATCTTGTTTACCTTTTTCCTGGTCAGCAAATTGCCGGGGTATATAGCATTAAGATAAATCGTGATGCAGAGTTATATTTATCGGATGAATACAGTGGCGACTTATTACGAACAATTGAGCGACAACTCAGTAAAAGAGATTTTGGATCTCCGTCAAGATTTTTATTTCAACACGGAATGCCCCGAAACCTGCAAATGTTTTTGGCTGCTGTTTTTGATATCAATACTGAAGACATGTTCGCAGGCGGCAGGTATCATAATCTTAAAGATCTTTCATCTTTCCCCGACTTTAATAAACTGGAGCATTATGAGAAAATAAAACCCCTGCCGTTACCGAAAGTGATGAATAGCGGCGATATTTTTAATACTCTGCTTGGTGAGGATATTTTACTGCACATTCCCTATCAATCCTATAATCCGGTCCTTTCATTTTTTAACCAGGCGGCCGTTGATGTTGACGTGTCTGATATATATATTACCCTATACAGGGTTGCAGAGGAATCACATATAATTAATGCACTTATCAGCGCAGCGAAAAACGGCAAAAATGTAGTTGTTTTTATTGAGCTTAAAGCGAGATTCGATGAGGCGAATAATATAAGGTGGAGCCGTATAATGAAAGAAGCAGGAGTAAAAATCATTTACAGCCCCTTCAAAATAAAAGTTCATTCTAAAATTGCATTGGTAAGGAAAAGAAAAGGTGACGTCAAACAATCGTATGCAATTGTAAGTACCGGTAACTTCAATGAAATAACAGCACAGTTTTATACTGATCATGTATTGATGACAACTGACCAACAGGTCATAAAAGAACTTCTGGAACTGTTTAAATTTTTGCAGATAAAAGAACTTTCAAAAAAAGACAAAGAGCCTCAGTTTGATGTCCTTCTTGTTTCGCAATTTAATATGATTGGCGAACTCAAAAAGTTAATTAAGAATGAGATTGCAAAAGCATCCCGTGGAGAAGAAGCCCTGATAAGAATAAAAGTGAATAATCTTGAAGAACCGGGCTTTATTAGCCTTTTGTATAAAGCCAGTAACGCTGGTGTAACAATCAATCTTATTATTCGCAGCATTTGTTGTTTGGTGCCGGGCACACCAGGTGAGAGCGAAAACATAAGAGTAAAACGAATCGTTGACCGATACCTGGAGCATTCGCGGATTTTAATTTTCGGAACCAGGGAAAATGCTGAAGTTATTATTGGTTCGGCGGATCTCATGACGCGAAATCTCTATCACCGTATTGAAGTATACGTGCGTGTGAAAAATGAAAATTGCAAAAAGGAACTGGTAAATTATTTCGCAAAACAATGGGATGGCAATGATAAAGCTGTTATGCTTTTACCGGGTTTAATACAGAAAAAAATTAATGACCCCGGGGCAATGAAAGTAAATGCCCAGCAATCTATCTACAACTTTTTAGAAAACCGGCAATGATCACATTAAAAAGGTTCTTTCACATTTCTAACCTAACCAGGATTCGTTTAAGAACAGTTCTGTATATCGGGATTTTCTGGACTCTCATTGATTTTGTAATTGTATTATTTCGGGAAAGTGACCATGTCCATAATAAGACTATATGGTTCAGGGAAGGCCTGATGTTTCTTGTAAGTCTTATTATGGGATATGTATTCGTATTCCGATTAAAAAAAACATTGAGAAAACTCCCTCTATGGTTGAATTTTTTACTTAAAAGCATTATTCTCCTGGGTTCTGCTTTTTTGATAACCTTCATTATACAATTCGGCAACTCAATCTTTTTTGACCATCTGAATGTTTTACAAGCTTTTAATCAAATAGAAGCTTACGTCCTTTACAAAAACTGGCTGCTGCAAAAAATAATTTACTGGATGGTAATTTTTTTCGTAACCCAGCTTCTTCTTATTATCAATGAAAAATATTCTCCGGGTGTTTTTATGGATATTTTGGCCGGACGGTATATTCATCCCAAAATCGAAAAACGCATTGTGATGTTTATCGATCTAAAAGATTCAACCCCGATTGCTGAAAAACTGGGGCACTCGTTAAATTTTGAATTCATAAGGGATTTTATTTACAATATTTCACAGGCAATTATTGAATTTGAAGGAACAATTTACCAATATGTAGGTGACGAAGTTGTTTGCTCCTGGAAGTTTGCGCCAGTAAATACCCGTAAATGCCTGGATACAGTAATACAAGCGAGGAAAAATATTCAAAGAAAAAGTGCCTATTTTAGAAATAAATATAAAATTGTCCCTGATTTCAGGGTGGGTATTCATATTGGGGAAGTTACTATTGGTGAAATCGGCGTGATAAAAAAAGACCTGGCGATGAGCGGTGATACTATGAACACAACGGCACGCATACGAAGTGCGTGCAATGAGCTGAAACATCACTTTGTTGTTTCCAAAGCCTTTGTGGAAAATATTGACCTTGAAAGATGGCAAACTGAAAGTCTCGGGATGGTTGACCTGAAAGGAAAGGAAGATAGTCTAGAACTTTTTACGCTAAAAATTTAGAATACAATAATTAAAAAACGGCTGGAAAATTAAGCGAAAATCCAAATGCCCCCTACCCTGCCAGAGAGTTTTGTTGTTTAATGAAGCGATTAGCCCGTAATTAAATTTTTATTTCAATGCCGTCCAAACATGTGGTTTCTTTACACTAGCAGTAATATATTGTTCTGCATATTATTGGTTTAAATTTTGATAGAACAAATTATAATATTATTGGTTAAATAAATATGGAATCAACTAAAGAATCCGCACCTCGTAAAAAGAGATCTTTTTTAGCTAAAGCAGGGCGGGTATTTTTATGGATAATTGCTTCCTTAATTTTTCTAATTGTATTAATATTAATACTGATACAGACTGCGCCCGTACAAAATTTCGCCAGAAAAAAAATTGTTACCTATCTCGAACATAAGCTAAAAACAAAGGTTGAGATTGGTAAGCTTGACATAAAATTTCCTACTGCCCTTTCCCTGCAAAATGTATTTTTTGAAGATCAGTCGAGGGACACTTTATTATATGGCGGCGAGGTTAGAGTGGATATAAGTATGTTTCGGCTGTTAAAAAATGATATTAATATACGGGAAATTTATCTCGATAATATTGTGGCAAAAATAAAAAAGCTGCCGCCCGATTCTGTTTTTAATTTTCAATTTATTATTGATGCTTTTGCTGGTGAGCAAAATAAAGTTTCAGAACAACAGGATACATCAACTTTAAAAATGAACATTGACAGAATCCTTGTAAAAAATACACACATTATTTATAAAGATGCTTTTACAGGAAATGACATGGATTTGGTAATCGGCAATTTGGATACAAAAATATCGACGTTCGATCCAACTCACTTATTGTTTGAAATTCCCTCTATAAAATTGAAAGGATTAAGGGGTTATTTTTATCAATTGGAACCATTGCAAAAATCGGTGGAAAAAACCGTAGCCGCAGAATCGTCCCAACCCGGAAACGTTTTGCAGTTTATTAATAAGGAGATGGATTTTTCTGACATCGATGTAAAATATAAAAGCGAACCTGCCAATCTTAATACTGCTTTTACATTAAGTAATCTGGTAATTCATCCTGAAAAGTTTGATCTTAAAAATGGAGTATATGCATTGAATGATCTAACCCTTGATAAATCTGATATTGCTGTTGAAATTGATACAAAAAAATCAATACAATCCCCGAAAGACACCGCGATGGCTCCGGGAGAAGCAGTACCCTTTAAATTTTTAGCAGCAGAAATAAAAATTAATAATAGCGATATTAAATACGACGACATTGCAGCTCCTCGCACCTCAGGCGGAATGGATTTCTCCCACATGAATATTTCTGACCTTTCATTGGACGCAGGCGATATTGAATACACAACTGATACAACCAGGGCTTTGGTTAAATCGGCAAGCCTTAAAGAACAGAGCGGTTTTGTATTAAGCAATTTTACTACCAATTTTTTAATGAATCCAACCGGCATTTCTGTTCAGGATTTATTAATTCAAACACCCGGGACTGAAATAAAAAAATCAGCAGTTATTACTTATCCATCGCTCGAATCAATACAAAAAGATCCCTCTTTAATGGGACTTGATATTGATTTACAAAATAGCAAAATTGCAGTGAAGGATATAAAGATACTTGCGCCACAGATGAGCGCTCAACTATCGACTTTGCCCGCGGATGCAAACCTGTATGTTGACACAAGAATTACGGGAAGAATAAATGATTTGGACGTACAAAAATTAATCCTTAAAGGGTTAAGTTCAACCGATATTAATGTAAGTGGTACCATTAAAGGTTTACCTGATGCAAAAAAAGTCTATACAGATTTAACTATTAATAAATTTCAAACCACCAGCGGAGATATCTTGTCAATGGTTCCCAAAGGGACTATACCGGCAAATATTACTTTGCCGGGAAGCATTGCTGCCTCAGGCTCTGTGAAGGGCGGTATGAATAATCTGGCAACAAATCTTACTGTAAACACGAGCCTGGGACAGGCAAAGATTAACGGTATACTCGTAAATATAACGGATTCAAACAACGCAATATATAACCTTGCTTTAAATGCAAACAATTTGCAATTGGGTAAGCTCATACAAAATCCACAACTCGGATCTTTAACCGGCGATTTCAAAGTTGAAGGACGAGGGTATAGCCCCCAGACGGCTAAGGCAACTTTTACGGGAACAATTCCTGTTATTACGTTGAATAACTATACCTATACTAATATCAAAACGGACGGGAGTATTGCGAATAAAATGTATAAAATAAACGCTGCAATCCATGATCCCAACCTTGATGCAGTGATTGCAGCAAACGGCGAATTCCAGGGGAAATATCCGGGCATCCACCTGGATGCAACGATAGATAGTATAAAAACCCAGCCGTTACATTTCACTCCACAACCCGTATTTTATCATGGCAGAATCAATGGTGATTTCACTAGTCTCGATCCAGACAATCTTTCGGGTACCCTTGACGTCACACATTCAATTTTAGTAAATAATGGCCAGCGAATAACAATTGATTCTCTCGGGCTTGTTGCCGAAAATCAAGGTAACAATCATCGCCTTACGGTGAAGAGTGATTTTTTATCGGCTACGATAAAAGGTAATTACACCCTCACGCAACTTGGTGACGTATTTCAGCAATCCATTAACCCATATTTTTCCATAACGGAAACAAAGAATGCTGTCAAACTGGATCCGTACGATTTTTATATCACCGGCGGCGTAACCGATAATGCTGCCCTTAGAGCCTTTTTACCCGACCTCAAGAGATTGAGCCCCGTAAACCTGTCTGCGCATTTTGCAAATGATAGCGGCTGGAGCGCTGACCTCACCGCACCTTCAATTGTTTATGGAACTTTTGTTATTGATAAGCTAGCTATGAATATTGAAACACACGACAGCGCATTAGGCTACAATATCTCATTAAACCAGTTTAAAAGCGGGGGCGGCCTTGCCGTGTATGCGACCACGTTAGATGGAACCTTAAAAAATAATAACCTTGATTTTACTTTAGCTATCAAAGATGCAAAATCTGTAAAGAAATATGTTGTAAGCGGTTTGTTAAGCCAACCGGCTGTCAATAATTATAGCTTTAGTCTTAAACCGGATAGCCTGCTTCTCAATTATGAAAAGTGGACCGTGAATAATGATAACAGTATCCATTATTTTAACAATGATATCTCGGCAAACAATTTCGTTTTGAGCCAGGCCAATCAGCAATTAAGCATTAACAGTACCGGAACAGGAAATAATAAACCTTTAAATATTGAGTTTAAAAATTTTGGCATCGCAACACTTACAGGTTTCATTCAAAATGATTCACTACTCGTTAACGGGCTTCTTAATGGAAATGCTGTCATCAGGAATATACAAACGCAACCAACATTTATAACCGACCTCACAGTAACAAATCTCAGTGTTTATAAGGATACTCTCGGTAATCTTACAGCTAAAGTAAATAACACTGTTGCCAACCAGTACAATGCCTACGTGACTCTCAATGGTTTTGGCAATGATGTAACGATTGCAGGAAATTACTTTGTAAAACCGGCAAATAACAGCAGCTATGATTTTACCGTAAACATAGTGCAACTTCAAATGAAAGCACTTGAAGGATTTACTAATGGAGGGATAACAAATTCCCGTGGTAACTTATATGGAAAGATTGCGTTGAACGGCACATTGGATAACCGAAACATTAATGGGAAAATCAACTTTAACAACATTGCTTTTATTGCAACAGCAGTTAACAATCTTTATAAGGTAGACAAGGAATCAGTGGCCATCATTAATAACAAAGGAATTGAGCTGAATAAATTTTCCATAACAGATACCGCAAATAACGCTCTTACAATAAATGGCGCTATTAACAGCACAGATTTCATAAATTATAGTTTTAACCTCAAGGTAAGGGCAGATAACTTCCAGGCCATTAATTCAACAAGCAAAGACAATAAACTTTTTTATGGTAAAATGATATTTTCCACCAGGCTTAATATTACCGGAACGCCTGAGCATCCCGTCATTGACGGAGATTTAACCATAAATAATAAGACTGATTTTACGGTAGTACTTCCCCAGGAAGAACCTGGTGTAGAAAAACGTGAAGGTGTCGTTCGCTTTGTGGATTATAGCGTAACACAAGAAGATTCTTTGTTTATGAAACCGTATGACTCTCTAAACGTCTCCCCGCTCCTCGGCTATGATGTTTCGGTAAATATTAATGTTAATAAAGAAGCAACTTTTAACCTGATCGTTGATGCTGCAAACGGGGATTTTTTAAAACTTAGAGGAACAGCGGAGCTGACGGCAGGTATCGATGCCAGTGGGAAAATAACTTTAGTAGGTTCTTATGAAATTGACGAGGGCTCCTACGACCTGTCTTTTAATCTAATAAAGCGAAAATTTCTTATTCAAAAAGGAAGCCGCATTGTATGGACGGGTGAACCAACTACGGCACAGGTGAGCGTAACTGCAATATATATCGCGAAAACCGCTCCACTTGATCTTGTACAGGGACAAATTGAAGAGTCGAACCAAACTATTTACAAGCAAAAGCTTCCGTTTGAAGTCCACCTTTCTCTTGCAGGCGAGCTGTTAAAGCCCCAGATAACATTTGATGTAGTACTTCCCGAAGAAAAAAATTATAATGTTGACAATAGCATAATTACCACTGTTCAAAACAAATTAATACAAATGCGCCAGGATCCAGGCGAAATGAATAAGCAGGTTTTTGCGCTATTGCTGTTAAATCGTTTCGTAGGCGAAAATCCATTCGATAATAGCAGCGGTGGCTCACTTGATGCCAATACTTTTGCAAAGCAAAGTGTAAGCAGGTTATTAACTGAACAACTGAACAGCCTTACCGAAGGATTAATTGAGGGGGTTGACATAAATTTCGATTTGGCAACCACGGAAGATTATACTACCGGTACCAAACAGGATCGTACAGACTTTAATGTAGGGATTTCAAAATCACTTTTAAGTGATCGTTTAACCGTTACCGTTGGAAGTGATTTTCAACTGGAAGGTCCTAAAGCAAACAATTCACAGCAAAATAATATTGCCGGAAATATTTCTATCAACTATAAGCTCAGCAAAGATGGAAAATATGTACTGCGTGCCTACCGAAAAAACGATAATACGGGCACAATTGAAGGTTATGTAATTGAAACAGGAATCGGGTTTATCATTTCTGTTGACTACAACAGGTTTAGGGAGCTTTTTACAAGTAAAGAACAAAGAAGAAAAAAGAGAGAAATAAGAAGACAGAATAAAGCTGAAAGTGAAAATGTTTCTGCAGTAAAGAAAGAAGAGGAAACATCCATGCCGCCGACAGCAGCAAATGAGAAAGATAATGGTAATTAAAATCCGGGCAAGATCGATATTTTTTATAACATTTTTTTTAGCTGCATGCAGTTCCACCAAATTAGTGCCTAAAGGAGATGCACTTTATACCGGGGCAACTGTGAAGATTGAAGACAGTACTCTTTCCAAAAAGGAAAAACATAAAATAGAAGAAAAAACGGAGAATCTTCCCCGCCCAAAACCTAATGGAAAATTTTTAGGAATTCCTTTTAAGCTCATGCTATATAACCTGGGCGGAGATCCAAAAAAAGGTGGTTTCATCAGGAAATTTTTTCACAAAATAGGAGAACCGCCTGTCTTATTAAGCAGTGTTCATCTTGATTATAACGTGAAAGTTTTACGGAATTATCTGGAAAATATTGGCTATTTCCATGCAGATGGAAGGGGGGACACAACTGTAAAACGAAAAAAAGCACATGCGACATATACGCTTACTCCAGGCATTGTTTATACCATAAAGGATGTGCATTTTGAGCTCGACAGCTCGGCATTGGGCATGACGATTAACGAGACGAGACCTGGTTCTATTCTTCATCCGGGTGATCCATTCAATTTGGAAGTTATTAAAGGCGAACGATCAAGGATAGACGCCGTATTAAAAGAAAAAGGATATTATTATTTCAGCCCTGATGCATTAATTCTTGATGCCGATAGCACTATCGGTGACCATAAAGTGAATATGTACCTTAAGGTAAAAGAAAAGACACCCCCTATTGCCAGGAAACCATACATTATCGATAATGTCTACATCTATCCAAACTTTCGTCTTAATGCCAATCGCACCGACACAGCAAATAATGAAAAATATCTGTATAACGGGTATTATGTTATCGACCCCCGTAAAAAGTTTAAGCCGCAGATGTTTCCACGCATAATGCGCTTCGATTCCGGGGATATTTATAACCGCACCGACCATAACCTTACCTTAAGTCGTCTTATCAATCTTGATGTTTTTAAATTTGTAAAAAACAGGTTTGAAGATTCACCGAATAGTGAAGGAGATACTGGAAGACTGAATACTTCGTATTATCTCACTCCTCTTCCAAGAAAATCATTACGTGCAGAAATTTCAGGAAATACGAAATCCAATAACTATGTAGGCTCACTTATAACGGTTACGTTTGGAAACAGGAATACTTTTCGACAGGCCGAACGGCTCGATATATATGCCAACGCCGGAAGTGAAGTTCAATACAGCGGCTATCAAAGTGGTTATAATACTTACAGGTTGGGAGCCGGTGTAAAGTTTACCATTCCAAGATTTGTGGTTCCCTTTTTCGGATTTAACACTACCAATGCATACGTTCCTAAAACGAAAATCAATCTTAGCTATGATATTTTAAATCGCAGAAAATTATATACACTTAATTCTTTCCTCGGAGAATTGGGTTATGAATGGAAGCCCAATTTAAAGGTAACGCAAGAGCTCAACCCTTTTTCGATAAATTATGTAAGAGCACTCAACATAACTGATATATACATTGACAGTGTAAAGAATCATCCGGTTTTAAGGCATGCGATAGATACGCAGTTTATAGTAGGGTCTAATTATTCGTATACGATTGATCAGCTGGTAAATGATCCTACGGGTTCAGGATTTTATTTTAACGGGCTCGCCGATCTGTCTGGAAACGTTGCCGGCCTTTTAGTAAAAGCAGATGCTTCAGATGGGAAAAAAAGAATCGTTGGTGCACCCTTTTCCCAATATATAAAAACACAGGCTGACGTAAGATATTATTATGCGCTGGATTCAAAAACACGTTTAGCCAACAGGGTTATTTTTGGATTTGGTTATCCTTATGGAAATTCAAATGAATTACCGTTTATAAAGCAATTTTTTATCGGGGGTACTAACAGTCTCCGGGGTTTCCGAAGCCGTTCGTTAGGTCCGGGTACCTATAGAGATCCCGACGCCGATTCATCAGTCTTCCTTGCCGACCAGTCAGGGGATATAAAACTGGAATTGAATACTGAATTACGTTATAAGATTAACAGCATTCTTGAGGGGGCCTTATTTGTTGATGCAGGAAATATATGGTTGTATAATAAAGATACCGTGAGGCCCGGAGGGCAATTTTCAAAAGACTTCCTGAAGGAACTGGCTGTAGACGCAGGAATTGGATTACGCATTAATCTTACCATTCTTATTTTAAGACTGGATCTTGCAATGCCTTTGAGAAAACCGTGGCTTTCTGCCGGGCAAAGATGGGTGACAAATCAAATTGATTTTAGCAGCAGCCAATGGAGAAGAAAAAACCTGATATTAAATTTAGGCATTGGTTATCCTTTCTAAAAAATATTTTTTGTAGATTTAAAATTATGAAACTTGTACTATTCCTAATTTCCTCATCAGTTATTTTATTTTTATTAAGTTGTAATTCCGGGGATAAAAAATCAAATGAAAACGACACTACTGATGTTGAAATTGCAGATACCGTTCATGATAATTCTATATCTCCTACCGATGATTCCATATTGTATGTAAAAAACAAATCGCTTTTATGGAATATTGATGAAGACAGCGGTTATAAGTTGCAAAAGCCAAAAGTTTCCGGCATTGATACGATGACTGTTCAGCACATCATTTCTTTGCTAAATAATAATTACGATTCAATATATCTTGACTATATAAAAACTTCTCACGACACCGTGTATGTTCATATTCCCAATAGTGAGATGTTAACAGAAAGAATTGGGAGCACGGGCGCTCAAATGTATATGGCATCTACGACCTATTCGCTAACTGAATTAAAAGGTATTAAATATGTAAACTATGATTTTAATGAAGGTGACCATGCGTCACCCGGTGTGTACAGCAGGAATAGTTTTAAAAATTTTAAATAAAAAATTGAAGGCAACTGAGTAACTGCCTTCGATGGGGAGTTATTATTTTGCATTTATGTCCAGCCGTTTATTGACAATACTGAGGACGATTTTTCTCATCGTCTTTCCCATGTTTTCCTTTACACAAACCATTAATGATTCTGCGTATGTGTTGCAACCCGACAGGGTTTTTGATGGCGAAGAAATGCATGAAGGCTGGCAGGTTGTTGTAAAAAATAATATTATTGAATTTGCCGGAATATTGAACAAGCAACCTGTCAACGCTAAAATAATTGTGTTACAAGGATGCACGCTGCTGCCGGGTTTAATTGAAGGTCATAGCCACCTTTTTCTACATCCTTATAATGAAACTTCATGGAATGACCAGGTATTGAAAGAATCAAGAGCAGAGCGTGTCGCAAGAGCGGTAGTTCATGCACAAAAAACGTTGCTTGCAGGGTTTACAACTGTTCGTGACCTGGGAACCGAAGGGGCGGGATATGATGATGCAGGATTAAAGGAAGCTATTGAAAAAGGTGTAGTGCCAGGACCAAGAATGCTCGTTGCAACAAGGGCAATTGTCGCTACGGGTAGTTATGGCCCCAAAGTTTTAAACAGCGATATTAATTCTCCAAAAGGAGCAGCAGAGGCAGATGGTGATAACATAATAAAAGAGGTAAGAACACAAATTGGCAAAGGGGCAGACGTTGTGAAATTGTATGCAGATTATAGCTGGGGGATTGATGAAAAACAAATGCCAACCTTTACAACTGAAGAATTAAGAAAAGCCGTTGAAGCAGCGAAAAGCAGCGGCCGGATTGTCGCTGCGCATGCAACCACAGAAGAAGGCATGCGACGAGCGATAGACGCGGGGGTTACAACGATTGAACATGGAGATAATGGCACTTCTGAAATATTTATTTTAATGAAACAAAAAAATATTGCGCTATGTCCCACGCTTGCTGCGGGAGATGCTATAGAGCAATACAAAGGCTGGAGAAAGGGAATTGATTCTGATCCGTTAAGAATACAGCGAAAACGCAAAAGTTTTAAAGATGCATTAACCACAGGAGTAACAATTTGCATGGGTGGCGATGTTGGGGCTTTCCCTCATGGTGATAATGCCCGGGAAATGGAAATGATGGTAGACTATGGAATGAAACCATTGAATGTTTTGCAATCGGCGACTTCCATTAATGCCGACGTTTTTAAAATTAGTGATAAGATAGGGCGAATAAAAGCAGGTTTACTCGCCGATATAGTTGTTGTGCAGGGTGATCCTTCCAAAAATATTCATGATATCAGGAATACAAAATTGGTAATAAAAAACGGAGTAATTTATTTTCAAAAGTAAGCGAAGTTTATTCGAACAATTCTTTTTGTGTTGATTTTCCCTCGGGAGTAACCCAATTCATTTGATCGCTTTTGGAATAATCTGTAAGTTTATTTCCGATAGCACGCCAGCCCATAACTTCAACAACTTTATTAAGTTTTATTTTTGCCCTTCGAATTTGAGAGCCACGGCCGCTTTGCATTTCAAGCAATGGCTCTCCTGCTGTTGTTACTTTCAAAAGACGGTTGCCCTCTCCCTCCTTTATAAATAAAAATTTACTGTTAAGTGTAGTGGTTTCAATTTTGAACCGCTTAACATTATATTGCAACTTATCCTGGTCGAGATATACCGCAGTAATAATTTTTTCGGGATCAAATTTTTCTATGAGCTCAATATTATCCGTTTCAAATCTCTGGCTCGTTTCCTGCCCTGTTAATTCATAATTTCCATCTTTATAAATTACCAGCATTTTATCATCACCATCAAAATTGCCAAGAAAAATTCCCTTTTCTTCTGTATTAAGCCGCCCGAAAGTATCATCGAACCATAGCTTACGTTTATCGAGAGTGGACTTCCCTTTTTCGAGGACACGAACTGTCTTAATCGGGTACTTGGTAACCTGGTTCCCAATGCTGTTACGACTTCTTATTTCCAATGTTTCAAAATAAAAATCCAACTCTTTGTTTCGGGCCTTACATCCCGGTGTCAATATTATGCGAACTGTCTCCGCCTCACCATTAGGGTTGACGGAGAAATAGTGTACTTTACTTTTTTCATCACCTTTTGTGAGATCATATTCTTTATCCCGGGTTACGCCAGTTACATTAAATCGCTTTGCATAGCTGACTCCTTTTTTCCCTTCAGCATAAATCATATTGTATGTGGTTCTTTCATCATTTTTTTTGAAAACAGCCACGTGAATGATGTCTTTGCCGATAAAGACTTTATCCGCAACTTTTACAACTTTCATTTTTCCGCCTTTTGTAAAAGCGATAATGTCATCAAGGTCACTACAATCATCAACAAATTCATCTTTCTTTAAACCAGTACCTATAAAACCTTCCGATCGGTTCACATAAATTTTCGTATTGGCAATCGCTACGGCCTTTGCCTGGATAGTGTCAAAAAGCTTTATTTCCGTTTTTCGTTCACGTCCCTTGCCAAATTTTTTTAAGAGCTCTTCATAGTAATTAATTGCATAATCTGTGAGGTTTTTAAGGTTAAAATTTACCTGTTTAATATCTGCTTCGAGTGACTTTATCTGCTCATTTAGTTCGTCGATATCAAGCTTATAAATTCTGCGTACAGGTTTTTCCGTTAGCCTTAAAATATCTTCCCTGGTAATGTCTCTTTTTAATTGTTTCCTGTAAGGAACAAAAGCTTTATCAATAGCTATAATTACTTTTTCCCATGTCTCGTGTTTTTTTTCCAGTTCTTTGTAAATCTTTTCTTCAAAAAATATTTTTTCCAAAGAAGTATAATGCCATTTTTCCTGCAACTCTTTGAGCTTTATTTCCAGCTCTTTTTTAAGTAAGTTTTTTGTATGGTCTGCAGAAATTTTCAGCAATTCCGTTACGCCAGGAAATTCCGGTTTTTGTCCCTTAATAACACATGCATTTGGCGATATTGAAATTTCGCAATCGGTAAAAGCATATAAAGCATCAATAGTAATATCCGGTGAAATACCCGGAGCAAGATCAACACTTATTTCTACTTCTGCCGCGGTATTGTCGGTTACTTTTTTAATTTTGATTTTGCCATTATCATTCGCCTTAATGATACTATCAATTAACTGCGTAGTTGTGGTTCCATAAGGAACATCTTTTATGAGCAGTGTTTTTTTATCCTGTTCTTCAATCTTTGCCCTTACCCTTACTTTTCCACCCCGCACACCATTATTATAATTTGTAACATCTATCATTCCTCCGGTGATAAAATCAGGATACAGCTCAAACTTTTTCCCTTTATAATATTTTATAGAAGCCTCGATTAATTCGCAGAAATTATGGGGAAGAATTTTTGTTGCCAGGCCAACCGCAATACCTTCCGCTCCCTGCGCCAAAAGCAGCGGAAATTTTACAGGAAGTGTTACCGGCTCATTCTTCCTGCCATCATAACTTAATTGCCAGTTGGTAGTTTTATTATTGAAGGCAACTTCAAGAGCAAATTTACTGGGTCTTGCCTCGATATACCGCGGCGCTGCGGCCTCGTCGCCAGTACGTACATCACCCCAATTCCCCTGTGTATCTATAAGCAAATCTTTTTGACCAAGGTTCACCAAAGCATCTCCAATACTTGCATCACCATGCGGATGGTATTGCATACTTTGTCCTATAATATTAGCAACCTTGTTAAAACGGCCGTCGTCCATCTCCTTCATCGCATGCAAAATGCGGCGTTGAACAGGTTTCAATCCGTCTTCCACTGCAGGTACGGCACGTTCTAAAATTACATAGCTGGCATAATCCAAAAACCATGTTTTATATTGCCCCGAAACTCCGGCATCACTGTGTGTATAATCTTCTTTGGTAGCTTTTGCCATTTATTTTTTTCCTTGCTTATTTATTATTTGGTTTTGAGTAAATTCATATCAGCTAATTTGATTTTAATTTCACTTCAAAGTCTTTCATATTCTTTATTTCTCCCTGTGCATCCAATTTATTTTCAGATAACATCAATTTAATGCGCCACAGCAGGTAGGCGTCGCCGGTTGTATTCTTATTTTTTGAGTAAAAAGAATGTAAAAGTTTATTTACTCTCTGCCAGTCCGAAGTCACTGATTTTAAAAGAGCGGCATCAAAATAATCATAGTCATGCTGTAATAATTTTTTACCGCCTTCTAATGTTCTCACCCCCTTATTTTCATTACAGATTTTGGTCCATTCGTCAGGATCTATTTCAAACTCACTCAAAGTTACAGGCCTTGCCAGCTTTTTTGCCTTGACAAATTCCCTGGGTTGAATTTCAAAAATATTTGCCGGATAAAATATGTGTCCCTTTTCATTTATAAAAGGAAGGTTGTGGAGATATAAAATAAATACTCTTCCCTGGAAGTTTTTTAGCTGGCTGATTAGCCAATAGTATCCTGATACATCATGTTGATTTTGTGCTGCCCATATCCATATTGTTTCTTCGGGGTCAAGACTTAGTTTTTCAATAAGTTGGGCCATCGTTTTTTGATCATCAATTTCGTTGTTGTCCGCTTTACCCTCATAATCGCCACCAGCCAAAACATCTCTCCACCACTGTTTTCGGTCTTCTATGCCTTCCTCAGAATAAATATTTGCCAGTGGCCCTACCGCAAAATCATCTTTGATCTGAATAGCTTCTCCTTTAAGCGTTTCATCTAACTCAAAACTTTTTGTAAGGGCTTCAACATCTTCTTCCTGGAATACTATATGAATCATTCATTCAATTAAAAATTAGAAATAAGATTTTTTAATTTTAAATTTCTACAACCTCGGCCAGGTCCAACTCTACCTTTAAATTATCAATTATAAAGTCCTGGCGGGAAGGAGAATTTTTCCCCATATAATATTCAAGCAACTGTTGAACGTGCACTTCGGGTAATAACATTACCGGTTGCAATCTTATATCGTCTCCTATAAATTTTCCGAATTCTTCCGGTGAAATTTCCCCAAGTCCTTTGAAGCGTGTAATCTCCGGCTTTCCACCCAGTTTTGCTATAGCTTTTTGTTTTTCACTTTCATCATAGCAATAGATTGTTTCTTTTTTATCACGAACCCGAAACAATGGCGTCTCCAGCAAATACACATGGCCGTTTTTTATAAGGTCAGGAAAAAACTGCAGGAAAAACGTCATCAGCAACAACCTGATGTGCATCCCATCAACATCAGCATCCGTAGCGATTACAATATTATTATATCGCAGGTCTTCATAACCTTCCTCAATATTCAATGCATGTTGCAAAAGGTTAAATTCTTCATTTTCATAAACCACTTTCTTTGTAAGACCAAAACAATTTAAAGGTTTTCCGCGAAGACTAAATACAGCCTGTGTTTCAACGTTTCTTGACTTGGTTATGGAACCGCTGGCGCTGTCCCCCTCCGTAATAAAGATGGTTGTCTCCATCCGTTTTGCATTTATCTCACCTTTGTTTTTTCCTTCCGCTGCATCATTAAAATGAAACCGGCAATCCCGTAATTTTTTATTATGAAGATTTGCCTTTTTTGCTCTTTCATTAGCCAGCTTTTTTATACCAGCCAGTTCCTTTCTTTCCCTTTCATTTTGTTCTATTCTCTTTTTTAACGCATCGGCCGTTTCAGGATTTTTATGTAAGTAATTATTTAATTCTCTTCCCAAAAAATCGGTTATAAAATTTTTTACCCCGGGGCCATTTTCGTGCATGATTTGAGAGCCGAGCTTGGTCTTCGTCTGACTTTCAAAAACAGGCTCCTGTACACGCACACTTATTGCTGCGCATATGCTTCCCCGTATGTCTGAAGCATCATAGTCTTTCTTATAAAAATCCCGAATTGTTTTAATATATCCCTCCCTGAAGCCAGCCAGGTGTGTACCACCCTGCGTGGTAAATTGACCATTTACAAAACTGTAATATTCTTCACCATATTGGTTATTATGCGTGATGGCGACTTCAATATCCTCTTCTTTGAGATGAATTACAGGATACCGTAACTCATCTTCATTCGTTTTTCTCTGTAAGAGATCAAGCAGGCCATTTTTGCTTACATACCTTTTACCGTTGTAGTTAATTACAAGCCCCGCGTTAAGAAAACAATAATTCCAAAACTGGTTATCGAGAAATTCAGGGAGATAGTGATAGTTTTTAAATATTTTTTCGTCAGGTATAAAAGTTACTTCTGTACCATTTTGCGCAGTAGTTTTTTCTTCTTTGTATTCTTTTTTTAAAAAGCCCTTCTCAAACTCCGCGGTTTTTTGTTTTCCGTCCCTGATGGCAGTCACCTTAAAATAATCACTTAATGCATTCACTGCTTTTGTGCCAACGCCATTGAGGCCCACACTTTTCTGAAAAGCCTTGCTGTCATATTTAGCACCCGTATTTATCTTACTAACAACATCCACTACCTTACCCAATGGAATACCTCTTCCGTAGTCACGAACTGTTACCGTCTTATTTTTTATTTCCACATCAACATGTTTTCCATAACCCATTGTATGTTCGTCAATACAATTGTCTACCACTTCTTTAAGAAGTACATAAATTCCGTCATCAGGGCTGCTGCCGTCGCCTAATTTACCAATGTACATCCCGGGCCTGAGCCTTATATGTTCTTTCCAGTCAAGGCTTTTAATAGAATCTTCCGTGTAATCAAATAAGTTTTTTTCAACCATTATTTATTTTTTTGTGCAAAAGAAAATTTATGAAACTAATATTCCTGCAAATTTTGACAGAAGGAACTTTACTCATTTCTGAGAATCGCGAAAACTTTCTTTTGGCAGACGTATGCGGCCAAATATAAGTAAAGAGTACACTAAAAAAATATGAATGTTTTAAACAACTGTTAATATCTGTACGGAGGTATTTTAAAAAAAAATCATAGCTGAATTTATTGCCTGGCAGGCCATGACCTACATGTGGGATTATCAACGCAAGATTTATAAAATTGTCCTTGCTTAAAATTCTCAGCGTCTTAAATTTTCATAGATTTAGTGTAAAATTAAAAATGAATCTTGACCTAACCAGTAAAAAAGCGCTTGTATGTGGAAGTACCCAAGGGCTTGGTTTAGCCACAGCGATTGAACTTTCGTTACTGGGCGCCGATATTACGTTGATGGCAAGGAACGAAAAGAAGCTAAAAGAAACTTTAAAAAAACTGGATACTTCAAAAAATCAGAAACACGAATATCTTGTTGCCGACTTTCAAATACCCCAAACAGTAAAAAATTCCATTGACAGGTACCTTGCCAAAAAAAAGCAGGTAAATATCTTAATAAACAATACAGGTGGCCCCAAAGCCGGGAATATAACAGATGCCTCATCGGAAGATTTTTTACAGGCCTTCAACAGCCACCTTATCTGTAATCATCTTTTGGTAGAATCAATATTGCCCTCAATGAAAGCGGCAGGTTATGGGCGGATCATAAATATTATCTCAACATCCGTTAAAGAACCGATACCCGGCCTTGGTGTTTCGAACACCATTCGTGCTGCGGTTGCAAACTGGGCAAAGACGCTGGCCGGGGAAGTGGGAGAATTTGGAATCACAGTTAACAATGTTTTGCCCGGCTACACGAGGACTGCCCGCTATGATTCTCTTATAAAAAGTAAAGCTAAACAGTCCAAAAGCAGCGATGCTGCAATAGAAAAAAGTATTGTAGACAGCATCCCTTTAAAAAAAATAGGAACTCCCGAACAATTTGGTGCGGTAGTTGCTTTTCTTTGTACACCAGCAGCTTCATATGTAAGTGGCATTAACTTACCTGTAGATGGTGGACGAACGCACAGTCTTTAACGAGTTCTATCTTATAAAATTTTTATTCATTAAAACAAACTAAAATGAAACTTACAAAGATTTTTCTCACAATTCTTTTATCAGCTTCGGCGTTGTTTTTTAGTTGTAAAGAAAAGGATTCTGACGTACAAGCTAGGGTTGAAGAGAAAATGAAATCGATGCCCGGTATTTCGGTAAGCGTAACAGATGGCGTAGCAACTTTAACCGGGGAATGTGCTGACCAGGCTGCTAAGGATGAGGCTACAGCTGCAGCAAAAGAGGTGAAAGGTGTAAAATCTGTTGTGAATGATTGCACGGTTACGCCACCTCCCCCACCACCGCCACCTGTTGTAATAAATGCTGACAGTAGTTTAATAAATGGGGTCACCGATGCCACTAAAGATTTTCCAACTGTAAAAGCAGATGTTAATGATGGCGTTATTACTCTTACCGGAAGTATTAAGCGTGATAATCTAAAAACACTTATGATGAGCCTTAATACACTTAAGCCGAAAAAAATCGATAATAAATTAACCATCAAATAAAAAATGCAAATATGTCATTACAAGATAAATACAAGCAACTTATTGATGCTGCCACTGCAGATGGAGTAAGTAATTTACAGGTTCGCGAACAGGACAATGTTTTATATATTGATGGTGATGCACCGGATGGCACAACAAAGGACAAGCTTTGGGATATATATGGTCAAATAGATCCCGATTTTCGTGCAGGCGATTTAGTTATGAATGTAAATGTTGCTGCTTCTGAGGGTTCAAAAGCTAAGGTAACTACTGAAAGTACTAACCTGAATATTCGCAAAGGGCCGGGTACTGACCAACCGATTGTAGGAAAAGCCGCACACAACGAAATAGTTACTTTATTAAGTAAAGCAAATGATCAGTGGTGGCTTATAAAAACTGATGACGGTGAAGAGGGTTATGCTTATGCGCAGTATTTAAGTCCGCAATAACGGAAAAGTTACTAAAGCATTACGTGGCTATTTTCTCATTTACAATTTGAATTATTTCAGTTTCCAGGGCGATTGCTTTTCTTTCTATTTCATTTCCCCGGGCAATAACGTCTTCGGTAAAGGATTTATCATCATAAGTTGCTGCGTTTATGCGCACATTCATGAAGGCACCCATAACCGCACTACGGGCGCACAAAGCGCCAACGCCTGCATCGGAAATTGAATTGGGATTACCAGTCAATGCCATAGCTTTTATTACTTCCATGCCGGAATAGCTCGCCTGCATAACTTTAAAAGGAATTTCAATAGCATATTTTGTAGCACTTTGGATAGACTTCGTGCGAACATTTCTTTCTTCCTCTGTAGCTTTTGGAAGGGAAAACGCATTCATAATAAGATTGAATGCTCTCGTGTCTTCGTCAACCAACTCTAACAATTCGTTTTTATATTGCTGCCCTTTTTCTGCCCAGTCGCTAAACTCTTTCCATCTTTCATCCCATCCTTTTTTATGTGATGAAAGATTCGCGACCATTGAAGCAAGAGACATTGCCAGAGAACCTACATAAGCAGCAACTGAACCTCCTCCGGGCGCCGGGCTTTCGCTTGCTGTTTCATCAGCAAATGCATTAAGAGACATGCTTACATATTTACTATCTGCTTTTCCCGCAAGCTTGTATTCTATAATTCTTTCTTCAGGTTTAAATGGAGAAAGTCCATCGAGCCCCATTGAAAGTATAGCAATTCTTATCAATTCTTTTTCACTTACTCCCATCGACCGCTGTTGTTTCTGTAAAAAATATCTTCCAGCGTCAAGCATTGCTTTCAACGGGATCAGCCCCACGAGTTCGCTGCCGGTAACACGAATGCCACGAGCTTCAGCTTTTTTACATACTTCGTCAAAAGCAATATGAACCGGCGTTATCTGTATATTGGTAAGGTTCATAGAGATTTGAGCAATTCCATATTCTTCAATATACCAACCGATGGCTTTTACGCTTTTCAGACTGCCCGGCACAGTAACTGTATTTCCATTTGCATCTTTTACGATTTTTCCTGTTATAGGATTCCCTTCCCGTTTTACTCTGCCGGCTTCCCGAACATCAAAGGCAATTGAATTGGCACGTCGGGTTGACGTTGTATTGAGATTTACATTATATGCAACTAAAAAATCTCTTGCTCCTATTACTGTTGCACCCCGCTTTGCATCAAATACTGCAGGACCAAAGTCAGGTTTCCATTCAGGCTGCTGAATTTTTTTGAAAAATCCTTCATATTCTCCTGCTCTTATAACAGAAAGATTATTTCTTTTTTTATCTCGTTGTGCGGCTTCATATAAGTAAACGGGCAACTGTAATTCTTCCCCAATTCTTTTGGCCAGTTCCTGTGCATACTTTGCTGTTTCTTCCATTGTGATGTTTGCAATAGGAATCAAAGGGCAAACATCTGTTGCACCCATACGCGGATGTTCACCTTTGTGTTTGCTCATATCAATTAATTCACCGGCTTTTTTGATAGCCCTGTAAGCTGCTTCAATTACAGATTGTGGATTGCCAACAAATGTTACTACGGTGCGGTTGGTTGCTTTCCCCGGGTCAACATTCAGTAAACTTACTCCTTCAACATTTTCAATTTCATTCGTTATTTGCTGAATGATTTTAAGATCTCTTCCTTCTGAAAAATTAGGAACGCATTCTATAAGCTGTTGCATTTTTGTTTTTTAAATGTCCGGCAAAGATGCAAAGGAAAAATAAAGGCACAAAGACATGTTCTCTTGCAAACTATTATGCAATGAAATTACCATTGATCATCACCTTATCAATTAAATTGCTTCCAAATGAATAAGGAATATATGAAAGTGAAGAAACGGGTTTTGTAAAAATCAAGTTTGCTTTTTTACCAACTGTTATACTTCCATAATCTTTTTCAATTTCCATAGCAAAGGCGCCGTTTATAGTTGCAGCGTTGATGGCTTCTTCCGGCAGCATTTTCATTTGTATACAGGCAAGCGAAATAACAAAATTCATATTTCCCGATGGTGAGGAACCAGGATTATAGTCGGACGCAAGTGCTATCGCAGCGTCCGCTTCGATAAGTTTTCTCGCCGGCTGCAAAGGCATTCTTAAGAAAAATGCAGCAGTTGGCAGAAGGGTTGAACATCCTTCATATTTTCCCAGCAAATTTATTTCTTTACCTGTTAATGTTTCCAAGTGATCGAGTGACACCGCTTCCAGCTTTATACCTGTTTCAATTCCACCAATGCTACTTAGTTGGTTAACATGAAGTTTGGGTTTCAATCCGTATTGTTTCCCGGCTTTACAAATAATTTCCATTTCTGCAGGAGAAAAGAAACCTGTTTCACAAAATACATCTAAATAATCGGCAAGTTTTTCTTGCGCAAGTACCGGAAGCATTTCATTAATCAAAAGGTCAATATATCCACTGTGATTTTCTTTATACTCCAATGGAAAAGTGTGTGCTCCCAGGAAAGTTGACTTTATTTTAAGATTGCTTTTCTCTTTGAGCTTTTTAATAACCCGTAACATTTTTAATTCGCCTTCTACCGATAACCCATAGCCGCTTTTAATTTCAATTGCACCGGTACCTAATCTGCTTACTTCCTCCAGTCTTTTCCAGGCATCGTTAAAAAGTTTATCTTCTGAAGTTTCATCGAGCATTTTTGCCGAATTTAATATGCCACCACCTTTTTCGGCAATCTCTGCATAGCTCAAACCGTTTATTTTGTCGACAAATTCATTCTCCCGGCTTCCGGCAAATACCAGATGTGTATGGCTATCACACCAGCATGGCATAACAGCACAGCTTTCATTTACAATGATAGCCCCGTCAGAATTATATTTGTAATTTCTCATCTCTCCATATTCAGCAATTGCATCATCTTCAATAATTAAATAGGCATTTTCAACTACAGGTAAATTTGCGAGTTCATGTCCACGTAACAAATAAAATTGCTCCCGGACATTTACCAGTAAACTAATGTTTATAAAAATTTGTGCGGACATTATCTGCTAATTTATGTGTAAAAATTCTTTTCATCCTTTATGTTAATTATACGTTTATATTAATTGATAAGTTTTTAAATAATTTGAATTTGTATTGCATAAAGTACCTTTAAAAAATTAAAATGAAAAAATCAGCATTAACATTATTCCTTACGGGTTGTATTTTATTTGGCATTGCTCAGATAAACCCCGGTGGCTTAAAAGTAAATGATAAAGCACCGGAATTTGCTGCTAAAGACCAGAACGGGAAAGTTATTTCATTAAATGATGAATTGAAAAATGGAAAAGTAGTTTTGATATTTTACAGAGGTCAATGGTGCCCTTATTGCAATAAAGAGCTAAAACATATAGAGGATTCCCTTTCTTTAATTACCGCGAAAGGGGCCATCGTATTGGCTATAACTCCTGAAATTCCGGATAACATTTCTAAAACCATAGAAAAAACTAAAGCAACCTATTCCATCCTTTCTGATGATAACCTGAAAATTATGAAAGCCTACCGGGTGGCATATGCATTAGATACTGCAATGGTCGAAAAATATAGAGGATATGGAATTGATTTTTTTAAAGCTAATGGCAGTAACGGCGCGAATTTGCCTGTACCGGCTGTTTATATAATTGATAAAAATGGAGACATTACTTACAGGTATTTTGATGTTGATTACAGGAACAGGGCAAGTATACAAGAGATTGTTGACAACCTTTAGGAATTTTTATCATATTGCTTCAAACTTAGAGAGGACTTTGCAGATGTATGATCATTTATGTTATCGGTCTCATTTATGATCTCAGTCAAGTATTAAGAAAATGACTTGCAGAAAACTAAATATTTTTTTATCTGTTACAATATTAATAAGCCTTTCTTCATGCGCACAAAATGAATCTACCAAAGAAAAATATATGTACACGAATGCTTTAATTCATGAAACAAGCCCTTACCTTTTACAACATGCTCACAATCCTGTGGACTGGTATCCCTGGGGCGATGAAGCGCTCAATAAAGCTAAAAAGGAAAATAAGATGCTGCTGATAAGTGTTGGCTATGCAGCCTGCCACTGGTGTCATGTGATGGAGCATGAAAGTTACGAGGATACAGCCGTTGCCAATATTATGAATAAAAATTTTGTTTGCATAAAAGTAGACAGGGAAGAAAGGCCTGACGTTGACCAGGTGTATATGAATGCTGCTTATCTCATCAGCGGATCCGGTGGCTGGCCACTCAATGCATTGGCGATGCCTGACGGGAGACCGTATTTTGCAGGAACTTATTTTCCGAAAGCCAACTGGATAAAAATGCTGGAATATTTTGCGGATTTGTATAAGAATGAAAAATCAACACTGGAACAGCAGGCCGATAATGTTTCCAAAGGAATAAGAGATATAGAAAATGTACCTAAGAACAATAATTCTGTTTCATTTGCTTTAGGTACAATGGATGCGATGTTCGATAGTTTAAGTCAGCGTATTGACATGGAAAAAGGTGGAACTAAGGGTGCTATGAAATTTCCAATGCCATCTATCTGGGAGTATTTATTACAATACAACTATTTAAGTAAAAATGAAGAAGGACTCAAAGCGGTCGAAACAACATTAGAACAAATGGCTCATGGAGGCATATATGACCAGGTTGGTGGAGGCTTTTCGAGATATGCTACAGATGCGAACTGGCATGCGCCCCATTTTGAAAAAATGTTGTATGACAATGCCCAGCTTGTAAGCCTTTACAGTCATGCATTCCAGGTTACTAAAAATCCATTATATAAAAGGATTGTTTATGAAACAATTGCTTTTGTAAAGCGTGAGCTCATGTCACCGGAAGGTGGTTTTTATTCATCTCTTGATGCCGACAGTGAAGGTGAAGAAGGTAAATTTTATGTATGGAGCGAAGATGAAATAAAAGATATTCTTGGAGATGACGCAGGAATTTTTTCCGATTATTTTGGAATAAAAAGCAAAGGCAATTGGGAACCAAATAAAAATATTCCTGACATAAATGAAGGTGAGAAAAATTTAGAAAAAAAATATAACCTTTCAGAAAGCCAGCTGCAAACTAAAATCGGGGAATTAAAATTGAAAGTATTAAAGGCAAGAGAAAAACGTATCAGGCCCCATACCGATGACAAAATACTAACCTCCTGGAATGCACTCATGGCAAAAGGCCTGATAGACGCATACCTGGTTTTTGGCGAAAATGATTTTTTACAAATGGCGCAAGCCAATATCGATTTCCTTTTGAAAAATATTTGTACCAGCGAAAATACTTTATACAGGAATTATAAAAATGGTAAGGCAACGATTCCGGCGTTTCTTGATGACTATGCGTTTATGGTCAGCGCTCTTATCGATTATTACCAGGTAAGTTTTAAAGAAAATTATTTGCAAAAGGCCAATGATTTAAATCAATACGTTGAGCAACATTTTTTTGATAAGACCTCCGGCATGTTTTTTTATACTGATGACCAGCATAGTAATTTAATTGCCAGGAAAATGGAAATATCTGATAACGTAATTCCATCATCCAATAGCGAAATGGCAAAAAATTTACTATTCCTTGGCCTCTATTTGGAAAATAAAAAATATGAAGAACAATCCGTGCAGCTTGTAAAAAATGTAATCGACGACATCAAAAAGAATACCGGCTATTACAGCAATTGGGCACAGGTAATGGCCTTGCAAATAAAATCTCCTTATGAAGTTGCTATCGTTGGCAATAACTGGAACGAAAAACTAATGGAATTTCATAGACACTATTTGCCAAATACAATTTACCTTGGCGGAAACAATGAGGGGACTTTTGCATTGCTACAAAATAAGTTGGTCAATGGAAAAACGATGATTTATGTATGCGAAAATAAAACATGCCAGCTTCCCGTAGAAGAAGTTACAGAAGCATTAAAACAAATAAAAAAGTGACAGGCAATAAAAATAATTTAGCACGCGAATTATGTGGCGGTTGGTAACCAGCGTACCCATTCCTTACCTGGGTAGCTTAATTTCATAATCCACCCCTTCTGTTTCTTTACTCAAAACTTTATAAGCCAAAATTCCCGCAGCGGTCATGAATAGGGCGCCTAAAACAAAGGGTGCACCTGGAAAATATACTAAAGTTGATTTGGAAGTAAAATGTGCGAAAAGATTTGTCATAATCACAGGGCTTATAATAGATGTAGCACTTATCAGGCTTGTAAGAGCTCCCTGTAATTCCCCTTGCTCGTTGGCAGGAACGTGTCCTGTAATAATTGCCTGCAAAGCAGGTCCGGATATTCCTCCCAGGCAATAGGGAATTAAGAACAGAAACATCATCCATCCTTTTGTTGCACAGGCAAACAATACTAACCCTAATGCATACATGCCAAAGCCCACATAAATACTTTTCGTGTTTCCGAGTTTTGGATTAATATACCGGATTAAAACGCCCTGCACCAGGCCCACCAATAAACCCACCACACCCAGGGAAATACCAATAACTTTTTCGCTCCAGGAAAACCGTTCAATACCAAAAAAAGCCCAAATACTTTGCACGGACTGCGCAGCCATGTACACTAAAAAAAATGACACTGCAAGTGCCGCTACTGCAGGATATTTCCTTAGATGCTTAAATGCCCCGAAGGGATTGGCTCTTTTCCATTCGAATTTTCTCCTGTTCTCCGGGGCCAATGATTCCGGCAAAACAAAAAAACCATAAAAAAAATTAATAAATGTGAGACCCGCAGCAGCCAGAAAAGGAACACGGGAGCCATATTGTCCCAGGAGTCCTCCGATAACCGGCCCGATAATAAAACCAAGACCAAAAGCGGCACCAATCAGGCCAAAATTTTTAGCCCTATTTTCTGGTGTGCTTATATCTGCAATATAAGCAGTGGCTGTTGTAAAGCTTGCGCCGGTAACTCCTGCGATAATCCTTCCTACAAACAGCCACCCAATCGTCGGGGCAAAAGAAAGAAACACATAATCGACTCCAAACCCAAATAAAGAAAATAAAAGAATAGGCCTCCGGCCATATTTGTCACTCAGATTGCCGAGGAAGGGTGAAAACAAAAATTGCATTATAGCATAAGCGAAAGTTAGCCATCCACCGTAACGAGAAGCCATACTGATATTTCCGTGAATGAGTTCTTCAATAAGCTTTGGCAACACAGGAATAATTATCCCCAGCCCGGTTACATCTATAAGCAGTGTGAGAAAAATAAAACCAAGCGCAGCTTTGCGATTAGAAGGCATTAAAATTATTTTTATCAAAGATGCCGGAAAAACAAAGGCAAAAAAATTATTTTAAAATAAATAAATTGAGAGATAATATCTTACCCCATAAAAACTGTCCTCGCTATTTTTATCTATATTGCAAACAAAATTTTACCATGAAAGCAGCAGGATGGATATTAATCGTAATTGGAGTTGTGATGATATTAATTAAAGGCTTCTCCGTACCCGTTGAGAAAAAAGTTGTGGATGTGGGGCCTATCGAAGTAAATAAAACAGAAAACAAATGGATTGGATGGCCAACATATGCAGGCGGTATCATTGCAATTGTGGGCGTTGTTCTGGTAGTGGCAGGCAAGAAAAAGCAATAAAATAAAATACCCGGATTGCCGGGTATTGTTGTTACATTATTTTTTAATTTTTTACAAAAGCAATATCAACAATAATATAATAATAATAATAGCTCCTACGGATAAATAAACACCTCGCCTTGCCTCCTTTTTTATTTCCTTCACTTCTTTTCTAAGCTCTTTCTTTTCGGTTCTTGTAAGATTGCTCTTATCCATATCTCGTATTTCAATGAGGCGATTCATCAATTGCTGAGAGCGTTCATTAGTCCTTGGAGTTGTGGTAGTTGTTGTTGGTGTTTCATCTGTTGCAAATGCAGGCATTACGATTGTGAGGCTCATAGCCAGCAGTAACAACGGGATAATTTTTTTCAGGTTCATTTGATATGTTTTTAGATTAAAAAAAATGGCGCTGTGTAAATTTAGATTTATTCAGATTAAAAATATTCTTTTTCGTATCAAATATTTAATTATACTGCATGATAAATTATAACAAAAAAATTTTATAGAAAAGTTTTATAAGTAAAGAAATAAAAAACCACCAGTAAAACCGGTGGTTAATAGCGCTGCACAGCGCCACAGATTATTTTGATGGAATCCCGCTAAAAATTTTTAGCAGGGGAATCCATGTTCTATCTGTAGATTGCATGAATACCTCCTTTTTATTTGATGAAAAATAAAGTTAGTAAAAAAAATAAAAATAACGTCAGCCTTACGCCTGGACGATGATTTTAAGTTGCTTTTTTAAATCATATTGAAGATCGGGATGAAGAGTGGACATAGCTTCATCAATTTTATCTATTTGTGTTTGATACATTTTTGAAAGTTGATTGCTTTTATTAAAAAGCTTTGAAAACTTGAGAATGCTGTTGCAAAAATGTATCCGTATTTCTGCTTCAGCCAGTTTAGACGAAGAAAATTTTATGTGCTTATTTATATAACGCAAAATTTTTCGCACTGATTTTTTAATATAATAAATGTTAGATGTATTTATCTCATTAAATAAGCCGGTAATTTCATTTTTTACACTTTCTAAATATGTGGTAATATCAGCCGATTCAAAAAGTAAAAATGACAATAGCTCTTTATTTTCTTTTTTAAATTTCACCAGCCGAAGACATAACGAAAGAAGTTCCGTACTGTTCCTGGTCTCCAACTCTTTTTTAAGTTCTCTTATGGGTGCTGCGTTCATGATTAATACAATATGGTCAGCAATATTATTTTAAAAAAATTTACCGGATGACGATTACTTTATAAATGAAAAAGGAAACCTTAGCGGTTTCCTTTTCATTGGCTGATGCCTGTGTAGTTAGTAAATTATTGTTTGATAACTTTATTGTTATACAGAGTTTCCCCGTTAGCATTTGAAATGGTAAGTATATACATTCCCTGTTGTAAGCTACCTACATTAGAGAAATCTTTTCTTGTGCTTCCACTATTAATTGTCCATTTTTCAGCAGCAACCTGTTTTCCGGCAATATCCACCAGCCTTGCTGAAATAATCTGATCAGTTGGGCTGGAAAAATCAACCGTGAGCGTGCTATGGAAAGGATTCGCCAACACGGAAATTCCTGTCTTATTGAAATTCAATTTGACACTTACAATTTTGGAATATTTAAAATTACCGTCTTTATCAACTTGCTTAATACGATAGTAGTTCGCGCCCTTAAATGGCATTGGATCGTATGCGTTGTAATTTTTTACTATAGAGCTATTGCCGGCGGCATTTATGGATGCTATCACTTTCCAGTTGGAATTACCATCAGCGCTTTTTTCAATAGCAAAATATTTACTGTTCAATTCCTGTGAAGTAGACCATTCAACGCTTACACCGCTACCTTTTTGGCGTGCACTAATATTTAGAAATTCAACAGGCAACGGGCCACCTTCAGGACACAAAGAAAATTTTACGTCGTCCATCGCAAAATCGTTGCCGCAACCTCCGATAGTTCCATCAGTTAAAACAAGCCTTATGCTTGTTACGGAAAAGGCACCGGTGGACGGTAAAGTAAAAGAAGATCCCAGTCCTATCCAGACCGGATCTACGGTCTGAACAACCGGATCGGCTGAATACGGAGAACCGCTCAACGGTTCCCATATATTGGCCTGCGATAAATATTCAACTCTAAACGTAATATTGGGAAGTAAGGCATCTACGCCGCAGGTACCTAATGTATTTACATTCATTAAAAAAAGGCTTGCTGTATAGGTTCCGGGTACAAACCCTTCCAGGCGATCAATCTGGTGGCTGTAATAAGTTTCAGCCTGTCCATTGGCGACCAGCATTTTACCATCAACATCCCCGGCGGTATGATCTTCCGATGCCTGCCATTCAGGTTTTTGCTGAGTATTATTAATAATCCGGTAAACACCTTCACTCGTTAGTGTACCGGTTTCCTGGTAGGTGAGGCCTGACGTTAAAATATCAGGGCTGCTGGTGGCGGTTGTTCCTGTTCCAAACGTTTCCAGGAATAGGACTGTTTCGTTGTTACAGCCTATTTGAGCAAAGCTTTTTGTTGTGATTGAATCAACAATTAGTGCAGAAAGAATTAAAGAACTAATTGCAAACATTCTTGTGCAAAAGGTAAATTTCTTTTTCATAAAAAAGTATTTTGATGTAATGTAAAAAAAAGAAGATCTAAGGATGAATGGGTGTAGTTCTTCAGGATTACTATTGAAGGTAACCGCGGGATAAAAGGAAAGGGACGATTTCTAAGGAAAAGGATTGAATCGAAAGGAATGCAAGTAAAAACAAACTTAGAAAAAATTATCTGTAATTTAAAATAAAATAAACGATATTTTATATTTAAAAAAATTACAATATTATTACCAGGTTGCTTTTTAAACGAACACTGGAGCGGCCTTCTGGAGATTTTTCAATCTTTTCAATGAAATTTTAAGAGGCAAGTCTTCTGACTTTGGAAGGAGACTGGCATAATATTTATGACATTATTTTCATAAACCTTGAGGATTATGAAAAATAAAATAATATTATTGAGTTGTTCTGTCTTTATTTCTTTTACAGCTTTTTCGCAGGATACAACCCATACTCTACAATATCATACAGACAGCTTATTTAAGAATACTGCAAGTCACAATAAAATTTCCTTTAGAAATAAACCAGATACCCGAAAAAATAATAAAAAGCCAATGTATCGTGATACGAGATTAGGAAGCAGTTCTAAAATGTACAATACATACAAAAAGAACGACTATGGAGCTGGAGCCATCACGACTGATCCGACCAAATAACAGCTAAAAAATGTAGAGGAAAATGTATCAAAATAATCTGCACTTTTAAAAGCTAGGGGCCTTACGGCCTTTATTCTGTATGTTCCTTCGCTATAAATCTTGATAAAATAACTAAGAATGTCCCGCCACGAACTTTGCCATAGTTGCCATTTTTGCTTTGCTTAACAAGAGCGTATCTCCATGAATGTAAAAATTGTCTGCTGTTTCTAAAACATTAAATAATTCGTTTTCGGTCTCAAGCTGGGGACAGGCTATCATCGTACTTATGATATTTGTAATCGAAATATTGAAATTGTTTTTTGTATCATAATTTCCGCCAAAACCATTACAACCTCCAAAACCTTCCACTTTATTTCCTTCCTGTATAAATTTTATGTGAACTTCTTTACCGTCTGTTGAAGTAATTGAAACCGGGTGCCCCATTAATTCTATAAGTTTCCAGTGGGTCTCATTAAGGCTTACATTGCTACCCGAAGTCTTTTTGGTTAAAGTACTCTTTCGTGTTTGGCTACACCCTGGGGAGAAGATTATTATTCAACCGCATGCTAAACATCTTAAGATTAGTTTCATATAGTTCTCTTTTGTCAACGATTACTGTCATCGATTTCGATCCAAAGCGCCAATTTTTTAACAACATCCGATCCAATTATTAAAATTATTTTGGTAAAAACCTCTAACCCTATTCACAAAAATATTACATTGACTAATTATTGAGCACTGTATGGCAAAAAAAGGAAAACTTTCCTCTCCTATTACAATCCTAATGATCGTAATCATTGTCGCAGCAATAGCGACGTGGTTGGTTCCTGCAGGTCGTTACGATACGCTCTCTTACTCTGACAAGCTTTTTATTAAGAACACCGATACCAGCCAGGTTAATCTTCCCTTCACTAAACATACACTCGACAGCCTGCAAATCCATATTGCTCCGGAAAAATTTGAGTCGGGAGGAATCAAAAAACCTGTTGCCATACCAGGAACCTTTCATAAGCTACCAGGAAATGGGCAGGGATTAATTGACATTCTTGAGGCTCCGTTAAGGGGCATAATTGATTCTATCGATATCATTTTATTTATTTTGGTTATAGGAGGTTTTATGAATGTATTTCATGAAACAGGAGCGATGGTCAAGGGACTTACGGCCCTCTCATATAGGATGAAGGGGCGGGAAGCATGGCTGATAATTATTCTCACTTTTTTATTTTCATTTGCCGGCTCATCTTATGGAATGGCCGAAGAGGCTTTAGTATTTTATCCTGTAATGGTTCCTCTCTTCCTGGCGGCAGGTTACGATTTGCTTGTGCCGCTTGCTGTAATTTTTGGGGGAACCCAGTTGGGCACATTGTCTTCTTTTAGCAATCCATTTTCGGCAATTATAGCATCTAATGCCGCGGGTATCAACTGGGCTGACGGACTTAGTGAAAGAATTATAATGTTTTTTATTTCAACCACCCTTACAATTTGGTATTTGGTACGTTATGCTCAAAAAATAAAAAAAGATCCATCCAAATCTATTGTTTATAAAGTTGACGGCCTGGTGGTTTCCCCATACGAAAAAATCAGCAGCGAAGTGGAAAATATCGAACCACTTTCAGCAAAAACAAAACTACTCCTTACTCTTTTTCTTGCAACATTTTTAACTATGATATCAGGAGTTGTATGGTTTGACTGGTGGCTCATGGAAATGTCTGCATTGTTTTTGGCTTCGGCTATTCTCGTTGCCCTAATACAGAGCGTCAATGAAAAAAAATTTCTCGATCAATTTATTAAAGGCGCCGAAAGTTTATTATCTGTAGCTTTTATTGTAGGCGTTGCCAGGGGTGTTTCGCTTGTTTTAAATAATGGCCATATAAGTGATTCCATTTTATTTTATTCAGCAGAGTTAGTCAAAAGCATGCCATCTGCCTTTTTTATTGTGGTATTGCTGGTATTGTACATGGTGTTCACCTTATTTATCTCTTCTTCTTCGGGTATGGCGGTGTTAACTATGCCTATCATCGGAGGATTGGCTGTAATCGTAAACGTACCGGGAAGAGAAATTGTGAATGCTTATTTATTTGGAATGGGTATCATGGGTTTTATGACGCCTACGGGTTTAATATTGCCCTCGCTTGCTCTTGCACATGTAAGCCTGAAGGCATGGTGGAAATTTATTTATCCGCTGATGATTATGCTTTTCCTGTTGTGCGCATTGTTTCTAATAACAGGAATTTATCTTTGACAGTTATCGTCTGTCAGCAAATTTTTATAAGAGCATTTTCTATCTTTCACATTTTCATAATTATTCACGGTGTAATTTTTGTGCATGTTATCAAAAACTGTACAAATGAAACACACGAAATATTTAAGCATTTTTATAACATTTATTGCGTTCATATCTTTTTCACAATGTTCAATGGCGCAAACAAATTCAGGGAGTAAAAATGATGCGGATAATCTCGCCTTTAAAAATATGGCCGAATCGAAACATTTTAATTTCATTGCCCAAACGGTTACACCTTTGAGAGGCCGTTTTCGCAATCTTACCACGATTTACAATGTAAGAGTGTCCAATGATACTTTAATAAGTTATCTTCCCTTTTTTGGAAGAGCTTATACTGCTACCATTAATGAAACTGAATCGCCGCTTAATTTTACCTCGACTGATTTCTCTTATACAGTTACCCAACATAAAAAAAGCGGGTGGGATATTGTAATAAGGCCAAAAGATAATACAACGATTCAGCAATATTCCTTTACTATTTTTTCAAATGGCACCGCAAATCTTAATGTCATAAATACTTCCCGTGATCCTATTTCATTCACCGGATATATACAAAAGGAAAATAAAAAGCAGTAATTTCTTTTCTTGATTTATATCAGTATAATTTTGCGTAGATGGATCAGCAAACGGGAAAATATATTATCGCCGGTGGGGTAGTAATTGTAATTGCAGGAGTATTTATTTATTTCTTTCATGACTATTTCAAATGGTTTGGAAAGCTTCCGGGAGATATTAGAATTGAAAGGGAGAACTATCGTTTTTACTTTCCTGTTGTAACAATGATTGTTATTAGTGTCGTCATAACAATCATCATAAATGTTTTCAGGCGGCTGTTGTAGCCTCTTTCATTTTATTTCTTTAAGTAAAATACAAAGGAAATATATTCAATAAGCCCAGGTACAAATTTTTGGTAATAAATTACATATTGTCATGAACCATTTTGTCGAAAAGAATTCCATAACGCGTCAAATATGGGGAAAAAGTGATACAGTGCTTCTCATCTTTGCGGGCGCAGCGGCTGAATTTGCTTTAAATAAAGCAGTTGACTGGTTGTATTTTACCGGAAGGCTTCCGGCAGATCCTTTGGGAAGATTATTTTCAACAGTCAGCTACTCGAGAAGAATTATTTTTTCGGACTATGACGAAGCCATGAAGACAATTGATAGCATTACATCTATTCATAAAGGTGTGGAAAATAAAAGAGGGACATCTATACCTGACTGGGCATATCGCGATGTATTATTTATGTTAATTCATTATACAATTGCATCATTTGAAGTGCTTGAACGCAAACTTTCTGCCGACGAAAAAGAAGAAGTGTTCGATGTTTTTTTAAGATTTGGTAACAGAATGAATTTGCAGGGTCTGCCAAATACCTATCATGAATGGCTCACTGTAAGAGAACATGATTTAGAAATGGATTTGCAGAAAAGTGATTACACGACCGATCTTTACAAACAATATAAAAAACATCTTGGTGCGTTTCGATATCGTATTTTAATTGAAGGTCAAATACTGGTAGTGCCTGAAAGAGTTCGCCGTTTGTTGCGTTTGAGAAAGTTTTCTTTTCTTACTCCCATATTGCCGTTTTATAAATTTAGCCGCCTGCTTAAGCTTGATAATGCAATAAAATCTCTGATCCTTCCTGTTCAATACAAAAAAGAAATTAATGAACTCGATGCTGCCTGAGTATTCATGTAATTTTTTGGCATAAAAATTACTATATGAATTTTATTATTGACCCTAAAATTCAAAACGATGGCAAAGTATTCAAAAGGAGCAGGCAAAAAAGTTGAAAGAGCCATGCATGAAATGCATGAAGGCAAACTTAAGAGCGGTAGAAGCAACAAAAAAGTAAAAAGCCGCAAGCAGGCAATTGCAATCGGTCTTTCAGAAGCAAGAAAAGAAGGCGCCAGGGTTCCAAAGAAAAGTTCGTCAAAATCTTCATCTAAAAAATCGACTTCAAAAACCAGTTCAAAGTCTGGCAAGCCAGGACCTAAAAAAGGATCAAAGCCGGGGCCAAAGAAAGGCTCGAAAAAGAGTTAATCACACTAGAACATATTTTTAAAATCGATAACCGGACTGGTTAGATGGATTGTGTTGCTATGATGTAATCATCATTTCCGCACTTTCCTCCTGCACTTTCGTTACTGACGCTTTTACTATAGCCCTGCTTCCCAATATTAACACCGTAAAACCGGTAATGGCACAACATGCCATTACTCCGGCCATAGGTAATGCGGTATTGTTGTGTAACAGGCTCACCATCGCAGAGGTGAAGGCTCCAATCCCCAATTGAATCGCTCCCATTAACGCAGAGGCAGATCCTGCATTCCTGGTAAAAGGAGCCATCGATAATGCTGAAGAGTTAGGAAAGGTAAAACCCTGGCAACTCAAAAAAATCAAGATCAGAAAAATAGTAGAGAATAATCCCAGTAGGTTATAGTAGCTTCCGAAAAATAGTAATATTCCTGCAACAGCCTGGCAAAATAATGCAACCCGGATTATTTGTTCACTTGTAAATTTCCTGAGCAATAGAGTATTTATTTGACTTGAAGTTATGAGCCCCATGGCTATAATTGCAAATATCCATCCGTATTGTTTTGCATTAACTTTAAATATCTCCATGAATACATGTGGAGAACCAGCTATATAAGCATAAAGACCGGCGGCTGCAATAGAACCCGTAAATGCATATGTATAAAATTGCGGTACTTTAAAAATTTGCAAAAAGCTGCTCACTATTGGTTTTGGTTGCAGCGATACTGTAAGATCGGGTGGCCTGCCTTGGGGCAAGGTAATATATATAGCAACAAGAGTAATAGCGGCGATACCGGCGAGCACGATAAAAATAGATTGCCATCCAAATGCGGCGGTAACATAACCACCAAGCGTAGGGGCAATTATTGGTGAAACTGCAACAACGAGCATTAGTAATGAAAATATTTTTGCATTCTCTTCAACGGGAAATAGATCCCTCACCATTGCTCTCGCTGCTACCATACCTACACAACCCCCTAATGCCTGTAAAAGACGTATAGCAATAAGTGCATCCGCAGTGCGACACAAAGAACAACCAACAGATGCAAGCAAGTATCCTATCATACCAATATATAAGGGTTTCTTTCTGCCATACCGGTCCAGAAGTGGTCCATATAACAATTGTCCAAAAGCAATGCCTATAAAAAAACTCGATAAAGAAAGGGAAATGTGAGCAACGGTAGTATGAAGATCTTTTGCAATGCCGGGAAAACCCGGCAAATACATGTCTATAGAAAAAGGGCCAATGGCTGATAAAAGCCCGAGAACAAGTATCGTTAAAAATTTATTTCTCCCTTTCATAATTAGTTGGTAAATCTATGCAAGCATTTCAAAAGAAGAAATAAAATATTGAGACAGCTTTTTGTGGCAGTTATCCGGTTGTGGATAAATTTATATTTAAAAAAAATTAAATCTGATTTTTTTCGGGAAATTTAAAATAAAACAGAACTTTATGTAATGAAAGCTATTCCTTGAAAAAGATTAGCGATTCGAGCGTTTAACAGGTTCCTACTTGTTTTTATACATATCCTTTGAAACCAAGCATAAGCGCCTATTTTCTTCAATATCATTGAGAAGCCATAGCCAGTAATTTTAGGAAAAACTCATCTGCTGTTTCCTTCAGTTCATTAATGAATTTTTACAACTCATACACCCAAAGGTTTTGAGTAAAAAATTAAGATTGAAATTTATTCTAACAAACTCAATAAGGTAAGTTTATCACTCCACATCAAAACAATAAGCCATGAAAAAAAAATTACTGTTTTCCGCTTGTACATTGATTTTTGCTTTAGGCATGGAAGCTCAGGTTACACAAATTAATAATAATAACAGTTTGCAATTTGATTACCCGCTCAGTAATACGAAGCAAATTTTTGTTTCCGGGACTGATCAGACGCTTTGGGTTACTGACGGCACGTTAGCGGGCACAATCCAGTTGTCAACGAGTATTAAATTTGTTGATGGTATCGGGAGCTTAACATTTTTGGATGGCAAATATATTTTTGCAGGTTCTACAACAATAACAAATACAGAAGTATACATAACGGACGGAACACCGGCAGGAACGATGTTAGTGAAAGATATTAATCCGGGTGTAACGAGTTCCAATCCCAAATACCTGGCAACTCAAAACGGCATTATTTATTTTACAGCCGAAACACCAGGTGAAGGCAATGAACTCTGGAGAACTGACGGCACTCCTGCCGGTACAACTCTTGTTAAAGATATTAATCCGGGAGCCACCGGTTCTTCAATTGATCATGATATAGCCTTTTTAGGCAGCTTTTTATATTTTACTGCGGAAACAGTGGCAGAGGGTCGTGAACTATGGAGAACCAATGGAACAACTGCAGGTACCACGCTTGTAAAAGATATTGTGTCAGGTAGTGGCGGAAGTAACTATCCTGAGAGTTATGAACTTTTTTCTTCAGGAACTTACCTTTTGTTCATGGCTCGCACGCCTTCATCAGGTGTAGAATTGTGGACATCGGACGGCACGAGCGCAGGAACAGTTTTACTAAAGGACATTAATACAGGCACCGACTCTTCCAATGCCCGGTCTTTTACGAAATTCAATAATGTCGTTTTATTTGAGGCTACCGACGCAACTCATGGCGACGAAATATGGAAGACAGATGGCACGCCGGGCGGAACTACAATCCTTAAGGATATTAATCCGGGAACAGATAGCTCAACGAAAATATTTATTGAATTAGTTCCGGGATTAGGGCTTAGTTATCCTGTTTTTTCGGGCTTTCATATTTTTAACAATCATGCTTATTTTAATGCATATGATGGAACAAGTGCGGGAGAAGTCTGGAGCACTGACGGAACCACAGCAAATACGTTTCTTGTAAAAAATATAGTTCAAAGCACATCTTATCCTTTACCATTTATTCTACTGGCAAATTCAATTAACTTGCCTGGTAAATTTATTTTTCCGGTGTCAGATCTTGCCGGTCGCTCGGAGCTTTGGGAATCAGATGGAACACCGGGAGGAACTACCCTATTTAAAGCGTTTTCTCCTGCCATGCCAACTGATGTACCTTTTATTTTTACACCATTTACTTTTACAAGTGGATCTCTTACTCAACCTCTTTTCCAGGGAGATAAATTTTTCTTCAGGGCAGGGACAACGGCAGAAGGTACAGAACTGTGGATATCGGATGGGGTTGATGGCACCGCGGCACACACTCATCTCGTTAAAGATATTAATCCTGGGACAGCTGACAGCGATCCGGTTACCGGCGGGCCTTATCTTTATACGACAACCGAATTCTTCTTTCCCGCTACCACTGCTTCAAATGGCCTGGAACTATGGAGAAGCGACGGCACAACAGCAGGAACCACGTTGGTGCAAGATCTTAACCCGGGAACGGATGATGCCAGTCCTGTTCTTGACATTTTTGTCTTAAATGGCAAAATTTTGTTTGAAGCGACTGAAGGAGATAATGCTACACAAACAGATCTATACACTGTAGATGGTAATTTTGTAGCACTGCCACTTAAGTTAACGGATTTTACGGTGGTGCGAAAAGGCAATGATGCTCTGTTAGCATGGAGCACCTCACAGGAACTAAATACTAAAAATTTCATTGTGCAAAGAAGTTATGATGCAAGACAATTTGAACATATTGGAATAGTAAAAGCTTTGGGAACCTCATATAGCAGGCATAACTACTCTTTCACCGATGCAGGAATTGCAAACAGTGGTAAAAATTTTGTGTATTACAGGCTTGTTGAGACAGATATTGATGGAAAATCTTTGACATCAAATGTGGTTGCTTTAAAGTTGGATGGAGCTAAACAATGGAACGTACAATTGCTTTCCAATCCTGTAATGGAAAATGTAAAGTTGCTTTTAAGTGGCACAAATGGAAATGTGGAACTTTATATTCATGACATGAATGGGAGAATACTTTATACAAAATATTTATCAAATATTAATGGCCAGGTTACACTTCCAGTCGTGTTGCAAAAAGGCATGTACATTTTGGAAGCTATATCCGGAGATGAAAGAAAATCAATAAAGTTAATTAAGTAACCTTGCGGATTTAAAGATTACAGAATCCTTATCAGTCAAAAGAGAAGAACTATTGATTGTCTTCTTTGAAAGGTATTATCCACTCGGAATGACTAAAGGGATGCCATTTAACCGAAGCCAGGTCAACAGTTGGGTTAATTAGTGGCTTATAAGGGCTTCTGTTTAAGCTTACAGAATCAATCGCATAAACTTCTACATGATTAACCCCCTTTTTTGCAAAATCATTTTTTATATGCTGTGCATATTGCCAGGTGATATCAGGAGAGATCGCCAACCACATTACATGTGGCGGCTTAAATGTTTTTAAAGGATCTATATTCCATTTTTTTCCTGAAACAGGATCAATTACTTTAAAATAAATTTTACCATTTTTTGAACGCAACATCATTTTCCAACTCATTCTATAGCCCTCTTCGGTCCAAAAAACATTTCCCGGAAAAAATAAAGGCCGTATGGGCAGAATAATTTGTACCGCGAGGTAAACAGTCAAAGCATAAATTATATATTTTCTTTTTATAGATGTGCTAACATAATCTGTATCGCTTTGAATAAATGGAGGTTTCTTTTTTAGAAAGAAGCTTCGTATTATTTCCGGATCTAAAAAAAACAAGTTTAATGCAATTGAGAGATATGGAAAAATGCCAATGTTAAACGTGAATGAATTAAAAAGGTGAAACAGGCATGAAAATAAAAATGCATAATATCTCGTCCTTTTCCAAAGCAATAGAGGAACTATTAACAGGTCGAAAAAAAAGCCGCCATAGCAAACTAATAGCTGAAACCATTTTTGACTGTAAATAACCCCCACAATATGATGCATACTCAATCGTGAAAACTGTATGGCGATAAATTTTCCGGAGAACCAATCAGCCGACAATTTGCTGGTTGCGGCAAAAAAATAAACCACAGCAATTTGTGCCATAAATATGAATGGAGTCCATTGGTGACACCAAAGTTTTTCGGCTACGGCTTTTCTTTTTACATCTACTGAATAATAACGATTCGCGGGCATAAAAACCATCAGAAAACTTATTAATAAGACCAGGTAGTAATGATTATTGTAATCTGATTTTTGCATCAGGTAAATTCCGGCCCACAAAATTGTAAAGGAAACAATTGATAAACGGTACCACGCTCCGAGCAATATCATCAACGCCAGTAATGTCATTAATCCAAAATAAAAATACATTCCGTTTCCCGGCAACGGTTGTAAAAAATCAAACCCTATAAAATTAAATGTGAAAGGAGGCTCTATGTAATTTTCATATATGATACCTTTAAAAAAGAAAGAAAGAATATGATAAAATAAAAGCCCACCAAAAATTATTCTAAAAACAATAAGCGCACTGTTATCTACCGGTTTGAATAAGAAGTTGAGACGTGATTGAGAACTTAGCTTATCCATTTAACGAAAGTGGCTACTTATGAAATTGAATTTATTCCTTTTCAATTATTTTTCTTATTTGCTCAAGAAAGTCTTTCATTCCCGTAAGTGAATGTGATGCCTTGATTTCAATCGATTCGGACACGACAAGGTCTTGCGGCATAAAATATTAATTTAGTGCTGAACAAAGTAATTTAATAAAGACTCATCAGGCAAGGTGAGCCCGCAGCATCCAGGCCATTTTCTCGTGGGTTTCCATTAAGCCGGTGATATAGTCACTGGTACCGGCATCTTTATAAGTATCTGCAAATGGATTAATATTACCCCTGATAAATTCAATTATACTTTCATGGTCACTTAATAATTCCCTGATAAAATCGAGGCTATCATTCCTGCTTTCAATCATTTCTGAAAGATGTGTGAGCTTTAAGAAATTTTTTAAAGTTGCTGGGGAATAATGCCCTATTGTACGGATACGCTCAGCAACGCTATCCATAATTTCATCTAACTGCTCGTATTGCGATTCAAAGAACAAATGCATTGCATGGAAATCATTTCCTTCAACATTCCAATGTGCATTTCTTGTTTTTGTATACAAAACAAATTCGTCAGCTAATAATTTAGAAAGTTGCGAGGCTACTGCCAGCCGGTTTTTTTGTGTAATACCAATTTTTGCATCCATTTTTTTTAATTTTTATGAAATCTAACAAATATTTTTTAAATAAGACGCCGTTAAGGATTCTAGAACATTCCCGAATAATCCTGAGTAATTTAATTGACAAGAAATCTTCTAACAATAATTCCACGCTTTTGTTAAATGAAAAACGCCCTTGTTTTCAAGAGCGCTTTTTTCTTTTCAACTAAAATGATTAAAATATATATCTTAATCCAAGTTGCATTCCCCAGGTAGTGCTAAATGCCTTTATTTTTTGGAATGGTTTGTCAACCAATACTTTTGTTCCCGCGTCGTTAGTATATTCCGCTAACGTAAATTTTGGATCACCAACAGTTCCTGATTTAAATGCCAAAGGATTAATGACTGTTGTTTGATCTCTTATTCCCCAATCTCTGTTCAGTAAATTGGGAAGATTAATTATATCAAGTGTGAATTGTAAAGTATGTCTTGTATTTCCTGTCATAACATAAAAGTCCTGCAAAAATCTTGCATCAATACGATTGTACCAAGGACCCAGTGCGGAGTTTCTTTCAGCATATTGGCCTTTATGCTTACGGAGGTAACGGGAATTACTTACTAATTTATCATAAGCGGCCTCCTGCTCAGCAATTGTATATTTGCCCGGTACATCTACAAATGGTACGTCAGAGCCTTTTGCATAAATATACATCAGATCAGAGCTTCCGTTGCCGTCATTATTAATATCTCCACCGACCACAAAGGAGTAGTTAAACTGCGAAGTTCCTTCGTAAAATAGTGAAAGCGTGCTGGCAAAATGCTTGGCATACTCAAGCCTGTAAGATAAATTACCTACTATACGATGTGGAATTGCGTAAGATGAACTATACAATTCTTCATCATTGGGGGTGCCGACATTTGCAATCGATTCCCATGCTGACGTCGCTCTTGAGCCAGGATTAGGACTGATCTCGGTTGCTAACGTATATGTATAGGCGATAGAGCCAAAAAATCCTTTAGAAAACGCTTTCGACAACTGTGCGGTGGCGGAAAATGAATATCCTTTTTTTGTATTTTCTAAAACTACATCTTCGCCCAACTCAGGGTAAATTAACCTATCACCCGAAGTAGCGAAATATTTCCTTGTATCCAACCCGGTTAAAACCGCATTCGGTTCTTTAAGATTTACGTTGCGCATTTTTACCGCATTGATATCTTTTGTATAAAGAAGATCGATGGTTGCATTAAATCCATTACCTAGCTGTTTATCTATACCAAGATTGGTTCTAAACACCTGGGGAAATTTAAAATTAGGATCTATCAGTACAAACGTTCTTGGTGCGGTTGGAGTAATCGTTGACGGAAACTTTGACAAATAAGCATCGGGGTCAGGATTAAAAGTATAGCTCGCCAAATCTGCCTGCGATGTTACTACAGCCCCGGTTTGATATACCCCACTATTGCTTGGTAAATTAGTTAAGAACACAAACGGTATTTTCCCGGTAAATACTCCTGTTCCTCCACGGATAATCAAACCTTCTGCATCCGGAACCTTCCACCTGAAACCAACCCGTGGAGATAAAAGTAATTTTGCTTTTGGCCATTTACCGGTGTTATAATTCGCTAATTTCCCATCTGTGTCAGGAAATTGGTAAGCATCAATTGCAGGATTGTCAATAGGTTGTTTTAAATAAGTTGGAATATCTCCTCTTATGCCATAAGTTAATTTAAAGTTTTGATTTATGGTATACTCATCCTGGGCATATACACCTAACTGGCCAAGCTTTAAATCTGCGGAAAATACCTTTGGTTCTCCCGGTACCAATGAATATGTATATGCAAAAAAAGCGGGTGGTGCATCTCTCACAAATTCATCCAGGGTATTATAGATATAATAGCTTTCTGAACCCTGCATGAAGGCGTTTCCCACTTTTTGGTACTCATAAGAAATTCCCGCGGTGAGCGAATGCCTTCCTGCGGAATAAGTAAAGTTATCGGTGAGGGTGGCAATGTTATTTACTACTTCGTTGTTTCTGGTGAAAGGATCTGTTCCGGCACTCATGTAATTCCGCCCTTTAGTTACCCCGTTTACAGTTCCATCAGCATTAAATATTTCTATAGTAGGAAAAATTCCGCCCGGACTGTTTCTCACATCATCTATATGAGTGTAGGCAAGTAATAGCTGGTTAGAAACCCGGCTGTTAAAATTACTGTTTAGTTCCAGGGTACCAGATTGAACAATATGATCAGTCGCATAATCGGAATTTGAAAATCCGATAGATTCAGTACTGTTCCTGTTATTTGGCAGTCTTGACAATGGGCTTCCGGACATGCCTGTTGTGGGATCTGTTATAATAAAACCTCCACCATTTGGTACGCTACTTCCATTTAAGGGAGATTGATCAGACCCTTTAAAATCACTGTATTTCAATACCAATTTTTGTTTGTCGCTGATATTCCAATCTATTTTACCAAGGAGCTTTCGATTCTTTGTTACAAAGTTCGGTCGATTATCGTATCCGCCTGCATCATAATTGTACCTGGTTTTTAAGATATCCCTGAATTTATCTAATGAGTCCCTGGGCGCAGCAGATACCGTTCCTGCAGCAGAGGAGCCTGTAGGAATATAGGTATTTGGATTAGGCTGAGAAGCATTTTCCCACTCTGCATTTACAAAAAAGAATAATTTATTTTTTATGATAGGCCCTCCGAGAGTTGCTCCATATATTTTATTTTTTTGCGGCGTGGCAGTAAGATCTACTTTACCTGCGTGCGTGCCGTTAAAACTTTGGTCACGATAAAATCCATAGGCAGATCCATGAAACGTATTAGTGCCACTTTTAGTAAGGACATTTAATCCCGCCCCGGTAAAACCCGATTGCCTTACATCGTAGGGAGCAATATTCACAGAAATTTCGTCAAACGATTCTATGGAAATAGGGCTGGCGCCTCCACCCGGTAGCGGATCGGTGCTTAACCCAAAATTATTATTCAGGTTTGCCCCATCTATCTGTAGGTTATTAAATCTTCCGTCTCTGCCCGCAAAACTATTACCACTGCTTGCCTGTGGAGTAAGTCTTGTAAAATCTGTTATGCTTCTTGTTAAAGATGGAAGCGTAGCAATTTGTCTTTTATCGAAAACCGTACTCGCACCTGTCTTAATTTTCCCAACACCAGTGCCTGCAGTAATCGTCACTTCTTTTAGTACGGTTGATTTGGAGGTGAGGATAATATCCGCTGAAAATGGCTGTCCGAGATTCAGCGATATATCATTGACCGTCTCCGGATTATAACCGACATATTCCACAGTTAATTGATAAGGTCCACCAATCCTGGTATTAGGGATCGTAAAATTTCCGTCTTTCTTTGTGAGAGTCACATACTTTGTACCAGAAGGTTGGTGAATAGCAGTAACGGTAGCTCCGTCGAGTGGTGCCCCGCCATCAGATTTTACAAAGCCCGTTATGCTACTTGTTGTAACCTGGGCTTTTAACAAAAAAGTTGAGAAAAATAAAGCAACCAATAAAAATAAAATTCGTTTCAAATTCATGATAGTTTCATTTTTTGGCAAAGGAAGTAAATAATCCTTAATTAGAGATTAACATTTATTAACAACTTAAGGGCACGTTTAAAATGCAATTTGCTGCATACTTTGTATTAAGAAAATATTAAGAAGTGGCGTAGTGGTGTTTAGAATTGATGCATCTAATTTCTTCAAACACACCGTAAAACGCTCATAATAAAATCTATTTTTTGGCCCGTCAAATTAGGAAACTTTCACTCGTAGCATTTTCACATGAACTATCTTTGCAAATAAATTTTTATATGTTAGATAAAATAGAAGCGGCTATAGATGATATTAAAAAGGGTAAACTAATAATCGTTGTAGACGATGAAGAAAGGGAAAACGAAGGCGACTTTATTACTTCAGCAAAAAATGCTACGCCCGAAATCATTAATTTTATGAGCAAACATGGGCGTGGGCTAATTTGCGTACCGCTTTCTGAAAAGAGATGCGACAAACTTGAACTCGGGTTGATGGTAAATAAGAATACCGCCTTGCATGGAACTCCGTTTACAGTAAGTGTTGATCTATTGGGAAATGGCTGTACCACCGGAATTTCAGCACATGACCGTGCAAAAACTGTTCAGGCATTAATAAATCCTGCTACAAAACCCGAAGATCTGGCAAGACCCGGCCATATTTTTCCGTTACGTGCAAAGAATGGCGGGGTACTAAGAAGAACGGGCCATACTGAAGCGACAATAGATCTTGCAAAGCTTGCCGGACATGGTGAGGCAGGTATTCTTGTTGAGATTATGAACGAAGATGGAACAATGGCACGATTGCCTGAGCTTAAGATAATTGCTAAAAAACACGATCTAAAAATCATTTCCATAAAAGACCTGATTGAATACAGGCTTAAAAAAGAAACACTAATAAAAGAAGACGTAAGAGTACAACTTCCCACAAAATATGGAACTTTTGAATTAGTAGCGTTTAAGCAATTAAATACAGGCGAAGAACATATGGCACTAAAAAAAGGAAGTTGGAAAAAGAATGAAGCTGTTCTTGTAAGAGTACATTCAAGCTGCATGACGGGCGACATTTTGGGCTCGCTTCGTTGCGATTGTGGAGACCAATTGCACACCGCAATGAAAATGGTAGAAGCTGAGGGGAAGGGTGTTGTTTTATATATGAACCAGGAAGGCCGTGGTATAGGATTGCTAAATAAACTAAGAGCATATAAATTGCAGGAAGAGGGAAGAGACACTGTGGAAGCCAACCTCGAATTAGGTTTTGGTATGGATGAAAGAGATTATGGCGTGGGAGCTCAAATTTTAAGAGAACTCGGCGTTTCAAAAATAAAGCTCATTAGCAACAACCCTAAAAAACGAGCAGGGCTTTTAGGTTACGGTCTTGAAATTGTTGATACTGTTCCGATTGAAATTGAGCCAAATTCTCACAACGAAAAATATCTTACTACAAAGAGAGATAAGCTGGGGCATAAAATTTTACAAACCGGGAAAATTTAAGCGGATTCTCAATTCTGCGAGGTAGTATCCGAAACGATTTCCCTGTTTCTTCGTTTTTCATTTAGAAAAAATTCGGTGAAGGTATCGAATTCTTTCCTGTATGAAAGCTGGATACCTGTTCGGTTGCGGCGTGTGATACCTGAAATATCACCAGGCTCTGCATCACTCCTGTTAAATCCAATCACACGGAATCTACCATCAGGAGAAATCAGGTATTCAAACGACACATCAGGAGTAAAAAGGATATTTGAATTGGAAGTTGTCGCCTGCCTCGATCTTACGTCTACGTTACCGCCAAATTTTACGAGCAGCCTGTTTTTCAGAAAGGATGTTCTTAATCCAAAATTTCCGATGTTTTGAATTTGTTTTTCAGTTGCACCCTTTTGGAAATTGAGGTCTGATGTGTTTACATTAGTGTAAAGATTTACAGAATTGGTATTCAGCAGTTGCTGCAACCAGTTGTTCAGGGAAGAGGAAAGTGTAGTTGATAATAATTGCCCCACACTTCTTGCTACCAGGCTACTTGTGGTATTTCCGCTTATTAAACTTTGCGAGCCACTCATAAAGGTGTTGAACAAAAGTAAAGAGGTAACTTGTTTATTAAGTTCATTCTGATCGGCCAGGAAAGTCTTTAGGTATTCATCAGCAATAGGATCAGATTTTAGAGGATTATCAAAAGGAAACTGGAATTCAAATCGTGGGCTTGGATCTTTTAACGTGCCTCTCAGTTTGAAAATAATATCTACATCACCTTTGATATTTCTTGTTCCTGTACTGGTGGGTATATTACTTAAGTCTACCTGTTGAGCTCTATAAACAGCATCAATATTAAGATTGGCAAGGTATGGGTCACCCTGCCACTCAATATATCCCTGCTCCAGGGTAAATGGCGTTTTTAAAAACGTTTGAAAATTAAAAGTGTACTCCCCTTCTTCTACGTCATATCTTCCTCTTATGGTAAGTGGGTCTCTTGTTCCAGCAGTAATATTGAGTTTGCCACTTCCCTGGGCTTTTATTACATCGCCCGTCGTTTCATCAAGTATTACATCAATTTTTGCATACGGGTTGGCTGTAATTTCCATATCTACTTTAATATTTGAATTGACCCTTGAGGACAAGTCAGCTTTCATTTCATGGCCGAATTTTATGAACTCAATGTAGTCAAGCGAACCCGTCTCTGCAGTTTCGCCCGTAGGCAGATAAATATGGCTGCTGTCAGTAGGCTCGCCCCTGATATTCATTTTCATATCGGTAACAAAGCCATTAAGCGATAGTTCTGCTTCGCCGATAAGATTCCCATAGAACTGTTTATTATCTTTTGCGGTAGTATTCAATAAAACAAATCTCGCCGGAGCGTTGCCCCTGTCATCAGTTTTCAGATGCAGGTCATTAAAGAAAAAATTATCAAAGAAGCTATGATATAATTTCCCGCTGACGGTAGCGGTATTTTTAAGTGTATCCCTGATTTTCATTGTTCCGAAGTCTATTTCATCCGGGTTAAAAGTTATAATAGTATTGTCGTCTATAATATACCTGCATTGAGTATAGATGACAGTCATAGAGGTACTATCAAGTCTTATGCGCCCTGTAAGTTTTGTATCAACTGACGTACCCGAGATATTTAATTTTCCAGTTGCTCTTCCTGAAATGTCACTAAAAATATTTCCAAGATATTTTTCAAGCACGTGTATTCCGGAATTATTAAGAACGATGGATCCATCAAGCTGATTGCCGGTGGAATCCCTGGGGCGGTACCTGAAATCTCCTGAAAAATTATACAGCTTATTATCTGAAATCGCCTGTACGCTTAAACTTCCCGGGCCTGCAAGATATTCTCCTGTGGCGGATAATACTCCTACTGAATCGTTTTCGAAATGAAACTCTTCGGTTCTTGTATTGAATTCAATCGCCATTTTGCCGAAGGGATCATTTATACGGATATCACCACTCATCAAACCATTGACCTTTGGTGTTTTAATAAATAATGGGGCAAAATCTCCAATGTCAAGTTTTTTTAGCCCGATAACTACATCATTACTGGAGCCAATTGAAGAAGGCTCGGTCGATAAATATATTTCCTGGCCATCCTGTTCAAACTTAATGTTGCTTGCCATTACCATATTTTTATTAAGCTCAAGTTCACCCCCGGATTCTATCGTCCATTTCTTTTCATTGATTGTAAATGTTGACGGATTAAAGTTTAAAACAAATCCGTTTTTATTAGTTTTAATCCGAGCAGACAAATCTGCTGCGTTAAGGGTTTTGTTCGCGGAAGTATTAATGTACACATCGGAAATATCATTGGTAGCAAGAATTTGAATTTTTGTTGAAGGCGCGTGAAGGCTGTCATTAATTACCACATCGTCAATGTCACCGGCAAACGTGAGTGTATCCAATGTTCCCCGACCGGTAAAATGAATATTATTGAAGGTGATATTACTATAGGTAAATTGTGGAACATCTGCCTGCAGGTTCAAGGTATTTTCGGCAACATTTATGTTTCCAATAAAAACAGAATTGTCAAGCCCGCTTATTTTTTTATTTATTAATGCTATGTAGTCACTTACGTTTTTTGTTTGAACCAAAAAAGTAAAATCCTGGTTTTCGATTTTGCGTTTCGGTTTATCAATATAGGCCGGGTAATATTTATTAAGAAATAACTGGAATGCATCCTGCAATTCAAGAATTTTAAAATTGCCGTTTAATGTAATATTCAGTTCATTTGTTTGCAGAGTAAGATATTTTTTCCCGCTATTAATTGATGAGTTAATTTCAAGCGAATCAAATGATAAGTGTTGCTCTTCATCAAGCAAAATTGCATTATAAAGCTTTGCGGAACCTAAAAAATTATCAATATTGTTCCCCGTAAAATCAAGCTTGAATTTACCCGTTAAAGAAATACTGTCATTGGTAAACTTTAAGTTTTTAAGATTGAGTCTCGCCACATCTGCATTCAAATTAAACTGGGGATCACTTTTACTAAAATTTATAGTGCCTTCGAGCGTGTCAATTCTTATGTTTGGATCATTGATACTGGCGTTTCCTGAAAAAAGTTTTCTCCTGAAATTTCCATGTGTAATAATATTGGTGTAAGTGTAGCCATTAAAAACCACCCTGCTTATATTACCATCAATTCCAATATCTACATCTTTTGCATTAAAGCCCTTTCCTTTTATCGAACCATTAAACGCTATATCCCCGATCTGGCCATTGTTTATGAATTCGCCGAGTTGAAAATTATTGGTTGAAATTTTACCGCTATAGATTGATCTTTCACCAATGGGAAAACTCATATGGAGATCTGTCTGAAGGGTACCGATTTCAGTTGATAATGTTCCATACGTTACAAAGTCGCGGATGAACCCTGTATAGCTACCGGTGAACTTCACATTGCCCAGTGCGCTAAGTTTTGGATTGGTTATATCCTTCAGAGACGGAATAAGACTTTCCAGTTCTGCATAATTTGTACGGAAGTCTCTCGACCTGAAATCAATAAAGGTTTCATTAATATTCGGAAGACCCCGCAAAGCGATATCTCCATCCAGATAATTATTAGCGCCCGCTTTTATTATTATGCTTTTTGCAGATAAATTATCAATAGTTCCTTTTGCATTGCCATTTAATGAAAAGATTTCTTTCCATGAGGAAGCCTCTGGCGCAAAGAAAGCGAGGTCATCGCTATTTAATTCACTGTTTTCAAAACGACCTTCCACCTTAACCCTGTGAATAAAGTTTTGCATGTCTTCATTAAAATCATTATAGCGCATGGAATAATAATTCTTAAGGTGGCTTTTATTGGCAACGAGGTCGAGATTGTTAAACTCCATCAGCCTTGGAGTAAACTTGAAATCCGCCGATAATTTCTTCACCTTAAATCCGCTCCGGTCTTCCGCAGAAATCAACACGACTGCGTGCAATGTATCTTGCAGGAATGTAAAATTTTTAAAGTTTGCGTTGACGTCTGAAAGTACGATGTGCTTGTCATCAAACCTATCGGCATATGCAGGCCGGTCTGTTTGTTTTTCGATGGCAAGATGTCCATTAGTAACCTCGATTCTTTTTATAAAAACTTTCCAACCATTTGCGTTCCATTGCAGGGCAGTTGTACCTGTGTCAATTTGTTGTAAAGGTGAAGTAGTAGTATCCTCAGGCCTCCGGCCATCATAATCAAACTGGGTAAAAACCGGATGATCAATTACAACAGAGTTTATTTTTATCAGGTTTTTATTCAGATCAAATGTGTCTGCATTGAAATTGAATCTATTTAGCGATACGAGAATGTTCTGTCCTTTCCACTCGTCCTGCTGCCATATTTTAACTTTGTTTAATTCAATATTTTGGAGGCTCAACTGTATAGCATCCGACGACGTATCTTTTTTCTTTTTCGGCCCGGAAAAATAATCCACCAAAAACTGGTAGTTCCATACAGAATCTTTTCGGTTAAGGTTTACAGTGGCATCATCAAGCCCGATATATTTTAATGTAATATTGTCTTTCCAAAAAAACCAATCAGTAATATTTACGTTTACACTTCCCGCATATAATAGAGTATCATTATTCCGGTCGAGAACAAGAGTACTCCGCAATAGCATTTTGTCAAACAGGGCCAGGTCAACATGTTTAATTGAAACCTTTGCATGCAGGTCTTTTGAAAGCCGGCGGGTAACTCTGCCTACAATAAAATTCTGGAAAAAAGAGGTTTGTAATAAAATCCAAAGCACTGCCATAAGCACAAAAAATGCAAGCAAAACTTTCAAAAATATTTTATATGCTTTTTTCAGGGAGGAGAAAAATTGAGTGGCAAAAATAAACAAACCACTGCTACGGCCAAATGAAGAGTAAGTTAAAGATTTATCTTATTGAGGGTAAGTCGCACATCTGACAAAAAATTCGTTCATCGGAAATATTTGTCTTCATTGCTTTATCGAAGTTCCAAGGCACCAATAAAATTGAGTCAGGAATTTAAAAAGATTAAACAAGGGGTCAATCCTTCGTAAATTCAACCAATTATTTAACGCTTAAGCATAAACGCTTTTAGGGCCGAATCGTCAGATTTTTCTGATCTCTCTAAATTCTATTGAGGCAACAGCACCTTGTCGATCACGTAATAAACGCCATTTACCGCGTGATTGTCCATCGATACCGCAGTAGCAGGAGCTCCGCTATATGGTGCCCCTCCTGGAGGGAATGTGCCCAGACCGGTAAATTTCAAATCTCCATTTGCAACTATAGGGCCTGTAAAAGTAGCGTCTACTTTGATACCGGGATGCGAGGCGAATGAAGTATTAACTAATGTTGTTTTAAAAAAAGGAGTCGTTGGTGAAGAGGGTGGAAAGTTTACAGAAAATACTCTTATGTTAGGTTCAAAATCTCCCGTTGAAGCATTAGGTGTTGCAAGAAAATGATAAGCAATAATTCCTTTTACAAGCATTGTTGTAACATTACTAGTACTCAGAAAAACAGGACCCGCCGCTACCGCGGCGCTTGCCTGCGCATCAGCAATACCGGCATCGCCGGTGAGCGCAAACACCTGCCCAAACACAAGCCCATAAATAAGCGTCCGGAAAGCATCATCATTTGGCGCGAGCACTGTCATGTTGGTTGCTGCATAGTTTAAAAGAGAATCGAACGTGCTTAATCCGGTCGAGCCACTATCAGCCCTGGCTACGGCAGCTTTAAAATAAGTAAGGGTTGGATTATTATACAACGCGTCCCTTAATAACTGGCTTGGTGGCGCCACAATTCCAGGCACCAGGTGAATTACGCCATTCCTGAATTTCAGATCCGGTGTTATAACAGGAATGTTATTATCGTAAACAAAGCTTGATGACTTTGATGGGAAAGTGGTAAGCTTAAAAGGAATTGTAGTTCCCGGCAATACTCCTATTGTTAACGCTGTAGGCAGTTGTAGATTGGGGAATGTTGTTGGAATCTCCACGGTGGTAAATTGCTCGCCGGGTATTATTGCATAGTTCACTATCCCTCCCACTGTTTCAATAGGCAACGCAGCAATTACCGCAGCCGACGGTATGCCGGAAGCTATAAAAGCATTATCATCTGGTAAGAAAACAGTAAAGGTTTTGCTCGAATCGCTAAGGCCTGCCAGGGCTCCTACTCTTGTTGCCGCTGCTTTAAAAATACTGTAACTGGGATTAGAACTTATTTCAGCGCCTATGCTTGTTGTACTGTTATTGACAGGAGTGTAGGGTATTGGCGTTGCAACAGGAAGATCTTTATTGCATGATATAATGAAAAGCATGCCGCACCCAAGTGCATATGCTACGATTTTTTTGAATTTATAAATAGGTATAGTCATATAATTTCTTTAATTATGATATTAATAAGTTAGAATACATTATATCCAATACTCACATAATAAATACCGCCAATGGTAGCATTACCAAATCCGTTGCGATAATATTGATTTAGTAAATTAGTGGCTCCAAGCTTTAATAAAACTCTTTGAGCGGGGAATTTATAACTAAGTTGGCCATCTACGGTTTGGTAGGCAGGCACAATACCATTTGCGAAATCTCCTTCAAAATCTATTTTATCCTGCCAGCGATACGTCACATTAAAACCCCACCTGTTTTGAGAACCGAAACCAGTGCTGCCAAAATTTGCCCCGAGTCTGTATTTTGGAGCATTGAAATCTGCCTGAAAATTGGAAGGAATTTTGTCCAGGTTATCAGAACTGGCCGTACCCCCAACAATAAAATTGTGCGGAAGCGAATAGGTGATACTTATTCCGAAACCATATGTATTTACATCACCCTTTACGTTAATTGGAATTGAGTAGGTACTTACTAATGAGGTGTCCTTTAGATTGGCTTTTATTTGCTCAGGCGTGCCGGTAAATACGCTTTCATCATTATTTACAGATTGAGCAACAATCACGCGGGAAAGAAAATCGCTGTAAATACCATAATATCCATACATATCTATTAACATTTTTTTGTTCATTAATAGTCCTTTATATCCAACTTCAAACGAGTTCACACTTTCAGCCTTAAAATGAGTAACTGGATTTACTTGCGGATTTCCGGCAAATAAATTGTCGTCCACTGTATACACAGGATTCGATAGTAAATGATAGTGATCTATAAAGCTTGAAGCGCCGCCTATTAAATGAGTGCCGCCTTCAACTACGAGGTTAATATATTGCTGCTGCGTAGATGCAAACCGGTAAGCCTGCTGATAAGACAGTCTGATGTTATTATCTTCTGCAACTTTAATAACGAAAGAAACGCGGGGCGTAAATTTACCAGCGAAATTGTCATTCTTGTCGTAGCGCGCTGAAGCAATAATTTTTAACTTGTCATTTAGTAATCTCTTAGTCGCTTCCAGATAAGCTCCATATTCATTTATAGGAATTTTGCCTGTAGAATCCACAAATAAAGTTCCTTCAGAATTCAGTTCATATCTTTTGTAGTTGGCACCAATTAAAATGTCGGCAAATTTTGACGCGTAAGGGGTTAGATGATACTGGCCTTCTATGTTGTAAAGATCTGTTTTATCAATAAATAAACCCCCGCCTTTTGAAATAGGAACGCTTCTTACCTGGTCAAAAATCCGTTTGAATTCTGCAGTACCGGGAACAGGCCTGCCCTGGTCGGCAACAGCACGTGCGGCGTTATGTGCAGCAATGTCAGACTGACCCGATAATTTTGCATTTAAAAAAGCAAAGGCATATTGCGGATACCAATCATTACTCGACTTCCATGCCTCGTTAAACAGCCTGGTGCTAATCGTAGCATCGAAAGATTCGCCGGCATTTTCCTGGGTAGTGTAGGCTCTTAAAAACCAGTTTTGGTTTACCAGTTCAATTTTATATTGCGCTATTTTTAATGCCAAAAAAGAATAACGGTCAATACCTGTATAAACTGAGTTTCCTGTGCCCCAGTATCCCTCTGCATTTAATGAAGTTCTTGACGATAATTTATAACTTAGGGCTCCGGATAATTTAAAATTTACTGTGTTTGGGTTTAAAATATCGTTTTCCTGGTAGCCTGTTCGCGAAACAGGAATTGTTGATGGCATTGCATTAATATAAGGAGCATAGAAAGGCACCTGTTGGGCAATGGGATTTAAAACATTTGTCTTTAAATCAATCGATGTTTCATCACCATATACATTTATTCCATCATAATTCGGATCTGTTTGTCGTGTGCCTGGTTTTACTCCGCCCACGAGGGCAATGCGGTCATAGTCACGGTAATCATTTGCAACCCAGTCTTTAGCCTGAACCAACTCACTGCCGATTTTAAACGCAAACTTATCACTCACCTTTTTTGCCCAGCGTAATGACCAATTGTAATATGGAGATGCACTATTGTCTCTGTTATCAATATTCATTATACCAGTCTTTACTTCGAATGAGAGTCCCTGGTATTTAAACGGATCTTTGCTGGTAATAAGTATCGCCCCATTCATGCCACCGGGGCCATACAAAGCCGACGAAGCCCCCGGCAACAATTCAACACTTTCCACATCAAGTTCTGTAAGACCAACTACGCTTCCCACAGAAAAATTTAATCCAGGGGCCTGGTTATCCATTCCGTCTACTATCTGGTTTACCCGGGTACTACCACTTCCGTTAAAACCTCTTGTACTTGGCGAAGAAAAAGTGAGCGAAGAGTTTACCACGTCTACCCCTTTTAATTTTCCAATCATATCGTAATAAGAAACGGCCGGTGTATTGCGAATATTTGCGGCGCTTATTCTTTCAATAGTTACCGGCGATTCTAGTATCCGGGACGGTGCCCGTGTTGCGGCTATTACTACTTCCTGGCCTAAGGTGCTTACAGGAACAAGTGAGATACTTAAAGTTGCGGAAGTGTTAGATACATCTACCTCCTGTGGGCTATAACCGACAGAGGTGATATTAAGTGTGAGTGGTAAAGGCTGGTCGAGAGTTAACTTGAAATTTCCATTATCGTCGGTATAAGTTCCAGCCCCTGTCCCTTTCACCGTGACCGAAACAGCAGGTACGGGGTAACCGTTAGTATTGTTTTTTACGTTTCCGGTTATCACCGTATTTTGAGCAAAAGCAACTATTGAGAAAATATTTGCCGTGATCAAAAAAGCTAAAAATCGAAGGTTTTTTCTCATAGCAATCATTTTTTGATTTGGAATTTTGAAGTAAAATAGTGAATTTATTTATCTAATAGAATAGTTATTTAATAAAAGTATATTTTGGGTTAACAACTTCACTCTAAATTTTGAAAGTGCAGTTTTCTCTTGGTATTTTAGCACATGCAAACTAAAATTTTTCCGGGACAAACTGCTTTTTACAAAGGAAAAGTAAGAGATGTTTACACGGTTGAGGACCGGTTACTTGTGATGATCGCCAGCAATCGTATTTCTGCCTTCGATGTTGTTTTACCAAAACCGATTCCATACAAGGGACAGGTGCTTAACCAGGTGGCTGCTTACATGCTTAATGCTACAAAAGATATTTGCCGGAACTGGCTAATCGACGTGCCTGCCCCAAATGTTTCTATCGGCATAAAATGTAAGCCCTTTAAAGTTGAAATGGTTGTAAGAGGTAATTTAACCGGCCATGCCTGGCGCACCTATTCTTCAGGGTTAAGAATATTGTGCGGGGTTCATCTACCGGATGGGCTGCATGAAAATGATTTTTTCCCCAAACCAATAATTACTCCTTCTACAAAGGCCGATGAGGGACACGATGAAGATATAAGCAAAGAAGAAATCATCAAAAGAAAGATTGTTTCAAAAGATGATTATGAAGTCATTGAAAATTACACTTTGCAACTTTTTGAAAGAGGAAAAGAACTTGCAACAAAAAGAGGATTGATTTTAGTTGATACAAAGTATGAATTTGGAAAATCAGGTGATGAAATTATTTTAATCGATGAAATACATACCCCTGACAGCTCAAGATATTTTTATGCTGATGGATTTGAAGACAGACAAGCCCGCGGTCAAAAGCAAAAACAGCTAAGTAAAGAATTTGTAAGAGAGTGGTTAATCGACAATAATTTTATGGGAAAAGAAGGACAACAGGTTCCCGAAATGAGCGATGAATGGATTGCCACTATCCGGGACCGTTACATTGAATTATATGAAAAACTTATTGGAACAAAATTTCAACCGGAAGCGCTAAGCGATGAAGAAACAAAAAAAAGAATTACAGATAGTCTTAGGAAATTTGAGATGTAATTAGCTCCATGAAGTATCAACATGTTTGCTATTTTTCGAAAAGCCTGGCGTAGATATTTTACTCATATGCGGTTGAACTTGGATAAGAAATATAAATTATAGCTCAAGAAAATGAAACAGTTATTTCCATGTCCCCTGCTACAGACATATAGACCTTTAAAATATTTTTCTTCCACTCTTGCATTTTAAAAAAATGTTCTCTACATTTATGACCACACAGCGATCTCTCCTTCCGTTCCCACTATCTTTTTGAATTCCAGCTTACATAATTACATTATCTCTTACGGAGATTTCCAAGGGGTAATTTTTTAGCATTAATCCTTTATTTCTTGTTTGTATCTACCCAAAGTATTTAACAGAATATTTTGTAGTGATATTAATACGTACCAGGTCTTTAGAACGTCTAACTATTAATGTTAAAATAACGAATATGGAAACTAAATCTACGCAACACGAAATTTTGTTAATAACAGGAACCAGTTTTTCATCACGCGAATTTTATGAAAATTCTGACAGCGCTGTTTATAAACATCTCACTGAAAAGCAAAAACTTGAAATAGCCTGTTGGAACGGCCTACTACCTGAAATGTTTCCTGAAATATTCAGGCAATACTCAATGAATACTAAATTATATTTATGGGAAATAAGAGAGGGCACCTCGTTCCTTGAGCTTGAATTGGGTGAAACATATTTAGAGTTTGAAAGGCAATTTTCGATCGATCCGTATTCGTTTTTACCAATGCAAATACTTTCCTGACAAAACAATTCTGTAAAAAAATAATAAAAAACCGTTAGTATTTTCTAACGGTTTTTTTTGTGTATATAGATATCATTATTAATTCACTTTACATCAATGTTTGCCAAATTTCCTTCAACATTTTTTACGTCCAGCTTTAATCCCATTTTATTGGAGACTATTTTCTCAATAAGCGAATTGCTATCACCTGTATGAGTAACGGTAAATTTTGCTACGTTGTCAGAAAAAGATGTTCTCTCAGCTTTTGAAACACCGCTAACTGATTGAAGCATTTTGCCGAGAGCCATTGCTTTATTAAAATCCACGTTATTAAATTGGATATCCGTTTGACTGGTAACGGCAGTGGTTGTAGTTTTTTTGCCCCCCATGTTGGCAACGATCTCATCTGATTTTGAACATAATTGTGAAAGAAAATAATCCGCAATTTTTGACCCCGCATTTTTTAATGCGGTTTTCCCTGCAATAATTTCAGTAGCATCCATTCCGGAACCCTGGAAACCTTCCGTAGCCAAAAGCTTTGCATTCTTTGTCATAACCGCTTTTACCTCTACCCGGGCTCTGCAGGATGACATGCCATTTTCTGCCTTCGAATACTCACTAAATGCCTGGCCCACGACTATAATATCTGCCCCAAATCTCGACCCTATTTGTGATGCGGTTGCAGTGTTTTCAAAAGCACTTTGAAAAGATTTATCATCTTTTAATTTCTCAAATTGTTTTGAATCAACCAGGTCGAATCCAAACTCAAGAAATTTCCGGGAAATTTCAGTTTCGCCCGCCTGGCTACTGGACGAGGAGGTATATTCATTAACGGTATTAGAACCTGATGAATTTATGTTGACGTTGATTTGGTTTTTCCTGGCAGGATCATATTTACTTCCGGCGCCACCGAGATGTTCTTCAGGAATAATCACCATTATTTTGGGTCTGCGGGAGGCTTTTAAAAGAGCACAATCTCCGCTATTTACAGTCACTTTATTATTAGCAGCCGTGGCCTTTCCTTCTTTTGCTATGGACATATAAGCTGTTTTATTCTGACTCATATATTCTACTGCTTCAATCAAAGATTCTTCTACAGCATCCTGCATTGATTTATTTTTATAAAATGCTCCCCCGGCAATTCCGCCAGCGAAAAGCCCGCCGCCTGCGAGGCCTACCGCCGTCTTTTGTTTGTCAAATGATTTGCTGTCTAACAATTCTCCGGTGGTTGGATTGACAAATTTTAACGTATAACCAATGTGAGAAGTTTTTGCGCCAACCCCACCGACAATAGCGCCGAGCCCTTTTCTGGTACGTAACAATCCTCCCCCGCCTCCACCGCCTCCTGATTCATTTTCCATGTATTCGGTAACGGTTCCAAACACTAAAACTTGTGCTCCTGCCATCTTTCCAACCTGAGCAAATGAGGCTTCATCACCGGCTCCGGACAGTCCCATCCCCTGCTCCTTCATAATGTCGGCGATCCTGTCTCTTTCGACCACTCTAAAGCATCCGGTATTAAATATTGCATTTACCAACATATCTGGTAAGCCTGTACCAACGGCCTGGCTGGCACCGGGAGCTGAAATTTTAAAAGGCATCACAGCAACAAAAGGTTTGTCGGATGGATCAAGGCCCTCACAAATTTTTGTCACCTCTTCAACTTTTGTTTTTTTAGGTTTTGTTTGACCCTCCACTTTAATTGTACTAAATAAAAGACACAGCATAATAATAGCTAATAGACGTTTCATACCATTAATTTAATAGTTTAAAAAATTGAGACAAAGTAAGATGGGTGGTTCGGCCGGAGGGCTATCTACAGGATATGATTGGTATTTAATATGAAATAACGATACAAAATAAAAATAAAGTTTTATTATTCAAATTTTATTTTTCATTTGTCCCGGGATGTTTAGTAATGAGACCTGGTAATCTTATTTTTTCATCCATTTTTTGAGAGAGGGTAAATAGGTATTACTAACAGGCAACTCAGCTGAATTAAGTTTTACCTTCCTGTTTACCACAGACTTTATTTTATTTAAAGAAGCAATATAGCTGCGGTGGATTCTTTTAAATTTTTCGGGTGGTAATTTTTCTATTAGTGCCTTAAGTGTCATCAGTGTCATAATTGGCTTTCCTCCTGATAAATGAATCCTGCAATAGTCTTCCATACTTTCAATATATTCAATATCATCCAGGTTAATCTTTATGAGCTGATACTCCGATCGAACAAACAGCGTTTCATCGTCTACGTTATTTTTTGCAGTTTTGTAACTATGATATTCCAGCACCTTATTAATGGCTTTTTCAAATCTTTCAGGTTGCACAGGTTTCACCAAATAATCCAAAGCATCCAGCTCATAACTTTCAATTGCAAAATTTTTATGTGCTGTTATGAAAATTATCATAGGTTTATATTCAAGGGCCTTCACTAATTCAAGTCCTGTTATGTCGGGCATGTTAATATCAATCAGCAATAAATCTGCAGGATGACGCCTTAAAAATTCAGCGCCCGAAATCGCGTCATCAAATGTGGCAATCATCCGTAACACCGGAAATTTCTGAACCAATCTTTCAATTAAAATTAACGCCAATGGCTCATCATCAATAGCTACACATTTTATTTTCATAAATTAGCCAGTTTGCAAAATTAGTTGAACAGTATACAACCCTTTTTCGGTGTGAATGTCTAACGAATGCTTGTTTGGATATAAGAACTCCAATCTCCGTTTCGTATTTGTGATGCCAACACCTTTCCTGTCGTATACAAAATCCGGATTAAATATCCGGTTCTGCGAATAAAAAGTAATGGCATCTTTTTCAATAAATATTTTAATTGTCATAGTTGACTGATGATGATTGCTTATCCCGTATTTAAAAATATTTTCGATAAAAGTCATCAGCATTAGGGGAGCGATTACTTTACCATCTGCATTTCCAGTAATGGAAAAATCCAGGTATACTTTATTATTTAATCTTAATTTTTGAAGATCAACGTAATCAACAATGGACTCGAGTTCATTTTCCAGCAAAATAAAATCAACGGCCACGCTTTCAGTGACGTAACGCATGATGTTCGAAAGCTTTAAAATGCTTGGCGCAGTTTGCTCATGACCAACAGTCGCAAGTGCATAAATATTGTTAAGCGTGTTAAACAGAAAATGCGGATTTATATGAGCCTTCAGAAAAGCAAGCTCGGCAGTTTTTTTATCCGATTCTGCAACGAGAGCACGCTGCTGGCTTGTACGCCATTGCTTTAAAATCTGCAGATACATACTGGCAAGCCAAACCAATAAAAATAAAATCAGGCTCGTACTGTCTATAAAAACTCCCCTTCCCCCCCGTAGGCCCTTATGATTATCATGTAATGCGGGTGGCCGTAATCCTCCAGGCGGCGTACTAATTTGACGGGGCATATTTGCTTGCTCCGGTCTTAATAAATTATCAAAAGGTGTTAAATAAAAAACTGCAGTACCCAATACGAGAATAAACAAAAAATAAATGAAATATTTTTTTTGAAGATAAAAATTTGGAAAGAGTATTATGCTGTTAATGTAAAAAATAAAAAGATATACAAGGCAAAAAAAATAAAAATTAAAAGAAAATAGTTCCTGTGCAAAAGAAGCATGACCCATAGAAGTGGATATACTTAATATCAGAGTAAAAAACAGCAACCAAACAACTACATGGCCTGCAATTTTAAAAGTTATCGATGATTTCATTCAAATCCACGATTATGTCGTCTAAAACATTCAAGATAAGGCCATTTAATTCAAAGTAAAAACTTCAATCTTTATTTTATCACTTGTATGATTTCCATTGCCAGGAGGCGGCCCCGGGGGAAGTTGATCATGCCTCGCTGAATCTGGCTCCCGCATATTTCCTGGCGGCGGCATAACAGGTCTGCCGGGCCCAGGACCGCCACCTGAGCCACCTGCAACGTAAATTTTATTATCTAAAACTGCTGCTGCCATGCCGTTCCTGGCATAATGCAGCGTATCGGCTGCAGTCCATTTATTTTGAGTAGATGGGTTAAGAAAATAAACATTTTTGCGTGGAGCATTTTGTTCTGCGGCTGTGGCTCTCTCACCTCCCATATAATACAATACATCATGTAAATTTACCACTGCACCGCCACCGCTTCCCAATGGAAGCCTTGCCTCTAATGTTGACCATTTGCCCGAAACAAAATCATAGCAATCAACATCAGGCATTGTTTGACTAAAGAATGTAATCTTGTTTTCAGGATCGCGAAAGCTTGTATTTCTTCCACCAACAACATACAATTTATGTTTTATGACTGCTGCGGAGCAATGGTCTCTTATGTGTGGAGCATCAGGCAATGAAGACCATTTTTCTGTAACAGGGTCATAAACATCAAACATGCTATTAGTTCCGCTTGCATGCCCGTGTTGAATTCCTGCGATCAAATATAATTTTCCTTTATACTCTGCGGCCGCTGCTCCCGCCCTTTTTCTATCGGCAGAAATTTCTCCCCCTTTTTTCCATTCATTTTTTTGCGTATCATAAAGGTAAACGTGGGCCATTGGCTCCTGGTTAGGGAAACCACCTGATGAAAAAGCATCGAGCACATACACTTTGTTATTATACCCGACGGCCTGGAAATGATGCATGACAACAGGCGCCATTGCAAGTTTTGTCCAGGAGGATGTTTTTGGATCGAATGATTCAACAGGCTGAGGACTGCCGCTATCGCCGCCAATTAAATATAGTTTGCCATTTACAATTGCCAAACCACATTCACTCCTGTTGGCTACTTCATTTTTAGTTCTTGAGACTTTCCAGGTGCCTGTTTGCGCATTAGTTGAAAAGGAACTTATTAAAAGAAGAGTAATTAAAATCTTTGCCTTAACTAATTTCATTTTATTTTTTTAAGATTAGAAAAATAATAGCCTCTAATTTTTTGCCGATTGATAATGTTTTTCGCACATTAAATTTTCACTACATAAATTTCAATGAATTATTTATTATCTGACCAAAATGATAGATGAAACGAGATAATGTATCGGCAAGTTAAATGAGCTAATCACTGTTGCGATTATTAACCTTTAAAAACAGGTTGTTTTAATTCACCGGAAAAAAAATCAGATTCGCCGATTTTTTTAACCATTTAGCAAAAATGGTGACGTATTTGTTACTATTCAGGTAGTAATCAAACGGCTTTACCTGCTACTTAATTTTTAACCTTTAAACAAAACCCTCAATCACCTTAAAAAACCAAAACAGATAGCTTTAGTTACCTTATACACTAAGAAATATCTCATCAATCACACATATAGTTTACGTTTTAGCTGCTGCAAAGTCCTGGTAAATGTGGTATTACCAGGCGGAATTATTCAATATCAAGGTTGCTAATGGCTACTCCCGAATGATACCAATTAAATCACTTAAAAAACTAAAACTATGTCTTTAACACCTATCCTGCGTGGAGCTATATGCACAATCATTACTTTTACTTACTTTATAGAAATCAATGCTCAGCACAAACTAACTTTCAGAGAAAAACTTTTTTTGAATGAGCAAAAGCTGGCTGGAACTTTCCCTCAAAATAACGTAACACATAATAACAACCACGCTGCTTACAGAACATTTGATGGCACAAATAATAATATCAGCAGTGATGCAAAAGCACTATATGGGTCGGTAAATATTCCACTATACAGAGAGTTGCCGCCTGAATACGGATCATCCAATTCAAAGAGCGCAATGGGTGGTGCCAGTCGTCCATCTGCAAGGCAAATTTCAAATGCCGTTATTGACGAACCTGTTACAACCTTTAATGCAAGAGGATTAAGTTCGTTTGTTTATATATGGGGCCAGTTCCTGGATCATGATATGACCCTGACCCCAACCGGCACAACTGAATACGTTCCAATTTCATTACCTGCAGACGAGAAAATTTTTACTGAGGAAATTCCTTTTTATAGAAGTGAAGTATATCCTGGCACAGGTGTAAACTCTGCAAGACAGCAAACCAACCTAAACACCGCATGGATAGACGCTTCAAATGTATATGGCTGTGATGCAACGCGTGCAAAATGGCTCAGAACATTAAAGAAGGGTAAAATGAAAGTCTCATCCGGAAACTTGTTGCCCTTTAATACTTTAACCGGCGAGTATTCCTCGCCCATAGATACTAATGCTCCCGGCATGGCAAATGATAGCGGCAAAAAAGTAAAAACATTTGTTGCAGGCGATATCCGTGCTGCAGAGCATCCGGGACTTACCTCTCTTCATACTTTATTTGTAAGAGAACACAACAGGATTTGCGACCAGCTTGTTGCCCAGGGATTAAAGAACGATGAAGAAATATACCAAAAAGCAAGAAAACAGGTTGCAGCAATTATCCAGGCAATTACTTACCAGGAATTTTTGCCGGCTATGGGAGTAAGCCTGCAGCCATACTTTGGGTACAATTCCAATGTGCGCTCCGACATTGCGAACAGTTTTGCTACAGCAGCATACAGAGTAGGACATACCATGGTTGCCGATGATATAGTACTGATGAATAATCAGTGCGATTCTATATCACCCGGCATATTAGAATTGGTGGATGTTTTCTGGAATCCCAGCTTAATGTCGCAATACAATCTTGAGCCTTTTTTGAAAGGACTGGCGGTACATACGCAATATGAAACGGATACAAAAATTAATAGTGTATTGCGTAATTTCCTTTTTGTAAGTCCAAATGATCCGGTTCGGTTCGGAATTGATTTGGGAAGCCTGAACATACAGAGAGGAAGAGACCACGGCTTGCCCAATTATAATGCGTTCAGAAGATATTATACCGGAAGAGCCGCGACAAAGTTTTCTGATATTACCACAAACAAAGCTTTAGCTTCTGCCTTGCAGAATTTGTATAAGAATATAAATAATGTTGATGCATGGGTCGGATTATTGGCTGAAGATCATTTGCCCAATAAATCAGTTGGCAAAACAATGCATGAAATGCTAAGGGTACAATTTGAGAATTTAAGAAATGGTGATTATTATTTTTATAAAAATGATCCCAACCTATCTCCATCCACATTAAACCAGATCATTAATACTAAGTTTTCTGATGTGATAAAAAGAAATACAACACTAAAAAATATCCAGAGCAATGTATTTTTTACAAAAGAATGTCCTGTAACTTCTGTGGCCATTACAAATCCGGGAATAATTATTTCTGACAAACTTTCCGATGCAGATTTTAAACTATATCCTAATCCGGTAAGCAATGTTCTTAATGTGGACTTGGCAAATTTAAATGAGTCAGCCACGCTGAGGCTATCTACCTCAAATGGTGTTTTGGTTAAGACATTTAAAACTATTGCAAATCAAAGAAATATACAGATCGATGTAAGTAATTTGCCAGGTGGAATTTATTTCCTGAATATTATCAATAGCAAGGGAACTAAATCTTTTAAACTGGTAAAAATCTCAAATTAGGCACTCGAAAAACTTTATACTAGCTGCACTAAGGTATGCACACCCACCCGGTTGTCATACCTTTTTTCATTAAACAATTATTATCATTTTTATTTACATAAATAAATCTGGAAACCAATAGCTGCTGTCATTCATCAACAAATTCTTTTTAATAGGCGATGGATTTACACAACGGGCATAATTATTGGGTATTAAATGATAATTAAGGCAACTCTGAAAAACAAATTTTACTGATAAGCTGACCAACTTTATAGCTTCACTAAATTTTTATTTTTTTAAATCATCAGTGGCATATTCATTACAAGGATATGTCATTTTGATAAGCACTATAATAATTTATCACTTATTGAAACCCAAAATATAAAATAGCCGGCAAAAGATGCAACTAAAATGTATCATAACTGATGAGGAAAAGGGTTTCCTGGAAATTGTAAAAAAATACTTACAAAAAATTCCTTCCCTGGAATTGTTACAAACGTTTTATGATGTAAATACAACTTCTGAGTTTTTGCAAAATAACAAAGCCGACCTTTTATTTATCGATATTAATTTGCCCAAAGGGCTTGAACTGGTGCATTCGTTAAAAAATAAATTGATGATAATCTTTACCACTGCATATAAAAAATATGCCTTAAAAGGATTTGAATTAAATGCAATCGATTATTTACTAAAGCCGGTAGAATTTGAAAGATTTAGAAATGCTGCAGATAAGGCCATGCAGCTATACAGTTTAAACCAATACTCTATTGTCAAAGAAAATAAAAGTCTTCTTATAAGATCGGAACACAAAACAATAAAAATTGAGTTGAGCGACATAGAATATATTGAAGCATTTGTAGATTATATTAAGATCCATCTTATCAATCAAAAACCTGTACTTACCTTAATGACTTTAAAATCTGTTATTGAAAAGTTACCACCTGATGAATTCCGTAGAATACACAGGAGTTATATTATCCCTTTATCGAAAGTTAAAAGCGTACAAAGAAAAAAGGTTGTTCTTGTTTCATCAAAGCAATTACCCATCAGCAGTAGCTATATTGATTTTATTAATCAGTGGAAAGAAACGAGGTAACATTAATCTGAATAAATTAAATACTACTGAATTCTATAAAATATATTATGGCGTTATTACTCAACGCCTCCATTTCTATATCACAAGGCTCATTCCATAAACCAAGGCCATCCCTCGCGTGGAGAAGTTTCCCATCTACTTCGAACACGCCTTCGATTACAAAAGCGAATAAATTATTTTTTTTATTTTTTAACTTGTACCCGGCTTCACATCTTCCGGTAAACTTGCCAATAGAAGCATAGAGATTATTGCTTCCATTCGGGCCCGTAATGTCAATTAGGTTATTCTTATTTTCATCAATATCAAAAGTGAATAATTTTTTCGCACTTTTTTTGAGGTCATCTGTTCTTACCCGGGCATGTATAAAATTGACTAATTCTACCTTGTAACAATTTAAAATTTCAATTGAATCACCTACGTTTAATCGAAAAATTTGTAGCTGTCCCGCATCAACAATAGACCATGTACGTTCATTCACTTTACAAAGCAGTGTACCAACCACAGGAAGTAAAAGAACATGGGAATCTTCTTCGATAATAGAACTTTGAGAATAACCTGCTGCAATGGTTTCATCATTTAATGCATACAAATTTTGGAAAGCCTTTTTTTGCTCACTAAAATACTCACCAAAATTAAATGTTGAGTAAGTTCTAAAACTTTCGTTTTCGTTACAGCTTCTTTCGTCTGCAAGAAAAATCTTAGCTTTTGGCTGGTTCACTAAAATTTGTTTAGACATGAGTTGAGTTTATCAGGCGCTAACAGTAATGATATGAGTAAGTGTATAGCCTTCTTCAACACTTCCCGAAACAGATGCAAGCTCATTGGCCAACGAATCTGAAAAAACATTGTCATTTGAGTTAGAGGTATCCTGGGTTCCCCGATCTTTGTAATCTGCTGCCGTAGTATATACCGTATTGCAAATATCTGTCGGGAAGGCAATTTGCGTAACTTTTAACGAAGTGCCATCAGCGCTGTAGATATGAACATGAATATGAGGTGCCCGGCCCGAATACCATCCTGGAAAAATGGAAGTAAATGTAACCAGGCCACTCGCATTTGTGGTTTGTCTACCTCTTAAAAAATGAACGGAAGTATAATTTGCAGATTGCATGCCGCCGCCGCCATATTCTGAATAATTACCCAATGCATCGCAATGCCATATGTCTACAATAGCTCCCGAAAGCGCAGCGCAATCACTTTTACTATTATTGACTGTAATTTTAATTGTTAGCGGAACTCCTGTTCTGTCACTCACAATATTTGAAGATAACAGGCTTGAAGGCGTATGAGTGGGAAAAGGCCCGGCCGTTTCCTCAGGTGTTACGGAACACGAGTCAGAACCGCCGGCTGTTACTATATCAGATTCTTTTGAGCATTTAAACAAGGGTGCTACAAATGCCAATCCCAAAGCTGATACACTATTTTTTAAAAAGATTTTTCGTTCCATATTGTTTTCATTTTATAGGTGAGGTAGAATTATTTATTCGCTTTTAAAAAAATCAATTTTTGAACGAACATAAAGGTGATTGCTTATAATTTAAATGCAATTTTTCTATAGATAAAATGAAGAATTGTATCGGTGAATTTTTATAAAAGAAATCAAACCAGTATCGTTTATTGCAGCAACGTCAATGTTGTAAAGTCTTTTTTATAACTTTCATCAATGAGCAATGAATTAATTTCCAAAACCTGGCAGATTGCCGGGCTTTTCGGTAAAGTAACACCCGGGATACTCGTTTGGAAAAGTTTACATGTCACGTATATCACAGACGAGGGAATACAGTTCAGCGTTCCCCTGTCACAAATTAAAGACGTGACCTGGCCTTTTTTAAGAATGGGCCTGGGATTTGATGCGGTTGTGAATGGCAAAAAATTCAAGTTCTCTTTTTCCAGACCTAATTCTTCTGTTCCTGAAATTGATATTGTTCCAGGTACCCCGTTTCCCTCAGTAGTGTCTGCAGGTCAATACTATGACCCTGCGTCTCCCATCAATAATTTAAGAGAAGACAAAGCCACAACAAAAAAATGGAAAGAAATTCTTGGTAAAAAATAATTTGCTGGCCCTCTCTCAATTACCTTTATCTCTTAATAATAATTTTCACAATGACCAGGCTTCAAATAACCGCTCTTCTTCTTATCCTTCAAATATCGGCATATTCACAAAAGCCAAGAGCAAGAGATATTGGAATTCCGTTCGATGGAACTACGGGGAAATTTAATGCCATAACAGATGTAAAAGGTGTTGAAGTGGGTTATAGCACAATCATTTCAGGAGAAGGTAAAAACATCAGAGGTAAGGGACCCGTAAGAACTGGTGTCACCGCTATTCTTCCACGAGGGAGGAATAATAATCCGGTTTATGCGAACTGGTACACATTAAATGGCAACGGTGAAATGACCGGTACTACATGGATAACAGAATCAGGTTTTTTGGAAACCCCAATTATGATAACCAATACGAATAGTGTGGGTGTTGTACGGGATGCAGTGTTGAAATGGTTTGTGAAAACCAAATGGTATCATGAAGATTTCTGGTACACTTACCCGGTTGTTGCAGAAACATACGATGGCTTCTTAAATGATATTTATGGCTTTCATGTAGAAGAAGAAAATGCCTATGAAGCATTGGACAGCGCAAAAACAGGTTATCTAAAAGAAGGAAATGTAGGAGGCGGTACAGGAATGATGTGCCTCGGTTTTAAAGGCGGAACAGGGACATCTTCACGAGTTGTAAAAATCAAGGATTCCTCTTATACAGTGGGCGTACTGGTACAATCAAATTTTGGAGCGAAAAAAAACCTTACAATCGAAGGTGTGCCTGTTGGAAAAGAATTGAAGGATACTTTGAATTATGAACTCAAAGCGCCGCCATCATACAGGCAGGAAGGCGACGGCTCTATAATTGTTGTGGTTGCAACTGATGCGCCCTTGTTACCACATCAGTTAAAAAGAATAGCTGCCAGAGTTGCGATAGGCGTAGGAAAAGTTGGTGGTCGTGGCGAAAACGGTTCAGGAGATATTTTTATCGCTTTTTCAACAGCCAATCAATCAGCTTTTCAAAGAAAGGACTTTACAAAAGTTGATGAGCTGCCTAACGATTTAATTAACCCGTTATTCGAAGCCACAGTGCAGGCAGTTGAAGAAGCAATTATCAATGCAATGGTAGCGGCTGAAACAATGGAAGGAATTAACGGAAACAAAGCTTATGCGCTCCCACATAACTTAGTTATTGATTTATTAAAGAAGTATAACAGGGTGAAATAAAATATATAACCGTAGTCACGATCGCTACTTTTTCTTTTTTGTTGCAATCATTCCCGGTCTTTTTTTTACGGGAGAAATAGATTTTACTATTGTAGCCCCTTTTAGCACCGGCACCTTAGCTTTTTTTTCAGACGCATCTGTCTTCATTTTTGCCACTGAATAAGCATAGGCCTCCCTGATTAATTTTTTTATATAGGCTTTGGGAAAATCACTCTGCGTTTTAACTTTAATATACCTGTATTGATTTCCTTTACCCAGTAATTTTTTCTCCGGATCTGAAATCTTAGCTCCCCAGTAAAAGCCGAAGTGTACATCTTTATTGCCATAAACTGCTATTGAGCAAAAGGTATGACCTACTTTATCCGAAGGTGACCATCCAACCGCGACCGCATTATAATTATCATAAATTAACTCATTTGCGCCGGGGTATAGATCCCAGGCAAATTCTCTGAGCCACAAAGCAATCTCTTTTATGTCATCGTTAAATGGTTCAAGAAATTTCAGTAAATCCTTTGTTTCTTCTTTGCTCATACAGAAATATTTTCAGATTTTTTAATTCTTGCCCAATTGTCCCGAGTCATTTCAAATTTTATTTCTGCGTTACGATATGTGCCTGTTTCCTGCCATCCACAACGCCTGTAAAATATTTCGGCTCTTGTTCGTGGAGCAGTGCTCAACCATACGCTTTGGGTCGTTTTGGAGAAATACCAATCAAGCATGATATCATGCAGCTTTTTTCCGATACCTTTTCCCTCATATTCCGGTTGTAAAAATAATGCCCATATATTATTTTCTTCAAGATCGGCAATGGCAAAACCAACAATAGAATTACCTGCTTCGCACACCCACCCTTTTCCTCTTCGTGTTATATAACTTTTACAATCCTCATCTGTAACCAGTGCCGGATTTGATAATGTATTTTCCTTTACAGAATTACGAACAACCTGTATTTGTTGTATGTCTTCAACAGTTGCTTCCCTAAAAGTCATTTTTCAGCTTTTTATTTATTACACATTTTTTATTTAGCTCTTGTAAAATCCAAATCCTGGAAATCAAAACTAAAATCAGTTAATGGTGAAATGGGTTTCATGGTCATGTGAGTAGCTTTGCCCTTTTCATCCACGTCAAACATAACAAAAGCATCCGCATCAAGGCTTCTGTCTCCCCACTTTACAACAAATGTATTTTCTTTATAAGGCAACATTTCTCCATTAAGTAAAAAAGATTTTTTTGAAGTGAACCAAAGCTTATTATTTTTTTTGGAAATAGTTACATCACCGAACCATTTGTCATCATATGTTCCAATGAAATTATTTTCATTAATTTTTGCACTAGTATTTTTTTGCTGAAATTCAATATCGTTCCATATACCAGTAGTAATTTTTTTTGCACGTGCTTCGTTTGCTTCTACCCTGTCGTGCATGTCTTTTACCCAATCGTATTTTGGCATTCCCAGGTAACTATCTTTTATTGTATTGGTTATAGCCCTGAACGCTGCGCCAGATTGCTGGTTAGTAAAAACGATTATTCCAAGTTTCATTTCAGGAAATAGTGTTACCTGTGTTACAATTCCTGCAAGGCCGCCTGTATGCGTTACTTCTTTATACCCATGTACATCAGATAAAAACCATCCAAGCCCATAGCTCGCAAAATGCGTGTTGTAGGGTGATGTACCTTTTACATTGATGATTGTTTGCGGCGACCACATATCTTCGTGAACTTCTTCACTAAATAATTGATGGTCTAATCCTTCGCCATATTTACCATTGTTCATTTGCATAATTATCCACTTACACATGTCCGTTAGGTTGCTGTAAATTCCACCGGCGGCATTGGCGTTTGTATTCCAGTCTCTACGAATCACCTGCACTTTTCCATTAACAGGCGCATGCGGGTCAATAACGTTTGATTTGTCTTTCAACAATTTAAAAGATGGAGCAGTCGCAGTCATGCCTAACGGATTTAAAATCCTTGTTTGAATAAAATCTTCCCAGCTCATTCCTGAAACCCTTGCCAGTACTTCACCGGCTACAACATATAAATTGTTATCATAATCATATTTGGATCTGAAACCTGAAACCGCTTTTAAATAGCGAAGATTATGCAATACATCTTGTTTGGTAAAATCGCTGCTATCCGGCCAGAACATTAAATCTCCTGCTCCCAGCCCAAGCCCGCTGCGATGCGTAAGCAAATCTCTTATGGTAAACTCGGCGGTTACATAGGGGTTGTACATTACAAATTCAGGAATGTATTTAACCACCTTATCATCCCAGGTAATTTTCTTTTCATCCACCATCATTCCAAGACCGGCGACGGTAAAAGCTTTTGAATTGGAAGCAATACCAAATAAAGTATTCTCATCCACTTTTTGCATCGTCTTTAATGAGCGCACTCCATAACCTTTTGCATGAATTACTTTTCCATCTTTTACAACGGCTACCGCAATACCGGGAACATCAAAGGCTTTTAAAGTAAGCTCTGCTACTGAATCAATTTGCGTATCTGTAATTACCTGTGCATGTAGATTATATTTTACTGAAACAAAGAGAGCCAATACTATTATGCATTTGAATTTATTCATTGTAAATATTTAGTGAGTGATTTATTGCATGCAATTTATTTATAATTCAGGAAGCCATACTTTTTAAATAGATTGTGGTCAAGGTTGCAATTATTTTTTATTATTGTCAAATTCGGTTATTAATCGTTTAGGAGCCCGGTTACGCCATCCCTGCTGCAACAATTTTTTAAGATCTACTGCGGTTACAGTTTCAAGATTGATCAACATATAGCTATAATTTTTGTAATGGTCTGTAATAAAAAATGTTTTTGAATTAGCCTTCATCCATTTCTCTCTTTCTACGGTGTGGACTACCAAAGTTTGTCCGTCTTCTTTTAAACGGGCAAATAATTTATTGCTAACATAAAATCCAGGAGTGCCATAACATAGCTTTTCGTGTACACCTGGTAAAACCTGCATGAGCTCTCGAATCATGTCGAGATGAATAAATGTGTCAATATCCATATTTCGATTTTAGAATTATCATTCTTGTCCAATTTAAAAATTTCCCTAAAGCGTAAATAACAAAAAGGCTTATTCCCGAAACCGTAAATTATAAAAATTGTTATCGGCCAACTTTGCACTCATGCAAAAAAATAAATTTTATTCGTTAGCCGTAATGGTCGTTCTTGGTACATGTGATTTTTTACCAACTATCTCAATAGCACAAATTCCTAACCTTACGCCAGCTCAGAGGTTAATTACCATGAGCGGCGAAGATTCATTAAACCAGGGAATTGCCAAAGGTAAAACGATTCTTTCCGGTTATGGAAGCGCCTATTACCAGCATGATCAAAATGCGGAAAAAGCTTTTATCACCCTGGAAAGATTTGTATTTTTTATTGGTCACCAGTTCAATAGTAAAATAGCTTTCTTTTCAGAAACTGAAATTGAAAATGCGAAAATTGAAGGTGGTGAACCAAGCGGAGAAATAGCGTTGGAACAAGCTTACCTGAGGTTTAAATTTAATTCAAAACAATATCTTGTTGCCGGCTTATTTACTCCACGCATAGGAATGCTTAATGAAAATCATCTTCCGGTAAATTTCAATGGAGTGGAAAGACCAATTGTAGAGCAGGTAGTGATACCTGCAACATGGAGAGAACTTGGTGTTGGGTTTTACGGTGAGCTAAGAAGATTGCCTCTTAATTATAGCATTGCAATTTTAAACGGGTTGAATTCGGAGAAATTCGAACATGGAAACGGAATTCGTGAGGGACGTGCAGAAGGAAACCTGGCACCAGCTAATAATCTTGCAGTAACAGCAGCCATCCAATATTTTTATAAAGATTTTAAATTCCAAATATCGGGCTATGTTGGGGGTACAACACCATTTGGCAAAAGAGCTGCAGATAGCCTCCAACTCGAAAGCAGTTTTTTTGGTGCACCTCTTTATTTAACGGAAGCCAATATTCAATTTGCAAGAAATGGTTTTACTTCAAAAGCTATTGCCGACATATATCTCCTATCCGCAGGCTGCAATAACCAATAAAGTTTTTGCTTCTAACATTGCTGCGGCTATGTATGGGGGTTATATTGAAGCAGGCTATAATTTATTCGAAAACGCTAACAGCGAAAAATTACATTCGCAAACTTTAAATGTTTTTGCAAGATATGAAACGCTTGATCTCAATTCATCACTTCCTGATAATGGAATTTATGATGGAACGGAAAAACAAAATCATTTGATAATTGGGTTTGGTTATTTACCTATACCCAATGTGGTTGTAAAAGCGGATGTAAGATTGTTACATACAGGACCTGCCAATCCGGATCTTGTTGTGAATCCAAATCCTGTCGCATTGCCTTATCGTCAAAATAATACATTTATTAACCTGGGAATTGGCTGGTCGTTTTAGAGATGGAAAGAAGAAGGTTTATAAAGGCAGGTTGTAACGCATGTATGGTATTAGGCAGTAGCATTTTTGTGGGTTCGCTGGCTTCATGCAGCCCAAAACTATCTATAGCAAAAGTGACTCAAAGCAATATGAAATTTTCAATACCTGAAAGCTCAATGGCTGATACAGATATGAAATTAATAACTGTTAAAAATTTTGATTATGATGTTTTTCTTAAAAAAAATAGTGACAATTCTTATTTGGCACTGGCAATGATTTGCACACACGCTGGCCATTCGCTGGTAAAAACAGGTGACAAATTTTATTGTTCGTTGCATGGAAGTGAATTTGATATTTCAGGGGACGTAGTAAAGGGACCGGCAGAAAGACATCTTGTTCATTTGCCAATAACAAAAAATAATAACAGCCTGGAAATAACACTTATCAACGCAGTAGATATTTAGACAACAATTAATCACACCCTAAACAAATTATATGAAAAATAAAATCATCTTATTCTTCGCAATTATCTGTGTTGTTTTTTCGGCTTGCAGAAAAGCATCAAGCGGTGTAGATACCACTGAAGATTTTAATGCCCTTAAGCAAACCGTGCTGAACGATTTTGTGGATAATGTTGCGCTTCCGCAATATCAAAATTTATCGCAGGCGGCAAATACTTTAAATGCAGATGTTACCGCTCTGCTCATAGGTAAAGAGCCTGTCAAGCGCTCCTGTTAAATGTTGTAAATGAAATGCATTAGAAGCAACACCAGCAGGTCTTTCCCATAAAAGGCCTTCAGGAAAATCAGTCATCATCTCATTTAATTCTTCCCTTGCCTTCAATAAAGCATGTGCAACAGGCTGCAGTAAAGCCGGCATATTTTTTAACGATCCCCGCTGCCATACTTCTCTTGTAACTTCCATAAAATTACCTGGTAGGGAAATTTTTTAAATTCCAAATTTTTGCCGAAGCCCCTGGAAAAAATCCACGCGTTAGCCTGGTTTCTTAAAATGAATAACGGTATTGAAATGTTTAAACTTTGAATCACCGAAAGTATGTTCACTATCGTTCAAATGTACAATTATAAGGCCTTCATAACTTTCAATTCGCTGAAGCAGATAAGAAACTTCCTGGTTAGCATATTTATCATGTGAATCCTGTGCACCGGTTCTTTTGCCGAATAGTGCGTCAGCCTCATCAAAAAAAAGTATCCAGTTTTTGCTTTCTGCTTTGTCAAAAATTTTTGCAATATTCTTTTCTGTTTCCCCTATATATTTTGAGACGACCCGGGAGAGCTTGATCCTATAAACTTGCAGGTTATACGTTTTTGCAAGTAAACCCACAGCAAGTATTTTATCTTCTCCATCAGGACCGGTGAATAAGACTTTATTCCCTTGTTTAGGATTTATCATTTTTGAATTATTGTCGATAATCCCATCGTTCATTAATGATATCCCGATATCCTCCAATCGTTGTCTTGATGCTTCATCTACACCCAGACTGTCCCAATCTCTTTTTGTAAAAACCGGTTGAATAAATTTTTTTAAAGATTTTGGTGAACTATTTCTATAACCCGATGTGCACCTTCTTTTAATTTTAGATTTCATGGTTCTAATTTGGAGCAAACACAAGCTAAAATTAAACATTAAAATCGCAGTATTTATCAGTTTTGCAACTCCGAAAATTCAGAATTCATTCACAAAGAATTTATCCAGCTATGCGTTCTTTTTATTTCAGCAAATATGGTGAGGAAAAATTGTACCTTCAATGCAGATAATTAATGTCACACAACAATCTAAAATTTTTAAACATTTATGAGTAAATCGCAGGAAACCTGGAATAAGAAAGAAAGAGAAAAGAAAAAACAAAAGAGCAGGCAAGATAAATTGGAGAGAAAACTAGAGCGGAAAGAGAATGCCAAAGAAGGAAAAACTTTTGATGACATGCTGGCTTATGTTGATGAAAATGGCAATTTTTCTTCTACCCCTCCGGATCCCAGCAAACAAAAGAAAATAAAACTGGAAGATATACAGATTGGGGTTCCGAAACAAGCGCCTCCTGATCCTGCGGAAGCAATAAGAAAGGGAACCGTTACTTTTTTTAATGACTCAAAAGGATATGGATTCATAAAAGACCAGGTTACACAGGAAAGTGTATTTGTTCACGCAAATGGCCTCATTAACCAGGTAAGGGAAAATAACAAGGTTACATATGAAGTTGAAATGGGACCTAAGGGACCCAACGCAGTAAATGTGAAACTTTTAGTTTAGTGAGTAACTTATTTGGATTATTTACAATCCCTATTTAGCGATATTAAATTTAATTGTAGTAAAAGTTACATTGTAGGATGTATTATCAGCCGTGGTGATATGGGTGCTACTGCAGCCGGTTGTTGCTATCGTTGTTGTTTTCACAGTGCTTAGTATTACTGCATCAGTGCCGGAATAACCGTCTAAAGGGACATATTTATATAAAACAGCCTTCGAGCTTTCATCTACTTCCGTTTGACTTATTTTGAAGTGAGAAGCCTGCTTACTTATACGGCCCGAATTGTCAATTTGCAACAGATAGGTAGCGCCGGGAGCAACATTTACATTTATAACGTTAGTGTGTAATGGCGAAACTGCTTCAGAGGGAGATTGCTTGGAGCATGATACCAATAGTATAACTCCCAAAAATAATATTGATGGAAATAAAAAAAACTTTCTCATAAAAATTAATTTATAAGAAAGTTACCTCTTTTTTAAGAAATTAAAAAACAAAAACGCTATTGTCCCAGCAGTTTATACATTTCATCAAGTTTGGGAGAAAGTATAATTTCTGTCCTGCGATTTTGCGCCCTGCCCTGGGTAGTTGCATTTGTATCAATGGGATCATAGTAACTGTGTCCCGATGCCACCACCCTTGTCGGATCAACTTTATAATTATTTACGAGTACACGAACTATTGCATTGGCACGTGCCGTGCTTAACTCCCAGTTGTCCTGGAATCTTCCACGGATTGGAATACTATCGGTATGCCCTTCGATATTTACTGATACATCAGAGTTTAAATTAAGAACCGCTGCAAGTTTAGATAAGGCATCCACACCTTTCGGGTTTACCACTGCGCTGCCGGAAGGAAATAACAAATTTTCCGAAAGCCTTACATATACTTTCCCGTTTTTTTGATACACTGAAAGGTCACTTGAATTAAAACCTTTTAGTGCTTCGGTCATCTTGTTTTTAAGCGCATCAGATTGTGCCTTTTGTTGTGCCAGCAAATCCTGTAACTGCTTTAGTCTTGCCTGTTGCTGTGCAAGTGTTTCTTTACTTTGGCTCAACTGGTTTTGCTGTTCTGCAGTTTGCTGGCCAAGTTGAGTATTCCGGCTATTGAGGCTGGCAATTTTTTCATTAAGATCTTTAATACTGCTTTGTAAAGTTGCAACAGTATTTTCCAAAGTTGCTACATTATTTGAGAGCCTGGTACTGTCTTCTCGTAAAGCAGCAGTTTGCATTTGCGATTGCGTTAAAAGCCTTTTTGCAACACAACTACTAAATAAAGAAACAATTACAATTAATGTCAAAAACCTTTTCATGATGTTCATTTTTTTTAATAAACAAAGAAAAAAATGTGCCGTGATTGCTATCTTTTATAAAAAACTCCTTTTATCGTTTACAGTAAGACAATAATACATAGACAAAAAAAAGATTTTAACGCTGGCTACTTTTAGGAAATATTACTTTACCTGGCTGTTTCCCCAATTCGGGTAATGCATTTATTAAATTCTTTCACATGGGGTGATACGGTCGGCCATGTAATAACTATCGCTGCATGCGGGTTACAAAGCTTATTCTATTTTCTGTAAGGTTTATCCGATAAAAATTATGGCAGGATTTTTTAGAGTTATTTTATAAAACAGCCTCGCAATACCAACACAAAAGTTAAAGAGACCGGAAACAAAAAGAAGCAAAACAATCTGTAAAAAACTTATTCCACTGAGGAGCAGGAACTGTTTAAATAATGACCTGCTTTAATTTTTTAAGATTTTAAACTCTACTCTCCTGTTTAGTTGTCTTCCTTCATCAGTATCATTTGAAGCGACAGGCTTCGTTTCACCGTAACCGTGGGAGGTAATTCTGCTGCTATCTATACCTTTTGAAATAATATATTCCATAACCGATCTTGCACGGTTATCACTCAATTTAAAATTGTATTCATCAGAGCCACGACTATCAGTGTGAGCGCTCATTTCTATTTCGATAGCCGGATTTTCGTTTAGCAATTTTACAACACGATTCAATTCAATAAATGATTCAGGACGAAGATCCCATTTATCAAAATCGAAAAATACATTATTCAATCTTACTACTTGTCCAATTTCAATAGGTACAAGATATAGATCTTTATGTATTTCTTTATAGCCTGCCTTAACCAACGAGTCGAGATTCAGGTTTTCAGATATAGAAAAAAAATGATCGGCGGTTGCACGAATGCTATAGTTCCTATTGTATGGCAACACAATTTTGAAGGCTCCATCTGCTGGATTGGAAATACCATTGCCAGCCTCTTCTCCGTCAGGTAAAGTTTCATAAACCAATGAAGCGCTTAGAGGCTGATTTGTTTTGGCATTGTAAACATTGCCGCTTACCAATACCACAGGATTTGGTTTTTCTCTCTCCAGCAATTTTACACGAACAATGTCGCTTGATCCGTAAGAGTCCAACCCGGTAGTCATGTACGCATATTCGCCGCCTGCATCAAGGGTAAAGAATGCATCCCATTCCGGAGTATTTATCGGAGCTTTCAGGTTTACAGGATCACTCCATTTTTGCCACGTGTTGTCGAGCCGTTTAGCCATCCATATATCATTATCTCCAAGGCCTTTTGGTCTGTCGCTGCTAAAATATAATGTTTCACCATCCGATGCCATATAAGGCGTCATTTCATTATATTTTGAAAGATTTATCTTTTTCCCAAGACTTTTTGGTTCACTCCACGAACCATCTTTCTCTAAAAAGCATACATATATATCATTGTTGAAACTCCCTTCAATTTGGGACATATATAACAATAAATTTTTCCCATCGCTGGTCATACTTGCACCATATTGATTACCCCGGTCGTACTTTTCATAGTTTTTTATTTGCAACATTTCAGGTTTACTCCAGTTGCCATATTTAGTAAGGTGGCACATGCTAACGCCATTCCCAAAATAATCTCCGTTGATAAATGCATTCCTTATTAATATCCTGTTGTTATCAGGAGATATCCAGAAAACAGCATTATATTCTGCAGTATTTAAAGGGTATTCAAGATGCTCTGCTTCGCTCCATTTGCCATCAGTATCTCTTTCTGAAAACCAGATGTCCTGTGAGTTGGGAACAAACCCATATTTTGTATTAGCAGGATCGTTCTGGCGTATAAAAAACAGCAAATTTCCATCTGCAGAAATAGTAGGTCGTAATTCGGGAAGAGAGGTATTAATTTTCTGCCCGACGTTCTCAATTTTAAGAATGGTTTCAGAGGTAATTACATTTTCCTTTTGAGGTTTTAATCCTGAGGTATCTGCCGTGGATATATTTGCAGGTTGTGCAATTGCAAATTCAATCAATATATTCAGAATAAAAAGTAAGTATAGTTTTCTCAACATAGCGGATTTTGGTCATCATAATAACGAAGATTAAGTGTAAATAATACTTTTTACAAAAAATTAAAGGTTAGTAACGACGCTTTAAAAAAAAAACTTCTGCGATTATGTGCAGAAGTTTTTTGATTAATAATTTAATCCTGGGTTTCTGGTTTTTCAGGATAAATCGTAGCCATTTTACCGGCTGGTTTTCGCTGCGGATATTGCAGTTATTTACAGGTATTGGATTCTAACAAGAAGTTGACTGATATCGGATTTTGTTTTGGTTTTTCTGGTTTGGATAGTTATTTCAAGGGACCTGGATTCTGATTAACGTTTGTTGAACATCAATCAACTTCTGGAACAAAAATATGTATACAGTACACACTGAACAAGCGCAGTATTGCTTAATTTTCGACTCATTATTTTTACTGAAATGATAGTATTTTACGAAACGACAGGCAGGTATTTGCACGAGAATTTTTTCACGTAGCAATACGATTTTTATATTAAAGAAAATCGTTTCGTGAAAAAAAATTTAATTTTAACCGTCGATTACCCATTTAACCTCTTAACCCCTTTCAGCCAGATTAAGATATTGAAAACCACAAACAGAAAAATTATGAAGTTTTGTTTAATATTTTTTTTATTGTCAGCCAGTGTTTGTGAGGCGCAGGAATGGCAGGCAGAATTAATCGGTGGCATTTCCGGCTATAATGGCGATTTAACTGAAAAAAGGATTACTGTGAAACAGCTAAGGCCGGCAATTAACCTTAATTTTAAATATAATACGGGAGGTATCCTCAATGTCAGGGGAGGTATTTTATACACCAAACTTGTGGGCGATGATCGCAATAATAAAAGCAGTGGCCTGATAAGACGAAACCTTAACTTCAAAACTGATATTGTTGAATTAAGTGTGATAGTTGAGGCTAACATATTTGATCCCCAGATATATACTTCTTATCCATACGTGTTCGGAGGAGTGGGCGTATTTTATTTTAATCCTTACACTTTTAATGAAAATAACAAAAGAACCTACTTGCGACCTTTAAGCACGGAGGGTGAAGATTTGCCTGAATATCCCGACCGAAAAAAGTATTCACTCATTCAGCCTTGCTTTCCTGTAGGTGCCGGATGGAAAATGGCAATAAATGAAAACTGGGATATAAGCTATGAAATCGGCTATCGTATTCTTCTTACAGATTACCTAGATGATGTAAGTAAAACTTATGTGGATTTAGATGTGCTCGCTTATGAAAAAGGCCAGCAAGCACCTAAACTTGCTTACCGTGGCGCAGCACCATTTCATCATGACGGAAAGAAGCGGGGAAATCCCGGGAAAAAAGACAACTATTTTTTTAGTGGAATTAAAATTTCAACGAGTCTTGACAACCTGTTTAGCAGGTCAAAATATTAACTAAAATAAAATTGTAGCTGCATTAGCAGGTTAATTTTTGTCTGGCAGTGTTTTTGAAGACTTTATTTAAACACTTTTTCAATAATAAACAAATTAATATGAAACTTTCAAATGTAACATTGTTATTAGTGGCCGGCATAAGTGCGGGTTTACTTGCAGGTTTGTTGCTTGCTCCGGATGAAGGTAGCGAGACTCGTAAAAAATGGATGAAAAAAGCGAAAAAATATAAAAAAGATTTCCAGGATAAGGCTTCCGAATATAAAGAAAAGGCTGCAGACCTGAAAGATGATATCGAAGGTGCAGCCAAAGATCTTAAAAAAAGATTCGCATAAGGTGTTATTTTAAAATTTATGGCGGCGTCTATAAAGGCGTTGCCATTTTTTTTCTTAAAAAAAATGCTTTGAAAGGTCAAAAGCATTTGGCGACAGCCCTTTAATATACATTTAAAACATATAAATAACCGAGTCTAATTGTAACAGGATTAAAAAATAAATGCCACTTTTCCTTTTGTTTTCGTTTGATAAAATTTCTCCCCACCCCGCAAAGTGGCTAGGAGTTTAATAGCAATGACCACTGGCACCAGTTTTGATTATTCCATTTTATTAATTGTAAATAAGTTATCCGGCTATCTTAAAAAATTTGAAACCTCCACTTTATATATCCTTAGTTCCCTCCCTTTTTTATTTAATTGAAAGATTCAACATTCTATTTGAAAGTGAACAATGCGATTATTTGGAAGCCCCGTAACATATTGCTGTTAATGTGTAGATATTATTTCGCACTTATTTAAAACACCTAAAAACAAAAATTATGAAAAAAACATTTTATCTTTTTCTCACCGGGTTATTTATTTTATGGACACCAGCTTTTTCACAGATTCAAAAAGGCAATATTTTAGTGGGTACAGATATCGCAAATTTTGATCTTGGACTGCGAAGTGGTTCTGTATTTCAAATGACAATTGATCCCAAACTTGCCTTTTTTATAAAAGATGATATTGCGGTGGGAGGTTACCTGGATTTCAACTTACAAACCGTTACCGGTACTACTATTATTAACTATGGCGTGGGTGCTTTAGCCCGTTATTATTTTCCTGACAAAAACAATCAAAATCCATTAAGGCATTCGAGCTTTTTTATTGAAGGTAATGCAGGAATTACAGGCGCTAATGTTAGTGGCGGGAGTAATACTAACGGCCTCGGATTAGGAATCGGGCCGGGCTATACATATTTTATTTCGCCTAACGTAGGATTAGAAACGTTATTAAAATATAACGGAATTGTGGGCTTTGGAAATGCTACAACCCAAAGTGATTTAAGTCTTAATATTGGATTTCAAATCTATCTTCCTTCACGTAATTTACGAACGAAGTTGGAAAGTGATACGAGATAGGATATTCTGCAGGTACGATAATTTTTTTTACGGATCTTTTTAATTTGGTAATCTAAACGAGAAACCGGCTGCCAAAAAATAAGCAGGTGCATTGTCGGTTAAACCAATACCGCCTGAGAAATCCAATAACATATTCGTGTGCAATAAATAATTTAATCCGCAATCGAACCGGTGATTTGCCCTTGATTTTTGTGGGATAAATCCATAAACTTCTGCATAAGTGCCAATCTTATCAGACAGTGAATAACCGGTTGTCAACGTATATATAAAGTAAGGTTCGGGGGATTCTCCATCCCATTCTGCGCCAAGATTATATCCCAGGGAAACCTTTTGAGACAAAGTATGTTGCATGGTAAATCTGAAAGCCGGTGCATAATAAGTTACTTTAAATTTTGCCGAAGCAAGGTAAGGGATGGTTAAATAACCAATAAAGGAAGTAACCGGTAAAATTCCTTTTTCATCAATAATTTTTTCTTTAAAACGTAGCGTGACCGGATTTAAACCGGAAATTATTTCACTGGACTTTATTCTTGAGAGTTCCATTATTAATCCCAGTTCAAAATGATCATTCAGCCCGTATTTAAATAAAATGGAAGGTGCGGTAAAAGATTTGGCAGCATGATTTGTTTGTTCAAATAAGAAACCGGTTTCCATTTGAAAATGAGTTTCCGGCACGGTGAATGGAGATTCTGTCTGATCGGGCCTGTCTGCCTGAATTGAAAGTATTTCTTGTGCATATAATTCAGTTCCACTGCCGGCTAACATTCCAATTATTAAGACATATTTCTTAAGGAGCTCCAACTTATTTTTTTTTACAGCAATTCTTTCTTTAAAGCTATCGCTGATGCGGCAGAAATTTCCGGCATTTTTTCCAGGCAGTGTTGTGAATATACGGAATCTGTTCCCATTGATTTATCAGTCTTCTCTTCCATCCGCTAAACACGGTTCCTGCATTTGTTATCCTGGTAGTCCGATTACAACATTATCCTAAAACATGGTTCCGGATCCATATAAAGGTTTTATTTTTCAGCCATTCTGATGCCAGGGTAGGAAAAAATATATTCTTTTTGATGGGGATTGACTGGCCGGCAGTTTTTTGTGATTGCAAAAATCGGGAAGATCTAAGTAATTGAACAGATTCCTAATAGTTTTTGATAATATATTTTACCCCACCGCTGGATAATATTTGAGTGCCAGTTTTCATTATTCCGCTGAATTCTTTCCTCTCGTACGAAGAATAATAAGTGAAGACATTGCGATCAACATTTTTAACTTTGCCCCGGTAAGCTTTGTCATCTATGGAGCCATAATAGGCCACGGCTGTGCCTCCCACAGATTTTATTCTTCCCTTGTAAGAAGCGTCATCAAACGAACTGTAATACGTAAACGGAACGGATCCAGCATTTCTTATGTTCCCTTTAAATGCTTCATTATCATAATCCTTGTAATAGTCAAAAAGAATAGTGCCAATTGTTTTCACTTTTCCTTTCAATGCATCGTTATCATCCGAAGAATAGTAAGTAATTAATGTTCGTCCTATGTATTTTATTTTTCCCCGATATGCATCGTTATCCGTGGACGGATAATATTCTTCTCTACCCATATATTTTTCAAGCTTGGGATAAATACCCGTTCTTACTGTAGTATACTCTGTTCCCCAATCAATAATTTTTCCATCCTTCGTCATATTCACAACTACTACTTCATCCACTAAAAAGGTAACGATATCTGTATTGCCCCTGTTATCTATTGTTATCTGAGCAAGCTTTTGGGTAAAAGCGGGTGTCAATAAAAAGGCACTGATTGATGCAAAAAAAAGTTTTCTCATATGTACGTTTTATATCTCCGTAAATTAATATTGCGGTTAGATTTTTAAAATTTCCCTGCCACTTGCGGCGGAACTTATCCGTAAGGCGATCAAAATCGCTATCTTCTCTTTTTTGTCTTTTTTATATCCCAGTATTTTTTATCCGCATTCCAGTAAATCATATAATAATTTCCAAGCCTTAACTCGTATAACAGGATATGACTTTGCGTTTGAAGCTTAATTATTGGATTGAAACTAAAGGAAGGACTAAACCAAACATCATTTTCTTTCACGTTGAAGGTATCCATTTTAGAAGTTTCTCCTAACAGAAAAGAAACGTCATTATCAGCATCATTATAAATTACAACCGACGTTTTAGAAATCTTATCACCTGCCTTTTGAGCAACACAAGAAGCTAACACCAAAAAACTTATCAGCAAGCTGAACAGAATTTTCATTTTTATTTTTTAGTGAATAAAATTATGAATGCGGCCGGCCAAATCAATCCCTATTGCCAAATAATCCTACGCTAAAGCAACTCATACAATTTAATTAAAATGAGATTATTATGCAACTTTCTTAAAGATATACCATTTCAAATCTAAAGGGGGATAGATGATTGTGAAATTTCCTATAGTTTTATCAAGCGACTTTATCAATCTTCTTTTAAATTTAAAATCGGGAGTCTTTTCCTTAACTAACGAAAGGGCGTGTCTCATATTAATGCGTTTTGAAGGTAATCCCCGGTCGATTAATTCAAACCCATAGTACCCGAATAGTTGCTGCAAAGTTTCGGTTGAAAACCAGTTAACCACACTGGGAGGGCTATACTCCGGCCACTTTTCCCCCAGGAGCCGTGCAAGCCTGCTTTGCATATCCCAGGATTCCACTAAAACCAGCCCATCCTTGTTTAATAAACGATTCACATTGCGCATTGCTTTATCAACATCATAAAAATGTCCAATAACCTGGATCATATTTATCAAATCAAAAGTTTGTTTGGTTGTGAACGGTTCAAAACTGCCTGTACTTATCGCAAGATTTAACTTTTTTCTTCCATAATTAGCCATTGTATCATTTGGTTCAACTCCATAACAATTCCAGCCGGATTGTTCAAAACCTTTTAAAATAAAACCCGCTGCACAACCTGCGTCCAACACTTTTCCTGGCTTAGTATGTTTGGAAATAATCTTTGCATATTTCCGTCCATAATTTAATAGTATGTCCTTTTGCTCGAGATAATTTGGATAGCCAGTGTTTTTGCCACCCGTAAAATAGTCGTCGGAGTATACACTTTCAACATGACTTTCAACATTTGAAATATCCAGGAACCTATGTTTGCATTTTTTACACTCCTGGATAGAATATCCGTTTTTTTCAAAAAGAAGCAACTTTTCTTCGTTACAGTTTATAGTGGCATTGCACGTTTTTTTCATAAGGTCCGTTTACAGATTAAAAAATGTAAAATTCCTGTCCTGCGGGAGGACAATTAATGATAGGGATAAAAGAACGGAATATTGATAGGAAGATTGTGAATTCCAAAGAAGCGGTCACAAAAATAATAAACGTTTTTGAATTGTGCAACGGGATGCAATTGTTTTGTTTGAAAAAATGACATGGATAAAACGCTGGACTTCACACAACTATAAGGCCCAGGGTTTTTTTAGCAATTTAAAAACTAATCAGAAAAATATTTGAAGATTCTTAATCGAAATTCAACATATGAAATGTGTGTATTCCAACTACCAAATTAATTGGAGGGGTTATTCATCTAGCGAGACTAATTGTTTTGAACCTTCACCTGTAATAAAAATTATTCACAAAGATGAATGGTACTTGCAGACTGATTGCTGAATTGTATCTTATTTACCTTTGCTTCCTGGTTATAATAAAGTATCAATATGCCATAAGAAGTTTGAAAAGCATCCCAATTCACATCTTTTATTTGCGGGGTTCCGAGCCATTTGAATAAGCTATTTCTCGGTGCACCTATAAGAGGAATACTCATTTTCCCCTTAAAAGCAGGGCCTACTTCAATGTAATCGCGGGTGGTATAAAAATATACATCCTTGTCTTTATAAAAAACTCCGGCACCGCATTTTGCTGAAGTGCCTTCTTCCTCAAAACTTGTAAAACAGGGTAAGTTTAGTTTGATTTGCCCGACGGTAGAGCCGGGAAGGATATTTTTATTGACTATACCGTCCAATATATCAATGTCAATATCCGGACACTTCGGCGTTGTTTTTAACTGGGCAGCCACAACAGAAGATATGATAAGTGAAAAAAGAAAGACAATGATTGTTTTCATATTATTATTTCTATTTAGACAATAAGAGTCAAAGATACGTCTGCCTGATGAAGCAAATTCCTTGCTAAACTTTTTTTAGCGTATTGTTTATAAAACGACCGCTATCTTATACGGAGCCAGACAGCCATTTATTTTATAAAATGAAAAATAATAAAATCGTATTTACACAACGAGATTAATTTTTAGGGCAAAAAGCTACCTGGAAAAAATAATTAAACTTTGGGTGAACCTCTATCTAACTGATCCGGGTTACATTTTTTTGGTTTTGTAAAAAACATACTCTTTACCATTCCACCTCCATATGGGAAATTCAAAACCCGGTCCCCCTATTAGCAGGTCCGGATAACCTCCATATCCTGTCTTTAATTGTTCAGGACTTATTCCCGGAAAGCCAAGATTTGTATTATATCCTTTTTGTTTATCTTTTATGTAAAGAACAATGTTTGCTCCGGTATTACCCGAAGTGTAAGAATTTCCAAATTCTATAAAAACCTCTTCAACACCGTCCTTATTCATATCAGTTATTGTTACCACCGCATTGTATGGATAATCCATACTTTCTTTATCCATTGCAAAGGGCTGCTCCTTTTTCCCTGTTAAGATGAAACCTGTCAGGTTTGCTATCTGATTTTTTTCAGCATCTGTAAGCTTGCATTTTACATCTTTAAATAATTGTTTTGCCACGGGATTTAATCCGGCTATAACGGAAGTACTGCCATTATTACTTCCGGGCATTTCATTGTATTGGGTAATAATAGCATGAAAATGCCCATCGCTAATTCCTTTTACCATAGCAACAATTTTTCCGTTATTGCTTTTAAAAGGAATATCGGTGAAACTAAAAACACCTTCCGCCGTGCCGCCGGGTTTTGCCTCCAGCTTTGTTAACCTTATAAAATTCGTTTTCGTTGTTTCATTTTTTGAATTGTCCAAAGATTTAATCATGCTGCCTTTGCCATATAATTTATAGATGAAAGCATATTTTGCCGTTGCAGAAAAATCACCCGATGCAACCAATCCTTTTTCATCAGACAAATAAATTAAAATTGTATCCCTGGTATCGGGTTTACTATAAAGCGCTACCAGCAATTTAGAAGCTGATCCGTCATACTTTAATTCTGCTGACGTCTTAATATTATTATCTTTTCCGGCATTCATACCATAAGCCGCTCCGTCGGTATTAAATTGAACAAAGCCTTTCTGAACTGCCGGTCCAGTTTGCGCAAAAGAAATCATGGTGCAGAAACTAAGAAAAATACCACTGGTAAGTTTATGTAAACGCATAAAAAAATTTATATAAATCTAATAAATTTTATGGATGGCTTTGCAACAATCCTCAACCTTTTATTTGTTCCATTGAGTACATCATACAATTAAACTGTCTGGCTTTATAATTTCTCCTCCTGTCGGTGTTGGTCTCGTAATCCAATAACAGCGGCTGCAATCAACTTTAATAATCGTACTCAGTTTTTCACTACAACTATCCTGGTATGGAAACATACCCGGAAGATTATAGATATTTATCCCCGAGATTTTATGAAATGGGAATAGATGAGTTTGGAATTCTAACTCATATAAAGAATGATGTCACCGGATGGTTTTGTTATTTTTTAAATTTCAGTTTTTCTTTTTTCAGCGCTTCTTCAAGCACCGGAATTGCAGTCTTACCAATGCCATGAAGCGCCAGTATTTCTTTCCGGGAATAGCCGGAAAGTTGCTTTGCCGTTTTAATACCGGCATTTTCAAGAGCTCTTTTTGCGGGTGCAGAAAGCCCTTGTCTGAAATCTTTTTTATCGCCTCCAAGTTGTTCATACTTAAACACCGCGATATCGCGGATAAGACCTAACGGTATAGGCTGATCGATCGGAAATTGTACAGAACCTTTTCCCTGTTTATATTTTGAAAGCTCTTTTTCAAAAGCGGAATGGCCTGCAGGCGTAGCGTATAGCCCGATGTGTTTTTCATAACCCGCGAAATAGACCATCGGCTTCCCGTTGTGTTTGAATGCCGGCATGCCGTAACTAATGGATTCTTCTGCAGCCGGCGCGGCCTTCTTAATTGCTTGCCGCACAGACTGAAGTATTTTTTGCACGCCCGCCGGAAAGTTTTTTATGTAAGCTTCGACACTGGCTGGAGCTGTTCCTTTCATATATGACTTTTTATATTAAATAAATTTGATCAGGCATTTTCTAATTCGGCGATGTCAAACTTTTTTGACTTCATCACCACGCCCATTACCTTTTCTCTCTTTTCCGTGTTGCTCATAAGCTTGCCTAATACCGCGGGCACAATCTGCCAGGAAACACCAAATTTATCTTTCAGCCACCCACACTGTGATTTTTGACCACCGTCAGATAGCTTCTCCCAGTAATAATCTATTTGCTGCTGTGTGTCGCACGAAACAACGATGGAGAGCCCTTCGTTAAAGGTAAATTTGTGCGGCCCGGAACTATCCATGGCCACGAACCGCTGCCCGTTGATGGTGAATTGCGCATGTTTTATATATCCTTCAATATCGTGCTCACCTTTCTCGTACTTGCTAACCATGTTGATCTTGCTGTCATCAAAAATGGAAGTATAAAAATTGATCGCCTCTTCTGCACGCCCGCTATTTTCTTGTGTAAACGTAAATGCCGGCAAAATCTTTTGTTCATCTTGCCCTATCATCAATTGCCAGTTTACACCGAACTTGTCCTGGCACCATCCATACATCTCGCTCCATGGATATTTATCCAGCGCCATCAATACGTTACCGCCTTCTGAAAGAATATTCCATTTTCTCTCAACTTCTTCCCTGCTATTGCAAAAAATGAAAAAAGAAATAGATGGATTGATGTTGAATTGCGGGCCACCATTAAGTCCCATGAATTTCATTCCATTCAATTCGAACATCACTACGAGGGGATTTTCGGAAGTGATTTTGGAATCATCAAACGCTGACGCGTAAAGGTTAGCAGCTTCTTTTGCTTGCCCGTTAAACCACAGGCAGGGGTATAAATCATTTTTCATTGCTTTCAAATTTTATCTCTGTAAAAGTAATTGGCTTGCACGTAATATTCCATACCTGATTAGGACAAAAAGGAGGTCTTTTGCGACATGGAAATAATGAATGGCCAGGAACTTTAGCCAATTCATTTCGTTGGGCTGGATTTAAGAGAACCGGCTATCAATCCGTATCGAAGTACAAAAAAGAAGAGCTCCTGTCTTGCGTCTCAAGCTCAATAAATTCATGCCCTTTATATTTTGGCCTGTAACCTATCCTCACTCATCATATCCGGGAATTGTATCCTTCTCAGTTACCCAATAAATATCACCATACAAATCCGGTTTCTCAATGTAAATATTAGGTGCGTTGGACGAAAAATGTGGATGAATAACGCTCCCATAGTTTTTTATGAACGGTAATATTTTTTTATGAAGCCTGCCATAAGTTGCTGCTTCCGACTGGTAGCGAGGCTAATATTCGTTACCTTTGCAACATTCATTCACATTGATCAATCGCTTGTCAATAAGCAAATATGTGAATCACCGGTTTGTTCGGAACAGCAATGTACTTTTCTGCAGCCACTAATTAAAACAGTTTTATGCGGCATCCTTTACTTTTTATTATTTGTATTTTCTCTTTTTTAAGCGGAGTTGCACAAAGTGAAGGTGAACAGCAAGGTAATATGGAGGCGCCTGCCGCTATACAGGTAAATTCGAACAGTTTATATGGCAAATTAGTGGATAATACCAGCGGCAAGCATGTAGAAGCAGCAACTGTACTACTTTACCGGTCAGTAAAAAATAAAAAGGACAGCCTGCTGGGGGGCATGTCTTCCGAGCGCAATGGAGAATTCCGGTTTTCGGACCTTCCGGCTGAAAGACGTTTTCATATTGTGATATCGGCTGTAGGTTATGAAACCCTTGAGGAAACGGTAACAATTCCGAATGAAAAAGCGGGAAGACGCGGCTTTAAAAAAGATCTTGGCAATATAGGATTGGTGTCCAATTTTAAAGAGCTTAAGACAGTAACAGTGGTTTCCGGCACACCCACGCTTCAAATGGGAATCGACAGGAAAGTATTTAATGTCGACAAAAGCCTGGTATCTACAGGGGGAACAGCTCTTGACGTTATGAAAAATATACCTTCGGTTTCAGTAGATATTGATGGTAATGTAGAATTGCGCAACAGTACTCCCCAGATATTCGTTGACGGGCTCCCTACCATTTTAACACTGGACCAAATACCTTCCGACCAAATTGAAAAAATAGAGCTCATCACCAATCCTTCGGCGAAGTTTGATGCTTCCAGTTCAGGTGGAATCATTAACGTGGTACTAAAAAAGAATAAACGCGGAGGTCTCAATGGAGTAGCGACACTTAGCGGCGGCATTCCAAAAATTCTTAGCGGAAACCTTAATTTGAATTTACGACAGGGCAAATTCAACTTTTTTCTAAGCGCCGGGCATAATGAATCGGGCGGTAAGGCTAAAGGTGAAACTAAAAGACAAAACAGGAATAATGGTATTGTCACTGATTATTTTAATCAAAACTCTGTAAATAAAAGGTCACGTAATTTTAATTCAATACGGTTTGGAACAGACTATTTCATCAGCAACCGCAATACTATTACCCTATCTCAAAATTTTGTGAAAGGAGATTTTGAGAATGATGAAATACAAAACCAGGAATACCTGGATAATACAAAAGTCCTGACGGGTTTTGGATTGCGCAACTCGGATGGTAATTTCGGATTTAACCGCAGCAGCACACGCATAAACTACAAGCATACCTTTCCAAAAGAAGGAAAGGAATTAGGTGCCAATTTTAATTATAACTATGGAAAAAGGTTAAATAATTCGGTTCTCAATAATTCACTTTTCGATCCCGACGGCGCTCAATACCAGGCACCTTCCATAGTTTTGAATGATGGGAAAAGCAATGAAAAAGAATGGACTTTCCAGGCAGACTATACTGATCCTATTACCGATCAGGCGAAAATTGAAACAGGCATAAGAAGTTATTACAGGGATTTCATAAGCTATTATGATGTATTTGCGAAAACGAATGGCCTGGATGTAAAACTGCCGTTAAGTAATAATTATACTTATAGCGAAATGATCAATGCCGCATATCTAACGTACTCTTACAAAAAGAACGATTTCTCTTACCAGGTGGGCGTACGTTTTGAGCAATCGAAATTTGATGGGAAGCTGGTGGATAGTTCCTATAAATTCGGGTATAATTTTCCGGGAAGCCTGAAAAATATCTGGGATGCTCTTTTCCCCAGCTTTTTCATCACGCAAAAATTAAGTGAAACTGATGAACTACAATTCAATTTTACACGACGTATCCGGAGGCCACGTTTCTGGCAATTGTATCCCAATGTTGATATTAACGACCCTCTTAATATCAGGCAGGGCAACCCGGAATTGCAACCGGAATTTATCAATTCATTTGAGCTGAATTACAGTAAGGACTTTTCCAAAGCAAACCTGCTTTCAGTTTTATATTTCCGCAACAATCCAAGAGATATAACCCAATATAGCGACACCATTACCGCCGCTCAATACCAGCAATTGAACAATGCCGCTATTGATCCCGACGCTATCCTCAATACATATATAAATGCGAATACCACTAACCGCTATGGAGCCGAATTTACGCTGCAATATAAAGCCGCAAAAAACCTGGAAATTACACCCACTGTCAACCTCCAATATCGCACAGTAAAAGCAAAAGTTAAAAACCTTGACCTTAGTAACAAAGGTTTTAACTGGGAAGCAAAACTTATTGCAAACTATAAAATTACCACGCCTTCTCCTTCATTTTTTGATAACCTGAGCTTCCAGGCCATCGGCGATTATGAGTCACCAAGGGTAATTCCCCAGGGTAAAAGACTGGAAGAACTCGATGTAGATTTCGCTGTTAAAAAAGATTTCCTTCGGGATAAAAAAGCATCGCTCACTTTTGCGATTAACGATGTATTTAACAGCCGGCGCTGGGGAGCTATTTACGATACCGAACAATATTACCAGGAATCGTATAGGCGCTGGCGGGTTAGAACCTTTCGCCTGTCTTTTACCTACAAATTCGGGGATAAAGATTTCTCCATAGGGAGAACGGGCAGCCGCGGCGGCGGTGATGGCGATGATGACTGATAACTGTTGATATTAATAGCCCCTGGTCTTGAAATGTTCCCCCCTTCCTTTTTATAGAAGTAGTAATATATCGGAAGGATATTTAGATGAAGCCTGGATTTGTGACGAGTAAAGTCTTTCCGTTACGCAATAAAACCAGTCCGGCCGATTAGTAAATTAGAAGCGAAATTAATAAGAGTAGAATAGAAATATTATATTCCATTATACCACGACCAGCCATGAAACCCCTGCATATATCCATTATCAACGAACTCATCTGTTACCACAATGCGTTGTAAATACTTTACACTTTTGTAGCCGATCTGTTTTTCTATTCTTACCCGCAGCGGTGCGCCGTGAGGCAGCGGCAAGTCTTTTCCGTTCATGCCATAGGCCAATATAGTTTGCGGGTGAAAGGCATCAAGCATGTCGACACTTTCTAAAAAGCCATCGTAGGCATAAAAATTTATAAAACGTGCGCCGGGCATAATGCCCGCAGCCAGCAGCACACGGCTCAGTTTTTGGTTGTGCCTGTTGTTTGCAAGAGAGTCAGTTTTGAATATAATTAATGGCTTACTAACGGCGATGAGTAAATATAATTTTTTTTACTGATTGGAGGAGATTATGGTATAGGCTTTACTTACTTTTTTAAGAAGGTTATTTTGCCGGCTGGGTTATGGTTTAAATTCCAAAGTGCACCATTCTTCCTGTGCAACTCTCATGTCCGTATAGCCCTGAAATTAGAGAAGGTCTTCTTCCTGCTTTTTTATATCCTGCCGGGCATTTTTTTTATTTTTTTTATATTTAGCCGATATGGATCATTTTAATAAACCCCTGCAAGGTGACAGGCTACAATATTGCAGACTTAAAAATACAAAATCAATCATGCGCAGACTCTTTACCTCACCCACCTTGTTAATTACCGGACTGGCCATAATATTGTCCCTGGATTGCCCTTTACTTGCTCAGACCACTTCCGACCCGGCCTCCCTTTCAAAAAACGCTTTCCAGTGGAACCAGCAAGAGCGGGAACTTGGGTTTTTGCATATGGATGTGGTGTTTAGGGCACGGGAAGTGCCCAATGGGAGCAAAGTGCACCAGCTTCCACAGGGAAAACCCATTGCTGCATTTCGTGAAGGTGGAGAAAAAGAAAAAGAGCTGGAAGATTTTATAACCGGACAAAAGGTAGCAGGCCTCGTCATTTTGCAGGATGGAAAGATCCGGCTGGAACGCTACGCCCTTGGGTTAAGTGATACCGGCCGATGGACCTCGCAGTCTGTTGCAAAGTCAGTGACGAGCACCCTCGTGGGTGCGGCCATCAAGGATGGTTACATCAAAAGTGTTGATGATTATGTTACGGACTATATCCCCGATTTAAAAGGCAGCGCCTACGATAGCGTGACGATCCGCCACCTCCTGACCATGACCACCGGAGTACGATGGAACGAGAACTACGCTGATCCTAATTCTGACATTGCCAGGTTTTATTCGGATCCTGTCGATCCCGGTATCGATGCAACAGTCAGTTATATGCGGCGTTTGCCGGCCGAAGCGAAACCAGGCAAAAAGTGGGTATATAAAACAGGGGAAACGGACTTGCTGGGTGTGCTGGTTAGCTCAGCTACAGGGCAAACCCTCTCCAGCTACCTTTCAAAAAAGATTTGGGCTCCCTACGGTATGGAGCAAAAGGCCACCTGGATCCTGGACCGGACAGATCATGAACTGGCTGGGTGCTGCCTCCAGGCGAAGCTTCGTGATTACGCACGGTTCGGACAATTTGTTCTTGATAGCGGGCTCATCAATGGTGAATCCATTGTTCCCGATGGTTGGTTCCGGGCAGCTACTCATGCGCAAGTCCCACTCTGGCCCAATGGGGGCTATGGATACCAATGGTGGATCTTTAATAACACTTTCGAGGCATTGGGCATCCATGGCCAAATGATTCATATCGACCCTGCGAGACGACTGGTGGTCGTGATCAACAGCGCATGGCCTGAGGCAGAGAGCAATGAGCGACATGCGGCTGGCGCCAATTTTATCAATACCATCGCCAGGGTGCTTGACAAAGAGAAAACAGAACCGGCATATCCATAAGAGAGACTTTAGCCGTTCCGGGCCTTCGTGTTTTTAATTTGTACATCTCAAAGCCGGAAACGCCCCCGGTGGTCCTAAGTACGGAATCGTAAATCCGCACTTTAAAACAGTAAACCAATTGCAGGCTAGATCAATATTCACTTTAATCCTGATTGCCAGCAGTCAAGTCTATTGCACTACTGTATTTCCATTCTTCAGCTTTTATAACAATCCGCCTTCCACCGGTTGTAATGGATACAATCTAATTTTTGGTTGCGCCATTTTATTATGGATAAACTTCATTAATATTAGTTCATTTTTAATAATACCTAAAACATGTATGCAATGAAAAAATTTAAAATAGCAATGTTGATATTCCCTGATCTTACTGTTCTCGATTTTACCGGGCCTTATGATGTTTTTATAAGAGCATCATGTTTTGAAGTGTACGTAGTTGGAGAGACCACACAGGCAGTTAAAGCAGAAGGAGGGTTATTAATTACACCCGGCTACTCTTTCGACGATTGCCCGTTGGCAGATATACTTTTTGTTCCGGGAGGAAAAGGAATTACCCCGTTACTTACTGATAAAACATATCATGCCTTTCTGCAAAAACAGGCTGCTAACGCACAATATATTACGGCGGTTTGTACCGGTTCTTTACTGTTGGCAGCTTCGGGGTTTTTAAAAGGTTACGAGGCAACTACCCATTGGCGATCATTAGAATTGCTGCGGATGTTTGGTGTAGACGCAGTTGAAAAAAGGGTGGTAATAGACAGAAACCGAATTACAGGCGGTGGCATTACAGCCGGAATAGATTTTGGTTTGTCTCTTACGGCTTTGATAGGAGGAAATGATATTGCCAAAACTGTTCAACTCTTACTGGAATATAACCCTGAACCTCCCTTTCAATCAGGCTTGCCCAAAACCGCTGAGCCACATGTCCTGGAAATGGCAATGAAAATTACACAGCCTTTATTTGAATCACGACTGGGAATAATTCAGCAAATTACCAATAATTAAACCTACCGGTAATTAAAAGTTTGCACATAATGAATAATAAAATCGAAAACATTAAAAACTAGAAGTTTTTTATTTGACCTTGTTACTCCCCCACCTGGTTAGGCCATTGTGGGAGAATTTGTCACTCAAGACAGCTCAACTAACGGATAGGTTAAACTAAGGAAAAGCAATGGTTTATTCCTTAATAAATGATATTGTTCTTTGTAAATTAGCAGAATGTATAATGAGCGAATAGGTGCCGGCTGGCAGATCAGCAGTATTAATGTATATGTCAGTAACACCTTGATTAAATGTCATCTGCCTTTTGACTCTTCCCGCCAGGTCCGCGATTCTTATTATCGTTTGCGAATATGCATCGTGCAGTTTTAGTATTAATTTATCTCTCACCGGATTCGGATATAATATTATTGCATTATCATTTGGCGCAGCAACCGCAATAATCTTGCTATATGAATATCTGCCATCTGCGTCTACACTTTTTAATCTATAGTAATTAACTGCCTTTAAAAAACCCTTGTCATTATAGGAGTAATTCTTCAAACTTTGCATATTACCTGACGCAATCACATTACTTAATGGAATAAACGTTACCTGGTCATACCTTTTTTCGACCGTAAAATATTTTGTGTTCAACTCATTTTCCGTACTCCAGTTAAGGGTTATTGACTTATCACGGTATTTTCCTGAGAAATCAACGAGAGTAACCGGCAAAGTAGCTGAATAATGAGTAATGAGACCGTTATATGGATTGCTGAGTCCTTCACAGGTAGAATCTTGCGTAGAATTGTAATCTGTGATCGTTCCCGCTACGGCCATATTCGCAACAATCCCATTAGAATTTCTCCTCAGAAAAAGGCCGCCCCCCTGGAAGATATCTACATTGCCCGCGCAAACAAATTTATAGTGGATATTCTCGTTTGGCTCCAACGCCAACTGGCCGCTTTCAATCCTGGTTGCCCCCGCAACATATAAAGAATTGGTGCAGGTAACTTTTGCACAACCGGTTTTATTGATAATGAGCGTATCTACGGGAAAGCCGACATTCCAAAAAATATTGCTATTCTTATTGCCAAAAAATTCCAATTTGTAATGGCAAAAATCCTGCACGCAATTTTTGATAACAACACCATCCCCGAAGTTTCTAATGCCCGCAATGTCGAAAGCGTTTGTCCCATTTACGATCACATGAGGGGTTACAGGAAATCCGGCAGCCGGCATATAGCCTGTAATATTCCCCGAAATTTTCAGATCTCCGCTGATACCCGCTGCGGGATCTTCCGTAATAACTACATCACCATTAATTATATTAGGCAGTGGATGAGTTGTATCTTCCTGGGCGAAATTGAAATACCAGCCGGTAATATTGCCATTAAAGACCGAGCCTGATGTGGTAAAAATGAGCGTGCCATAGTAAACGAAGATGGTATCATTCTCAGAAACGAAACTGGAATTCCGGCCTATCAAAAACTGTACCCCGCCATCGTTAATGCCATTGGGGATGATGCTGCTGTTCGTAAATGTGTCTACAGAGTTATCGCCCATGATGAAGCTTCCGGCGTTGAAGGTACTGCTGTCAGCGTATATGCCGCCTCCGTTAGCATAGATACCCTCGCTATTCTTAATGCTTCCAAAGTAAAAGCCGGCAAATGAACTCCTTTTGAAGCGGGCCTTCCCGTTATCCTCCAGATATAATTCAGCATTCACCCTGTTATGCTGCGTTTCCTGCCCAAACTTGCTATCGCGAACGTCAATGCCGGCCACGTCAGGATTTCCGCCATGTAAACGAAATTGCCCTGCGTGAAGGATGGTGCCCGAGTCCAAAACAAGGCCCCCTCCCGTTGATGTGTATACACGTACATCCGCTCCGCTTTGATCGACGTCAGTAGCCCTGAACTCAATGTCCATCCCATATACATACATGCGCCGGCAAAACGAAGACGAGCCCCCACCTATTCCTAAAGTATCAGCCACCACAAACCCGATACCCGACACCCCGGACCGGGCCTTGCTAAACACCACATCATCTATCGAGGTTGGCGGCCTTTGTACCGGCGTCTGGCCCGGCGGCACATTGATTTGGATCCAGTTAAGCGCATCGCCAAAACTTTGCGAACCTTCGCCGGTGTATAATAATGTAATGCCTTGTGAAGAGGCATTTTCAAAAATATACAGGCACAAGATGATGAGCATAACCTGTTTCATAGCCATTCATTTATAGTTATTTTGGGTAAGAGGCAGGCGTTTGCAAAGGATCGTTTGAGAGCAGTTAGTTCAACCGGAATCTAATAATAGAATAAAATTGCCAGAAATCAAAACTAACATCTATCCTTAGCAGGTTCAAATATAAAAGTACCGGAACCCTGAGTTTGTTCAATTAGGAACTGCCGCCGATGTGGGTATTCCTGCAAATGGTTTTGTGGCGCTGCTATCACCGACAGCGGTTTGGGCGTCAAAAACCAAATGCAAACTTTTGTCTTTCCTCCGCATCGGTTCATGACTATATAATTACACTTCCTGCGAGTGCAACATCGCTGAGTTTTTTGTAATTTTCACCAGTGGCTGCAATCAACTTTAAAAATCATACTCAGTTTTTCACTTTAACTATCCCGGAATGGAAACATATCCGGAAGATTATAAATATTTGTCAGCAGGATTTTATGAAACGGGAATAGATGAGTTTGGAATTTTATCTCATTATAAAGTATGATGTAACCGGATAGTTTGGTGTCACAAGACCAATAACGGTGGAGAGTATTTGATTAAACGATGTTAAATAAAAAGAACATTTATAAACCCGGTTATTAAAGATAAAATTACGATTACCCGAACCAGTTCATGAACAACTGGTAAATTAGCTGAATTGGAAATAAATAATGAACCTTAAATAAACAGAGCAGTTATGTTTAAAAATTTTTTGATCGGAATTTCTTTTATTTTTCTCCTTGCATCCTGCAAAGAAGACGACAACACGAACAAACAACATAAAGATGTTGCAGTACAATTTTTCCGAAACGTGTACGGTGGCGAATCATCAAAAACAGATAGTATAATCAGTGATGACATTGTTGTCAGCTATCCCATATTTGAGAAGATATATGGCAAAAAAGCAATTCGCGGCCGCAAAGCCTTTCAGAATTTTACGAAGCATTTTGACGAGACATGGAAAGATGCCAGGATAACAATTCACGATACCATCGCTGAAGGGAACCAGGTCGTTCTGCTGTGGTCGTTCAGCGGCAGGAAAGTAAACGCCGGTCCGCAACTGGATTCAACTTCCGGGCAGCAACAGAGCTGGGGCGGCATCACACTTTACCGTTTCAATGAATTGGGTAAAATCTCGTCAGAAATTGGTGAAGAAAGTTTTCCCGGTCCTTTTGAAAGATGGGTATCCGGTGATAGTACCAATATGAATTAACGGAGGCTTTGGCTTTGTATGATTGAAGATTTTTTTTCTGGAACACCAACGCGGTCTTAAAATTATTTTAATACTTGAACGATGGGACTTACTTTTAATTATCGCTTTGGAAAGGTAAATAATGAACACCGTCAGCATGCTTTAGCATCTCAGGAAGAACAGAACGGGTAACAGTATATGGCGCTTTTATTTTTTGAACTTTCTCCGGACCGCATTGGGGAAGAAAATTACAGCTATTGTATAATTAGTTCTAACTTTAAAAGACCTGCCCTTGTATATTTTTTACCTATTATTCTTTCTAAATAGTTTTTATGAAAATTATTTTTTTGTTCCTGGCAGCATTTATTGCTTCTTCAGCATGTAATAATAAAAAAGCAACGCCCATTTCTCAAAAAGAAGGAGCTTCCGTTAAAAAAATATTGCCTTCTGCGGACATGCAAATAAAATTGGCATTGTTGGCTGCCCCGCTGGAAAAAAGAGATAGCTGTACGGTGTATGGCTACGATGCTGATACACTACTCGTTACTTTAAGAAAGGGTACTAATGAAATGATCTGTCTTGGAGACAATCCCCGCTCACCCGGATTTTCAGTGGCCTGCTATTGTAAAGAACTGGAACCCTTCATGGAAAAAGGTCGTGAACTGAGAAAGCAGGGAATGACGGGGAAGCAATTATTTGATGAACGGGGAAAAGAAGTACAGGAAGGCACGTTGAAAATGCCTAAAGATCCCGCCGCATTATATGTGTATACTGCCAAAGCGGAAGATGTGAACTATACCAGCGGAGAGGTTAAGAATGGGTATTTGCGTTATGTTATTTATATCCCTTTTGCAACGGCTGCCAGCACAGGTCTGCCAGAAAAACCGACTGCTTCCGGCATGCCCTGGCTCATGAACCCCGGAACATATGGTGCGCATGTTATGATCAATCCATAGACATTTTTGCCGTTACTAAGCCATCCAATGTGTTATAATACCAACCTCATCTTCCGTTAATAATCTATGAAAACAAGGACTCCTAAAAACAAAAACTTATAATTTTACCGTTATTATTCATCAAAAGCTCCACTTAAACCTCAAAAATAAAGCCCGTCCATAACTACCATATAAACTTTCCTTGCCTCCAAAAAATAATTGGCCTCCGGCTAAAAGTTCTACAGTATTGGTTAGAGAGAAAGTGAAAAATGGACCAACAAAAAAAGAACCATCGGCAGGCGTATAAATGCCTGAAAGATCGCCACGAATCAATGGATTGAATTGATAAGCTGCTTCAGCAAATAATGAATGACGGGCAGGTGAAAGTGACTTTGCAGATACATTATCGAGAAAAAAATTGGGGCTAAGACTGTCTCCCTTTAATAAACCTTCACTGTTAAGCAAGTAAGCTCCATGGAGGTACAAACTTTTGGGAAATGTATAATTGACTCCAAGAGAACCAGAAATAACGGTATTGGATAGTTGAAAATTTTTACGGGGTACAAAGGCTGATATTTCACCATTAAAACCTGCCTGCCCCAATACACCCGACCATCCACCACCGAGAACATAATCACTGTTAACGATACCTGCGAGTGCCTGTATATCATAACTGCCTTTTGTAAAGCGATAAAGTCCCGCAGCAATCGTTTCATTTGCATTCTTTCCCGGTTTATAAGCAAGTTCCGCAGAAGAAGTGCTATTAAGGTAATACTGAACTCTTACTGCATCTGTACCAGGACGTTCTTCGTAATCGAAATCAAAATAAGAGTAAGCATTAAAAATATCATTGGGGTTCCATACCATGTTGAGTCCCCAATTGATGCGTTGCCGGCCGATGGTGACCTCCCACTTGCCGCGGGTATAATCTATCGAAGCACGATCAATGTTGGAATGCAATAAAAAAGATGGTCCTTTCGCAATAGTCGTAGAAAGATTTAAGAATCCATTATCTCCATTTTGTAACAATACATTCTCAATAGACAATGCAGCGGAGTCACCATAAAAAAGCCGGTTCCTGATGCCAAGATGAAACTTCCAGGAACTGTCATGAAACCAATGAATATCTACGCGATTGTGCACCAGGTTTTCCAATGTCCATTTTTTATTGATATCTGTAAATTGCGTGGTTTGCAAATCCTTCAGATATCCATTAACAGACCAATGAGAAATTTTATCAGTATTGATTACAGCGTTGTTTGTTGTGTCCTGCCCATTCACAGGCCGGGCTATGGCCAATAAAAACAGGAGCGCCCATCCACCAAGTAATATTTTAATTTTGAAGGCCTGCATGACTTGCTTTCTGTTTAGTATCACTAATCACTTTTCCATCTTCCAAAGTAATGATGCGCCTTGCTTTGTCCATTACCCGCTGGTCATGTGTTGAAAAAATAAATGTCACCTGTTCTTTTTCATTGAGGCCAGCCATCAGGTCCAGCAGAGTATCGGTTGATTTAGAATCCAAATTGGCGGTGGGTTCATCTGCAAGAATAAATTTCGGTTTGGAGGCTAACGCTCTTGCAACTGCCACACGTTGTTGCTGTCCACCTGATAAATATTTGGGCCGGACATTTATTTTATCTCCCATACCCATTGCCGTTAGCAGGTAATTTACACGGTCTTCTATTTGCTTTTTTTTACCATGTTGCAGTTCCATAATGAATTCAACATTTTCTTTTACAGTAAGTACCGGTATAAGATTATATGATTGAAAGATGAAACCGATATGATGCAGCCTGAAATCTGTTAATGCTGACCGGTTCATTCGGGTGATGTCTTCTTTTTCTATAATTACATTGCCTGAAGTTGGTTGATCCAGCCCGCCCATCATGTTCAGCAGCGTTGTCTTACCACATCCTGAAGGACCAACAATAGCCGTGAATTCCCCTTTTTCAAATTCAAGATTAATGCCGTTTAAAGCATGCACCGGGACCATTGTTTCGTTATAGATTTTCGTGAGATTTTTAATTTCAATTACTGGCATAAAAAACATTTAATAAAAAAAGTAAAGTTTACATCAATCACCTCTTACCGCCTCGGCCGGCTTCAAACGCACTGCTCTTCTCGCAGGGAACAAACCTGCAATTATTGCAACCACAATGACCATTATTGCAAGCATAATGTAAAAATTAAACCCAAGTGAAGGGTAAACGATACTGCTATATCCAAGCGCATTGAACCCTTCTGCGATAAAAGACAGGTTAATTCCAGTGTGCCCGAACCACGATATGGTGGCAATACTAACCAACATGCCAATCACCGCGCCTGTCAGCGAAAGAAAAATTGTTTCCAGCATGATCATTCCAAACACTTTAGACGGGTTCATCCCAATCGACAACAGCATTCCTATTTCACGGGTGCGATCCAGCACTGCCATCAACATAGTATTAATAATTCCAAATGCCAATGCGATCAGTATGATGCCTACAAAAATCAGCGTAATCTGCATCATGGTTCCGGAAAGGATCTGCAGCATGGGCGATAATTGTATCCACGATTGCACCTGCATCCCTGGGTATTGTTGTTGAAGTGTTGATGTTATCTTCCTGGTATCATCGTCATTCTTTAACAACACAGTAATGATTGAGGCAGCGCCAGGTGGAAAACCTGTTAATTGCTGAATGTCTTTGTTGTGAACGAAAATCATTTGCTTATCAAATTCACTGTCGTGAGTACGAAAAATGCCGCTCACTTTAAATGCGCCGTAAATAATATTACCGGTGGTGGTCTGCAAAGCCAGTACAATGCGTGAATGCAACTTTACTTTTAATTTATCTGCAAGCTGTTGCCCGATCACAACCTGGTTTGCCCGGTCGCTTTTAAAGTAATCGCCTTGTATCAACAGTTTGGAAATATCACTTACTTTTTCTTCGTTTGCTGGATGAATGCCATTGACCATAATGCCTGATGAACCGGAAGCGGTGGATGCCATCGCAGTTACCTGGGTAATTGCGGAAACTCCTTCTACGGAAGGGTTTGCCTTTATGCTACTTAATATGCTATCTGCATTTTTGATCTGCATCTGCATGTCATGATTCAGCAAAAAACCGGGTTGGTTCAATTGTATATGACCCGTTTCTGTGTGAATAACTGAGTAAATCTGTTGCTCTGCCATTCCCTGCATAAAAGCATCTGAAAAAATGCCGCCCCATAGACCGAGTGCCACTGCAATAATAATTACCAGGCTTCTTGTTTTATTGCGCCAAACATTTCTCCAGGCTATTTGTGTAAGCATAGCATTATTGTTTTAAAGTTTCAACAATCCGGAACCGGTTGATATACCATAACGGGTACACGACGGAAACAATAGCAATACCCAAAACCGTTAAACCCTGGTAAAGGAAAATATGTGGGTCAAGTGATGCCGGCATGATCGGCTCAATACCTAACTGCTGGTAGGTTTGTGCAGTTGACCCGGTTAAAGAAATAGGATAACGGTGCAGGTATACAAGAACAGGCAGTATTAAAACGCTTCCCGAAAGTATCCCCATTAACCCGATCAGAATTGTTTCCAGTATAACTATAACGGTTAACCTTACACGATGCATGCCGATTGCAATCATGACAGCAAATTCTTTTTTTCTTTCCAATGTCATCATCAGGATAGTTCCAAAAACGCCAAAGGCAACCACCATGTATAAAATGCCCAGCATAATAATGCCACCGGCGTTATCCCCCTGTATTTCCTGCACGAGGCTTTTGTTCATTGCCGGCCATTGCATCACTTCCCGGGTAGTGTCCAGGTATTGTTCTAAAAAACGTGTGGTTGCGTTAATGTCATCCGGTTGCCTGAGCATGATGCTAATGGAAGTGAGACGGCCCGGCGCTCCAAAAAGTGACTGGGCATCGGGGAGGTAAAGATATACCAGTGCATTATTGATCTGCTCCAACGGAAAATGAAAAATTCCCTGTATTGGATATTGGCCTGCCGCTGTACTTCCATGATAACCCTGGCCGAGTAATATCAATGTATCACCCGGTTTTAATTGCAGGTATTTGGCAAGTCCGTCTCCAATCAATATTCCCTGGTTGATATTATTTATAAAATATCTTCCTTGTGTGATTTTTCCTGCCACATTATTCATACTATTTTCTTTCCCCGGATCAATGCCAATTACCTCTACACCTTTAGTATGCGGACCTGAAGATGCTAAAGCAAAAGACTCGAGCCTGGGTACTGCCAAAGAAATATTATTCTCCTTTTTCAAAGCGTTCTCAAGTGATGTCCCCGGTTCGAATGAATTGTTGATAGATTGATCATCCCAATAGCCCTTCGCATGGACCTGTATGTAGCCTGTTGAAAATCGCACAGCATTGCCAATCATATTACCATACACGCCTTTCTGAAATGAACGGATGGTAATGGCCAGTACAACAGCCATCAACACAGAAGCCAATGTAATCAACGTTCTGCGACGGTTGCGCCATAAATTTCGCCAGGCCAGCTTAATCGATTGTTGCATTCAAATTAATTTCTCTATTTAAATTCTGTATCCACGAAAAAGATATCAGCGAATGTTTTTCATATTCTGTTGCGAAAAAAAATCCTCCTTCAAAGACATGTTAAAAGCCAGTTGCTGAAATTGCAGGATCGTTTGTTTTCCTTTTTCTTTTACGGGTGTCATTACCAGTTTTGATGGCAGATCACGGTCATCAAAATGCTTTATATCAGATTGTGTTTCCTCGTTCACCAGCTCTCCGTCTTCGTCATAAAAATCTGCTTTCAACATAAAGTATTTGTCTTTCGCAATCCACATGATGATTTTATCCCAAACTACTGCAGCATCCGGTTTGGGAGTTAACTGTATTTTATAGCAATCATATCCTTCAATAGATTCGTTGCCAAGCAAAGTGTGCATGTAGTCGTCTACGATAGAATTCTCTTTCACCAGGTCATTGTTGGTAAAATCAGAACCCATCCAGTTCTGTCCCATCATGGATGGAGGTATCCGGATGATGCGGCTGATGTTGGGCATCCAGTTCCACATTTCGGTATGGCGTTTCAGGAATACCTGGCCTTTGTCCTGCGCCGGAGCTGTGATGAGAATCATATAATAATCATTACCAAGAGACCACGTTTTCATACTTACTTTCCTTGTCCAGGTAGGCCGCACAATAGTCATCGTAGCTGTGCTTTGGTTCGATCGTCCATTCATCAGGTCGTTTGCCTTTCTTACAATTTCTGTAGCGTCTGGCCGTTGGCAATAGGCACTGAATGAAAAAAACGATAATGCGATTGATATTAATAATAAAGGTTTCATAATATTTTTTGTTTTCTATCAGGCAAATTTTTTAATGATCATTTCTATTACGTCTTCAACAGGATATTCATCCGGCGCAACCATAAGGTCAAACATCAACCCATCGAGAACTGAACCGAAAAGCATCGCTTCAGCCATGGGGTTAGCTGATTTTTTCTTTTTAAAGTAGGCCATATAAACTTCAAGATATTGTTGAATGAAATGCCATTGCCTCCTTATCGAATTTCTCCGCCATGTGTGGCTGTAACGCCAGCATAGTATAGAGGCGCCAGAAATCTGCTTCTTCCAAAAAAAGCTGTATCATTTTTCGGAGGCTGGCCGCGAATTCTTTTTTTGTTTCAAGTTTACCTGTGGCATCTTCATAAAGAAAAGATGCGGCTTTCTGCATACCAAATGTTAGCAATTCGCCTAGTAGCTTTTCTTTACTTTCATAATAGCTATACATAAGTCCTTTGGCAATTCCGGCTTCTTTTGCAATCATGTTAATGGTTGCCCCGTTAAAACCCTGGCTGGCAAACACTTTTAAGGCCGCCTGCATAATTTGTTGCTTTTTAGTTTCTCTTAATTGCTGTAATTGATTGGAAGTTCTTGGCGACATAATATTTTTTGACTGAACGGTCGGTCAAAATTAAAATCTTTTATTTAAAGAAGAAATTTTTTTTAGAGATTTTAATTTTCTCAATTGCTATGTTACATGAAGAAATTGTTTCTCAATATTTTTAGAATTGTCAACCTGCGCCGTTTAGCTATTGATCAGTAGCTGTGTCATTCAATGATATAAACGGCATTTGCTCCGGCTAACCTTCGGGCCGAAAGTTGCGCTACTTGTATTTTGCAAACTATCACTCCCTAAATATTTAAACGTTGTAGAGACAGCGCAGTAAGAGTACTTTATTTTTTGAACTTTCTCCGGCCAGCACCGGGAACACCGGCTGAATTCAAAACGGAATTTTCTCTTTAATTTTATAATTCTCTGGTAACGGTTGCAATTTTTTTGTTTTTCATTTTATCAATTGCATTGGTAATAAATTGGAAGTTTTTCTTTTTTTATTTCGAAATAATTTTTCTAATGTGCAAAACAGATGGCAAATTTTTAGGTCTTATATTTTTGCTGATACTGCCGTGGTCAGTATTTTCTCAAAGCAATTCCTGGAGCGTAAAAAGTAATGAACTACTGGATCACTGGCAAATACAATCTTCCGATAAAGTATCTGCAGACGGAGAAAATATTTCTACTTTGAATTTCAAGCCTGGAAACTGGTATGCCGCAAAAGTTCCCAACAGTACTTTAGGAACACTGGTGGATGATGGTATTTTTAAGAATATTTTTTTTAACCGCAATCTTGAAAAAATTCCTGACAGCTTGTTTAAAGCACCATGGTGGTATCGCCGCACTTTTGTGATAAATAATATAAGTCCCGGACAGGTTTACCGGCTGCGTTTTAATGGAATTAGTTACAGCGCAGATGTTTGGTTGAATGGGAAAAAGATCGCTTCGGCAGATACTATAAAAGGAAGTTTTCGGCAGTTCATTTTCAATATAACACCTTATATCAAAAAGAGGTGAAAATGTGTTGGCGCTGAAAGTGGCACAAGCCGGTCCCGGAGATTTAAATATTGGCTTTGTTGACTGGAATCCTGAACCTGCAGATAATAACATGGGACTATGGCGTGACGTGCAATTGGAGGAAACCGGACCTGTTTCATTAGATCAGCCATTTATCATTACTGACGTAGACACTGCCACGCTCGATCATGCAAATATTACGCTCAAAGTCACCCTTCAAAATCATTCTGATAAAAATATAAATGGAGTTTTGAGAACAACTATTGGCAATGACATTCATATTTCAAAAACTGTATCAGTTGATGCAAACGAATCAAAAGAGATTATTCTTACGCCAGAAGAATACAAAGTTTTAAGCATGGACCATCCCAAACTTTGGTGGACACATGATTTAGGGAAGCCCAATCTCTATACGCTCGAAATGAATTTTGAGACGGATCATAAGATTTCTGATTCCAGGAAAATGAAATTTGGCATTCGCACCGTGTCAGGATATATGACTGACAGAGGCTTTCGGGCTTACCGTTTGAATGGTAAAAAGATATTGATAAAAGGAGGAGGATGGACGGATCCCATGTTGCTCAGTGCGACTTCCGCTTATGAAGAAGCAGGAATAGATTATGCCGTTCAAATGAATTTTAATGCGCTACGCATGGAAGGCTTCTGGGGAGAAAATCAACATATTTATGACCTGTGTGATGAAAAAGGAATTTTATTAATGGTGGGTTTTAGCTGCCAGTGGGAATGGAAAGGATTGATGCGTACGTCGAGCGACGATAAGTACGGAGTAATTTCTACGCCAGACCAAATCGATGTTGCAACAAAATCATTACAAGACCAGGTGATGTGGCTGAGAAATCATCCAAGCATTTTCTTGTGGCTGTATGGAAGTGATAAATGGCCGAGACCTGAACTGGAAAAAGATTATTTGAATGTTTTAGCCACTTGCGATAACACTCGCCCCTATGCGCAATCGGCGAAAGAATGGACGAGTGAGATCACCGGTCCGACAGGTATGAAAATGCGTGGGCCTTATGATTATGTACCGCCGGATTATTGGTATATAGATACCACTTACGGAGGCGCTTTTGGTTTTAATACTGAAACCGGCCCCGGCCCTGAAGTGCCGGTGTTAGAGAGTTTGGAGAAGATGATCCCCAAAGATTCTTTATGGCCTATCGGCAGTTCATGGTTGTACCACGCGGCAAGGGGACAGTTCCACAACCTTACACGTTATAATAATGCAATGGATGAAAGGCTTGGTAAGCCTGCATCATTGCAGGATTATGAAAGAAAAGCGCAGTATCTCAACTATGAAGGAATGCGTGCGATGTTCGAAGCGTTTGAAGCCAATCGCTTTGACGCAACCGGCATCATTCAATGGATGTACAATGCTTCGTGGCCGAAGCTGTGGTGGCAGTTATATGATTATTACCTGATGCCAACAGGAGCTTTTTATGGCGCAAGAGACGCTAATGAGCCTTTGCATGTTTCCTATAATTATGGAAACAATGCCGTAGACGTGATGAACAATACAGGCAAAACAGTTGATGAACTTACCTCAGAAATAAACGTATTGGATTTTGGCTTAAAATCAGTTTTGAAAAAAACAGTTTCTGTACATGATATTGCATCAAAAGAAACTAAGGAAGTACTCAACTTACCAACCGATCTTAATCTCAGCAAAACATATTTCCTCGATCTGAAATTGTTTAATCAAAAACATGAAAATGTAAGTAATAATTTTTATGTTCTTTCTACAGAATATGATTCGCTTGACGTAAAGAAAAGTACCTGGTTCGTAACGCCTCAGTCTCATTATGCAGACCTTACCATGCTTCAGCAATTGCCCACTGTAAAATTGCAAACGAGTGAGACAACGAATACGCATAACGGGAAAACAATGGTACATGTAAAAGTGAAGAACCCTACTTCACATCTTGCTTTTATGGTGTACCTCGATTTAAAGAAAGGCAACAGCAATGAATCTGTGGTTCCGGTTTTCTGGGACAGCAATTATTTTACCTTGTTGCCGGGAGAAGAAAGAACGGTTTCTGTTTGGTGTCACGCCTCTGATCTTGCAGGAAAGCAACCACGGGTGGTTGTGGGAGGATGGAATATTGAGTGATCAGTAAAAGCCTTCCATTCAATACCCAAACATTCAACACAATTCATAAACAATAATCCACCAATTCAGCACAATGGTGCATTACACGCATAATGAGATTACATACTTTTATGCATATTATTGAAACAACAAAACATTTATCATAATGAAAAATCTCAAAGTGATATTACCAGGATTAAGCCTGATCATCTGCCTCGGTTTAGTATTTTCAGCCTGTCGCCACCGGGGTTACGAACCTTCTACCAAAGTTCAGCTCGGCGCTGTTTTTAGCCTGAGCGGCAACATTTCCGACCTGGGGATTCCCTCTGCCAACGGGGCTAAATTAGCCATTGCCGAACTGAATAAAAGCGGAGAGGTTTTGGGTCGAAAAGTAGAACTGCTACTGAAAGATGGGGAAAGCGATACGGCCACCACACGCCAACGGGTGGCAGAGATACTGAAGGAAGCTCCGGGAACGGCAGCTTTTTTTGGACTTTCCGATACCGACCTCGCTCTTGCGGCAGCAGAAGAAGCCAGCAGCAAAAACCGGGTGTTCCTTACCTCGGGCGCTACTTCGCCATTACTCCCTGGGCAAGTGCCCGGCTATCTCTATCTCGCCTGCTTTGGCGACAACGTGCAGGCTGCCGCCGCCGCCGAATGGATCTATAATGAACTCAAAGCCCGAACGGTGTCTATAGTTTTTGATTCTACAGACACCTACACTATTCTCCTGCAGCGGTATTTTATGGAACGTTTTCAATCGTTGGGTGGCCAGGTATTGGGTGTGCAAGGCTATGATCCGGCAAATATAAGCCAGGCAGTGAATGGAATGCCCCAGGCAGATTTTGTTTTTCTTTCTGCCCACTCGGCCCCGGATGCCGTTGAGCTTATTGGGCAAATGCGGGAGGAAGGAATAACGACACCTGTTGTTGGAGGCGACGGCTATGATGCGGACAATGTGTGGGAAGCCCATCCCGAAATTACGAATGTCTTTTATACCACGCATGTGTACCTCGGCGAGGACAACACTGATCAACTGGTTAAAAACTTCCGGGACGCTTACATCAATGCTTATGGAGGAAGCCTGCCGAGTGCCTTTGCTGCACTCGGTTACGATGCAGCGAACCTGCTGGCCCTGGCCATTACCAGGGCGGGAAGTACCGATCCTGGCGCTGTTCGCAGCGCCCTTGCTTCTATCGATAATTTTCAAGGGGTTACCGGCACCATCAGCTTTGCAGGCGGTCGCCAGATCCCCCGTAAAACAGTAACTATTGTTGAAGTGAAAGAGGGAGTGAGGACTTTCAAAAGCCAGCTGATGCCGGAAGTAATTCCGGACCCCTGATTTTTAGACAATGTGGTCAAAAATAGTTGGTAAATTCCTTTGAAAGCTTTGCCAGGAAGTGGTTTGGGACAAGTCAGACGACAAAACTTGCGCCAGCGTTACTTCTATATAGTTGTGGGGAAAGAGGAAGAGGACATACTGGCGCCTATGTGGCGATTGACAAATAATTGTTTCGTGTGCCACGAACCAGGGCTTAGAACACCAATGCAGGCTTAGGATTTTATGAAACAGGAATAGATGAGTTTGGAATTTTAACTCGCTATAAAGAATGATTTAACAAGGTTTGGTTGTTGTTCACAATCTGACTAACGTTTTTATAAGGCGATGAGTTGCAGCCCTAATTCATCAGTCTTTATATCAAACTTATGGATTAGTTTTTTCATTTCCTGTACTTTTCTTTTTCGTTTTTGGTCAAGAAATTCGTAGTCCGTTGCTGGTTTATAGGGAATACTTTTTACAATCATATTCCAGATGATTACGGCCAACTTCCTTGCGGTGGCAGAGATGGCTGCCGGTCTTCCTTTTCTAAATGCAATGCGTTTAAAGAAATTAGATAGAGCAGTATCTTTTAAATTTCCAATGGCATTGGCGGCATTTCTTAAAGCAATTTTTAAGCGATTACTGCCTTTTGGGATTCTGTTGCTAAGCATTTTGCCACCGCTTACTCTATTATTGGGTGCCAGCCTCAGCCAGCTTGCAAATTGCTTGGCGGTTTCAAATTTATGAATGCCATTTCCTACTTCGCTCATCAGGGCAAGTGCAGTAGCATGGCTTACACCTTCAATGGCCAACAGATCTACACCACCAAAATATTGGTAAGACAGCAAGTTAATGTCTAAATTTTTGGGTGTGTTTTTATTTATCTTTTTGTAAACCTTTTTATCAATAAAGTGTTGCCTTTTTTCATTATCACTGTTGATTTGTTCATTCAACAATTTTTCTATTTCCACATCACACTCTTTCATCTTTTCCTGGAAGTTTACATACAACTCGTATTCCTGTTTTAATCCAAAGAGATAATCTTTTCTCCCATTGCTTTGAAGGGCTTTGGCAATCTCTCCCTCACTCTTTTTGCAATTGCTATGTCTTAGAGCTGCTAAATTTTCAGGGCTTTTTTCACCTTTGCAAATAGCATCAATAATAGTAAGGCCGGTGAGCCCTGCTACATCTTTCACTACCACGTCTAAACGCAGATTAAGAAGCCGTAAGTATTTTTGCATTTTTCGGATAGTATCGGCAGATTGTTGTAACAGATTGGTTCTATGCCTGCAATAGGTGCGTAATTGTTCGGTGGCTTCATCGGGCAAAAAACTTCCGGTTAACAGCCCGATGGTATGAAGTTTTTGAATCCATTGTGCATCTTTTACATCCGTCTTTTTACCCTTGATATTTTTGGTAAATTTTCCATTGCATAAAATAACCCGGAAGCCTGCAGCCTGTAAAGTGATATACAGGTGTTGCCAATAAGTACCGGTACTTTCCATAGCTACTGTTTTAATTTCATTGTCTGAAAACCATTTAGTGAGTTGTTGCAAGTCTTCATTATAAACACCAAATTCCTTGATGTCACCAGAGCCCTGGCCGATTGCGGCGAAGTGAGAGCGACTGCCTACGTCGATGCCTGCTGCATTGGGATTGACAACTTCCATTTTTACATTTCTTTTTTGCATGATATTCTTTTTTAAAAGTGAATAAGAATGCTCTTTGAGAATGTATCTTTGACATGAAAATATTCTGAACGGGATTCCCGGGTAAAACCGGAATCACCACTGAAGTGATCACAAAGCTTTTTTGTTCTGAGCAAAAAAGCTTTTTACATTCCAACCAGAATGACGCCCGTGCTATTACGCAACAATGCTAACATCGGCCTTGCAAAGAGCCTCTTAAAAATAATGTGTTTCGTCAAAAAGAAGTGGTATCTCTAAACGTTAGCTAAGGAAGTGATTTTTGGTTTCAAAAAAAGGGGAATGACCAACAACGGCGGAGGGTACACTCAGCCTAAAGGGCAAACGCCCCCTCACGTAATCACTGTTTGCTAAATTGCTTGTGCTCATTGACTGTTGCTCCTTTTAACTCAAGGTAATACATTCCTTTTGCCAGCCCGCTAAAATCAATTGACAATGAAGTAGTGCCTGGCTGCAAATTCCATTGCAGTTGATTGACTGTTTTACCGGTATTGTCTGTCACTCTTCCATACACCCGCTGCGGCATATTGACGGTAATTACCAGATTGGCTTTTTTAGCGACCGGGTTGGGAAAGAATGAAAAAGCATTATTATTATGGATACTGATTCTTATAATCCTTGAATATGTAAATCTGCCATCCTTATCTTTTTGTTTTAAACGATAATAAAAAACCTCTTTTCCAAGGGAGATCGCTTTAGTATCGGCGAAAGAATAGCTATGTGAACCTTGCCCCCCGGATGAAGCTACAGCGCCAACAACACTATATGTAATACCATCAACGCTTCTTTCAATTTCAAACCCATCTGCGTTCTGTTCGTTCTCAGTTTTCCAGTTCAGTAATACATTTTCGTTTAGCAGGCGGCCATTAAATTCGAGCAAGGTGAGTGGAAGCGCTGTAAAGGCTTTGTTGGCAAAATAAAACGAAGAAAAAGAATTAATGCTTGCAGAGAGTACATAATCGTCTTGCCAGGCCGCACCTGTAGTTGAAACCGGGTTTGCAATTGACAGTGTGGCTGTCGCACAACTATTATCCTCGTTCTTAAAAATGGCTATATCATTAATACTGCTGATACCGGATGGCTGGCCATCTGAATTCAATGCATTTTTTAACGACGTGTATTCTGTATTTTTTATGTACACCCGGATATCGACCGGTGATGTTGGCTGCACCTGTGGCGTTATGGTAAGGTTCATATCGAGGAATAATCGTTTTGCACCATCTTGCCTCACCGGCGCACCATTTACGTACATATAGGAATTGATGAGGCCAGGATTATTACCATGCGCATTTATTTCTGCCACAGCGTTGCCCAAAGTATCTGTTACAGGTACCCATATGTTATTGTTGTTGTCGTCAATCGTTATTTGTGGAAAAGCAATACAGGTACCAGGTAGTACGCTGGCCAGGGGTGCAGGCACAAGTGTAAGGTCTTGCGACCATTCAAACAGGCCGGGTTCTTTGTCAATAAAATCTTGTTTCTTAGTATAGATGTTGGTTGCAGGATCCCATTCATAAATTACGCCGTAATGATAGACCCCTCCTGTACTTGCGACTCCATAAAACTTGCCACCACTCATAGTCAGGTTCCCAAATGGATAAAAACCATCCAGGTACGAATCGGCATCGCCGCCGCCAAAATCAAACTTTTTCGTAAATGTATTGGTGGCGGGATCCCATTCAAAAATTACCCCTGAGCTATTGACACCTCCGCCATGTGTGGTGCCATAGAATTTGCCATTATAGAATGTTAATGTTGCCATCGGCTGATAACCATTCAATCCATCAAAGTCAATCTTTTTTGTATAAATATTGGTAGCGGGATCCCATTCAAAAATTACGCCCACACCGTTTACTCCTCCACTCATTGTTGTGCCATAAAACTTTCCGTTATAAAGCGACAGCTTGCGAAGCCCCTCGCTACCATTCAGATCATCGAAATCTATCTTCTTGGTATACACATTTGTTGAAGGATCCCATTCATAAATTACGCCCAGGCTGTTGAGCCCTCCACCTAACGTCATTCCATACAATTTTCCGTTAAATGCCGTTAAGCCGTCTTCGGGACGGAGTCCCCGATAGCCACCGATCTCGGTGAAATCAATTTTTCTTGTGGCTACTCCCGTCACAGGCTCCCATTCAAATATTATCCCCTGACCTGGTCCGCCATATTGAGTCGTTCCATAAAACTTTCCGTTTTGCAGCGTTAAACTCCCTGTGGGAAAGAAGCCACCAATATCATCAAGATCAAATTTTTTTGTATAGATGTTGGTAGCCGGGTCTATTTCAAAAATAGTACCCTTATCATTTTTGCCTCCTGCAGCTGCCATTCCGTAAAGTTTGCCATTATAGTACGTTAGGCTCCGGGCAGGGTAAACACCGCCTTCCCTTTTATCTAAATCAATCTTTATATTGTAAACGTTAGTGCCAGCATCCCATTCAAAAATGGCACCGTGACCCGAAAATCCGCCGGCATCCGTCATTCCATAAAATTTCCCTGCGCTCCATGTAAGGCTTCCCGTGGGGGAGTTGCCGGTTGAGGCGGACAAATCAATTTGTCTTATTAAAACATTAGTAGCTGTGTCATATTCAAAGATTGTCCCCGAGTTGAAACTGCCACCATTAGTCGTCATACCGTATAACTTTCCCCCGACCGGCGTTAGAGATCCGGCAAGAAAATTTCCATCATTTGCTCCGAAATCAAGTTTTTTTGTATAGACATTCGTGGCTGGATTCCATTGAAAAAAAGTCCCGAGGTTGTTGTTGCCGCCGACGTTGGTAATACTGTAAAACTTTCCTCCCAAAAGAGACAAACTCCCGTGAGGTGAATTTCCGTTATTATCAAAAGCAAATTTTACAGCATAGGCATTCGTGCCGGGATCCCATTCGAATATTATCCCTCCATTCAGGATGCCACCCCCATAAGTAGTCATCCCATAAAATTTTCCATTAAAAGGTACCAGGCTTCCACAAGGCGAAGCACCATCGCCTGCTAAGGATCCAAAATCTAATTTCTTTGCATAACCATTTGTCCCGGGATCCCATTCAAAAATCTCTCCTGCCGTATGTGCTCCCCCTCCGGAGGTCATGCCATATAGTTTATCGCCCATCTGTACTAAGTCACCAATGGGGTTAACTCCATCGGTAGTGCTAAAATCAAGTTTCATGGCATAAGTATCAGTGCCCGGGTTCCATTCAAAAATTACCGCCGCTTCTAAGTAACCGCCGGCCGTTATTCCATAAAACTTATTATTGAAAAGCGCTAATCCACCAAAAGGTGCCCCGCCGGTAACTCCATCAAAATCAAATTTTTTTGTATAAATATTCGTAGCAGAATCCCATTCAAAAATTACCCCATACCCATATTTACCGCCGGCGCTGGTAACACCATAAAATTTTCCATTATATTGAAGAAGCTTTGAGTATTGAGGAATACTCCCGGGATTTATTGCTGTAATTTGATTGCGGATATGAAAATTATTTCCGGATGCATCAGTGCTGTATATAGATCCCAATTCATCAACGCCGCCCAGATGTTTTACGCCCCAAAGCTGATATATGCCTTGTGCCGGCAACAACATAATGCCGAATATAACTGCCGCGGCTGCTAATCCAATTTTTTTCATAAACATTTAGTTACAAAAATTAAGATATGATTGTGGGGAAATCCTACACAAAATATATAAAAAAGATTTGGAAAAATCATTTGCCGATTCTTTCAGGGTTTTCCCCCTGCCGTTGTTGGTCTTGTGACAAAAAACATCGCTAAGTTTTTTGTAATTTTCACCAGTGGCTGCATTTCACTGGAACACGGTTAGAAACATTATGATGGTTAAAATCGACGTTGCTTATGAAATAATTCAGCCTGAGGACTACCATCATTTCCGGTTCTATATCTTATTGTTATCAATTAAGATATTTCTAAAACGATTTAAAATTTCCTCTTCTTTTGCATTTAAAACGTGAAAGCGACCTTTATAAAACTCATCGATTCGCACTGCGTAAGCGTTATCTAAAGAAAATTTGAGTATGGGCTCGACTAGTCCACTAGGAATTTCTGAAATTATATTTTCCTCTATTGATTGTCGTAAAATATCGTTTAATAATGGTGAGAAGTAGCTCGTAAGCACATTATAGTAAAATTGACTAACCACAAAACTAACTTCAACTTTATTGTTTTTTATTCCATCGTACATTTCTAAAAAACATAACTGTATATTGAAAGAAATGAAATTGACGTAGCTGCTTGTTTCAATAAAGTTCTTTACTTCATTAAATTCATTAAGCCAATGATGTAAAATTGAAAAAATTTCTCCAATTAACCAATGATAATTGGTTGGATATTCTCCTGCATCGTTAAGTCCAGCTATATCTATATTATCAATCATTCCTTTTACCATACTTGAATATATGCTTTGCATATTTTTATAGTTTGGAGCAACCATATCGACATCTATCTTATTTCGAATAGCTGTTGCATATAAAATTCCAATAAGGGAAATATGATAATAGACCGGAAAATTGTAGCCCTCGTCTTCAAAGTTGTGCATATAAATGTGCGGTTGATTGTATAGGTATTTAGAATCCTTATCATAATACAGATGTTTAGCTACGTAATCTGATATAAATGGCAACAGACCATATTCGATGGATTTTGCAAGTGATACATTTAGTAGTTCATTTAAAAAAGGCCCCTTATATATTAAGGAGTAACTATTCCAATGCTCTCTTAACTCTTCATAGTAAACCGAATCGGTTTGAGAAACTAATTGACTTAGAGTCCTTTTAAAAATCTCTTTAGAACTAAACATTTCTAACCAAGGCTCCGGGGCACTTTTCATTAGCATGCTCCGTTTTTTTAATATCTGTCTTACCCTTGTTGCGCTTGTCGCTTACAAAGTCACCAGGTGTGTGTTTTGCCTCACCGCCATAACTCGACAATTCGCTGTCCATCTGCTTATGTATACCATCAAGTTCGCTTTTCGGGATTCTTGATGGCGACCCGTTATTCACCTTAACACAGGACACACCCAACGCTGGCGCAGGTCTATTTGTTTTTATTTAAAGGCTTCTTTCATGCTTGTTGATTTCTGCCGGACCGTAAAGCCATTAGTAAGAACGCGGCGAAGGTATAAGTAGCAGCGCCACAAATGCTACATGTATATACTATTTCCTTACCTTTCCCTACTAAATACGGACTGTATGATGAAGCAATCTTTTTATCGCCTTGTTCTTGTTTCGGCAACCATGTTGCTCATAAATATTACACCCTATGCGCAGGTAATTCAAACGAACACGGTCAACAAAAATGTGGATTATAAAAAACTGGCTGCTATTGATGATATCGTGAATGCATATATTTCAAATCAATGGCTTACAGGCGCTGTGTCTATTGTAATACAGGATAACCAGGTAGTGCAGTATAAAAGTTACGGTTACCTGGAAGCGGCAACGCAAAAGCCGATGATGAAGGATGCTATGTTTCGCATCATGTCGCAGACAAAGGCCATTACCAGTGCCGGAATCATGATACTATATGAGCAGGGAAAATTATTATTGGATGAGCCAATTTCTGATTTCATTCCTGAATTTAAACACCCTGTAGTGCTCGATACTTTTAATGAGAAAGATACCACTTACACCACCGTTCCTGCAAAAAGAGAGATCACTTTCCGTGACCTTTTGACGCATACTTCAGGACTGGATTATGCGGACATCGGCAGTTCGAAAGTGGAAGCCATCTATGCAAAAAATCATATCCCTTCCGGATTGGGTTATATTGATGATAATCTTCTTGATAGAATGAAAGCGCTCGGGAAAGCACCCCTTAGCTTTCAACCGGGCGAAAAATGGCAATATGGATTAAACTCTGACCTGCTTGGTTGCCTTATAGAAGTGATCGGCGGAAAAAACCTCGAAGATTTTCTCAGGGAAAATATCTTTGAACCACTGGGTATGAAAGATACCTATTTTAATGTACCCGCATCCAAAGCAAACCGGCTTGCATCCGTATATACTGAGGACTCGTTGGGGCATGTTATTCCATGGAGCCATACCTTCCGGCATATTGATCCTGATTATCCATTGATGAAAAAAAATTATTTCTCCGGCGGTGCAGGGCTTACTTCTACTGCTTATGATTATGCCATTTTTATGCAAATGATGCTGAACGGCGGCATATATAATGGTCACCGCATTTTATCAAAACGTTCTGTGGAGATGATGACGAGCGGGCAATTGAAGGAAGGCATGTTTGGCGATGATAATTTCGGGCTCGGGTTTGAAATCACTTCGAAAAAATCAGAAGCAAGAGGGCCGCGGTACGCCGGTTCTTTTTCCTGGGGCGGATATTATGGCACCACCTACTGGGCAGATCCGAAGGCGCACCTTGTCTGTTTGTTCATGACGCAGCAAACACCCAACAGCCACGGCGACGTAGAAAACAAGTTTGAATCAATTGTGTATAGCAGCCTGAAATAAATTGGAATATTTCCACAAGTATTTCCGCTACGCTGAGCTTGCAAAAGAGTGGGAATACCGCAAAAGCAAAATGCAATGGAGGCTCGTGGGACACGAACCATGACGAGGGTGTTTCGTGATACACGAACCACGGATAGGAAATATGTTACTACATAGGTTAAATAACACTACACTAATTATCATCAAGAAAGTTCACAACAGCCTGATGAAATTGGACTGGATCTTGCAACGGACCGATATGGCTTATATTTGGCAGAATAACAAGCCTGGCATTTGGTATAAGATGTGAAAGGTCTTGAAAATGTTCAAGTTTAATAAATTGTTCATATTGTCCACAAGCAATTACTGTGGGTGCTTTAATAGTCTTAATCTCTGCAGGGTTTAGATCCGGCTCATTATTATACATTTTCCCAAGGGCTTTTCGAAATACTGCAAAGCTATCCGGCGTAGGTGAAAGCTTGCGATAATTTGCCTGTGCCCTTGCCATAAAACGGGCCGCCAATGCAGAATCAGGGGGTTCATCTTTATATCCGGAACGATTATAATTGGTGCCATAGGTAAAAAGTTTATTTATCCGTTCCGGATATTTATAGGCAAGGATTAGTCCAATGATACCTCCATCGCTCCAGCCCACTATTGAGGCTTTTTCTATTTTTATATAATCCATGAGTTGGATTACATCAGATGCCATTAAGTTATACTCAAATGGTTTATCCGACATTGAACTTCGTCCATGACCCCGGCTGTCAATAACAATCACTTTGTGTGCCTTAGATAAAAGCGGTACTTCAAAACCCCACACATCCGAACTGCCGAATCCACCATGAAGCAGAATAACCGGTCCTTTACCATTTTTATTAAATATGGCATAATACATTTTAATATCGTTAACCGTTGCAAGGCCGCTTTCGTCAGCCTGTGGCATAGGAGGTGCATCCGGAAGCGTTTTCCAAAGTGGCACTCCCTGGCAAAAGGCAGAACTCCCTGATATGCAAAAGGCTAAAAAAAATGTCAACGCTTGATTCATTTTAACAATGGAATTTAAGTGCCAGGATGTTATCATTTCAAACAAGTTGTCTACAACGTCCTACTTCTGCCGAAGTTGCGGTATTCGGAGTTCCTTCTGCACAAATATAGTCCTATTATTCAATAGAAAATTTGTTGTTGAATGGCTTTGGTCAGCCGCTATTTTGGCAAGCACTGTGTCAGGCACATTAACACTGGTCATCTTCTGTCCCAGCCGAGTCTCCCGCAGGGGACTCGGCGTGTATAAAGTAACAACACCAGGCATATCAAATTCTTTTGCTTAAATCAATATCCATCATTTGCATAATATCATCAATTGGAAAAATTCCCTGAACTCCTTTGAAGTAAAAACCTGCAGAGCTATGCAAATATTCATCCGGACAAGGTGCCAAATTCCATTTTCCGCTGCATGGATTCCAGTGGATGTAGTCAAGCTTTTGTAAAATGAATTTTTTTGTAAAGCATTCTTTATTATCAAAAGAATCTTCGAATACTTCGTGAAGCTTTCCTCTTTTTTTATCAGAAGGTTTTATCGCATTTGACAACTTCGCTAATATGATGTCATTGTTTGTTTCCTGTAATCTTTCAACTATATCATATGCCATAAAACGTTTGCCGTTTCCAATGATAGTATTTATGTTTTTGGCGGTATTGGAAAAGCTGATCAAAGCATGTAAATGATTAGGCATTATTATATACCCATTTATATAATGCCCGTCTTTTCTTAAGAAATTAAACCACTTATATACACAATCATAGGCATTGCTGATTTCAAAAAGATGCAACCAGTTAAAGCAAGTGATTGTGATAAAGAAAGTACCATCTGCTACAGATATTTGCTGCTTAACAGCCATGAAGCAATATACAATAAAATGTACCATGGCTCTATGCTCGCCGAGTCCCCTGCGGGAGACTCGGCTGGGACCGAGAAGGAGTTTCTCTGGCAGATGGATGGTGCAACGTTTCATACTGATCCGGTGTCATAATGGAAAAGATGAAAAAGAAATTACCAATTACTTTTATCGTTTTTGTGTTCTTACTAATTGCCTGCACAAAAACCTCATCAAATCCTGACACGGTTTTCATGAGGATAGAAAATACAACAGCAGAAAATTTTAGCAACTTTACATTGAATACAACTGAATTTGGCAGCATTACCAGTGGAGAAACCAGCAAATACCTCCGTTGCAAAAATGTTTTACCCATCCCCTTCGCGAATTTTATTGCTGTCAATAATAACGCCATATACATCGTGGATGTCGTTCCCACTCCATATTTGAAGAATGGGAGATACCTTATGAAAGTGGTAAGTGATACAATGCCCTATCGTTACCAGGCAAGTTTTATTAAAGAATAGATTTTTTATTCATTTCAATTGCACTACAGCTACAGCAAAAGGTTTAAGGCTAATTGAATTTTCCAGTAACTGCAATCTACCCGGCTCATTTTCTCCCGTGCCTATATCTACAAATTCTGAAAGCGCATCTTTTGCTTCTGCGGGTAAACCGATTGTTACTTCTTTGTTATGTGGATTGATAAACAAAATCTTTTTCCCTTTCGCGGTTTTAAAAGCCTGGCAATAAAAATCACCGCTGGAAGAAGTTGCCACCAGTTTATCACCGGGGCCGAAATTATCTTTTATCAGTTTCAGTATCCAATATCGTGCATTGGGTTTTCCTGTAGTCCAGTCCATCATGCTCACATCGGGAAATTGAGTAGGATAGCCCACCAACTGCGATTCCCCGGCTATATCAATTCCCATCTTTGTAATTCAAGATATATATAAGCAAACATGGCGCCCGATAAATTCCAGTATTCCGCGGGAATGTCATCGCCGGTTTGTGAACCGATGATCGTCCCGATTTCATTAATGGTGGTAATAGTTTTGGGCGAAAGCCTTTTCCTTATACTTTCTATAAAACGAACCTTTTCAAGGAATGCATTTGCCTTATCAAAAAAAGAATATTGGTACGCTTCCAATGGTTGGTCATGGTAAGACCGTGTTCCATAAAAATGATAAGAGATTCCATCCAAAGGAATACCGGGCTGATGATTTTTTTTATTGAGGAAATATTCAAAATATTCCGGCCGTGCATTAAATGCAAGAGAGATGCCAATGAACCTGGTTGCGGGTGAAATCTTTTTTATTTCTCCAACAATAGCATCATACATTTTTGTATACACTTCCACCGGGATGTTATGCTCAAGATCGGGCTCGTTCAACACTTCCCAATAAGGTATTTTATAAAAATGATTTGATTTATGAAACTTGCCGAGTTCGTCAGTAAATCCACCTTTGGTGTACCAGCTAAATAATCGTGCATAATAACCTGCAACTTCTTTCATGGTAGTATCTCTCAAAGTGGTTCCCTGGTTATAATTCCACGATACCTGGTATGGATCATCCGGGTATGTTACAGGCAGCATTCGTCTTCCACATCCATTCGGGTGTGGTACTGAAATTGATTACCACTGAATGTCCGTTGGTGGCATTCATGATAGCTTCCATAGTACTATCCAGGTAAGTGAAGTCCCAGTAAGTTTTCGTTTTTGTTGGCGGTTTTAATTCTGCAACTGCCATCTTAGGATAGGGGAACCATGGAACATAACGGACATAATCTGCACTTAAATTTTTTAACGCTTTAAAAGTATTTTCATGAATAGGCGAAGAGGGCCTCACCATCGGATTTTCCACCACCTGCAGTGTGGGCGTTGTTTTGGAAATAGATACTATTTTATTCCAGTCCACAGATACGCTATCCTGTGCTTGAAGATTTGCTATAAATAAAAAACTGCTTGCGCTTAAGGATAGAACAAATGAAGTAATGAATTTCTTTTTCATGTATCGGTGGTTTTATGCACTAACAAACTTTTATTACCTCCATATTCAATAGCTTTCCCAGCTTCTCTATTTTAGAACTTATATGTCCTGTGCCAACTGCACAATGGTGTGCAGGGGCATAGCTGTTCCAATCATTCACAAACTTTTTAGCGCCAATTGAAAATTTATACCGGCTGTTGGTATTGCCTATTTGCAATATCGGTCCCGGCACCGATTCGGCTTCAGCAACCAATAACATCAGCCCTTTATTTTTCTGTTCCACAACGCTTAGTAAAGTAACCGGCCCGTTCTTTACCGACATCTCCACCGAAACGCCCTTGCCGACTTTGCCATGATATACCCGTAGAGGTCTCACTTTTGTTTTGCCTTCAGCGATGGCAATATGCCCGGGCCCGTCATGTCCCATCAATACTACATCATCTTTAAAGTCCATCGCATAATATTCAGTGAAGGAACCACCGGCGCCAAAGCTATCCATGATCTTCATGGCCTGTACATTTTTTATTTCATATTCACCCGCAACGGGAATACCCCTTGCCGTTAGTAACGAATTGCCTAATATGATGGAGCTGATGGCTTCTTCATTTTCCGGGTTGCCGGTACCTTTATAATAATAAGCCAATGAGCCCAATTTATATCGCTCAACGAGGCGATCCAATGCAACAGAAGTAACAGCGGCTTTTTCCAAATCTTCCTGCGGACAATCCTGCTGCACATCGAACGTCTCGTAAAAGAGTTTGAGTCTTTCTTTCATTTCTTCATTGGTCACTTCTTTACGCAAGGTTGCCAGTTCTTCTACTTCCAGCAATTCAATATGTCCGCCGAAGCTGGCGTATTGTTGGGTAAGGTCTGTATAAATATCGAGCATGCCACTATAATAATGTCCCATACAACCGAGGCGATTGTATTGCATGATGTGTGCGACTTTTGCGGCTTCAATCCATTCGCGTATTTCATTCGAACATTCGTCATCGTTATGCAGCATGCCTGTTACCTGCTGAAATGAAATTCCTGTTCGCTGAAAAACACTGGCAATTTCGGGTACGGGACAGGGTGAGCAGAATGCAAGCCATTCGCCAGTCATCTTTGTTCGGTCTGTCATTGCATTAAATACATCATAATCTATAGATGCCTCAGGAGAAAGATTTAAAATGATAACGGGTACTTTGGCTTTTTGTACCACAGGTAAAACTGTTGAAGACAAAGCATAGGTAGTTACATATAAAAAGATGATATCAACATCCTGTTGCTTAAACATGCGGCCTGTTTGAAAAGCTTTATCGACCGTATCAACGAGCCCCGCATTAATTACTGCTGGATGAATGTTGGAAAGTTTTTCTTCGACTGCTTTCAAATACCCTTCCAGCCTTTCCTTCAATCCTTCAAACTGTGGCCAGTAAGTATCCAGCCCAATACCGAATAAGCCAATTGTAAATTGTAAATTTTCCATTCCACGAAAAAGTTACGGCAAAGCAAGCATTTTTTTATGAGTTGGTTTTAGTTGTTGATTTTTTTCCATTCAGCCAACCAGGCGCAGTTATTCTGACCTGTGCCTGGCCGTTACTATAATATTTTGCCTTTAGACCTGATGTACATTTATTCGTTCAAATAGAAATTGAACTTGACTGACCCGCCAGGATTAAGGCGAAAATTGTTTCGGGCTTATTTTAAAAAGCTATATTTTCATGAATACTTTATGATAATTCTAATAAACTTTTACAATGGAACAAATTAACTGGGGAATTATCGGGTGTGGTGATGTAACGGAGTTAAAAAGCGGGCCGGCTTTTAACAAGGTTAAAAATTCATCCCTGGTAGCTGTTATGAGAAGGAATGGCGAAAAAGCCCGCGATTATGCTCAACGACACAGTGTGCCCAAATGGTATGATGATGCTTCAAAGCTCATTAATGACGCGGATGTCAATGCGATTTATATTGCAACACCGCCATCATCTCACGAAGAATATACACTTGCGGCAATTGCTGCCGGAAAACCAGTGTATGTTGAAAAACCGATGACGGTAAATTTTACTTCCGCAAGCAAAATGGCGACCGCCGCAGCAAAAGCAAACATAAAATTAGTGGTGGCTCACTATCGCCGTGGACAACCTTACTTCCAAAAAATAAAACAATTACTGGATGAAAAATTTATTGGTGATATACGATTTGCGAGAATTGATTTCTACAGAAAACCTCTTTCTGCCGATGAACTTAAAGTGGACCTGAATGCATGGCGTGTAGATACTTCAATATCGGGTGGTGGATTGTTTCATGACATCGCTCCACACCAAATTGATTTGATGTATTACTTTTTTGGGGCTGTAAAAAATGTAAGCGGATTTTCTTTGAATCAATCTCAGCTTTATCGGGCCGACGATGTGGTGAGTGGCAATATTCTTTTTAAAAACGGGGTTATCGTCAGCGGGCTGTGGAGCTTTAATGTTGATGATCAAAATGAAAAAGACAGCTGTGAAATTGCCGGATCAAAAGGAAAAATACAGTTTAGCGTTTTTGGCCCGCAAAAAATAATGGTTACAAAAAACCGGGAAACAGAAGTTATTTCTTTTAAACCATTACTGCATGTGCAACAACCTATGATTGAAAATGTGGTTGACTATTTCCTGGGTGATGGGCCTAATCCATGCAGTGGTGAAGACGGGGCCGAAGTAATGCGGATTATGGATGAATTTACCGCGAAATAATAATGCTGAGCGTTTTAATTTAATTGAGCATCATTTTTGTATGATCGGAAATCGACTACTTAAATTAAAACACCATGAAGCAAAGCATTATAATCTGTTTGTTTTTTTTGTGCTATCAAGTTTGCTTTTCTCAAAAAAATATAGAAAATTCATACCTGCGTGCAGGAAATTTATCTTTATCCCCTGTTTCTGCTGCTAAAGAAAAAAATGAAAACCGCTACCCTTTAACTGAACCGTTTGCATCATCGCCTTATAAAACTGATTTTATAAAAGATGGCCTTGCGATTACAGGAACGTTGGGAGTTACATTGCTCGGTTATGAGTTAATAAAAAATAAAAAAGATCTCACTCCCCAACAGTTGGCTGGTAAAACAAAAGATAAGCTTCCTTTTTTTGATCGGGGTAATGCCGGGTATTATTCTGCACAGGCAAATAAAGACAGTTATATTCTTTTTGATGCCTCTTATGCAATTCCGCTTTTGATGGCATTCATCAATAAAAATGAAAGTAAAAAAGCCGGGCAAATAATTGTACTGTATGTTGAAACTATCGGTATCACTGGCGCTATGTACACCCTTACGGCAGGGCTTGTTTACAGAAGCCGGCCTTTCGTTTATGGCGATAAAGCACCGTTAGATAAAAGGCTTGATAAAGGCGGGCAGCGTTCTTTCTATGGTGGTCATGTGGCAACAACGGCTGCGGCTACTTTTCTTACCGCGAAATTATTCCAGGATTTTAATCCCGGTTCAAAACTGCAGCCGTATCTATATGGCGCAGCAAGTGGGTTAACAGTATTGATGGGATATTTCCGCTACAGGGCAGGTTATCATTTTTTAAGTGATTGTGTTCTTTCCGGCATCATCGGGGCATCTACCGGCATACTCATACCTGCTTTACATAAAAATAAAAACTTTCAGAAAATCAGCGTTGTTCCAGGAATGATAAATGGAAAAACGGGCGTTAGCCTTACTTATCATTTCTAATTAACCGCTATTGGTAACTTTCGTTTCAAGCACAGGCTTTTCATTTTTTTGCAGCACTTTATCGAGTACACTCAGCCAATCAATCATTCTGCTTGTAAATCCATATTCATTATCAAACCATGCGACAATTTTAAGATGGTTGCCAATTACCGAAGTAAGTGTACCATCAATAATGCACGAATGAGTATTGCCTTTAATGTCCAACGAGACTACTGGCTCCTCGGTATAATCTATAATTGCACTGAATTCATTAGTTGCAGCTTTTTTAAAAAGGATGTTTATTTTTTCTGCACCCACGTCATCATTTAACTGGATTGTAAAAACAGCCATTGCACCATTGGCCACGGGAACCCGGATAGACGAAGCAGAAATTTTATTTCGTAGCCCGGGCATCAGGCGTTCCAACGATTTATCCAGATCTATTTCAACCGGGATAATTGATTCTGCTGCCGCCCTGCCCCGCCTGAAATTTTTATTGGGTGCATCTACCAGTTCCTGTCGGGAAGTATATGAATGCAGGATATTTATATGCGCTGACTTTATACTGATTGAGTTAAGTATATAAAGCACATGTATTGAACAATTGGTCATGCAGCCACCGGGAGAAATAATTTGAATATCCGGCGTTAACCTGGTTTGATTAAATCCATAAATAAGTAAAGGGATATCATCAGCACCGGTTGTTGACAACAAAACTTTTTTGGCCCCGGCCTCTATATGTTTCTCCGCCCCTGCCTTTGAAGTAAAACTTCCCGTGCATTCGAGCACTACATCTACATCCAGTTCCTTCCATGGAAGTTTAACGGGATCTTCTTCCTGAAACACTGCAATCTTTTTATTTAGTACCTCAATGGTTTCCTTCTCTTTAACAATACTCCCGGCAAAGGTGCCATACACTGAATCATATTTGAGAAGATATACCAAATTATCAACAGCCATTGTATCGTTTACAGCTACAATTGTAAACTGTTCATTGTCTATTAGTCGTCTGAATAATAACCTGCCTATGCGGCCCATTCCATTAATAGCTATGCGCATTTATTTATTAAGTTAAGAGTAAAAATATCTGTTACAAAAATTTTAGGATAAAGCTTTGTATACAAAGGTCAAAAATCTAACGTTACAATAAAAACAAAATGATTGCGGTATAGTAAAAAACAAGTTTAGAAAAATGTAGAAGGAAGAACTTAATATTTTTTAAACTTTTATATAAATCTTCTTTTTATCTAACCAATAGCCAATACTCCAGCAAAGCAACATATATGCAATTGCAAAAAGCAACGAACCTAAATAACCACCTGCATAACTAAAGATGTTTTGATATATCCAGCGAAATAGATTGGAATGCCCCACAGGTACGGTAAAAAGTACGATTACCAACAATTCAGAAAGCAAATAAATAAACAAAGTGTTTTTCCCAAATACCTGGAAGAACTTTGCCCATTGTACTTTCTTTTCAAACTGGATAATATAGTTAAGAACCGCAAGTATTATACAGTCTATTCCAATGGTGTATACCACGTAACTACTCGTCCATAATTTTTTATTGATCGGTAGTAATAAATCCCAAAAGTATCCGGCCACCATCAACCCAAAGCCTGCGAGGAGTAATTTTGCTAGCCCTTCATAAGAATTTCCTTTTTGCTGTACCCATCGTCCCGCAACAAATCCCCCAACAACATTGCCAATTGCTGGTAGAGTACTCAACCATCCTTCCGGCTCAAACGCAATACCCTCGCCGTGGTACATATGATTTTCGCCCATTAACCATTTATCCAGTTTAAAACCAGCATTGCCTTGTAAGCTCAAAGGATTTGTTGCATCGCCAAACCAATATAACAGGATCCAGTAAACGAAAAGAAGTATTACACAAATAATAACCGATGCCCGGGCTTTTAAAAAATAAAGCATAAGAGAAGCAATACCATAACACAGTGCGATCCTTTGCAGTACACCCATTATGCGTGTTTCTGTGAAAGGAAAAGAAACCATATTGTGATTTCTGTTAAGCCTGAAAAACGGGAACCAATACATAAGGTATCCTAATAAAAATATGATGGCCGTGCGTTTTAAGATTTTCCAAACCACACGGGATTGTTTCATATTACCCCATTTGTGCATCACAAAACTATTGGCGCTTCCTACCGCAAACAGGAAAGAAGGAAATACCAAGTCAGTTGGCGTAAAGCCATTCCATACTGCATGGTGAAGAGGAGAAAAAGTTGTTGCGTCATTTCCGGGCGTGTTTACAATAATCATAAAACAAACCGTCATTCCGCGAAATACATCCAGGGCAACATTGCGTTGCTGCAAGGACTGAGCTTTTAAAGTTGTGGACATTACAAGGAATTATTAAAATAAGCAGATCGTAGTTCTGGTTTTAAAAGTACATTATTAATCAATTGAAATTTCTTTATCGAAAAAGATTGAATAAACTTTTTACTTTAAGAAGCCTCCGTATTCCACTTGAACCATTTGATGCCAAAGAAGGAAAATATTGCGGCATATGCAACAGTAATCAATAATGCTATCCATGCCTGGTTATCCCATAAGGAAGGTTCCATGGCTGAGGAAAGAATTGTTTTTACGGTGCCAAAGGGAGACCAGTGAACGATGGTTTTCAATTCTTTGAAAGATGTAGTGAATTCACCAAACATGCCCAGTGTTATAAATGCAATGTAAACAAGCCGTGTTGTGGAGTTCACAGTTTCTGCATTTTTTACGAGCCCTACAATCAATTGCCCAAAGCCAAGGTAAAGGGCGCCTCCTATAAAGGCAGTTACAAATGTGAGGGTATAACCTAAAGGCGAGAGCGAAATTTTATCGTAATTATGACCGACGATAAAAACAAAGGTTGTTAATAAAATAATCATCGCCAGTTGCACTATCAGCCTGCTAAGCATAATAAAAAAGGTTGGAACAGGAGTAACTCTTAAACGCTGAAATATCCCTTTATCACGGTCACGGGCAATCGAAACTGCAAACGCCATCAGTCCAATTGAAGTGAGGCCAATTGTCATCGAAATGGAAAGAACAAATGCTCCTCCAAACATCGGGATAAGCCCTTTCCACGAAGTCAAAATAATTACTGGTACCAGAAGAGATAAGATAACGGAACGACGATTTCGCCATTGAGTGGTAAAGTCAGCACGCAGCAGAGATAAAAATGCCTCAGAAGTTTTAGGAATAATAGTTTCCATATATAAATTTTTATGATCGTAGTGTTTTCCCCGTCAGCCCTATAAATACGTCTTCCAGCGTTATCTTTCCCTTTCTTGAAGCACTGATGACTTCAGGATCGTTCCTGTGTATATCAATTAATGCAAGAGGCTCATTTGTTTCAATAACTTTACCGTGATCGATAATTGCAATCCGGTCACAGACTGCTTCGGCCTCCTCCATTGAATGGGTCGTTAGTAATACGGCATGTCCTTTCCCTCGTATGGCTTCAATGCGTTCCCAAAGTTGCCTCCGCGACTGAGGGTCCAGGCCCGAAGTAGGCTCATCAAGAATTACCAGTATCGGGTCATGAATAGTAGCAATCACAAGAGAAACTCTTTGCTGCTGACCACCGGACAATTGGCCGAATTTTTTCGTAGCTGATTCTTCCAGTTTTATGTCCCGGAGGATTGTATTTAAATTTTCTTTTGCAAGAGGAACCCCATAGATACCTGCATATAATTTAATAATCTCTGTAATAGTAAGTTCAGGCTGAAAGCTTGTTGCCTGTAATTGTACGCCCATATTGGCTTTTGCATGCCTGGGCTGGTTACGAATATTAAATCCTGTAACGGATATTTCTCCGGAGCGGGGAGTCAATAGTCCTTCAATTGCACTTAAGGTACTTGTTTTACCTGCTCCGTTTGGGCCAAGTAAACCAAATATCTCGCCGGGTTTCACCTCAAATGAAACATTACTAACAGCCTGGAAAGTCCCGTAAAAAATATTAAGATCTCTAACATCGAGCACAGAGCCATTCTGGTTATTCATGTGAATTTTTTAGAAAAGTTGAAATTTTCAGGGAGCAAATGTAAAATATACAACTGTAATAAGCATCATAATAACTTAATTGGATTGCAGATTATATAACCGGTATCAGCGTTGAAAAGTTTTTTACAGGGCGGTATTACATCATTTAAAGAGATACCATTTATATAAAACTTGATTTAAACTGTGCCTTTATTTATACATTAGATTTTTTAAAAATGAATGAATGAAAATAATTTTATTCCTGTTTGCTGTAATATCTTCTATATCCACTCTACAGGCTCAGGATCTTTATTGGCCTCGTGATTTAAAAAAAGCTTACAAAAATCAAACAAGATCAAATGACGGTTGGCCGGGTAAAAAATATTGGCAGAATACCGGCAGGTATAACATTACCGTAACGGTGTCACCTCCGGACCGGACAATTAAAGGAAGTGAACAAATTTCCTACATCAATAACAGCCCCGACACTTTGAATGTGCTCGTGTTTAAATTTATCCAGAATATACATAAGCCGGGTGTTACAAGACTCGGCGGCACTTCCGCTGAAAATCTTACAGACGGCGTACATGTAGATTCATATACTGAAAACGGTCAACCTAAAAAGTGGGGCCAGGAAAATTCGGGTACCATACAATACATCCGTTTATCGCAGGCATTGTTGCCAGGCGATTCGGTACAAATTACTTTTGACTGGCATTACGAAATATCATTGCGCAGCGGACGGGAAGGAATGATCGATTCAACAACTTATTATCTCGCTTATTTTTATCCGCGTGTTGCCGTTTATGATGATATCAGCGGATGGGATGATATTGAACACAACGAGGCTTTGGAATTCTATAACGACTTTAATGATTACTTGTTAAATGTAAAAGTTCCTAAAAACTACCTGGTATGGGCAACAGGAAATTTACAAAATGCCGGCGATGTGCTTCAACCGGTTTATATCCGGCGTCTCAATGAATCAATGAATGCTAACAACACAATCCACATTGTAACCGCTGCAGATGTTGCGACAAAAAATATAACGAAACAAAATGAACAGAACACGTGGACATTTGCCTATAAGGATATTACTGATGTGGCGGTTGGATTAAGTGATCACTACGTATGGGATGCATCCAGTGTGGTGGTGGATGCAAACACAAACCGCCGGGCCGGCATCCAGGCTGCATTCAATGATACTGCAAAAGATTTTCACCATGTTGTGGAATTCGGCCAAAGCGCATTAAGCTTTCTGTCAACAAAATGGCCGGGAGTTCCGTATCCTTTTCCTAAGATGACCGTCTTCCAGGGTTATGCCGGAATGGAGTATCCTATGATGGCTAATGATGAAACTTATTCCGACTTTATCTTTTCACAATTTGTAGCTGAGCACGAAATTTCACATACATGGTTTCCTTTTTATATGGGTATTAATGAAACACGTTACGGATTTATGGATGAAGGCTGGGCAACCACGTTTGAATTGTTGTATAGCAGGTCTATAATGTCAAAGGATTCTGCAGACGGGTTTTACAGACAATTCAGAATTGACGGTTGGATACACGATGATAACGCCGACGAAGATCTTCCTATAATTACACCTGGTGAGAATCTTTCTTCACGGGCAGTTGGACATAACGAATATGGGAAACCCTCTCTTGGTTATTTGGCGCTTAAAGATCTGTTAGGCGATGATATGTTTAAAAAGTGTCTTCACGCTTTTATAGAGCGTTGGCACGGAAAGCATCCGGTTCCATGGGATTTTTTCTACACGTTTAATAATGTATCCGGTCAGAACCTGAACTGGTTTTGGAATGCCTGGTTCTTTAGTAATAATTATATTGACCTGTCAATTGATAATATTCGCACGTCAGGCAATTTGCAACAGGTGATTGTTAGCAACATTGGCGGATTTCCTGTGCCCATTGATCTTCAACTAAACTTCAGTGACGGGAGCACCAGGACTATCCACAAGTCTCCCCAAATATGGTCCGCCGACCAGAGGCAGATTATAATTGATGTCGGCAATAAGAAGCGTTTGGCATCAGCCGAACTGACTACCGATATTTTTATGGATGCGGATGAAAATAATAATATAAAGCAAAATAAATAAGGGTGAAAGTTGAGTTACCTGCAGTTAAAAGAGGCTGAAGGCTCATAAAAAAATACCCCCGTTTTGTAACGGGGGTATTCGAAGAAGTTAACGTTAACCTCGCTTACATTCCTGCAAGCAAAGCTATAGCTGCCATTAGGCCATAAAAAACTGCTATAATCCCAATGGCTGTTAGAGTGTCTGCGACTTCAGTTGTGTAAATTTTTTTCATACCTACTTGTTTAAAATTAGAAAAATAATTAACGGCAGGCTTTCTCAGGTATCTGGATAGAAGATTTTCGGAGGGGGCGGTTTTCAACTGTTGTATTACTGCAAAAGTAACATTATCTCCCCAATTATTCAACTTTCGAACAAAAAAATCATTGTTTCTGTTTCACCAGAACATATACTGCTACTCATTTCCAACCAAATATGTATTTAAAAAACATAGTTATAATTACTTTAATAATTCCCCTTTTTGAAACTTTTAGCCGATTATTTTGATAAAGCCTATACTTTTCGTAATTTACTTAAAACTTTTACCATGAGTCATGTTACTGATATCCTTTCGCGCAAGGGGACCAATGCAATTTCAGTTACCCCCGATACTACAGTTTTAAGTGCTTTAAAAGTGATGGCTGATAATAACATTGGTTCGGTTCTCATAATGGAGAATAATAAATACTTCGGCCTTGTAACTGAACGAGACTATTCACGTAAGGTGATACTAAAAGGGAAAAATTCAACTGATACAAAAGTATCTGAAATCATGTCTTCCGATCTTCCCCACATAAATCCTGATGACACAATAGAGCACTGTATGGAATTGATGTCTGACAGCAAAATCCGCTACCTCCCTGTGTTCAAGGATAACGAACTCCAGGGTATCGTCTCAATGACCGATGTGGTTAAAGAAACTATTCTAAAACAACAGCAAACCATAAGGCACCTGGATAATTACATTCATTCTTAACTGTCTTGTCCTAAGGTCTTTTGTCTTGATCTCTCATCCCGTTATCAATAAAAATTTTTCGCTACTCATAATGCCGGAGCCTAAACTTTCATTAAAGAATCTCGCCACAATATTATCGCCAAAGAAAAGTTTATATAAGAGTATCTCGCTTTATACATGCAGAAACCCGATATAGAATATAGGAGGTACTGATAATTACCTTTACCTTTAAGAAAATAGCACGCGCTTTCATATACCATAATTAAACCCAATGTGGTATGCATATATCCGATAGTCTTAAGATTGAAGAATCCTCTCTGGATAGCGAAGCAAAATATAAAGTACTGGCCCGCCTTATGCCGGTCGGCGTTTTTTCCACGGATAAAGACGGCCTTATCACTTTTTATAATGAAAAAGCTGCAGAATTATGGGGGCGCCGGCCGAAGTTAAATGACCCTTCAGAATTAAGATTCTGTGGGTCCTGGAAATTATATAAGGAGGATGGGACTCCAATGGCGCATCACCACTGCCCTATGGCTAAATCTTTACGCTATAAAAAACGTCTGCGCAACCAGGAAATTTGTATTGAAAGACAGGATGGCAGTAGGTTGAATGCATTGGTAAATGTGGATCCCTTATTTGACCTGGATGGAAAGTTAATTGGCGCTTTAAATGTTTTCCGGGATATTACCGACTTAAAGACCGGCCTGGAAAATAAAAGTCTCCTTGCAGCAATTGTTGAATCTTCAGCGGATGCAATCATAAGTAAAACGTTGGATAATAAAATCGTAACCTGGAATAAGGGCGCAGAAAAAATTTTCGGTTATACAAGTCAAGAGATAGTAGGAAAGAATAACAATGTTATTATTCCCCCCACCCATCTGCAAGAAGAAAATGCCATAATGGAGAAGATAAAGAAGGGAGAAAAAACAGAGCATTTTGAAACAATAAGACTTACCAAGGAAGGAAAACCAATTAATACCTCTATTACAGTTTCTCCTGTTAAAAATAAAAAAGGAAAGATCATAGGCGCATCCAAAATTTTAAGAGATATCACAGAAAAGGTCCTTATAGAAAATCAATTAAAGGAATATGCTGAAAAGCTTAAAGGGCTTAATGTTTACAAAGATGAGTTTATGGCAATGGCGAGTCATGAACTTAAAACGCCGCTAACGGTTATTAAGGCGAACCTGCAGATCCTGGAAATGAGCCTCAATGAGAATCCCAATAAATTCTTTGTTGATAAAACAATAAACCAGGTCAATAAAATGGCCGGCCTGATTTCTGATTTGCTTGATGTTACCAAAATACAGTCTCGTGGCCTGGAAATGAAATTTGCGGATTTTGATTTTTATAACCTGCTTAATGAAACCATTGAAAATATTCAACAAACATGCAAAACCCATAAGATAACCAAAACCAATTTTGGCAAGAGTTTCAGAATAAATGGTGACAGGCTTAGACTGGAGCATGTTTTGGTAAATGTACTTAGCAATGCAATAAAGTATTCTCCTTCGGCAGATAAGGTAATTGTTTCTACAAGTCACACGAGACAAAAATTAATAGTCAGCGTCCAGGACTTTGGAATAGGGATCCCGGCGGAAGATCTTCGGATGGTATTTTCCAGGTTCTTCAGAGTGAGGGGACTTTCTTCAACTTTTTCCGGTACAGGTATAGGCCTGTATATTTCAAATAACATTATTAATCGTCATGGAGGAGAAATGTGGGTTGAGAGCAATTTAAATGAAGGCTCCATTTTTTATTTCAGCATTCCGCTTCGAATAAATTTAAAATAAATTTTTAGGTGTTACGTTACAATAGAAATTATTTTGAATAAATTCGCCATTCATGAAAAACGCTCTTTATCCTTTAAGCATAGGCCTGCTTTCATCGTTAATTTTTTGCAGTTTCGGCTGTAACGAGGTTAGCTCTGCTGATACCAAAAAAACCGAAGTTGCAATTGAAAATGAAGTTGCGCAGGCAAAACAGCTGCCACAAAAATTTGATACGGCAGATTTTAATAAAAGAGTGCTCGCTCTTGCCAATTCCGATAGCACCGGGAAATGGCCTGCCAAAACACCAATTCCTTTACAAGGAGCAATTTTACCCTTTAACAGGGTTGTAGCGTTTTATGGAAATTTATATTCTAAAAAAATGGGTATTCTTGGTGAAATTCCAAAAGATTCCATGTTTAAAAAACTAAAGGGAGAGATTCGGAAGTGGGAAAAAGCCGACAGCCTCACGCCTGTAATTCCTGCATTACATTACATAGCCGTAACAGCGCAGGGTTATGCCGGTAAAGATGGCAAACACAGGCTGCGCATGCCTTTTCACCAGGTAGATACGATTATAAACTGGGCCAACGAAATTAATGCCCTGGTGTTTCTCGATATACAGGTTGGAGGAAGCTCTGTGAAAGACGAGGTGCCACAGTTAGAAAAATACCTCCAAATGCCCAAGGTTCACCTTGGAATTGATCCGGAATTCTCTTTGAAAAACGGGGAAACGCCCGGCACTAAAATCGGTACTTTTAATGCGGATGACATAAATACTGCTATCGACTATCTTGCTGCAATAGTTAAAAAAAATAATCTTCCTCCAAAAATTTTAATTGTGCATCGCTTTACCCAGGGAATGGTTACCGGTTATGATAAGATAAAAAAATTACCCGAGGTTCAAGTGGTGATGGACATGGATGGCTGGGGAGATAAAATATTAAAAAAGTCTTCTTACCTCAGGTATATTTACAAAGAACCGGTAATGTTTACCGGCTTTAAATTATTTTATAAAAACGATACCAAGAAAGATAAGGATGGCATGTATACTCCTGCCGAACTAATGAAGTTCACTCCGAAGCCTATCTATATCCAATACCAATAATTTTTCCACATTCCTATTATCACCAAATGAAAAGCACTGATTTACTTCTTGCAGCTTCCTTAATTTTTACTGCCTCCTGTACAACCGTTACTGCAAAAACTGATAATACAAACCCACAGCCTTTGAAGAACGTTACTGACTCAAATGATTCAGTTGAAATAAAAACTGTTGCCGATGCAACCGCCATTGCAGCAAAAAAGGAAGTTCCTGTTCTTTGTTATCACCATATACGTGAAGCAAGGCCCGGGCAAAGCCAGACAATTAAAAATTATTCAGTATCGCCTGCATCTTTTGCAGAACAAATGAGAGCGCTTAAAGACAGTGGTTATCAAACCATCCTACCCGGGGAACTATATAATTATTTAGCATATGGAGATAAGCTCCCTGCGAAACCGGTGATGCTTACTTTTGACGACACCGATGAAGAACAATTTAGTATCGGCGCCAAAGAAATGGACAAATACGGGTTCAAAGGTGTTTATTTTATTATGACTGTTTCGGTTAACCGGCCACGTTATATGACCAAAGATCAGCTTAAGCAATTATCCGACAATGGGCATAACATCGAAGCACATACGTGGGATCATCACATGGTAACAAAGTACCAGGGTGAAGACTGGAATAAACAATTAGTAACACCACGAAAAACAATTGAAGATATTACCGGCAAACCCGCCACATACTTTGCATATCCATTTGGCCTTTGGAACCCGGCAGCCATTCCCGAACTGAAGAAAACCGGTTATAAAATGGCCTTTATCCTATCATCCAAAAAAGATACAACGGAGCCTCTATACACTGTTCGGCGGATGCTTGTGCCTGGCACATGGTCAACTAAAGGAATGTTCCAGGCAATGAAACAGACCTTTCGTTTGTAAAAGAAAATATTCTATTTCGCAATTTCTATCTTCACTTTTTTATTCTTGATCTTTTCATTTTTTATTAGATGAAGCAAGTGCCCCATCTTTGATTTTCGTATCGCAACAAACGAAAAAAAATCTTTTACATCGATGAGGCCAATGTCTTCTTTTTTCAGCTGTCCCTTTTTGGATAAAAATCCCATGATGTCAATTTTATTTACTTTATTCTTTTTACCGGCGGCAATAAAAAGTGTTGACCATTTCGGTTTTTCGGGTAAAGTTATTGTTTCAGGAAGCTGTATTTCCTTAACCTCCGCATTAATATAAGACGGCACATTTTCATCACCGGATAAAATCAAAATAGCAGTGCCACTTGCATCCATTCGTGCTGTTCGCCCGTTACGATGAATAAAGGCTTCTTCAGTATGTGGTAGATGATAGTGGATGATGTACCTGATGTTGGGAATGTCAAGTCCACGGGAAGCAAGGTCGGTTGTTACCAAAACATTTACCGTGCCGTTACGAAATTTACCTAAGGCGCTGTCCCTCTCCTGTTGCTCGAGTGCACCATGATAAAATTCATTTACAATTCCATTTCCTGAAAGAAAATTACTTACCCGTTCAACAGATTCACGGTGGTTACAGAATACAATAGCAGACCTGTTTCCAATGTAGCAGATCAGTTTAAATAAGGTCTCTGTTTTATCCTTATCTGCCGAAAATAATAGTTGAATATCCAGCGATTTTTCTTCATTATCACCTGACAAATAATTTAATCTTACAGGTTCTTTTAATCCGACAAAAGAAGGTATTTCAACAGTTTCCGTTGCGGATGTCAGCATCCTTTTTTTTACGTGTTGTAAAGACTCAATTATGAAAGACATCTCTTCAAGAAAACCCAGTTCAAGTGATTTATCAAATTCGTCCAATACCAAAGTTTGAATGGAATTTACTGTGATATTTTGCCTGCGAATATGGTCGGCCAGTCGGCCAGGTGTACCAATAATCAATGCGGGCGCTTCAATTAAATTATTCTCTTCGATTTCGCGTTTATGCCCGCCGTAGCAGCTGGTTACTTTAAAGCCAGTGCCCATTAACCTGAAAACCTTTTCAATTTGTATGGCAAGTTCCCTTGAAGGAACTATGATAAGAGCCTGCGTTCCTTTTTCAGACTTATCCATTAATTCAAGAATGGGCAATAAGAATGCAATTGTTTTTCCCGAACCGGTAGATGAAAGCAAGATTATGTCTGAATTTTTTTTATTAGCTTTAATCGATGCTATTTGCATTTCATTAAGCGCATCAATTTTTAGATTGCCCAAAATATTTTTAATTGAATTTTCTTTGTTTAGCATGGCTGCAAAAGTAACATGTTTATACACGCAGGACGATACTAAGACGATTGGGGAATCCAAACACTTTCATTCCAATAGTGAACTTTATTTCAAAATACATTCCCCTGAGAGCTCAGTAAATGAATGATTCATCATGCTTGCTCAAAGGTGAATACGCAAATGGAAGGCGGTTGGCGATGTTTTATAATATGGATGACGTTACCTATAAAAAAATGGTTGGAAATTTACCTGACAAATAAAAAGTAGTTAAAGCAAATACTAAGAAGAACTTATCCACCTGATCGTTGTGAGATCGATTTACAAATAGATTTATCTTTACGAAATGAATTTGAATGAAAAGCAAACCCTACGGATCGCCATCCTGGATTTGTATGAAGGAGTAGAAAACCAGGGAATGAGATGTTTACGTGAAATTGTTAAACGGTTCGGCGAAATCAATAATATTAATGTTGAGCTTGATGAATTTGATGTCCGTTTGAAAAACAGCGTGCCGGGGCTGGACTATGACGTTTACATAAGTTCGGGCGGGCCCGGTGATCCTCTTGAAAGTGAAGGCTCAGAATGGGAAAGAGTTTATTTCAACTGGTTAAATGAAGTGGAAAGGTGGAATGAAAGTGATCACTTGCAAAAGAAATATGTTTTTTTTATCTGTCATTCATTCCAGTTGGTTTGCCGTTACTGGCACCTGGCTACCGTGTGCAAAAGAAAGTCCACTTCTTTCGGAGTGTTTCCTATTCATCTCCTGGCAGATGGGGCTGATGAACCAGTGTTTGAAGGAATGAGCGATCCTTTTTATGCAGTTGACAGCCGGGATTACCAGGTGATTGAGCCGAGAATGGACATTCTGCATAGGGGGGCAAAAATATTATGTATTGAAAAAGAAAGGTTGCATGTTCCTTATGAAAGAGCGATTATGGGCATACGATTTAATGATTATTTTATAGGCACACAGTTTCACCCGGAAGCCGATGCAATAGGCATGAGCATGTATTTGCAAACAGAAGAGAAAAAGAAAACCGTTATAGACAACCACGGTGTAGAAAAATGGAAATCAATGATTGAACAACTTAACGATCCCGATAAAATTTTGTGGACCTACAGCCACATACTTCCTAACTTTCTGAATATTGCATTGTGCAGTTTATTTGCTGTGATTACTTAAAGCATCAATGTTTCTTCATACTACCGCCTTCTCATAATTTTTACGTGCATTTCTAATTTTCTTATCTTTCATTTTGTACAGTAAAAATTCAACGCATGATACCCACATTAAGGGAGGAGTTCAACAAAAATTTTACACACGATAAATATGAAGAATTTTTAAAAGACCTTGATACCAAACATCCGGGCGATATTGTATTTCGTGTGGCCGAAACGCCCATTTTTGTTCCTAAAATTTTTACAAAAAAAATATTGGATGCCTGTGAAAACATTGTTGATTTTATAACCCATCCCGGGTTCAAAAATTTAACTGAACGGGCGATTCCGAAAGGTGAAAATGTTCCGGGCGAAAACGAACACACTCATTTTATAGCATTTGATTTTGGCATTTGCGAAAATAAAAATGGTGAACTTGAACCACAGCTAATAGAAATGCAGGGGTTTCCTTCATTATTCGCCTTCCAGGTTTATTATCCCGGTGTTTTAAAAAAGCATTTCAACATCCCTGGAAATTTTGATCATTATCTTAGCGGATATAACGATGACACATATGTACAGCTTTTAAAAGAAATCATTATAGGAGAACATGATACTGAAAATGTTGTACTCCTTGAAATAAAGCCCCACGAGCAAAAAACCAGGATAGATTTTTATTGTACAAATGATTACCTCCATATCCCCCTTGTGTGCCTCACGGAACTTGAGCAGGATGGAAAAAAACTTTTTTACAGGAAGGATGGAAAAAAAATAGAAATTAAAAGGATATACAACAGGATCATATTCGATGAGCTTAGCCAAACTAAGTTAGATTCCAGCGTGGTTGACATAACACAACCATTAGATGTTGAATGGATCCCACATCCCAACTGGTTTTACAGGATCAGCAAGTTCACATTACCTTTCATAAATCACCCTTATGTTCCGGAAACTTTTTTTCTTAATGAAGTAAAACAATTACCCGGAGACCTTGAAAATTTCGTTCTAAAGCCACTATTTTCATTTGCCGGGCAAGGGGTAATTATTGATCTTACCCGGGCAGACGTCGATGCGGTCACCGATCCGCAAAATTGGATTTTACAACGGAAGGTAAAGTATGCGGACGTAATAAAAACGCCTAACGTACCGGCAAAAGCTGAAATAAGAATTTTTTATTTCTGGAAAGACGGAATGGAAAGACCTGTGGCGGTTACCAACCTTGTCAGGTTAAGCAAAGGAAAAATGATAGGAGTAAGATACAATATGGATAAAGACTGGGTAGGTGGGAGTGTTTGTTTTTTTGAGAAGTAAAGCGAACGCAATATTACAGGTATATTAATAGCTATTTAAAAGCCGGCTTTTCAACAAATTTTAAATAAAATTGTTTTACCCTATTGCAACGATTCATTTAGTCAAAGCAATATCTTTATTTTTTGTTGTAAAACAAATTAACTTCATTTTATTACATTAACTTTTTGCCTGAAATAAAAAAATATAGCGAAGAAGAACTTATAGACCTGTTGAAAAATAAGGACCAATCCGCGTTTGCATATCTGTATGATAATTACTCGGGTGCCTTATTGGGGGTTATTTATAAAATAGTAGAAGACCGCGGGCTTGCGGAAGATGTACTACAGGAAGCATTTATTAAAATATGGAAGAATTTCTCTAACTATGATAGTATGAAGGGACGTCTTTTTACCTGGATGCTTAATATTACAAGAAACTTAACTATAGATACTTTAAGAAGCAAGGGCTATAAAAACCAGTTGAAAATCCAAAATACTGACAAAGCCGTAGATAACCTCAGCAACAACACCAATTCTAACGAGAGATTTGACGCACTTGGAATAAGAAAACATTTAACCCTTTTAAAAGACGATCAAAAACAAGTTATTGATTTGGCCTACTTCGGAGGTTTCACCCAGGATGAAATATCGAAGCAGTTATCAATTCCGTTAGGAACAGTAAAAACAAGAATGAGAACTGCAATTATGGAATTAAGGAAAATATTGGAAAATTAAAATTGAACAAAGAAGACATCATATCATCCGGTTTACTTGAGCTTTATGCCATGGGTTTGGCCTCCGCCGAAGAGATCAAACTGGTAGAAGACTGGGTAGCGCAATATCCTGAAATAAAAGAGGAGCTTAATGCAATAGAGATTTCTCTTGAATCTTATGCGCAGGCTCATGCGATAACGCCATCAGCTTCAGTAAAAGATAAAATATTGGCACGGGTATCCCAGGATGATCAGAAAAACATTTTCCCCGTTTCATCTTTGGATACCCATGATGGTACAGCTCCTTCCAAAGTTTATCGAATACCACCGTTTTTTAAATTTGCCGCTGCTGCAATTTTTATATTACTTATAGGAAGCGTTGTACTCAATTATTCTTATTATACTAAATACCAATCTGCGAGTAAGGAACTGCAGGTAGCTCAGCAAAAAATCGATCAGCAAAACCAGGCTAATCTTGCAATGAAGAATGATATAAATGTAATAACAGACAAAAATTCTCTTCCTGTCGTTCTTAGGGGAACACCTAATGCTCCAAATGCTCTCGCAAAAATATTCTGGATGAAAAATACAGGAGATGTGTATGTGGATCCTTCGAACTTACCTGCTGTGCCCGAAGGAAAGCAATACCAGCTGTGGGCTATAATAGATGGCAAGCCTGTAGACGGTGGAATGATATCAACTGAAAAGGGAATTTACCATATTCAGAAAATGAAATCATTTGGTCACGCCGATGCATTCGCTATTACGCTTGAAAAGACTGGCGGCAGCTCTACACCCCAGGGCGAAATGTATGTGATCTCCAAAATTTAATTTCTTCTCTACCTGATTTTCATTTTGCAAAATTTTGCGTTTAATCCACCAACATCGCCACAAAACATCACGCCACCGCTTTGTTAACAAGTTCAGCCGCTTCACTTAATAAAATTGCAGATTCAACTTTAAGACCGCTTTTATCTATTAGCTCTTTCGCGACCTCTGCATTGGTTCCCTGCAGCCTCACAATGATTGGTATTTCAATTGTACCTATCGACTGGTACGCATCTATAACGCCCTGGGCTACACGATCGCAACGAACAATGCCGCCAAAAATATTTATTAGTATGGCCTTTACTTTCGGATCTTTTAAAATAATCCTGAAACCTGCCTCAACGGTTTGCGCATTAGCGGTACCACCCACATCAAGGAAATTAGCTGGTTCTCCCCCACTTAATTTTATCATATCCATTGTTGCCATCGCAAGACCCGCACCATTAACCATGCAACCAACATTGCCATCAAGCTTCACAAAATTAAGATTGAACCTTGCGGCTTCCACCTCAGTCGGATCTTCTTCCGCAAGGTCACGCAAAACGCTTATATCAGGATGACGTAATAAAGCGTTGTCATCAATATTCATTTTACAATCAACTGCAATAATTTTATTATCACTTGTTTTAAACAACGGATTTATTTCGAGCATACTGCAATCAAGACCAACATAGGCATTGTATAAATTAGTGACAAACTTTACGCAATTTTTAAAAGCATCCCCTTTAAGGCCCAGGTTAAATCCTATTTTTCTTGCCTGGAAAGCCGGTAGACCGCCGCCGGGATGAACCCATTCTTTAAATATTTTTTCAGGAGTATTATGAGCAACATCTTCAATATTTACCCCTCCTTCAGTGCTGTACATGATTACATTCTTGCCCTTCGTCCTGTCGAGTAAAACAGACAAATAAATTTCTTTCACTTTTTCAGGGCCGTCATAATAAACATCCTGGGCTACCAGGATTTTGTTAACCTGTTTGCCAACTTCTCCGGTCTGCACTGTTACCAATGTTCCGCCCAAAATATTTTGAGCAATTCGCTTTACATCTTCCGCATTTTTTGCAACGGCAACACCTCGCTGGTCCGTCCCTTTAATAGTTCCTTTACCTCTGCCACCTGCATGTATCTGTGCCTTAATAACCGCAAACTTACTTCCATACTGACTGTTAATATATCTATACGCTTCTTCGGCTTCAGCAACAGTATTACAGGCAATACCTTCCTGGATAGGAACGTTATATTTCTTCAATAATTCTTTCGCCTGGTATTCGTGTAAATTCATATAATCTTTTTCGGCGAAGATAAGTCTAATTGGTTAACAGTATGATGTTTGATGGTGCCTGAAAGTTTTGGCTAACGAATAAATTTTCTATTTACACAAATATTGTTTGCGATCATATTTTTACCTGTATAATCTCAATCGAGTAATTTTGCGCCTCGCTGGTTTAACCGTATCGGTAGCGATTAATCCGGATCAAAGCAACAGGTATGATTGACAATAAAAAAATAGTAATTGTTTTGCCGGCTTATAATGCGGCACTCACACTTAAACGAACCTACCAGGAAATTCCATTTGATATTGTTGACGAAGTAATATTAGTGGATGATAATAGCAGTGATAAGACAATTGAAATCGCAAAGGAGCTTGGCGTCACACATATTATTAAGCATGATAAAAATCGCGGCTATGGTGGTAATCAAAAAACGTGTTATAAAAAGGCCGTTGAAATTGGGGGAGATATCATCATCATGCTGCATCCCGATTACCAGTACACGCCAAAGCTCATCCCTTCAATGGCATATCTTATAGCAAATAATGTTTACCATGTTGTTTTGGGCTCCCGCACGCTTGGCAAGGGAGCTTTAAGTGGTGGAATGCCGCTATATAAATACATAGCTAACCGTGCCCTGACTTTTTTTGAAAATGTGATGCTCAGGCAAAAAGTAGCGGAATATCATACAGGGTATCGTGCCTTCTCGCGTGAAATATTGGAACGAATTAATTACGAGGTAAATTCAGAAGATTTTGTTTTTGATAATGAGATGCTTTCCCAGATCATTTACCTTGGCTATGAAGTGGCAGAAATCACATGCCCCACACGTTATTTTGAAGAGGCTTCCAGCATTAACCTTCAACGAAGCATCACTTATGGACTTGGTGTATTAAGAGTTTCCGTTGTGCATCGTTTATGCAAATGGCGTTTGTTAAAAAGAAAGATGTACGAACCATTATATTAAATAAAAATAATCGCGGATTATTAATTGCAAATGCAGTCTTAATATTTTCGTCTATCATTAAATTATGGCCTTAAGCAAAAAACAAATTATCATTGCCTTAATTATTATTGCAGGTATTTTTTTTATTCCTTTCCTTGGCAGAGTGCATTTGTTTGACTGGGATGAGGTGAATTTTGCCGAGTGCTCGCGGGAAATGCTGAAGATGCATGACTATAGCAGGGTATATATTAATTTTCTGCCATTCTGGGAAAAGCCGCCAATGTTTTTCTGGATGCAAAGCAGCGCAATGCAAATTTTTGGAGTAACAGAGTTTGCCGCCCGTTTTCCGAATGCAATTTGCGGCATTATAACTTTAATTGTTGTCTTTATTTGCGGCAGCAGAATCTATGATAAAAAATTTGGTGTGCTTTGGGCACTAGCCTTCGGCGGCTCTCTTTTCCCGAATATGTATTTTAAATCGGGCATTATTGATCCATGGTTTAACCTGTTTACTTTTTTATCCCTGTACAATTTTATTATGTATCACTGGTCAAGAAATAAATTCGATAAAGAAGGCTTGAAAAAAAATCCAATCTATTATGTAGCATGGTCCGGCATTTTCATGGGGCTGGCTATTTTAACCAAAGGCCAGGTTTCGCTGATGGTTTTTTTATTGGCGCTTGGTGTTTATTTTATTTATAACCGCTTTCGGATTTATTTTAACTGGTGGCATGCAATTCTATTTTTAATAATAGCAATAGCAGTAACTGCGACGTGGTACGGTTATGAGACACTTAAAAACGGGCCATGGTTCGTTACAGAATTTTTTAAATACCAATATCGTCTTTTTACCACGCATGATGCCGGACAGAAAGGTTTTTTTGGATATCATTATATTGTACTGCTCATTGGTTGTTTTCCGGCTTCTCTTCTTGCAATTCCCTCTTTTTTTAAAACAAATTATACGAGCCGTTACGATAAAGATTTTAAAAAATGGATGCAGATTTTATTTTGGGTAGTAACAGTTCTTTTCACGATCGTTCAGTCCCGTATTATCCACTATTCTTCAATGGCATGGTTTCCGCTTACGTTCCTTGCTGCCTATTCAATATACAAATGGGATCTTAAACAAATGACTTACAAAAAATACGTTGGAATTCTTGTGGCCATTATCGGTGGAATTATTGCATTGTTTGTATTGGCTCTTCCCTATATGGCAATGAATCTTAAAAAGTTCGCTCCTTCTGTAAAAGATAAGTTTGTGCATGCAATGATGCAGGCAAATGTACACTGGACTGGACTGGAAGGAATAGTTGGTTTATTAATGATTGTATCTATTGTTATCGGAATACGAAATCTCAATAAAAGGAAATTTCAAAAAGCGGCGTGGGTATTATTTGGAAGTACAGCTATAGTGATTTTTTTAGCGTCGGCGATTATTGTACCAAAAGTGGAGCGATATACGCAAGGGGCCGCCATAGATTTTTTTATACAAAGACAAGGTGAAGATTGCTATGTAAATACATTGGGTTATTTCAGCTATGCACAACTTTTTTATGTAAAGAAAGAAAAACCGGTTAACCCCAATTCATATAATGAGCAATGGCTGCTGACGGGTGACATTGATAAGCCTGCTTATTTTGTGTCGAGGGTTGACAGGATAGATAAATATAAACAGTATGCAGATTTGAAAGAGCTATACCGCAAAAACGGTTTTATTTTTTTAAAGAGAGAAGTGAAGAGGTAGTATTTCTTTCTGCTTTTGCAAATATTTCTGGGCTGCAAAAATATAATACCGGTTCACCTCTTCTTTCCCGAGAAAAATTTTAATATTCTACTGATAATTTTATCATTGGCTACCAAGACGTCCTTTAATCTCTGTGTACGCTGCAACCATAGCGTTATCAATTTTCACCATTAATTTTTTACTGCCTTCGCCTGGCCTTGCCTGGTAATAAGTGGCACGCCGAAAAGGTTTGTCTTCAATAGAATAATAATATAAAGCAATTGATCTCCTGTAAACTCCTTCCGGGCATGTCATGGGCTCCGGGTGGCCATGGTAGGAATCTGCATCAGTATTAAAAATTACACAACGGTTAAAGACAGGCGCTGCTTTAACTTCACATGCTTTCATTTTTTTATCCCACAATTCCAGTTTTCCACCCCATTCATCCTGCCAGTTCTTGTTTAAATAAACTAAAACGTTTACGCGACGTTGCCAATTCCTATGATGCGGATGCACAGTAAAATCTGCATGAATATTAAGATAGCCCCCTTTGGTAGATTGATGTATGCCACCACCTTCAAGAAAATCATCTTTCTGCAAATTATCAATCCCGGTTAACGTACTTAAAAATTTCAAAAACTCAGGTGAGTTCAATTCATTAATTGTGCCCTTAATCGCCTCAGGTAATATCTCCAGTTTATTAAGACCTTTTTTCTTTTCGTTGTAATGAGTATAATTTATCCATCCATCGGCTTCATTCAGCTTATTAAACTCCGCGATACATTCATCAAGCGCTTCGGGATTCAAAAAATTTTCAAGCACAATATGCGGGTATGGGCTTGCCGTTTGGTATTGCTTGCTTAGCTCGGGAAGCTGGGTGTTCCATTTTGTATAATCAAATATTTGTGTTGCCGTTTCCACTTTAAAAAATTTTAAGTTGCAAAGATAAAGCATTCCTTTTAGAAAACCTTTAGACTATTCTTAATTCGCGGCCAAAATTTTTTCCTCTTTATTTTTTGCCATGAAAGCATTGCAAAAAAATGGTCCAGACACTATCAGCTAAGAAAATGATAATACTTTTGGATGCTGTTGAAAGTGTAAAAGCGACGATTAAGAATATGAAACCGCATAAAAATGTACGTCTGCTAAGCACCAAGATATTGTTAACACTATCTTAATTCAGGCAAAGCATTAAATCAATTTTGATCGATAATGTTACCTTCCCTTAATGAAAAATATTATCATTTTGCTGCTTTGCCTATCTGGATTTTCATCGTCGGCTCAAAAAGAAATAAACATTGTTGATGCAAAAAATTATGCGGGAGATAATGTAAGAATTTGCACTAAAATATATGGCGGTAGATATTTTGAGAGAGATTCGCTCACCCTGTTAAACGCCGGTGGTTATTATCCCAACGCACCCCTTACTGTCGTGATACGGGCTGCAGCAAGAAAAGAATTTAATAAACCCGAAGAATATTTTAGAGGTTCCGAAGTATGTTTAACTGGAAAAGTAGAAATATATAAGAACAAACCGCAAATAGAAATAAAATCAAAAGATCAGATAGTAGAGCAGTTAAATGATCATACGGACAATGAGCCGAAATAAATAATACTCCTTTTTTTATTTCATAATTTTCGAACTTGTCAACTTTCTTAACGAGACATCTATCCAGTTTTGTCTCATTTAAAATAAGTCATCTCGTTAATCTGTTTAGCTTCATATTTCTAACTTTCAAACTATTAACAATTCGAACATTCAACTATTCAACCATTGAGTCATTCACTTACCTTTGAAGCCATTTTTAATGCTTATGCTGAAAAAAATTAACGAAGCTGCTGATTTTATAAAATCCAAATACAAAACCCGGCCGCTTGTGGGAATCGTGTTGGGAAGCGGGCTTGGAAGTTTTACCGATGACATTGCGATTGAATTTGAAATTGCTTATAATGAAATACCTCATTTCCCGGTAAGCACCGTCGAAGGACATAGTGGCAAACTTATTTTCGGAGAACTATCGGGAAGAAAGGTTGTGGCTATGGCAGGGCGCTTTCATTATTATGAAGGTTATTCCACGCAGGAAGTTGTATTTCCGATAAGGGTTTTAAAATTCTTAGGAATTGATACATTACTGATCAGCAATGCTGCAGGCGGAACAAATACTTCTTTTCAGGTAGGCGACCTTATGGTTATCAAAGATCATATCAGTATGCTTACTTTGAACCCTCTTCTTGGTAAAAATGAGGAAACGTTTGGCCCAAGATTTCCCGACATGAGCGAGCCTTACAGAAAATCTCTTATAGAAAAAGCAAAAATAATTGCAACAGAAAATAATATTGAATTAAAGGAAGGAGTATACGTTGGAGTTACAGGTCCCTCTTTTGAAACAAGGGCAGAGTATAGAATGTTGAGGCTTCTGGGCGGAGATGCAGTAGGAATGAGTACCGTCCAGGAGGTGGTTGCCGCAGTGCACCTTGGCTTACCGGTTTTTGCATTGAGTGTAATAACTGATGTAGGAATAAGGGAAGAAGAAAATAAAATTACACATGAAGAAGTTTTAAAGGCCGCCAAAGATGCTGAGCCAAAGCTTAGCTTAATATTTAGAGAATTAATTGCCAGGTTATAACAGCCAACGTGCATGATCATTATAGAACAAATAAAAAATAAAAAGCCAATTATCCGTTCACTGGTTATATTATTTGTTATTTTATTAACTATGGTGGTTGCAAAAGCGCAGATAAGACGACCGGGAAGCACCTTCCCGACAAATAGAGCTACTGCACCTAACACCCAGGCTCAAACGCAGCAGAAAGATACACTTGGATTTCAGCATCGCGATAATCTCGCTGATTCGATTACAATTTCATATCGGTATCTTGATTCTTTAAAAAGCGGGAATTTCGATTCTTCATTAAGTGATTTCAATAGATTTTATACGGTACCTGCAAACTATGTAACCCTGGGTAATAATGGCAATGCGGCATTTCCCGTTTTATTTTCACCAATATTAAAAGCCGGCTGGGATGCGGGCTTTCACGCATTTGATGTATACCGGTTTACACCTGAAAATACCCGCTTTTTCAAAACGACAAGGCCATTTACCCAACTCACATATCTACTTGCCTCGGGCAAGGAGCAAGTGGTGAAGGCGCTGCATACGCAAAATATAAAACCCAACTGGAATGCCGGCATTGAATACAATCTTATTGCATCACCGGGATTTTTTCAAACTCAGAATACGAACACAAATAACTACAGGTTTTTTACTAATTACCAGGGAAAGAAAAAGAGGTACGCAGCATACCTGGTGCTTTTGGGCAACAAAATAAATTCTTCAGAAAATGGCGGAATACAAAATGATTCGTTCCTGCTTGATCCTAACAGGAAAAAGCGTTTCGCCATTCCGGTTAATCTCGGCGGAGACGTACAAAGCTTTAACCCGTTCTCTACAAAAATTGCCACCGGCAATCTCTATACTAACTTTACTGTATTCTTCCGGCAGAGTTATGATTTTGGAATTAAAGATTCCATAATTATAAACGACAGTACAACAGAATATTTATTCTATCCTAAATTTCGTTTCCAGCACACTTTAAATTATTCCAAATACAGCTACCATTTCCAGGATATTGTATCCGGTTTTCAAACGGGTACCGGCGTACGTAATGCTGAACTGGATTCAATAATCTTCAAAAATTGGTACGATACTTCATTAACGATAGACAATGGTTTGCTTAATTTTCAGTTACAGGATAAATGGAAAATAATTTCCAATGATTTTGCCATCCGTCAATTTCCTGAAACAAAAAATCCTGCGCAGTTTATAGAAGCGGGCATAAGGCTTGAAAACATTTCAGGACAATTTATCGAATCAAAAATTTTTCCTCAATTAATTGTGCTGCCTGCATACCGTGTGCAATATTCATTGAGAAGTAAAGACTATTTTAATACCATTTTGCATGGAGAATACCGCAACAAGACGAGAAATAAAAAATGGGATGCACTGCTTAAAGGTGAATTTTATGCAACAGGCCTTAACGCGGCAGACTACAGCGCATATGCCACCCTTACCAGGACTTTAAATGCTAAACTTGGCGATATCCAGGTATCTTTTCAAAATATCAGCAGAAGCCCTTCCTATATTTTTAACGAATCGTCTTCATTTAACCTCGACAGTACTTCAAGCACAAAAAAAGAAAATATTACCGTTATTTCTGCAAGTGCAAATAACCCCCGATTTACTTTGATGGCCAGGAACATCTCAATAGCCAATTATACCTACTTTAAAAATTATTACCAGTCCGATCAGTTCAATGGCCTCGTAAATATTACACAATTCTCAGCTTCAACAAAAATTAAAGTGATTGGTCATCTTAACTTGTACAGCGATTTTATTATTCAGCAAACCGCCGGAAACACTCCTGTGAGAGTGCCTCTTTTTTATACAAGGCAAAGACTTGCATTTGAAGGTGTCTTTTTTAAAAATCTTAATTTAAGCACAGGGCTTGATGTTAAATACAATACACCATATAAAGCCAATAATTACTCCCCTGTTATGGGCCACTTTTTTCCCCAGGATAGCCTAACGATCAGCAACCTTCCTCAATTGGCAGCCTATTTCGATTTCAGAATTAAGTCATTCACGGGGCTTATAAAAATTGAAAATCTGAATGCAGTAAATTTTTCGGATGGATTCGGTTTCACCAATAACAGCTTTGCCATTCCTAATTATCCTCTCCCGGGTTTTCTTTTCAGGATTGGGGTAGTATGGAATTTCGTGAATTAGATGTCAATGTCTGCAAACAGGCGCAATGCAAATGCCTGTTTGGTTACTGCTTTCAATTTATCTTTGTACTGAATGAAAAAAGTTTTAGTCTTTGTATTTGCATTCTTCTACCTCGGTATTTCCTGCGGATTTGCATTACTATGCATTTCTGCATGGGTAAATTCTCTTCGGTGGAATTACGACATCATGAAGACAAGAAGTGTGGTAAATGTGGAATGAAAAATAAGAATGGTGGTTGCGAAAGTAAAATCACTTTTGTAAAGATTACAGATAACGAGTAATTATCCCCTTTAGAAATTAATATTAAGTCGCCTCTTAAAAGCATTATAAATGCTGCTACTTACATTTTTACAGCCGGATTATAAGGTGTCTCATATCACTTGCATTGATAGGGTGAACCTGATAATATGAAACAGTTACCCACATTGAGTTATAAGATGTGAACAGTTATAAAAAAGCCCCGCAATGGCACAAAAAGTGCGCAAAGTGAGGCAGCAAAATAACTGTTCAAATGTACTACAACCCATTATTTTTACAAACACCTTCTATCCTGGAAGATGCATTTTATCAAAGTGATTTAGGCAGGTTACATCGCAGCATTCCCTTTTAAGAGTTAGCTTCAAAAATTCTTCACTCTTCAAAACATAATGGTCGTGGACGCAAACCCTTTTTAAAAGTAGAAGGTGGTATCGGGTTATTAGTATTGAAGCATTTTACGGGCCTGAGCGATGAGATGCTTATTGACCGGTTGAACACGGATTGGTGCATGCAATACTTTTGCGGTGTTCAATTAAATGCCCGCCGTATTAAGGATAAGAACCTGGTGAGTTGGTGGCGAGGCTATGTTGCCAGGCATCTTGACATCAAAGAATTGCAAGGGGTGTTGATCAGGTCGTGGAAGCCTTACATGGAACAAACGCATGTAACCATGATGGATGCCACGGTGTATGAAAGTAATATCCGTTATCCTACCGATGTAAAGCTCTTGTGGGAAAGCAATGTAAAAGTGTATCAGCTCCTACAAGGGAAGCGTAAATTATTGAAGTTGCGAAGCAGCCGCAGTAATTACCACAAGCATAAGAAAAATTACCTGGGTTACCAGAGAAATCGCAAAAAGAGCAGGCGCCAGGATAAAAAGCTCCGCAAACAATTACTAAAATATCTGTCACGGCTACTCGAAGGGTTACAGGATCTGCAGAAGGGCCATGAATTTAATCTAAGTAATAAAGAAAAAAAGCTGGTCAGCCATATCAAAACCATATACAGCCAGCAACACGAACTCCTTTATGGCAATAGAGAAAATGTAAAACAAAGGATCGTATCGTTACACAAGCCGCATGTAAGAGCCATTATAAGAGGCAAAGAAATAAAGCCGGTAGAGTTTGGAGCTAAGGTTCATAAAGTGCAGGTAGGGGGACTGAGTTTTATAGAGCACCTTAGCTATGAAAATTTTAATGAAGGAACAAGATTAAAACAATCGGTTGCCTTTCATCAAAAATACTTTGGCAGATGCAGCCAGTTAGCAGCAGACGCTATTTATGCCACCAATGAAAACAGGAGATACTGCAATAGCCTGGCCATCGCAACAAGTTTTATCCCCAAGGGTAAACAAGGAAAGCTGGAAGAACAGAAATCTGTGATGCGATCTGTATTAAACACCGTGAGAGCTACCGTGCTCGAAGGAAGTTTTGGTAATGAAAAAAATCATTACCTGCTTAATAAAATTAAAGCCAGAACCCAGGCCACAGAAATTGCCTGGATATTTTTTGGAATGCTCACAGCTAATGCTTCTATCATCACCAAACGCATCTTCAGTTCCCAACTTAGACCAACGGGATAACAGCAAAACAATACAGGTGTTATCAGTTGTATCCATAAACTGAAGAAGATAACTTTGCATGAACCCAAAATAATAAACTCATTTATCCTAAAAAAGCCCATCCTCAACCTTTGGTTAAATAAAAATCCATTTCCTCAATTACAGAAAATGGATATCTACAGTATTATCGGGATGATGAGGCCACCGACCATTTATCTGATGTGTTTAAAACCGAAAGATCTTGCTATTTTGTAGTCGAAATGAATGGAGACGTTGCAGGCGGTGCCGGATTTTTCCCTACTGACGGGTTGCCACCAAAAATTTGTGAACTGGTAAAAATGTATCTATTGCCAAAAGCAAGAGGTAAAGGCCTGGGAAAATTGTTATTACAAAAATGTTTCAATGAGGCGAAAAATAACGGATTCGAAAAGATATATTTAGAATCATTGCCAGAGCTCGTAAACGCTATTGCTATGTACGAAAAGAATGGCTTTACTTATATCCCAAAATCTCTCGGTAATAGCGGTCATTCGGGCTGCGATGTTTTTATGGTAAGAGATTTATGAAGTCTTTGGAATTAGCTTGCCTGATTGTCTACCATTTCTACTTCCGCCACGGGGCTAAATAAAAAAAGCTTTCCGGTAGAAATTTCTTTGCATAAAAAGCGTTTTCTCACTTTATTTCCTTTGGAAAAAGTCTTTCCCCCTTTTACCTTAAACAGGCTGTTTACAGGCAGATCTTCCACGAAGTAAATTCCGGGTTTATGTAAATCATATTTTTTTAAAGCTCTTAATAACCCATCTTCGGCACAGGAACTCGCGGCGGGATTCTTAAGGCTTTGAATTAATAACAGCTCAATATCCGGGGGGAAAATTTTTTTTGTAATAAAGCGTGCCAGTATTTTGCCAAATTCATTCTTCCATTGCTCACCGTGTGGTTGTATTCTATGGCCATATTTATCATAAGCCAGCAAGTGACCGAGTTCATGTAGTAATGTTATCAAAAACGAATATTTATTTAGATTACCATTTACACTAATCCGGTGATTCCCGTTTGAGAGACCATTTCGGTAATCTCCTAAAACAGTTCTTCGTTCACGGGTTATGGTTAGGTGTACCTTAAACTCTGTAAGATACATAGCCACGTCTTCAAATGCGCCCTCAGGCAGGTAGTAACTAAGTTGATGTAATGGGGATTCTTTTTTAGGCATGTCTTATCTGCGGGCAATTTTCATTAATTGCACTACTTCAATTGACGTGTACAGTATATACAGGCCCATGGATGTAAATAATGAAGGTTTATTGATTTTTCCCTCCTTTAAAAAAACATAAGCCAAAACGACAATCATTATAATAAATAATTTAAGAAGGAAAGAAGTGTACACACTTCTTATAAATGCATTAGTATTTGTTGACCTCAAGCCCTTCATTTGAATAAAAAATCCTGAAAGGCTTATGAAAAATAAAATAATATTCGCAATCAACAAGAGTCGTATATCAAAGCCATACAGCTGCAAAAAGGATTTGAAAATAAAAATCAAGGCATTTATAAAAATAAACAAACCAATTACCGGTAAATAATTTCTTGCCATACTTAATTCATTTCTTTTTTGCTGTGTCTTTAAGAATGCTATAGATAATTCCAATTATGGAAAGCAAAGGTAATAACCATATAAATAGCGGTATTGAAATATGAAACCATCCATCAGCTTTCAACCCGATAAAAACACAGACTCCTATACTTACTAAAAACTGCATGGCCAAGCCCGCATATCTCAAAAGTTGCTTATTACTTTCGTTGTTTATCAAATTGTTATTTTATTGTTTTAATCAATTCCTTGTCTTTTTGATATTTTTTAAATTAAGGGTTGAAGTGTCTAATGGCACTACATTTCCCCTCAGTACTTTCTCAATATTATTTATATATTCTTGCTTCCTTATTAGGTTTTGTTCAATCGAATCTGCTTTCATTTTCAACATTTCATATTCTTTGGTTTTTTTGGCATCTCCATAGCCGGGAATATACAGCTTCAACGGTGTAAACATGATGAGTGCAATTGTGAGACCTGTAAGCACCACGAATAAAGCGCTTAATGCAATATAAACACTTAGCCTCGACAATTTAAAAGTTACCACCTCGTCAAATGTGTCCTCGTTCATAACAACAAGTCTGTAGCGGTTTCGAAGCCGTTTTAAAGACGTATTGTTGTCCGTAGGAGACATAATAATTTTTTAGGTTGTTAAAAATAACACAGCATGGCCATTAATTCCCATATTGGCTTAAAATAACCGTATTTTTAAAATATTTTTGCCAAAAATAAGTTTCATATAAATACATATTATTTTCCATTATTCTACCTTTTATAAAACTTATAAAATTCATGATCAACCGGATTGTAAAATCTTTCTCTCTTTTATTGCTTGCCCTACTGTTTCTGCCGGAAGTTCATGCTCAGTTGGATAAAATTACAATTGATCTTGATAAGGATAAACCTGAAAAATTTAAAACCAAAAAGCTCAAATCAGAAAAGACCGGTGAAAAAAAATTTACTCTTCCGAGAAGATTTGTTCAAAATACAGTATCTCATTATAACTACTATTTCAATGCTAACAATAAATTAAATGAAGTTATTGAAAGAGCACGCATTGACAACAAGGATGATTATTCCAAATTATTGCCCTTTTATGGGTATTCTCTTGCCAGCACCTCATCACAAAGCACCGAGCTTGATTCAGTAATATACAAGGCAACTGCAGGCATCTTATTACATGACCTTCGAAGTAACTGGGTCGATAATTTGTACCTCCTCATAGGTAAAGCTTATTACCTGCGCCAGGACTTTGATTCTGCTTCCATGACCTTTCAGTTTATAAATTACAATCTTTTTCCCCGCAAGAAAAAAAACGAAGATGACCAATTGATAGTAGGAAGCAATGACAACGGCGCCAATAGCGCAATAAGCGTCGCAAGCAAAGAAGACAGGAATATTATTGATAAAGCCTTTAGCCGGCCACCCAGCAGAAATGATGCATTAATATGGCAGATAAGAACTTTAATAGAGATGAATGAATTTGGTGATGCCGCCGGGCTTATTACTACATTGCAAAATGATCCCGTTTTTCCAGGACGGCTGGATCCATCGCTTGAAGAAATGAGCGCTTACTGGTTTTATAAGCAGCAGATGTACGATAGCACTCTTGTTCATTTTGAAAATGCTCTTCCAAATGCTTTGGATGTGGAAGATAAAGCAAGAAGAGAATATCTTCTGGCACAGCTGTATGAAATAACAAATGACCAGGAAACTGCATCTGACTATTATGATAAAGCAATAAAACATACCACCGATCCCCTTATGGATATTTATGCGAATCTTAATAAGGCAAAAATGCTGAAAAGCAATGATCCTGCAGAAATCGATAAAAGTATTGCCACGCTCCTACATATGTCAAGGAAAGATAAATATGATTCATATCGCGATATTATATTTTTTTCTGCAGCGGAGCTGGCAATGCTAAAGCCTGATACTTCGGCAGCCGTTTTTCTTTTTAAGAAAAGTACGTTTTACAACAAGGAAAATATGCCGTTCAAGAATAAGGCTTTTTTAAACCTTGCTGATATAAGCTATAAACAAAAGAAATACAAGGATGCATTTGCCTATTATGATAGCCTTCAGTTAGAAGATACCACACTTGGCGATATTGCAGATATACAAAAAAGAAGAAGCGCACTGGCAGAAATTGTTGATAAAATAAATATTATTGAAAGAGAAGACAGCCTTCAAACGATTGCTGCGCTGTCGCCCGGAGATAGAGACGCTTTTTTAAAGAAGCTCTCAAAAAGATTGCAAAAAGAAAGAGGCATTAAAGATGAGGATGTAAATTACACGAATTCAGCTGCAGATTTTTTCAATACAAAAAATGCGTCCGCCGATCTTTTTAATTCAACCAATACAAAAGGCGACTGGTACTTTTATAATAATTCAATTAAAGCAAAAGGTTATAATGAATTTAAACGGGTATGGGGCAAGCGGCAGAATATCGATAACTGGCGTCGTATTTCAGCAGGCGATATTTCCAATAATAATAACCTGGCAGCGGGCAATCCTAACACTTTTGCATCTCCGGATGGTGATTCAACAAATCTTACAATTGATCAGATAAATCAAAATGCCCGCCAGGGATTTTCGTCCAGAACCCCCGAAGCCGAACCTGTGCAGGCGGATATTTCTGTTGAAGGGTTGCTTGCAAATGTTCCGGTAACAAAAGAACAATTGGACGTTTCCAATACGAAGCTGTCAACTTCGCTGTTTCAATTGGGCAAAAATTACCAAAACCTTCTTGAAGATTATGATGCTGCAATTGAAACGTATGAGCGTTCATTGCAGCGCTTTCCGGATAGCTTATACAACGGCGAGCTTTATTTAAATCTATCTTATTGTTACAGGAAAACAGGCGACCTGGCAAAAGCGGATTACTATAAAAATCTCCTACTGAAAAAATTTGACAATAGTAATTATGCCCGGTTAGTATTGCATCCGGAATCTATGGATCCATCGAAAAAAGACCCAGCAGCAACGAAGAGGTATGAGGACATCTATAATTTATTTATAGAAGGCAATTTTGAGCAGGCAACAAAGGATAAAGAGCAGGCTGACAGCCTGTATGGAAATAATTACTGGAGCCCGCAATTATTGTATATCCAATCTGTATATTATATCCGTAAAAAAGAAGACAGCACAGCAATCAATACGCTTCAGCAAATTATTACACAATATCCAAACTCCCCTTTGCAGGAGAAAGCAACAACAATGATTGATGTACTGAAAAGACGAAGCTCAATTGAAAACTATTTAACCAATCTTACTATTGAAAGAGCAAAGGAAGATTCGCAGATTGTTGTCTATGACGATCCGTCAATAATTAAAAATGTAGTAGCGGGTATTCCTGAAAATAATAATGTGCAAAAAAATAATTCTGTAATTGTTCCCGGAAAAGCAGTTATTGATTCTTCACTATTACGGCCCCCGGTAAGTAACAGTACGTTTACATTTGATCCGTTAACACCGCAGAATGTAATTATGGTGCTTAATAAAGTTGATCCGGTTTACAGCAGCGAAGCGAAAAATGCTTTCTCAAGATATGACCGCGAGAAATTTAGTTCACAGAACATTGAGATAACCAAAGACACTCTTGATAAGGACCGAACTTTATTGGTTTTCGCACAGTTTGAAAGCGCTGATGCCGCCATGGGTTTCATGGACAGGATAAAAAAAGATGCGCCATCAGAAATATCATGGCTTCCGGTAGAAAAATATAAGTTCTATATTATATCCGGTACAAATCTTGAGCTATTAAAGCAAAACAAAAATCTACAGGATTATATAGAGCTTTTAAATAAAAAATATCCGGGTAAGTTCTAAGTACCCATCTTTCAGTAGAAATAAGAAGCAATATGAAAGCACAAAATCAAAATTCACGAAATAAAAAAAATAGCAAGGTTAAAAAGACTACACCGGCAGTTAAAATTTTGTGGACACTTGTACTTGGAGGTATTGCAGCCGGAATTATCATTTTTGCTTCTGCATACTTTGGCTTATTTGGAAAGCTACCCTCGTTACAGGAACTTGAAAATCCACAGGCTAACCTGGCATCAGAAATATATGCGAATGATGGTTCTTTAATGGGAAAGATATACACCGAGAACAGGAGCCCGGCAGATTTTAATGAAATTTCAAAACATGTAATAGATGCATTGATATCAACAGAAGATATAAGGTTTTACGAACATTCCGGAATTGATGCAATTGCTATAGGCCGTGCCATTAAAGGATTTGGCCATGAAGGTGGAGGAAGTACCATCACTCAACAATTGGCAAAAAATATTTTAGGCCAGGGCTCGGGTTGGTTTGGCAAAAGAGTTTTAGATAAATTAAAAGAATGGATTGTTGCACTAAAACTCGAAAAAAATTTTACGAAGCAGGAAATTATTTCTTTATATCTCAATCGTGTTTCGTGGGGAAATATTTTTGGAATAAGGAATGCTGCAAGAGTTTTTTTCCAAAAAGAGCCTTCAGAACTTACTACCGATGAAGCAGCATTGCTGGTAGGTATGTTAAGTGGCCCGGGGCAGTATGATCCGGTGAGGCACCCCAAAGCTGCCCTTGACCGGAGAAATCTTGTATTAGACAGGATGGTGACCAACGATGTTCTTAAAGAAAGCGAAGCAACTGTTCTTAAGAAAAAGCCCCTGGGAATAAAATATAAAAAACTGGATGAGAATCTCGGCATTGCGCCATATTTCCGCTCGGTATTGACTAAAAAAATAATTGACTGGTGTAAAACACATAAAGATCCTACGGGAAGAAATTATAATGTATACAGGGACGGCTTAAAAATCTACACCACTATCGATCCTAAAATGCAATTGTATGCCGAAGAAGCTGTCGTAAAACATATGGCTATCATGCAAAAAAAGTTCAACAGCCAGTTGGGTAAAAATGTATGGAAAAACCAGGATGATATATTGAACAGGGCCATGAGAGAAAGTGAGCGATGGAAAACTATGAAAGATGATGGAATAAAAGATGAGGATATCAAGAAATCATTTTACGTGCCCGCAAAAATGAAAGTGTTTGCATGGAATTCAAAACGGGAAACCGACACAGTAATGACTCCCATCGATTCTATAAAGTATTTTAAGCAAATGATGCAAACTGCATTTGCTGCAATGGACCCTACAACAGGAGAAATTAAGGCATGGGTTGGTGGTATCGATTTTAAGTGGTTCAAGTTTGACCATGTTACAACCAATCGACAGGTTGGTTCAACATTTAAACCATTGCTCTATACCCTGGCCCTTACCGATGCCGGTCTTACTCCCGACAGCTATTTGGGCGGAAAAGCAATTACTTTAGCCAATAAAACAATTACAGGCGGCGGAGGTACAATGGCTTATTGCCTCGCCAAATCAATCAATGTAGCGGCTTACGACCTTATGAGCAGAATAGGCGCAAAGAAAACTGCTGAGTTTGCTCACCTTTGCGGTATTAAAAGCAATATTCCTATCGTGCCTTCCATTGCGCTTGGGTCTGCCGATATTCAGTTATATGAAATGCTTAGGGCATATACAATGTTTCCAAATCGCGGTTTTAATACGGAACCTATTTACATATCAAAAATTGAAGATAAAAATGGTAACGTAATCCAGAATTTTCAATCTGAAACAAAACAAGTAATAAGTGAGGTTGATGCTTATACGATGTATAAAATGATGCAGGGAGTTGTTGATTTTGGAACAGGCGGTTCCATGCGGTGGAAGTATGGAATAACCAGTGATATGGGTGGCAAAACCGGCACTACGAATGATAATACAGACGGTTGGTTTATAGGATATACACCCCAGATTCTTGCAGGAGCATGGGTTGGGTGTGATGATCCTTTTTTGCATTTAAGAAATGGCTGGACCAACGGAGGTAATGATATGGCAATGCCTGAGTGGGCTTTCTTTATGCAAAAAGTATATGCCGATAAAAAACTTGGAATTGATCCGAAGGCTGAATTTCAAAAGCCTGCAGAACTAAATAACGATCCTATTTACGCGGATCAAAATTTTTCGGCCATAGTAAAAAATGGTGAAGGCAATGACTTCACAGAAGACCAGGGAAACGGCGATGCACACGATTATGAAAATACACCCAATGTGCCGGTAGAGTCGGAATTTACGAAAGATCAGTTAAAGGATAATTCCGAAGGTAAAAAAGTTATAGGCCCGATAAACATGGCAGACATGTTTAAAAAGGATACTTCAAAAGCAGGCAAAAACGCCGATAATAAAAATCCAAATAAAGCCCCCGTTGTAAATAAAGATGCCGACGATAAGGCCAAAAAGGCCGGAGCAAAAGCGTCAAAACCATCCAACGACTATTAAAAACCTGCTGGCATCTCAACTCACTGTTTTTTCTTTTGCATGGAATTTGTAGTTTATCGATAATAAATAAGTGTAATATGTATCAGGTATCTTTACATTAAAATTCTTATAGCTGGGTAATTTTATGTATGATTTATTTTATAAATTTTGCCTGTCAAACCTGGCGGATTCCAATCCTGTATCAGGGGGTAGCAAAAGCCGGATTAAAATTAAAAAACAATGAGCGGTACGAAGTGGCTGCAAAAAGAGGAGCATTTTGAATGGTTGCAAAAATGCCTTGCTTGTTGGAAAATGAGCGAAGAATTCATTGCATGGAGCATAAAAAATGGCAAGTTTGTTAATTCTTTAAATAAGTTCAGAGATGCTGCAGAAATGTGCGGTCAATGTATAAAATTTGAAGCACAACGTTCTCCTTTTTTTCAGCAGCTATGCCAGGTATGTGCAGAAATTTGCGAGACCTGCGTAAATGATATGGAGAAATATGAGCGTGACGATAAATTAATTTCCAAAACATTGGATTCATGCAGAACATTTGCAAATGCCTGTAGAAATGTTGCTAAAAAACCGAATGGCCGGCCAACCTGATCCTAAAAACTTGAAGCGATATTCTTCAATACCATTTAAGAGCACTTATAAAAAACACTCTTTTAGAAGAGCGTTTTTTATAGTTGGCATTTCATAGATGAGTGCGCGGGAATTAATATGCAAATGTACACCTAACAGTTGGCGTTTTACCTTAAACGATAACCTAAAAATGCCTGTGAAAGACAATTTTACATTTATTTTACCAGTTCGTGAGGGAGCTGGTTAAACTCCTTTTTGAAAGCGATTGAAAAATTACTCAGGTTCGAGTATCCAAGCTGGCGACCTATTTGTTTTATTGAATATTTATGAGTTAACAAAAGTATTTTGGCCTTATGCATCCGTATCCTTTGATAATATTCAAAAACAGTTGTTCCATACATTTTTTTAAACTTTGTTTTTAAGGAAGTGCTGCTCATCAACGCAATTTTTGTTAGGGACGCAAATGTTGGTGGCAGCCACACGGTGTCCAAAACTTTTCGCACTGTAATAAGTCTTTTAATTTCATCACGGGAAATTTTCACCTTTTGACATTCAATAAAATTGTGCAAATCGGTGGCAAGCCCGGAAAAAGCAATTGAAAGCAACAAGCTTATTTTTTTATCAATAAAATCAAGCCCGACATCTTCGTTGCTTGTTTTATTCATGATTTCCAGAAATATTTTTTTCAATGAGTCATTGCTAAAGCCTGGCCTCGTTTTGATTTTTAAAGAAAGAAAACTTGTCAAAAGATCATAGGAAAACTCCACACCTGTGTAAGTTGCGAACCAACCAGGCGGTATTATTATTTCCGCAGTTTTCACCCGTGAACCCTTCGCAGCGAAAAAAGTAAATTTATCTGACGAACTTAAAAGATTTACCAGGAAGTTTTTTCCGCCAGTCTCGTTACTATAGGCCGCATCAACCATTACAACATTACTATCAGAATCCGAAATTTCATCAATTCTGAGAATGAAAAATTCATGTGCTGAGGGTAATTTATCTAAATGAAAATCATCGCCGGTTTTATATTCAGAGCAGGAAAACTGAATTCCATTTTTTAGAATAAAAGCCTTTACATATCCGCCTGTAGCACCTGCTTTTTTAAGAAAGTGCGCATCACAAAAGGTAACTTTTTCCATGCTGTTAATTTTTGCAGGAAACGAGAAGAACTGGCCCTGATGTTCTGTAAGTGAATTCATAGTATTTGGGGTAAAATATTTTTCGGATTTTAAAATAATAACATCACTGCAAAGTTAAAAAAAATAGCAGAATGATGTGGTGAACTATATTAAAGCAGTACTTTTTGTGCTTACATTAATATATTATGGAGTTAATTAAATCGCTCTTATTTTTATAGAAATTTTAAAGTTTGAAAACTAAATTCATATCGGTTATATCGATTTTCATTCTAACTATTCTCAGCATCAACCTGCTCTATGGATGGGGTGCATGGGGTCACAAACATATAAACCGGGCTTCAGTTTTTGCATTGCCCGATAGTATGAGAATATTTTATTACAATCACATAGACTTTGTAACAGAAGGTGCTGTTGTGCCTGATCTCCGGCGTGCCCTTTTGAATGATAAAAATGAAAGCCCAAGACACTTCATTGATATAGAAGATTTCGGCATTCCTGTTACATCATTTCCAAAAACCACAAAAGAAGCTTATGAAAAATACGATAGTTCGTTCCTTAATAAAACCGGTTATCTTCCATGGTATATTCAAAATGTCACAGAGAAACTTACTAATGCATTTTTGCATAAAAACAAAAGTGAAATACTTTTTCTTTCAGCCGAACTTGGGCATTACCTTGGTGATGCACACATGCCACTACATACGGCGTCCAATTACAACGGCCAGTTGACGAATCAAAAAGGTGTACATGCTTTATGGGAATCACAAATTCCTGAATTGTTCGGTTACACTTATGATTTCAAAACGCAGCCGGCAAAATATATTGAAGATGTTCCAGCCGAAACATGGAGGATTATTGCGCAGGCGCATCCACTTGAAGATACTTTATTGGCTATAGAAAAAAAAGTACGGGATAGTTTTAATAAAAATGATATGTATAAAAAAGATGCGTCGGGCAAGAATATTTTATTTTACGGTCAGCCGGTTTTTTCAGATGAGTATGCGAGGCAATTTAATACCGCAATGAATGGCATGGTTGAAAAACAGTTAAGGCTATCTATAACAGATGTGGCTGATTACTGGTATACAGCATGGGTTAATGGCGGCAGTCCCAATCTTTTATCGCTGGACGATCCGCACCTCACTTCTCAAAATCATAAAAATTATAAACTGGAATATAGAGCCTGGAAAAAAGGAAAACTTTTAAATCTATCTATTGATAAAGAATAGCTTTGGTGTATTTACTAAATAACTGCACCGGCCACACGCAACTTGACAAAATAGTTATAAATAACTTTTTCTTTCAAATCAAAGAAGTTGTTTTTTAAAAATTTCACGAGAAGATTGAAACTAAAAAAGGTGGATACATTACAAATACCTCACGGGATTACGTCTCGAACTTTTGATATAGTTTTTTATATTCATCCAGAAGGCCAGGAACAAATAAAATATTACAGGAGAACCAAGGGTTAAAAAGGAAATATAAATAAAGTACCTCCTGATTACCGAAGTTGCAACACCCATTTTCTCACCAATGGCAGTGCATACGCCGAACACCTGCCATTCAATAAAATGCTTAATTTTTTTCACAATGCAAAGCTAAAAATAATTCACAAAGAATAAAAGGGCAGGCTAATGTTACGATAAATCGTGAATTGATTTTAAGTAAATTTGCAGAAAGTGAGTTTTTACGTTAAATTCTTCCCTTTAAATTTCAACATAACATAAAATAAAAAGCTATGGTATTTGACATTGACATGATAAAAAAGTTTTATGCAGGCTATCCATCAAAAGTTGAGGCTGCACGAAATGTTGTAAATCGTCCACTTACTCTTACAGAAAAGATATTATATGCACATCTTTGGCGGGGAAAAGCTGATAAAGCTTATGAGCGTAGCAAAAGTTATGTCGATTTTGCGCCGGATCGTGTGGCCATGCAGGATGCAACAGCCCAGATGGCCTTGTTACAATTCATGCAATCCGGGCGTACAAAGGTATCAGTGCCTTCTACTGTACATTGCGACCATTTAATACAAGCTGAAGTGGGCGCCGCACCCGACTTATCCAGGGCAAAAACTCAAAATAAAGAGGTATATGATTTTCTTGCGTCAGTCTCGAATAAATATGGAATCGGGTTTTGGAAGCCGGGTGCAGGAATAATTCACCAGGTTGTTCTTGAAAATTATGCATTCCCGGGCGGAATGATGATTGGGACAGACTCACATACTGTAAATGCCGGTGGCCTCGGCATAATAGCAATCGGGGTTGGCGGTGCCGATGCCTGTGATGTAATGGCAGGATTACCCTGGGAACTGAAATTTCCAAAGCTTATAGGTGTTAAATTAACCGGAAAGCTCAGCGGATGGACCGCATCAAAAGATATCATTTTAAAGGTGGCGGGGATTCTTACCGTAAAAGGTGGCACAGGCGCCATCCTGGAATATTTTGGAGAAGGTGCTACGTCTCTTTCGTGCACCGGTAAAGGCACTATCTGTAACATGGGCGCAGAAATTGGGGCAACAACGTCTATTTTCGGTTATGATAAAAAAATGGCGGAATATCTTAAAGGTACAGGACGGACAGAAGTGGCTGACCTTGCTGATGCTATTTCAGAACATCTGACCGGCGACGTTGATGTTTACAACAATCCTGAAAAATATTTTGACCAGGTGATTGAAATAAATTTATCTGAATTAGAACCCCATATCAATGGCCCTTTTACTCCCGATTTAGCCTGGCCAATTTCCAAATTTGCAGATGCGGTTAAGGTCAATGAATGGCCCGAAGAGCTGGAAGTGGGATTGATTGGGTCATGCACTAATTCTTCGTATGAAGATATTACACGGGCGGCCTCAATTGCGGAGCAGGCAACCAGCAATGGCCTAAAAGCGAAATCGGAATTTACTATTACCCCTGGAAGCGAGCAAGTGAGATATACGGTGGCAAGAGATGGATATTTAGACATTTTTGAAAAAATGGGTGGGATAGTTTTGGCTAATGCATGCGGCCCCTGTATTGGTCAATGGGCAAGACATTCTAAGGATCCAAGCCGTAAAAATTCTATCGTTACATCTTATAACAGGAATTTTGCAAAACGAAATGACGGAAATCCAAACACCCATGCCTTTGTTGCATCGCCCGAATTAACCACGGCATTAGCCCTGGCAGGTTCTTTAACTTTCAATCCGCTGACCGATTATTTAACTAACGAGAAAGGGGAAAAAGTAAAACTTAAAGAACCGCAGGGAATTGAAATGCCGACGAAAGGGTTTGCTGTGGAAGATGCAGGTTATCAATCGCCGGCTGAAGACGGTAGTGAGATTGAAGTAATAGTTTCTCCGGACTCAGATCGTTTGCAAATCCTTGATCCTTTTCCTGCCTGGGAAGGAACGGATCTGTGCAATTTGCAACTGCTGATAAAAGCCAAAGGAAAATGCACAACAGATCATATTTCAATGGCAGGACCGTGGCTCAAATATCGTGGCCATCTTGATAATATCAGTAACAATCTCCTGATAGGAGCTGTAAACTTTTTTAATGAAAAAACAAATCTTGTAAAAAATCATCTTACCGGTAAATATGGGCCATTGCCCGAAACGCAAAGGGCCTACAAAGCTGCCGGCGTAGGATCAATAATTGTTGGCGACGAAAATTATGGCGAAGGTTCGTCACGTGAGCATGCAGCTATGGAACCAAGACATCTCGGGGTAAGAGCTGTTCTGGTAAAATCCTTTGCCCGGATTCATGAAACCAACTTAAAAAAGCAGGGGATGCTTGCACTTACATTTGATAACAAAGATGATTATGATAAAATACAGGAGGATGATTTGATTGACATTACAGGTCTCACCTCATTTGCCGTCAATAAGCCGCTTGTGATTCAGTTACATCATAATGATGAAACAACAGATACGTTCCTGGTAAATCACACTTACAATGAACAACAAATCGAATGGTTTAAAGCAGGCGGGGCATTAAACATTATCCGCAGGGAATTTGCAAATGGTAAATAATTTTCTTACATCTTAAATTAAAAAGCGAAACTTTTAAACAGTTCCGCTTTTTATACCATATGATATCAATACTTCTAATTCCTTCTATCTCCGAATAAACGAAGAAGGAAAAGAAAAATATTTATGAAGTCAAGATAAAGATTCAATGCCCCAAGGATTGAAATTTTCTTTGTATCGCTTGCGGAAACGTCATCGTATTCCAAACCCTCACCTATCCTTTTTAATTTTTGCACATCATAAGCGGTAAGCCCAGTAAACACCATCACACCAATTATACTTATGATGTAATCAAGTTGACTGCTGCCAAGAAAAAAGTTGATAAGCATTGCAATTACAATTCCAATTAATCCCATCATTAGTATTCGCCCAAATTTTGTGAGATCCTGGTGGGTTGTATAACCCATAAATGCCATTACTCCAAACATTGCAGAGGCTGAAAGAAAACAACCTAATACAGAACCCGGAGTAAACGCCAGTAAAATGAAGCTAAAACTGATACCATTGATAATTGCATAGGCTATAAAAAGCGCCATTAATGCTGATGCTGAAAGTCTTCTATAACCAAAAGACATAATTAATACAAAACCTAAAGGTGCAAAAATGGTTACTTTACCTAGTCCTGAAAGGCCTGTTGGCGTTATGAGATAGCTTAATAAATTTGCATTAATAGAAAATTGCCATGCAAATAATGCTGAAACTCCAAGCGCTACAAACATTAATAAAAATACATTGGCAAGAAAAGTTCTTGTATTCGTTTGTTCTCCGGTAGGAGTATAAGTTATGGGTGAAAAATTTTGATTATTATTGGTAATTTCCATCTTTTTTTAAATTTTAGTAAATGTAATAATGATTGACCGGAATATAATAGATAACGAAAAAATTTAAGTTTTTATATCTGTATAATAAAAATATTTCGACACAGAGGACGCCACCGCAATTCATGCAAATCCAATAAAACAAACGGTACATTTTACAGCTCTTTTTTAAATTCTTTATATCCCGTATGTGGTGCAAACACATTGATGATGAAAAGCGATGATGGTTTGTATGGAAACTATGAAGTACTTTATGCCAGGCTTCCTGCGAAACTCATAACGAATCCAACGCCGTCTGCAAAAATCCTGATACAATATCCAGCAAACGGTTTGAAACATTTTGTGGCGATGGCTGAATGATTGTCTTTAATCATGAGAAACTGAATAAACCGGAACACCATCTTTATTCACTGTAAAATCCATTTTTACTTTTTGCATACTTGCAGTAATTACCAGTGCTAAAGCATTATCGATCAGGAAATGAAAAACAAAAAAATGAAAGCTCTTTTTAATATGATACACCGTATTTAAGGAGTGCATATTATTTCCTTATTCTGCAGATGAGAGCCTGCAAAAAATTATATGATTATTAAAGAGCTATTGAAATTTTTAATAAAATATTTCCTGAAAATTGTAATTATTTTTTTGCGGATCCCATTATATGGTACATCATGTTTTCGTTTGATTCTTTATAACCCGCAGGTATTTCAAATAAAGAAGCTGGGAAGCTTTTATTTTCAGCCTTTATAATCGTCATTTCCATTGAATAGTCCTTGCCTGCTGAAACCATTTTTACAATATAGCCACCACAATTATTTTTTTCGAGCGCTTGCAGCATCTGCGGTTTAATATTTTGGTTGACCATTATTTTTTTAATAAACGAATATCCCGGAACATCTTCACTGGTCCACAAATCCATTGATGAGGATGATTTAAACATTCCTTTGCCGAACGTTGATTTTAATTTCACATGTGTGCAGTTGTAGCCCTGTACATTTTCATTACCAATTTTAGTAACCTCATAAGTTTCGTTGTTTGCATTGATAAGTGAAGTGTCAATTTATATTCAGCGCATATGTTTTTGTTTCAGGATATAACATAACGCTATACTTTGGATTATTTGCACGTCCTATGTTTATAAACTTGTTGCTCGTTGCACCGGGAATATTTATTCTCATTTCGCTTCGGCCTTCACCCGATGATGCCATATAGGTTTTTGAAGTATCTTTTGATGTGCCTTTTTTTGTAGTAGTTGTTGTAATGGATTCATAGTAAAAACCGGTGCCGCCTTTCGCTGTTGCAAAACTTTTTATGGCCGCAGCAGAATCAGCTGTGGAGACACCGCCACCGCCCGCTAATATCCCCAATGCTTTCATAGTTACATCTGCCGCAGATGTATCATTAGGATTTTGTTGCGCAGCTTTTGCAAACGCACCTAATACTTTATTTGTTGAAGCTGTATCACCTGGTGTTTCGCCGGAAGTTGTTGTATTGGATTTTGATTTTGTAGAATTATCAATCTTGTCGAGCACGTTATTTGTGCTTTGGCTTGCTTTGTCATTAGCCCTGTTTTCTGCAGTATTTTTTACAGTGTTCATGAGCTTTTTTAATAACTGTGCCTGCGAAGAGTTAGAATAAAATGAAGAAAACAGGCAGGTTAGTAATGCGGTGTAAACTGTTAGCTTTTTCATACTATTTTTTTTAATAATGATTTTAAAAGATTGAGATGTTTTAATAATTTTTTTTGAACAAAAGAAAAATTAATTTGATTTTGCTCCTTGTGATAGTAATAAAATAAGCACCGTTAAGAAACACAATATTGCAACTAACAAAAACAGCAGCTTTATAATTTTTGTGCTCCGCATGACATTGCTCGCAATAACTTTTTACAAACAATAAATCAGTATAATTTCAATACAGGCAGGCTGTCAATGATTTTTTGAGACAACGCAGATATGTATTGAAACAATAAAAATGATACAACTGAAAAAAGGAGACATGTTACAGCAATCATTAGCAGGGATTGCAAATTTTGTATCTGTTTCATTTTTTAAATTTTTTAAGTTCGATTGGATGTATTACAAACATTGAAGAATGTTTGCTTTTATATTGCAAAGATGCTGATGATGAGAAAGAAGGTTATAACTAACCGACGAACGTATTTTTATAATCGTTAAACATTTATTGTAAAACAGGATTGGCTTTAAAAAGATTGAATGAACTGTAACTTGCTTGTTCACTAATTCAACCATAAGCCCATCAATTGTTTGTCGGTCAACTAAAACGCTTTTTTTTGTCGACTTGCCTAAAATATTTTTTGCAAAAGGAAAAGAACTTCCTTACGAAGACAACAAAAGCCGATGGTACAAAAAATAAAGCTAAATACTTGCTTTTTTCATAAAACAAATCGCCAGTGACGAATAAAAAAACATGACCGTCATCCAAACAAATTTCTAAAGATGAAATTTATTTTACACCACCCAATGATGTAGTTATTCCGCAGTGTCAATTTTAAATTCAACTCTAAAAGCCATAATTCTTACATTACTGAGATTCTTAATCCGGTGAGGGCCCTCCGGCTTCATAAAATGCTCACCGGTTCCAGCGCCACCGCTATGTTGATAAATGCTGTCTTTGGCAAAATAAATAGGCTTTATTGAGTCGTAATCATATTTATAGTAGATTATATCATAGTGCGAAGTATCATTACCGGGCCCAAACATTACGCTCGGATATCGATGAGTATGCATGGGTTCAAATCCGTGCGGTTCTACCGTAACTTCAAGTATTCTTACCTTGTCATTTTCAAATAAGACCTTATGACTATTCGGTGCAGCTTTCACTGCATCGAGGCTATCTGGCCATGGCCATTTGAAAGAATTTACCTCGTTGGGTTTCTTTACCGCAGTTTCAGAATATTGGTTGATTTTTGTAGCAGTACCTGAATTAAACGTCTTCGTCAACCCAAATCCAATAATTACCCCAACAATAAGTCCAATGATAAATAGTCGTGTTTTCATACTTCTTAATCGTATTCTTTTCTGATTAAATATTTCGATTTGTTATTCTTGTGAGCTTGCAAATCTTCAGCATGGAACGTTTTTTACCAGTTTATAAAGGACAGCCCAAAGCTTTATAAAGGACAGCTCAAAGCAAACCAGCTAACATTAAAAACAAAATACAGCGATAGTGCAACAACATAAGGCGTAAAATCTGCTTTTCTTTTTTTGTCGGCTACAATCAACATGATGATAATAGAAGTGCCAACCGAAACCGCAATAGTATTTGTGTAAACCTGTCTTAGACCCAACCAGTAGCCTAATGTCCTTCCAAACGTGGGCGGAATGAATTGCAAAAAAAGACAAATCATGTAACGCATGTGAGCTGCAATATTGCCCTTCAGCACATTAATGATTGCAAGCACATAAAAAATTATAATAGAAAGAGCTTGCGTGAAAGACACAAACAATGATTTAAGGCTTTGAGCCGAAGTTAATTTTCTTTCAAGACCTTCATAATATTGTTGCCTCATTACTCCGAAACAAGTAAGTATAACTACGGGAACCAAGAAATAAGTAAACCTTCCTAAAATTTTATGTGCTTTATATTTTTTATACCGGATCAGTATGGGCTGAGTGATTAAAATAAATGCCCAAAGCATTAAACTGATTGCATGAATATGAACGGTTTTTGTTACCGATTTAAATTGAGGAAATAAAGAAAAATAAGGATAATAAAAACCGAGCGCAATGAAAAGCTATCAAAATCAAAAAATAATTACCGGTATTTTTATAATACTTTTCCATAGGTTTTACAAAAACTTGTTAATTGCCTGGGCAATAGCTATTCTGCTTTCATTCTTCTTAAGCCGGGATTGACGCCGACAATATCATATCTTCTATTGGCACAAGTATCCTCAATGAGAGTAAAATGAATGGAATCATCTCCATGAAATTCCAGCTTATATTTTCCCCAATACCCTTTGCCGCAAACATAGTCTTTGGCGTTCCTGATAGAAAAAACATGATGCTTCAGTTTATAATATCCTGTTTCCCCGATTTGGTCGCTAGGCAGGTAAACATTATAAGTGCCATCGTTTTTAAGTTCCACATATTCCCCGATTGGTGTTCCATCAGCATTGTAAATCGTCCATTTTCCCGGCAAGCTATGTTTTGGAGGAATAAACGCAAACATTATTACAGAAATAAACAAAAAGAGCAGTGTTGCTTTGAAATATAGTTTCATAAAAAAAATTTAATAATTATAAAAGTTTATTAAAACTACTCCTGCCCGGAGAATACAGGAATACTAACCGATGGACGTATCTTTAAAATCGACAGAAAGATAGTTGAAAGTTCAATTTCGTATCATATCCAATTTGCCTGTTGTGTATTTCATTTAGCAAACGGCATTGCATTCAATCTTTTTCCTCTGTATATCCCGCAGGGATCTCAAACATTCTGGCTGGGATAGTTCTGTGTTCTACCTTGCTAAGCTCACTTTTTACAGAAGTCGTTTTACCTTTTAATTCAAGCTTTACCATAAAACCTTCGCAGCCCATTTGTTTTAATTGACCGGTTACGTCTGGTGAAAACATGGATGTTTGTTCCCCTATGCCAAACTTGTTGATTGCTTCTTTAAATGCAGGGGGCATAGGCACTTCCTTGCTTTTCCATAAATCATAGGTATCTACCTGGGAAGAAATTGCTTTAGTAGAAATAATTTGTGCATGCACACAATTGTAACCGAGAATCTTTTCATTCCCGATTTTTGTCACGGTTGACTTTATTTTTTCACCTGTATTCAGGTCGTTGCGATCTATATGATTTATCGTATAAGTTTTGGTTTCTTCATCTATTAAAATACTTTCATCAGGTTTATCAATATGGCCTATAGCTATTATCTGAGATGAATTAGTTTTTCCGGCGTACGTACTATTAATGTTTATTTCTTTACGAAAGTCACCTTTTGCAGATACATATAATTTAGTAACGTTATGAATGCTGATATTATCTTTTGCCGACGAGGTGGTGGTAGTGTTAGTTTCATAATACATATCATCCCCGGAACCGGAAGTTGCAGTTGCTGAAACACCTGAAGAATCGTTTGCTTCATTTGTTGTTGCATTGCCTGTGCATGCCAGTAGAAAAGCTATTGGCAGTATAACGATTGATAATAATTTCAAATCTTTCATAATTTTTATTTTAGTTTTTTATGAGATAATTTTTATTGCAACCCATATAAAGCAGTGTTTTTATCCTCCTGGTAATTAGCCGGAAGGGTAAACATAGAATCAGGCATGTCCTTTTGAGTAATACGGCTAAGTTGCAACAATTGAAATGAGCCCGGTGATTTACTAACGGATTTTACCAATGTGCCTGAACAACCGGCCTCAATTATTTTTTTTATTACAGCAGGCGAATGATTTTCAAAAATTTGCGGGGATAAAAATTGAGCGCCCGGCACATCGGAACTGTACCATTCATCATCCTGCATATGTGCTGTTTGCCCCGATACCTTGATGGTGTATGATATTTTTATATGCACGCCGTTGTACCCAAACATTTTTTCACTGCCCGTATTCTGTATCTGCACATCTGATTCATTTTTGCCCAAATCACTTTTTTGCAGCTTATTATATTTTTTATATTGGTCATTAATGATAATGCGGTAGTTTTCGTTTGTGCTTAACAGTGAGGTCGCATGCACTTTCATATTAATTGCTGATGCTTCTGCATAACCTTCTGAGTACACATTCCACCCGGCCTCCTTATTCCTGCTGACATACATATTTTTCCAAAGCCCGTCTTTTTTATTGTTTGTTATGCTGCCGCCTGTGTATTGAAGCATTATAGTACTCCCATTTCCTGAAATTGGGATATTATAATCAGCCGTTTGTTCCTCATTATAAGTGTCAGTATATGTTTTGGACGGCCCTGCTGTACCATTTTTTTGAGCGGCCATCATTCCTTTGGCAACAGATTTTAATGGATTATCATCCTTCATTTGTCCCAGTTGCAAATTCAGCAATGAGTTAGCAATTGCATTGCCGGGGTTCCCGTTTTTACCTCCCATCATTGATTGCATCTTCTGCATCATACTATCCATATTACTTCCGGAAGCCATGCTGTTCATAATGCCAGAATCATTTTTACCCGACATTGACGTGATATCTTTTAATTGCGAAAGCATATTAGCGGTACTATTATTTTGCATGGCTGCAGACGTATCTCCATTTTTTACTGGAGTGCCGGAAGACTGGTTGTTGCTGCCCGGTGTTGTTTTTGATGGACTAACGGTTAGCGTAGAATCCTTAGCAGACGTCTGAGCAGTATTATCTTTTTTGTCATTATCAGATGAATTGCTGCATGAGGATGCAAGCAAAATAAATGCAGACAAAAATATTAATACCGGTAATTTTAAATGTTTCACAAGTTCATTTTTTAAAAGAAGTAATTTTAAAAGCATTACCTATGTAAATCAAATTTTCCTTCAGTTACCTGAATGTATTGAGGATAATTCTTTGCAATCTTTGCCTTTGCCCCACCTAAGCCACTATCATAATTTATGTTTACTAACTTTCCCGAGAAACTACCGGTTAAATGATTTTGGTCATAAGAACTAACAACTACAATTACATCTTCTCCCGTATAAGTAATCCCCTCAGCATTGTAATAGTTGATTATACAGTTCATGTCGCCGGTAGCATCAGTTTTAATTTTTGTGGCACCACTTTTTTTAAATTCAAATTGAAATCCTTCTTTTTTTGCATCACCATCCAGTATTTCTAAGCCGTCTTTTGTGCCATTAGGATCAACACCGAGTGGTATTTCAAAAAACCTTCGTTGAACAGTAAATGTTTTTTGCTGACCATCTATAATGCAGGTTATCGTTCCTTTTTCTGCACTCCCGGATGTGGAAGCCGCCCTATTTTCAGCATTACCGGACTTGCCCGACCCGGAAGAATTATTACAGGAGATTACAATGGCAGAGAGCGATAAAATAATAAAGAGTATTTTTTTCATATAACTTTTTTTAAATGCTTTGAAGTGTTGCTGTCACAGACAGAAGTCATTCTGCCTTATACAATTTTTTCCACTGTGCAGACGTAGAAAAAGGAATATCGAATTTGCCATCTGTTACTTGTATAGTTTGTTTTGAATTGCTGTTACCACTTCCTTTTTGAAGTGTCTATTTTCGCGAAAAAGTTCCCGATACTCTTGAAGAACTGATTGAATTAATGGTACCGGTAACAGGATCATCAATGTAGCTTGCGTAATCACTGGTAATATAGCCGTTGTAACTATAAGTAGGAGTAACATTAAAGGTTGTTGATCCTTCTTTAGCCGGTACCTGGAACATAAGCTGATCGCTTGAATTATTCTTATTAGAAAGCCGGAAAAATATTTGCCCTTTGTTATCTCCTGTGAGGTGAAAAGCGGCGTTTATATTTTGGTTTGTTCCGCTCCCTGAAAACTCCTTACCATCAAGCATACACGAAAAGCTTGCATCGCCGTCAGAGGCTGAAGTGTTAGAGGTTGAAGAATTAATGGCAGTGCTGTCTTTGCCCGAATCTGCAGCGCTATTACCGGAACATGAAACAAGGAATGTTGAGGATAAAAATATTGCAGTAATTAATTTTAAGTATTTCATAAAAATATTTTTAGAGTTTATACTATTAACCGCGTTTTAAGATCTATCGACCAGCAGAATAAGAAAGAAATATCAATCTTCTGCATAAAGCTCTCAATAACCATTGGCTTCGTTTTTATATCTATTGACCGCACGAAAACCATTATCAAAAACCAAGTCTTTCTCCCTGCTATCCTGTGAAAGCGTTTTAGACGACCATTGAATGGTATGTGGCTTTTGGCCCTGGAAGTTTAGTATGATCTTAAAAGATTGTATTTTCCACGTATCGTGGCCGTTGGGTGTAATTTTAATATGAATTTTTCCGCCATTGGTAAAGTCAGCTAATACAGGTGGACGCATTACAGGAAGTGGAAGAGATCCCTGCAATTTTGTTTCGCCTGTAGGTGTGCCGGCCGTCATTTCCACCGGTTCAGATTCATATTTTGGATATTCGTCACTATTACTATTGTTGACATATATAGCCGCTTCCTGATGCTTACTGTTAAACAATTCAAGCGTGTAGTGGGTATCCTTGTCTTTGCCATCATCGCCACTGATGATGCTCACCTGTGGGTTTTGCAAATTGGTTGGTATATCGGCAGGAACACAATTCCGTTCTGTAAATTGGTCTGTGGCACTTTGCTCTCCAATTACCACTCCATCCATATCATACAATTCATAACTGACAGGCTGGGCATTTTGATAAGTAGCGCCTGAGAAAATGGATTGAATCTTTTGCTGCAGATCCTGCTTATTAAATGAAATGGTAGCGCCTGAACTTGGGCCGCCAATAATATAAGCGTTTACATTGGTTGAGGCAGCCGTATTTTTCGACAAAAAATCCAGGCTTACATTCGCATTAAATCCGAAACCCGAATATTGAGCCTTAAAATTATCAGCATCGGTTTTAGACAGAAAAGTAAATTCCATATTTGCCAGCACCCTTACACCATAGCTTACGCTACCCATAATTACCATTGGTGATGACCCATTCACCGGTGTTTTAAAATAGCCGCTATCCGGTGCTGCAACACTAATGGTAAATAAAGATTTCCTGGCATCAATGGTCATGTATAAATGCTTCTCCTTGTCCTGTGTATTAAAGACATTACTAAAACTAAATCCGTAACCGCTACCGCCAGCGCCCACCTTAATATTCAGATCTGAATTATTTGCAGATTCAAAAACCAGGTAAGCCATACTTTCATTTGCCGCATCTCCATGAAAACGACTAAACAACTTTGCCAATGCGTTATGAATATTAGCCTGGTTGGGCGTTTGTACTTCTTCGAAAGTAGGAGAAGACATATTTGTGCTGGAAGAACCGATAATAATGGGATTCCGGTTTGCTGTTTCTTCCCTGAAGCTTCCATCATACAAATGGTTATAAGTATAAATAGCTCTGGGAAAAATATGGGCAGTCTGCCTCGAATAATCATTATTTATAAAATCAGTGGAAGTAGCTGTAAGAGATACATTCGATGTTATGCAATTATATCCTGCATCCTGATCCTCGCCTGTTTGCTTTGCATTTACTTTTAAATTTGCCGTTTGGCCTGTAACAGACGGGCTTTTTGTTAAACGAAGATGAACAACCGATCCATCTGAATACCGAAGGTCTTTTGTATACTCAAACATTTTTATTGCATGGTTTGCTGTAATCTTAGCCAATGCAGGATTAAGTATCTTTTGTTTATATACCGAATTGTGTGTATTTAAAAACACGATTTGTTTATCCGTTTTCAAAGCAACGTTAGGCTTTGCAACAGGAACTACCTTTGTAGCAGTAGTAGTCTTCACAACAGGAGAAGCCGTTACAGCAGGAACTGTCTTTACTGAAGCTTTACCTTGAATTATTTTTTTTTGCGTTAACTGCCCAAATGAGGCAATGCATAAGAGCGACAAGAACAAAGAGGTAATAAATAATTTTTTCATGATTATTTTTTTAAAAGATTTAAAATTTAATCATCATAAAAATAGATTTGCACTAAAGGGCTTGTGAAAAGTAACCGACGAACGTACTTTTAAAATCGCCAGAAAATCAAAACGCATTTTTTTGTAGTTTTATACTAATTAAATTCAACATCTATTCAGCGCTTTTGAAAAATGCAAACTCATGATCTCCATCTTAAGTATGTCATAATAGATGATGACGAAATTGATCGTGCAGTAGTAGAAACAGAAGCTGATAAATTTTCTTTCTTACAAAAAGTGGCATCATGCAGTAATCCAATCGAAGCCATAGAAATAATTAACCATTTTAATCCCGATATTATTTTCCTGGATATTGAGATGCCCGGCCTTAGCGGTATAGAATTAATAAGAAGAATATCAAATTGCGGCCTTCCTGTTTTTATTACCTCACATCCCGAGTTTGCATTAGAGGGCTTTGAACTGGAAGCTTTCGATTATTTGTTAAAGCCTGTCTCTTCTGAACGCTTTGCCAGGTGCGCTCTTCGCCTGCATGACTTTTACCAGATGCATAAAAAAGCATTCGCTTTTGATAATGACCAGAACAATGATTTTATAATTATTAAACAGGGTTACGATAAATACAAAATACCTACGCATGATATTGTATATCTTGAAGCCATGCGGGATTATACAAAAATTACTACCGTAACAAAACAATATTTAGTATTAACAACCTTAAATGGTATCACTGAAAAATTGCCACCCGATATATTTGTACGCATTCATCGGAGCTATGTTGTAAACAGGACCAAAATAGATGCTATTCAAAAAAATAAAATAAACATACAATCGCATGAGTTACCAATAGGGAAATTATATAAGCATGCATTGAGTTTTTCCGGGTAAAGGGAATGGTCGTTGTTAATTAAGCTTTTTAAATTTTCAAGGCCATCTGTTTTATCTTTATAGCTTGATACAAACAAAATGAGAAAAATTTCTCTTGTACTTTTTGTTTTACTGAATAGTATAGCCGGAACAGTTAAATCTCAGGCTCCGGATTTGTCAAAAATTCAAAATCATAACAAAAAAATTAAAGCATGGCTCGGTTACTGTGCTGAACTGCGTTTAAATAAAACCGGCGCTGCAAATAACTATGTCGTATTAGAAGAAGCAGGATTACAAGGTTTGCAGTTGGTAAACCCGAATGATGATTCCGATAAAGCAAGTTTCTTTTTATATACTGCGCTTGGAAACTATTACCAGCTAAAAGCCGACAGTGCACAATATTATTTTTACCAAAGCCTCTATAGCGCTCAAAAAGCTAATGCCACTAAACTTATTGCCGGCGCATGCGAAGCGCTGATGAGCATTAATTTTCAAATGCAGCAACCTGACAAAGTTGATTCCTGCAAAAATATTTTGCAAACCATTGCCGATACTTCAAAGGACAAAGCTATTCTCCAGGATATTTACTCAGCATTCGGAAGTTATTACCAGCAGAAATCATTTTATAGCACGGCGCAGGATTATTACATTAAAAGTATTGAACTGCGTGAAAAAGATGTGGACACCACAACAAACTCCAAAGCAAAATTTGATTACGCCATTCAATGCGATCAACTTTCCAAGTTATACCTCAATACACAAATGGCTGATAAAAGCCTGGCGGCATTGAGAAACGGCGAACGCTTTGCATCTGTATCACCCGTTGTAAGCAATCGGTTATTAAGTTCATTCGTGGAAGCATTTACCACTTCCGGGAATATTGATTCAGCATTATATTATAATAATCTGCTTGCAATTAGTACAAAGGGCCAAACTATATTTCCATCAGAGCTGGTTTCCTCTAATCTCAACATTGGGTTATACTATATTGATCATAAACAATATGACCAAGCAATTCCTTATATAAATAAAGGTGATTCACTTGCGGAGGTTATTCAATCGCCGTTTTTAATTTTTCAGTCCCAAATGATTAAGGGACGATACCTGGAGGAAACCGGTAAATTTCAGCAGGCAATTTCATTGTTGACACGGGCCCTTCCAGTTGCAGTGCAACTAAGCAAAGAATTGTATTCTAACATTCTGAAATATATGGCTCTTTCTTATAAGGGAATTGGCAATGCAAAAAATGCTTTGCAATATTATGAGCAATATGTCGGCGTACAGGATACACTTAACAAAGAAAAAATCTCAAGGACTTTTGCTGATCTTGAAACTCATTATCAAACTGCAGAAAAAGAAAACCGCATTATTGCACTTGATCAAAAAAATAAGTTGAACGTCCTTGAATTAAAGGAAGCTTCCAACACAAGAAGGTTATTGATTCTGGGATTAGTAAGCCTCGGTGTTTTTTCACTATTGTTATATTTTATTTACCGCAATAAAGAAAAACTTAATAAGATTCTTAACCAGCGGAATCAACAGCTTGACGAACTTAACAACGAGCTTTCTGTTGCCAATGATACAAAAGCAAAATTGTTTGGGGTTATAAGTCATGACTTACGGGCGCCCGTGAGTAAAATTGTACAGCTATTACATTTGCAAAAGGAAAATCCACAGCATTTTACAGCGAATTGCGCCAGCATTACGATGAGCGTTTAAACAGGGCATCAGAGAATGTATTGGAAACAATGGAAGATCTTTTATTATGGAGTAAAAGCCAGATGAAAAATTTTTCTCCTCAATATAAGCAGGTTAAAATAGCTCCTTTATTAATGCAGGAAAAAATGCTGTTTGAAGAACAGCTTAAAGAAAAAGAATTAAGTATTGATTTGCAGGTAGGTGATGCAGTTATACAAAATACAGATGAAAATTTTATTGCTGTTATACTTAGAAATTTAATTCAGAATGCAATAAAAGAGAGTAATGCCAAATCAACAATTACCATACAAGCAGATGCAACTACAATCTCCATAACTAATCCTACGGGCAATAAAAATGCAAGCGAGCTAAATGCAATATTGCAGCAAAGTCAAATCAGTAGCAAATATTCAGGCTTAGGTTTGCAAATAGTAAAGGACCTGGCTACCCGGCTTGGAATTAAAATATATTACCGGCAGGAAGATGAACAAAATATATCAGCAATAATAAGCTGGATATAAATTTCTAAAAAATTATTTTGCATCAAACCATATTTTTTTATTATCATTCCAATCGCCATTGTAATTTATCGTAAGTTCTTCGCCTTTTTTTATTGGTCTCATTGTTTTTATTTGGATGGTTTCTTTATCAAAATCCATAAAATATTCGCAGTTGCTTTCATAACTATGATTGTATAGTGGCACAAGGCCCAGTGCCATGCAACATTTATTTTTATCTTCCCCCCATTCAAAAATATAATCATGTAGCAAAGTTTTATCAAGATAAGTTCTTTCTTCCTTACTCATAACTATCGCCGGAGATTCCTCTATAACTATATTTGCAGCAATTTTTTCCTTCGTAAAAACTCCCCTGCCTTTTATTGTAGTTTGCTTAAAATATAAAAATTGTTTTATCATTTATTAGCCAAATAACTATTGTAAAATAAATTAATTTGCGACATAATAAGAACACTATTATTGAATGTCCGAAGAAGTAGTTACCATACAGCAACAATATGAAGAAGTCCTGAATGCTGGAAATGAAGCGGCTGTTAGAGATTTTTTGAATACACAAAATATCAGCGATGTTGCTGAGTTGGTTGAGGAAAACGAGGATAAGGAACTTGAAATTTTTCTACAGCTTTCGATTCATCGTGCTGCCGGGTTATTTAAGATACTCGAACATTCAATCCAAAAAAGAATTATAAAAAATCTGCCACCTCACAAAAGCGCGGAGCTTTTAAATGAGATGCAGGCGGATGACCGTACCGCATTTTTGGAAGATCTGCCGAATGAAGTGGTGCGGGAACTGGTGAAAACCCTCGTACCGGAAGAAAGAAAAATTACCCTCTCACTTTTAGGTTATCCTGAAAACAGTGTTGGCCGCTTAATGACCCCTGATTATGTTTACGTACATGAATACAATACTGTTGCCGAAGTACTGGATATAATCAGGAATGTTGGAAAGGATACAGAAACTATTGATGTAATTTATGTTATTAATGATCATGGTGAACTGTTGGATGACTTTAGAATAAGGGAATTTATACTGGCCCCTCCTGATAAAAAGGTAAGTGAAATGATGGATGGCAGGTTTATAGAATTAAATGTAAACGATGACCAGGAAACTGCCAACGAAGTTTTTAAAATGAATAATCGTGTAGCCCTTCCCGTTGTAGATGATTATAATGTGCTGCTGGGTATTGTAACTATCGATGACGTGCTGTGGGTGACAAATGAGGAATTCAGTGAAGACATTCAAAAGATAGGTGGAGCGGAAGCGCTTGATCAACCCTATCTTGAGACTCCATTTTTTGGCCTGATAAAAAAAAGAGTGGGATGGCTGATTATACTTTTTTTAAGTGAAATGCTTACTGCCACAGCGATGGCATACTACAATGATGAACTGGCTAAAGTTATTGTTCTTACCAATTTTATTCCTCTTATTATGAGTAGTGGTGGAAACAGTGGTTCACAGGCCTCATCGCTAATTATACAAGCTATGGCATTGGGCGAAGTAACTGTTGCCGACTGGTGGCGGGTAATGCGTCGTGAAATATTATCCGGCTTTGTACTGGGTGCTATTTTAGGCATGATCGGGTTTATGCGAATAACTATTGTGGAGCATTTTAATGCACCACGGAATTATGACAGATATCTACGGACTGCACTGGTTTCTCATAGCCCTTACCGTTAGTTTCTCTCTGATAGGCGTTGTTTTATGGGGTTCTTTCACCGGAAGTATGCTTCCGATTCTTTTGAAGAAATTGGGAGCAGACCCTGCTTCTTCTTCAGCACCATTTGTTGCGACATTGGTAGATGTGACGGGACTCGTTATATTCTTTAATGTAGCCCTGTATTTTTTGAAAGGCAATGGATTGTGACGTCGATTACTTAGTGAATACTTAGTTCAGGTATTTTCAAAACAATTATTATGTCGGCATTATCCTATTTTTGTTTGCAGGAAATTTTAGAAATAAAATCCTGCGACCAAATAGCAAACGGGTGCGAATTGGATTAACCGATGACATTTTATTAATTTGCGTCGTTAAAATACCGAAGTGGAGTGATGATTATTGAAAATACTGTCAAATTTTTTACAGAAAATCAAATCTAAAACCGTTTTCTTATGTGTGGAATTGTTGGTTACATTGGACCAAGAGAAGCTTACCCGATTATTATTACAGGCCTCAAAAGGCAGGAATACAGGGGATATGATAGTACCGGCGTTGCATTGATAAATAGTGGCGGCCTTGCAGTTTATAAAAAAAAGGGCAAAGTGGCAGAACTGGAAGAAGCGCTACTTGGCAAAAGCCTTCATGCTAATATAGGCATCGGGCATACCCGTTGGGCTACCCATGGCGAGCCGAGTGATGTGAATGCACACCCCCATAAAAGTGCCGGCGGCAAACTGGCGATGATCCACAACGGCATCATTGAAAATTATGCACAACTAAAAAAAGAGCTTTTAAGCAAGGGATATACATTCAAGAGTGAAACAGATACAGAAGTGCTTTTGAACTTTATTGAAGAGATTCAGAAAAACTCCAGGTGTACCCTGGAAGAGGCCGTAAGAATAGCCCTAAAACGAGTTTCGGGAGCATATGTAATTCTCTTGCTCGACCAGGATAATCCAGATACTATTATTGCAGCAAGAAAGGGAAGCCCACTCGTTATCGGCATAGGTAAAGGGGAACATTTTTTAGGCTCTGATGCAACGCCAATGCTTGAATACACCAAGGAGGTTGTTTATGTGAATGATTATGAAATTGCTATTATTAAAGCAGATGAATTGATTCTTAAGAACCTTGGAAATGAAAAACAAACTCCGTATATATCAAAACTTGATATAGAACTGGCTGCTATTGAAAAGGGTGGTTATGAACATTTCATGATGAAAGAAATTAACGAGCAGCCGGCAACAATTTATGATTGCTTACGTGGCCGGTTAGACGCAGAAAGAGGGACAATCACGATGAAGGGGATTGAGGATAATATTGAAGCTTTAACAACCGCATCACGTTACATTATTATCGCATGTGGCACAAGCTGGCATGCAGGCCTTGTTGCCGAATACATTATAGAGGAATTGTGTCGCATTCCCGTGGAAGTAGAATATGCATCGGAATTCAGGTATAGGAATCCTATAATTAACAAAGGTGATGTTATTATTGCCATTTCACAAAGTGGTGAAACAGCAGACACTTTAGTAGCTATAGAAAAAGCGAAAGAACAAGGTGCTTTTATTTTTGGAATCGTAAATGTTGTCGGCTCATCAATTTCGCGTGCTTCTCACGCTGGTGCCTACACGCACGCAGGACCTGAAATTGGCGTTGCTTCTACAAAGGCATTTACCGCCCAGCTCGCGGTCTTGTTAATGATTGCCCTAAAAATAGCAAAGGAAAAAGGCACTATTGATCAATCAAAATACTTAAGACTCCTGGTGGAAATGGAAGAGCTCCCTGAAAAAGTTGAATCGATATTAAAAAATGGTAGTGAGCTAAAATTGATTGGAGAAAAATATAAGGACGCTGTCAATGCGTTATTTCTCGGACGGGGATACAATTTCCCTATAGCTCTTGAAGGTGCCTTGAAACTAAAAGAAATCTCCTACATCCATGCAGAGGGTTATCCCGCAGCGGAGATGAAACATGGTCCTATAGCACTTGTCGACAAAAACCTTCCTGTTGTTTTTGTTGCTACGAAAGATGAGTATCATGCAAAAATCGTGAGTAACATCCAGGAGATAAAAGCAAGAAAAGGAAAGGTTATTTGTATTATTACGGAAGGGGACGAAACGATCCCCGCGATGGCGGATGATATTTTCATTGTGCCTCCTGCAAATGAAATCGTTGCTCCACTTTTAAGCGTAGTCCCGCTTCAGCTTCTGTCATATTATATGGGAGTTGCAAAAGGTTGCGATGTTGATAAACCACGGAATCTTGCAAAATCGGTGACGGTGGAATAGTAGTGCATGATAAGTTCTTAGTGCCAATATAATGATACCAGATACCTGAAAAACTGATACCTAAACATGAATATAATTACCAAGCACCCCGTTAACAACTTAGGTTATAATTTCATCGAAGAAGAATATTTGCCCGAAGGTGAGGATGAATATTACCTGAGAGATAAGCAGAATAAGAATGGCATCAACTACCGCGGTCTTTCCAGCAGGGAAAAAGAAATCCTGATACGCAACGATAATAGTTCTGATGACTGGAACAAAATTCTTGTTTCTGATGCATTTGATCCTGTACTCGTAAAAAACTGCAAATTTTTTGGTTTGGTTCGAATTGGAAAACTGGAACCATATTATCTCGAGTTTCATAATCTCCGCATGCCGGTGGGCATTTACAACAGCATTATTATTAGTTGCGATTTTGGCGATAATATTTGTATTGATAATGCACACTACTTAAGTCACTATATTATCGGAAATGAAGTAATGATTGCCAATGTAAATGAACTGGCCGCAACAAATCATTCAAAATTTGGAAATGGAATTTTAAAAGAAGGTGAAAATGAATTGACACGAATTTGGATGGAAGTGCGCAATGAAAATGGAGGAAGACGGGTAATTCCTTTTGACCGTATGTTGCCGGGAGATGCTTTTTTGTGGAGCAGCACACGTGATGACAAGGAATTACTGAAAAAGTTCATTGAACTTACTCAAAAAGAATTTGACAAAAAGCGAGGCTATTATGGAACCATTGGCGACCGGAGCGTTTTAAAAGATTGTAACATTATAAAAGATGTTTCAGTTGGCACGGATGCCTATATAAAAGGAGCAAGCAAATTAAAAAATCTTACCATTAAGAGCGATGAAGAACGTACCTCACAAATAGGTGAAGGTTGCGAAATGGTGAATGGAATTGTAGGTTATGGCTGCAGAATTTTTTATGGGGTTAAAGCCGTAAGATTTGTAATGGCCTCACATTCACAGCTAAAATACGGTGCAAGGCTTATTAACTCTTACCTCGGTAACAATTCAACAATTTCATGTTGCGAAGTTTTGAATTCTTTAATATTTCCCGCTCATGAGCAGCATCATAACAATTCATTTTTATGTGCTTCATTAATAATGGGACAAAGCAATATTGCTGCAGGTGCTACGATAGGCAGCAATCATAACAGCAGAAGCCCGGATGGCGAGATTGTTGCAGGCCGTGGGTTTTGGCCAGGTCTGTGTGTAAGCCTTAAGCATAATTCAAAATTTGCATCATTTACTATTTTATCAAAAGCTGACTTTCCATTTGAATTAAATATATCAATTCCATTTAGTCTTGTTAGCAATGACGTTACTAATGACAAATTGGTGATAATGCCAGGATACTGGTTCATGTATAATATGTATGCACTCTCCCGAAACACCTGGAAATACGAAGACAGAGACATGAGGACCGAAAAAATTCAAACTATAGAATTTGATTATCTCGCTCCTGACACTATAAACGAAATGTTTGAGTCAATTAAATTATTGTCCGGTTTAAAAGCGGATGAGAAAGGGAATTATTTTACAACAGGTTTTGAAAATAGCCAGCGAATTACAGAAATAGTGAAAGTTCCCCAGGCAATAAATTTGTTCAAAGAATTGATTACTTATTATGGGGTGATTCAATTGACCGAACATGCCAGAATTAATAAATTTGCGTCATTCGCGGAATTCAAAAAAAGTATCCCAACAAGAATCCAAAGATCAAAATGGCTCAATGTTGGCGGACAACTAATGACGGTGGCCGATGCTGATAAACTAAAGAATGAGATAAAAAGAGATAGAATTGATTCATGGAACAGCGTGCATGATTTCTATCGAAAATGCGGTGCCAATTATAAGAGGGATAAGTTGATTCATGCTTACACGTCCCTTCTTGAAATTGAGAACATAACATCCAAACAGTTTACGCCATCGGTATTTAAAATTTTGCTCGAAAAATCTGTTGCGACAAAAACCTGGATGAGTAAAGAAATTTATAAATCAAGGGCAAAAGATTATGCAAATCCTTTTAGAAAAATGATTTACGACACCAATGAAGAAATGAACGCCGTTATCGGTCGTCTTGAGGATAATCAATTCATACAGGATCAACTTGCCGAAGTTGATGCCTATAAAAAAATTGTAAAAAGCCTCATAAAAAAATTCAAATAAACACCGGCATATTATTACATCGTGTTAAATCACCTGGGCGATTTATTCGATATGCATCCATTATGCCATGACATCACTCTTAACCCGGGATCTAAATATCATAATTTTGGGGATGCGACTCTAAGGAAAAACGATAAAAGTAAATTTGAGAATGAAAGCTATTTTACCAGCCATATTATTATTTTTCTTTTTTTCAGCCCGATCTCAATCAGGTGTAGTAAAAGATATAAAATCCTTCGGTGCCAGTGGAGACGGGAAAACCAATGATCACGAGGCTTTTCGGAGAGCGGCTGCCTTTTTTAACGAGCATGGTGGCAATGGCAAGTTGGTTATTCCAAAAGGAATTTATATCGTTGGTAAACAAACCTTTACGGGTGGACAAAAGAATATGCCGGCATATGATGGGGAAAATGTATTATCCTTTAACAGTATCAAAAATTTTACGATCGAAGGCGTTGAAGGAGCAACTCTGAAATATATTGACAGTTTACGTATCGGAACATTTTCGCCAACGACCGGCGAAATATATGATCACGGAAATAATGTTTTCACCAAAAGAAGTTACGCTGCCATTCCAGGCTTTTGTATATATGTAAAAAACAGTGAGAACATAAAAATTTCAAATCTTGATTTAGACGGTAACAATCAACATATGATTTTAGGTGGCGTTTTTGGAGATAAGGGACGCCAACTTCAGCATGATGGAATTTTTATACAAAATTCAAAGAATATTGTAATTGATAAAGTTAATGCCCATCATTTTGGACTTGATGGAATTTGCGTTTCAAATATAAAAAGCGATAGCCCTGACAAGATTGAAATTACCAACAGTAATTTTGAATATAATGCCCGACAGGGACTTTCGTGGGTGGGAGGTAATGATCTGCATGCGAAAAACTGCAAATTTAACCACACCGGAAAAGCAGGATTTAGTTCTGCTCCCTCTGCAGGCCTGGATATAGAAGCGGAGGCCGGCCCGATCAGAAATGGAGTTTTTGATAGTTGTGAATTTGTCGATAATACCGGGCTTGGAATGGGCGCTGATTCGGGAGACAGCGGCGATTGTACTTTTAATAATTGCACGTTTTGGGGAACGACCAGTTGGTCGCTGTGGGTTACCAAGCCTAATTTTACATTCAATGGTTGTAACATTTATGGATCTACAGCACATGGTTATAATTCACCTGACAGGCAGGATGCCACTAAATTTTGGGATTGCCACTTTGAAGACAAACCTTATAATGGGAGACCTCCGTATGGACGCTTTTTGGTTGAAAGTAATAATGCAAAATATATGAGTTTCGACAATTGCACATTTGTATCAAACACAAAAAAACTTTGTTGGTTTCAATCTCCAAAAACGTATACACTCGAAGAAAGATACCAGTTGAATAATTGTAAATTCATTATCAACAATACCAATTTACCAACAAGGGATTTTATAGGCATCACCCGTGGAGTTGTCGCAAAAAATTGCACATTTAATTTCACCAACCTTGACGGCAAAACAAAACGATATACTTTCGGTGATACTAACCCGGCCACTAACCCCGGCTCATCAGAAACTAAAATTTTATACCAGGGGAAATAACTATTAATTATTTATTGAGAAAAGATTCAACTGCAAGCAAATATCCTTTCATTCCAAAACCAAAAATCGTTCCTGCACATTTTGTGGTTATGTGAGAATACTTTCTAAATTCCTCTCTGGCTTCAATATTAGAAATATGAACTTCAACGACTGGTACCTTAATGGCAGCTATTGCGTCGCCAATAGCGATTGATGTGTGCGTGTAAGCGCCGGCGTTCAAAATAATTCCATCCATTGTATTTGCGGCACTCTGTATTTCATTAATAAGTTCGCCCTCTACATTACTTTGGAAATAATCAAAATCTATAGTCTCATATTTCTTCCTCAATTTATTAAAGTAATGCTCGAATGATTCACCTCCGTATATGTCTGTTTCCCTCGTACCAACCAGGTTTAAATTTGGTCCGTTTATTATTGCAATTTTCATATCGTTTACTCCGTTAACGGAGATTTTTTATATCAAAAAAAATGTCATTCTTTTCAAATGGTTATTTGTTCTAATGAAATTTTTTATCAAATACCAATCCAAAAGTGTTGTGTTACCTACGTTCTTTATTAATCATTTCAAAAAAATCATCGAATAAATACCTGCTATCATGAGGCCCCGGCGTGGATTCCGGATGGTACTGCACCGAAAAAGCAGGCCTGTCTTTTAACCGAATCCCTTCAATAGAATCATCGTTGAGGTTTACGTGAGTAATTTCGATATTTTCTGCAGCCCTTACCGCATCAGCGTTTACGCCGAACCCGTGGTTTTGTGTGGTTATTTCGCATCTTCCCGTTTTCATATTTTTTACCGGGTGATTTAATCCCCGGTGCCCGTGATGCATTTTAAATGTGGGTATATCATTTGCTAAAGCTAATAGTTGTTGGCCAAGACAAATTCCAAAAAGAGGCTTTTTAGCATCTAAAATTTCTCTAATTGTATTTACGGCATGATGCAAAGGTTCAGGATCGCCGGGACCATTGCTTATAAAATATCCGTGAGGCTTATATTCTTCAAGTTCCGCAAAATTTGTTTCGGCATTGAAGACTTTTACATGTGCACCTCTTTCAATAAGACAATTCAAAATATTTTTCTTAATTCCAAAATCCAGAACAGCCACCCTGGTATCGCTTTTTTCATCGCCAAGCGCATATCCTGTTTTAGTAGATACTGCAGAAGCCAGCTCAAGCCCATTCATTGAAGGAACAGTAGCTAATTGTTTTTTTAATTCTTCAACATTTTCATTATCACTTGAAATAATGCAATTCATCGCTCCCTGCTGGCGAATATGTATGACCAGGGCACGTGTATCCACCTCATCAATTGCTACAATATTCTGCTTAATAAAATAATCCTGTAATGAATCCGTTGCTTTAAACCGGGAATATTGTTGCTCCAGGCTTTTTCCTATTATGCCTTTTACTTTTACGGAATCGCTTTCCACATCTCCATCCTTTACCCCATAATTTCCTATATGCACATTATTCATAATCACAATTTGCCCATAGTAGCTGGGATCTGTAAAAACTTCCTGGTAACCGGTCATTCCGGTATTAAAACATATCTCACCGGTGGCTGTGCCTATTTTACCAAATGCCTTTCCGTGAAAAATATTACCGTCTTCTAAAATTAAAATCGCGGAAACTGAAGATGTTGAATCAGACATGAATATAGTTTTGCAAAGAAAAGAAAATGTGAGTGAAAAAAATTCTGTCTATAATGATTATTTGCTAACAACAAAATTTATCATTTGTCAATAAAAAACTTTTCAAAAAAAATGTCCCATTTAAAGGGACATCAATAATACCAGTTAAAATAAATATAAAATTATTTGCCGCCCGTTAATTTATCTTGTAGTTCTTTTAATTCGACCCATTTGTCAGCAGCAGCCAATGCAGCCTGCTCAGGCCAGGTAGTAGGATCCAATGCATTGAAATGACCTCCTGACTTTTCAAGAATTTCTTTTACTTCTTCGGGAGTACTCTTAGATAATTTTGCAAAGGTTTTTATTCCTGCCTCCTGCAAAGCTTCGGCAGCTTTAGGCCCGATGCCTTCAATTTTTGTAAGGTCATCTTCTTTTTTAGCAGAAGATTTTGCCTTAGCAGGTTTCTCTGCTACATCCACTTCCACTGTTTCAGTTGCTTTTTTTGCCGCGGTGTCTGATGAAGATTTTTTACGGCCACCCGCTCTGCGTGTTCTTTTAGCTGTCCCCGGAGTTTCACCCTTTCCCTTACCATAGATTTCGTTATAGTCCACCAGTTCTATCATCGCAAGTTCAGCATTATCTCCTACTCTTTTCCCAAGCTTAATTACTCTTGTATAACCACCGGGGCGTGATGCAATTTTTGCGCTTATCACATCAAACAATTCTTTTACCGCTTCTTTGTCCTGCAAACGGCTAAACACCAAACGGCGCTGGTGTGTGGTATTATCTTTTGCTTTTGTAATTAATGGTTCCACATAAGGGCGAAGAGCCTTCGCCTTTGCCAAAGTGGTTACTATTTTTTTGTGCTCAAATAGCTGGCAGGCAAGATTACTTAATAAAGCCTTTCTGTGACTTGCGGTTCTGCTTAAATTATTTCCTTTGTCTCCGTGACGCATGACTGTAATTTTATAGGTTATACCGTGTCAGGAATTATAACCTCTGTTTATAAAGAATATCAAGAAGGGTTATACACAAAATTCGATATTCAAATTTTAAAATCTTTTATTCGTCGTCCAATTTCAATTTGCTAAGATCCATTCCGAATCCGAGTCCTCTTTCATTTAAAACCTGCTCGATTTCGCTCAAAGATTTCTGTCCAAAGTTTCTGAATTTCATCAGGTCTTCCTGCTCGTATTGAACTAATTCACTTAACGAATTAATTTTTGCAGCCTTAAGACAGTTAAATGCTCTTACCGAAAGATCCAAATCCTCCAACGGTGTCTTTAATACTTTGCGAAGCTGTAAAGTTTGTTCGTCCACCAAATCCTCTTTCTTTTCTTCTTTACTATCAAATGTTATATTTTCATCGGTAATAATCATCAGGTGCTGGATCAATATCCTTGAAGCTTGCTTTACCGCTTCTTCAGGATGGATGGTACCATCAGTTACCACATCCATTACAAGCTTTTCAAAATCTGTTCTTTGCTCAACCCTTGTATTTTCGATGCTGTATTTTACATTTTTAATCGGAGTGTAAATAGCATCCACGGGAATATATCCGAAATGAGAACTCTTTTCCTTGTTCTCTTCTGCAGGAACATATCCGCGGCCCTTGCCGATGGTAATTTCAATTTCAAGCTTTGCTGAATTATCCATTGTACAAATCAGCAAATCAGGGTTCATTACTTCGTATGACGGCGAAGCTTCCCCAATCATCCCGGCAGTAAATTCAGATTTATTTTTTAATGAAAGGCTGATCTTTTCTGTACCTGCATCCTGGTCAACCTTCTTTTTAAAGCGAACCTGCTTAAGATTAAGAATAATTTCTGTAACGTCTTCAGTAACGCCTTTAATAGTTGCAAATTCATGGTCAGCACCCGCAATATTGATTCCAACTATTGCATAACCTTCTAATGAATTAAGCAATACTCTGCGCAAAGCATTGCCAATGGTTACACCATAACCTGGTTCCAGCGGGCGAAACTCGAATTGTGCTTCAAAATCTGTACTTTTTTGAAGAACGATTTTGTCCGGCTTTACAAAATTTAAAATGGCCATTTTTTTATTTTGTTTTATTTGATTTAATTATTTGATTGCTTTTCGTACTTATCACTTGTCTTTAATACTTATTTCACTTACTTACTATACAATTCCACTATAAGCTGCTCCTTTATATTTTCCGGAACACTTTCTCTTTCAGGATATGCAATGAATGTTCCCTGCATTGTTCCTTCACTCCAATCAATCCAGTTAAACTTTGGATTCTTGGGCCTCAGGTTTCCTGTTATGGAAGCATTATTTGAGGTCTTTTCCTTTAAGCCAATGATATCTCCGGGTTTTAAAGAAAAAGATGGAATATTTACTACCTCGTTATTTACAGTGATATGCTTATGCGACACAAGTTGGCGTGCTGCCTGCCGGCTTGGGGCAATGCCCATGCGATAAACTGTGTTATCGAGACGGGCTTCAAGGAGTTTGATAAGATTTTCTCCGGTTACACCCTTACGCCTTGAAGCTTCGGTGAAGGTGTTACGAAATTGCTTTTCAAGCAACCCATATGTATACTTTGCCTTTTGTTTTTCGCGAAGTTGTAGTGCGTATTCACCAAGACTTTTACGTTTGCGGGCTGCTCCATGCATTCCCGGAGGATTACTGTTTTTTGTGAGCCACTTTCCGTTTCCTGTAATGGGCTCTCCAAATATCCTGGAGATTTTTGTTTTTGGTCCTGTGTACCGAGCCATAATTTATATCTGATTTTTTAGTGTCGGTGCATCATCGTTAAAAATCAAAAATTAATGATACACCCGGTTATAAAAACAGGCAATAAACAATATGCAATTTTTTGCAATGTTTACTACCAATTACTATTGCTTAAACTCTTCTCTTTTTCGGTGGCCTACAGCCGTTATGAGGCAAAGGGGTCACGTCTTTTATCATAACCACCTCAATGCCTGCCTGTGAAAGAGATCTTATAGCGCCTTCCCTTCCTGAACCCGGGCCCTTTACGTATACATCTACACGTTTTAATCCGGCATCCAGCGCTACCTTAGCCGCATCTGCAGCAGCCATTTGCGCTGCATAAGGAGTATTCTTTTTTGAACCTCTGAACCCCATTTTACCGGCAGAAGACCAGGAAATGATCTGGCCTTGTTTGTTGGTTAAACTGATAATGATGTTGTTGAAACTTGCTACGATGTGTGCATCCCCAAAAGGCTCAACTTTTACAACTCTTTTCTTGGATGATACTTTTGCATTTGTTGCTTTTGCCATAATTCTGCTAAATAGGTAATCTTTAAAAATTTAATCTTGCCTTTGACGGCCGAACCAACCCTCCTTCCGGCCTACTGGAGATCTGGTATTGGTTCAAAATGAAACTATAGGCCTTAATTATCTATCATTCCCAAAGGAATCGATATTATTTCTTAGGTGCCTTCTTTTTACCGGCCACGGTTTTACGCTTTCCCTTACGGGTACGGCTATTCGTACGGGTACGCTGCCCACGTAATGGCAAGCCCTTACGATGTCTGAGCCCACGATAGCAAGCAATATCCAATAAGCGCTTTATATTCGTCTGAACTTCACTACGCAAAGCTCCCTCGGTTTTAAATTCACCACTAATTACATTTCTTATGGAAGTTTGTTCTTCATCATTCCATTCATTCACTTTTTTATCGTAATTAACGTTCGCCTTGTCTAAAATGTAACGGGCAGTAGAACGGCCAATACCATATATATATGTAAGCCCAACTTCTCCCCTTTTATTTTTTGGTAAATCGATACCGGCAATTCGAGCCATATTTTATTTTGATTTTTAAAGTTCTTCTAATTCAAATTAGCAATAGACAAATGGCCAATCTGGCCTTGGCTTATCCCTGTCTTTGCTTAAAGCGGGGGTTTTTTTTGTTGATAACATAAAGCCTGCCCTTCCGCCTCACAATCTTACAATCGGCACTTCTTTTCTTTATGGATGCTCTTACTTTCATCTTTTTATTTTTTCTATTAAAGCTCTTATTTATAGCGGAATATGATGCGTCCCCTCGATAAATCGTAAGGGCTCATCTCAACTCCCACCTTGTCGCCGGGTAAAATTCTGATGTAATGCATACGCATTTTACCGGAAATGGTTGCCAAAATCTCGTGACCGTTTTCAAGCTTAACCCTGAACATCGCATTGGATAAGGCTTCCAGGATTGTTCCATCTTGTTTAATGAGTGCTTGTTTAGCCATATTGTTTTTGGGAGCGCAAAGATAAGTTTAAATATTTTAATTTTACAAAAAAAGGGTTAATATTACGCCACCTTATTACATCACCTAAAAAATCCTCCAAATGAATACAAAAACGCTTTTCGTATCGGCTACCCTAATTTTGCTCATCTCATGCAGCAAGAAAGAGGACTCCACCCCACCGCCAGAAACTGATAACTATTTGAACACCTCTGCCGGGAGCGCATGGAATTATCATCAAACGGACGCCTCAGGCGGTACACCGGTTGATAATGACTACACCCTTACTTCTACTTCAACGGACACAACGATTTCAGGAAGAAGCTACCATGTTTATACCAATTCACTTACGGGTAATCAATACCTTGCAGTTTCAGGAAATGATTATTACCAGTTTGACTCACTGCCTGCGGCCTTAGGCACTACAACATTTGAGAGACTGTATTTAAAAGATAATGCGAATGTTGGCACCCAATGGACTCAAAATCTTAGTGTACCATTGACTGGTAGTCCTGTTCCTATTCCAGTCACTATCACTTATAGTATCGCTGAGAAAGGCATTTCGAAAACCGTAGGAGGTAATACTTACACTGATGTAATACATGTGACTACATCAATATCATCTTCAATAATTCCTTCATCTTCGCTTGTAACCAGCATTGATAGTTATTATGCAAAAAAATATGGGCTAATAGAAAGTAGCACGGTAATACACCTCGATTACCTGGGTATTTCTGAAGACGTGGATTTACACACCACATTGGTTAGCGCTACCCTTCTGTAATTATATTTCGTCGTCAGTAAGATGTACCTTGGTCATTTGAAGATAATGATTTTGCAACTGGTGCACGGAAATCGGGTGCAGCATGATTCTTTTCTCATCCCTGTACCAAATTTCAAAATTTGAGAAATTATCCTGTTGAGGAGTCTGAATTCTGAATGCCCCTTTCATATATTTTACTGAACCGTCATCGTTTATATGTTTTTGAAACTTCAGCTTGAATAGCTGGTTTTCGTCCAGTGGTAACGGATAAAGGTCTTCAGCCTTGAAATAGAAATCCTGTACTCCGTTATAAACACTTATTTCTTTTTCATCATTATTAAAGTTGGTTACTTCGCCCTGCCATGCCTGTCCATCGCTCTCAGCAAGTACATAATCGCCTTTTTTTAATTCACTGTATTTTATCATATTGATATTTTTTTCAAAAAAAAATAATTAGAAATAAAACTAAGAGAAAAAAAAGATAAGACAAAAACTTTTGATAAGAAAGAAAGAGACGGAGAAAATAAAAACAATTTTGAATTCTCCTTTTTGGTTCTTGTCTCCTGCAAAAGAAATGTTTGCGAGTTTGAAAATACTGTTATATGACGTACAAACTTCCGGGTGAAGAACCCACCTAAGCTGCAAGGCATTACATTGTCATGCTGAAATAACCAAAAGCAAATAATTATTTAAAGATGTAGTTACTACCTTTCAAACTGCTTTCTCACATTATTGTAAAACCTCTCCAGCAGTCGCATATCCTGTGTTATAATATCGGCCTGCGCAATTAAGCCATCACGATATTGTATAGATTTTTTATAGTTAGTTGTCAATCCTTGCGATAAAATTACTTTGGCCAAATACCCACTATCCGTTGGTACACTTTTTATATTCTCAATTTTTCCGATGACCGAACCATATTGCTCAAATGGAAAAGCTTGAAATTTTAATAGTACCTTCTGGCCTTGTTTTACTTTGCCGGAGTTGTATTGAGGTATGAGCATTTCCACAAAATAAGAAGTATTGCCAGGCTGTATATAAAATAACAATTGCCCTGTTTTTATTTCCTGGTTTTCCTGAAAGAAGCCGGTAAAAGAAACGGTTCCTGAAACAGGAGCCTTCAATACATATTTATACTCCCATGCCTGTACCTGGCTTTTGATGGTTTGTAAGGCCTGCAAAAAAGTGTTTTTTTGCACGGCAATTTGATTTTCCAATACCGCTATTTCTTTTCTTTTTTCATTCTGCTGGCTTTCGTTGGAAACAAGGGAAGAATTGATTTGCGGAAGCGATAATTCTTTTGCAATTAATTTACTTTTTTCGTTCCGATATTCCAAAGGAGAAATTATTTTTTCTTTTACCAAAGTTTCATTTGCATTAAAAGTTTCATTGCTTAACGACAGGTCTTGCTGATACAATTTTTTTTGACTATCTGCTATATCATGCAATTTTTGAATATTCTGCATGTCAGCTAACAACATATTTTTTTTATGAAGAAAAAATCCACTGCTTAAAAAATCCCTGAAAGCTATGAATGACTGAATAAAATCCTGATAAGATGTTTGCAGCTCGCCCAGGTTATTTAACGATTCCTGACTTTTATAATCCGGAAAAAAATGGATGATCTCATCGGTTTTGTTTTGACTGATAAGAATGCTGATGGAATCTATTTGCCGGCTGATATTTATTATAGATTGCGGATTGGCGATGCTTTCCATATAGCCCAATATCCGCCCTGAATCAACTTTCTCATTTTCCTTTATCAGGATCTTACTCAATTTGCCATCGGTCCTTGTAATTACCTGCTGTGGGGCATTTACACTGTTTAGCTTCGCTCTTGCTACAACGATATCCGGATATTTTATATACCAACTTATCAATCCAAGCGCAAGCAACAGTAAGAAAAAATAAACCGTGCCCCAACGAACAATGTAAGGTGGCTTATTGGAAATAATGTCTTCTATCTCATTGCCATGTTCTACCCCTAAGTCCCTTAAAGGGGACTTGAGGGTATTTGTTATCATTGATTTATTAGTTTCCAAGTTCTAATTGATTTTTTACAAGCTCGTAATATTTTCCTTTCTGCGATGTAAGCTTCGCATGTGTTCCTTCTTCAACAATTTGTCCTTCATCCATAACAACAATTTTATCTGCGTTCTTTACGGTGCTTAGGCGATGAGCAACAATAATAACGGTGCGGTTTTTAAAAAATTCCTGCAGGTTTTCTAAAATTACCTTTTCATTATTGGCATCTAATGAATTGGTTGCTTCATCAAAACAAATAAATTCCGGTTGTTTATAAACTGATCTTGCAATAGACAGGCGTTGCTTTTGCCCGCCGCTTATTCCGTTGCCTTCTGCGCCAAGCTTTGTATAAAAGCCAAGCGGCAATGACTCGATGAAAGATAAAATATTGGAAGTCTTACAGGCATTCAACAAACGTTCATTATCCACTTTATCATCAGTAACAGTAATGTTTTTTCTAATGTTGTCATTGAAAATAAAATTATCCTGCATAACGGCGCCGCATACACTTCGCCAGTATTTTGGGCTTATAGTTTTGAAGTTAGCCGAGCCGATGTAAATATCTCCTTTGTAGCTTTCATAAAATCGCAACAACAATTTTATCAATGTTGTTTTTCCGCTGCCACTCATGCCTACTATTGCTGTTACTTTGCCTTCAGGTATTATTAAATTAATATTTTTTAGCACAGGCTCATTGCCGGCGCCGGGATACGTAAACGAAAGATTTTTTATATAAATGGAATGACGTTCCGGTAAAAAATGATTGAACTCTTTTTCTGGCGGTTCTTCATCTTCCAAACCATGAATATCATTTAACCGTTCCAGGGAAATTTTTGCATCCTGCGCCTGTTGGGTAAATCCTATGAGTTGTTCAACAGGGCTGTTTAGTTGACCAATAATATATTGAATAGCCAGCATCATACCTAGTGTAAGCTGCCCGTCTATCACGAGCTTTGCAACAATAAATGTTATAAAAATATTTTTACCCTGGTTAATAAAGAAAGCGCCGATCTGCTGGTATTGGCTTAGTGATAAATTTTTAAAATTCAGTTTAAACAACCCCGCCTGCAAGCCTTCCCATGCCCAGCGAAAAGTATTCTCTGCGTTGTTCAATTTTATTTCCTGCATGCCATACACTAATTGCATAGTGGCATTATTCTCACGCGAAGCAATGGCGAATCGTTGATAGTCTAATTTGCGGCGGTACCTTAAAAAGAATTGTATCCAAAGCACATACAAAATACTGCCCACCGCAAAAATTGCAAAGACTGTAAGATTGTAGCTGAATAAAACAAAAGAGAAAATGATAAGCGTGAACATGGAGAAGAAAGTATTTAATGCAGTACCGGTTAAAAAACTTTCAATACGATGGTGGTCGCCAATGCGCTGAATGATATCGCCGGGATGTTTACTTTCGAAGAACTGAATGGGCAATTTTAAAAGCTTTGACCAAAAGCCCGACAGCAGGGAAATATTTATGCGTGTGCTAATATGCAGCAGGATGCGGCTGCGGATAAACTCAACCACCGTTTGTGAAAACAGCAGCATCAGTTGCGCCGCCAGAACAATTTGAATAAAGTTGAGGTTTTGCGTATTGATGCCTGTATCTACAATGCTTTGCGTAAGGTATGGAAACACGAGTTGTATGGCGCTGCCGATAATTAACCCAAGCAATATTTGAAAAAAATAGGCTTTATGATCTTTTAAATAACTGAATAAAAAATTCCAGCCAATCTTTCTTTTATCCATTTCGTCATCGGAGAAATCCATTTGTTTGAAGATCGGAGTGTTTTCTATCAAAAGACTTATTCCTCTTGCGCATCCAGCCCCCTCTGGCTCCCCCGAAGGGGGAGGAACAGACACCCATCGTTGAATAAATTCTTCTTTATTCAGTTTAATCAATCCCTTTGCAGGATCTGCAATCACTAATTTATCTTTTGTAGATGACGGTGTGAGCACTACAAAATGATATTGATCCCAATGTAAAATTGCCGGCAATGGTGCATCATTTACCAATTGCTCGAAAGATATTTTTGCTCCAACAGATTTTAATCCTATGCTTTCTGCGGCATCTGCAAGACCCAGCATTGACACTCCCTGCTTTCCATATTGTGACTTATTGCGCAAGTGATCGAGCGATATAGAACGGCCATAATATTTTGCTACCATACGAAGGCAGGTTGGGCCACAATCCATGGCATCTAACTGTTTATATAGAGGAAACGAGCTTCGCAATTTTTTTTGAATGAATATTTTTTTTAAAAGGCTTAATGGCTTTTTTTAAAACCAGTTGCTTGAGCATAACAATAATAAGATGTTCGTATTCACCCAAATGATCTTTAATAATGTCTTCCTCAACATAAACATGCATTTTGCTGAATAAATCTTTTATCAATAATGGCTCTGATAAATGTTCCAGGATAATTTTTTCCATCTCGTCTAAATCCTGTACTGAAAACCCATCTCCAAATATTTCCGGAACAACCAAATTATAAAACTCTCCAGGCTGTAATTCCAGCACATCATAATATTCTATTCCAACCCTTGTAATTTTATTTAATAAGCCGCCCCAATCAAACTTCGATGAAACGATTTGTATCTCCTTACATGCATAAATCATTTTATCTGGAATGTCTGAATCATTGCCGAAAAGTTCACAAAACCAATTAACTGATTCCAAATCCCTGCCGTATATATAATCATACGCAATCTTCTTATTGCACATCAAAACAGCCCTGATCTTCATTGAGAATTTTATAAGATCTTTCCCTGCTTCGCTTTTGGAAGTGCTACTCAATCCGTTCATTTGGTGTAATTGCATTTTGAGAAGTTCGTATACATTTACTTCCGAACTTCGTAGAGCGGGGCCAATAAAATCATTTTTTGTGTTCGAAGTTTCTGCCTGAGAGTAATTTGAATAACTTTCTTTTGACTTTTCATCAAATTGGATGTAATCGTTTATTGTAACAAATCTTTCGTTGGCATAAAAACTGATTGTTATCGAAGCACATTCTTTCTTACAAAGAGATATAACCCTGTAATAATATTCAGGATATAACTCTCTTAACTTAACAGCCATTTGCCTGCAGGTATATTCATCTCTTTTATACTCGCCTATAAGATGCAGATAATTATTTTTACAAGGCACTTCATGAAAATCTCCTAAGTGCCGGTATTTATCATCCTCAATTAGTTCTTTAATAAGAAGCGAAATTGGCACTCCCTTTTCTTTAGCAAGGCAATAAAATAAATGCTGTTCAAAAAAGACATTGAATCCATGTACATTTATTAATGGAAGATGTCTTTTATTTTGCTCTACATATTCGAAGGCAAGTGCAGCATACTCCTTGATGAATTTGATATTGCTGCCTCCTATAATTCCTGCATTTATTGCTTTTATAGGGCTTGCATTTTTAAACTCAGAAATTACACAATTTGGAAAATAACTGAAGTGCCTTACTAATTGCTTTTGCGTATTTGTATAAACTTCAGGGGTAGCTACTTCCATATTCTGTGCTATCAATTCACTGTCAAGTAAAGAAGTGGGCAATTCTTTAAAAAGAAATACATCACCATCAACATGAACAAAGGGTTCATCTTGTAAAGAATAAGTAAATATTTTGTATAATGCCCAAAGATTTTCACTTACAATATGAAGATCATTATGTGTTATATGTACTTTGCTGTATGGGAGGCCAAGGGTATTTATTAATAATTCAGCTGCATAGTTATTTGCATACAATTCTACACATTTATAAATTTTATTTAGTTGAAGACAACTTAATGTCCAGCCCATCAAATGATATATTGGGGCTAACCAACCAAATGCATCTCTAAAAGGTTTTTTTGATTTGTCAAAATAAAGGGTTTGAATAAATTTCATCGAAAATTTTTCGGTTATTATTAAGCTATTAAACAGGAATAATAAAAATTAGATTTTTCGATTTCCCCCAGACATTTCATAACTCTTTGGAAAAATTTAGATTAAGAATTTTAATCTTTAATGATTAAATATTTGTTTCAGCAAAGATCGTAAAATGGATAAATCATATGTCTCACTTTTTCTATTAAAACTATTATATAGGATCACCCCTTTCTCACTAATTAAAAAGATTGCGGGTATTGGATTTATTCTGTATGATTCTATTATAGACCGGTTATTGAAAATGTGCATCCAATTCAATTTTTTTTCTCTAACCATATTAGCCATTTTTAAACTATCCGTATCTAGCGAAACGGCAACAATCACAAAATTATCTTTATTATATTCTTCATTAATTTGCTTTAAATAAGGGAGTTCTTTTATACATGGCACGCACCAAGTGGCCCAAAAGGTTAGTAATATATTCTTCCCCAGCAAGGCTACACTATTTATTGACTCATTTTGGATTGTGTGGCCTGAAAAGTTAGGCGCGGTTTTGCCTTCATCCAAAGATTGTTTAAGAACTTCGATTTTTTCCTCTACTAACTTTCTAATTTTTGGATCTTCAATTTTATTCTCAAGATTCTTTATATAAAATTGATATATTTCATCGTACTTCACATTAGAAGTGGGAGAAATTACAAAAAATGAAAACAAATCTATAGCATAAGGGTTGCCTACGTTTTTTTTTACAAAGTCAAGCTTTGTCTTTAAAAGATATTGTTGTTCAGAGATTAGTTTATCTTGAGTAGTGCTTTTGATAACAGAACGATACTTTTGTCTTTGATTATTGCAATATTGAATATATCTTTCGTAAAGCTCTTCAAAATTGTATACATTTCGTAATGTAAATTTAATTTGATCCCTTAAAGCAAAAGAGTCGGCTATTTCAATCGTCAGGTCTTTACTATGACCGATGAAATACAGTGTATCATTAACTTTCGATAAGCTACCCCCGAAATAGATCGAAAAAGAACTTTGAGTTGGGGAATCCATATTTATCAAATATGTACAAATAGATTCGCCTCCTTTGTTTAATTTTGACATTTCTGACAATACTTTTCCCTCAGAGTTTTTGACTATCAATGTATCATAAGTAATGCTTTCTGGATATTTGAGCTGCAGTTTGGCACTAAATTTATTTTGTGCAATGGAAACCACTGATGTAGTGAAAAAACCCATTATAAGAAAAAGTTTCATATATCTTTTTTTAACAAAAATCAGTGTGCCTTTACGACACACTGAAATAATGATTAACTGCAGGTTCCGCCCCCATTACTACAATAACACAGACCTTGTGTTGTTTGACATGTGCCAGTTGTTGTGTGGGTATGCCCTTGAGCATCCTTCCATTGGTAATCGCAGCTTCCTGAACAGCCACTTCCTCCCATAACGTTCTTCATTTCGGCCCTGCTCAATTTTCCCTGAATGTTGGCAAGGCTCAATTTTTTAATACGCATTTTTCAATTTTTAAAGTTAATAAAGTTATTTGGTGCCTTAGCTTTTAGCGTCGCAGGCTTTGGCTGCCCAACTACCCCGATCTGCAGTTCGGGGCATAGTTCCATCAGGCCATCTTCCTGCAGGGAACTACTCTGCAAGAAAATATTTTAAATCCTCAATGCTGTATGCATCGGGGAGTTGATGTCCATTTAAAAAACTATTTGAAAGTACCCACCTTACTTCCGTTTATAAGTAATTTTAATAAATCAATCCTTTCTTTCAATCTTTTCTTATTAGTTTTCATTTAGGATTTTAGGAGATGTCAAGGACTTTTTTGTTGAAACACTATCATATCTTTTTAGTATCAGGAAAATCTGCTTAGTATAAAAATCGTTTTTCATGGGAACATTAATATAGTTGAATAATTTTTTTATATCCTCCATTGGAATTTCACTTAATAAATAATAAAGCAAATAACTTGAGACATAGGACTGAGAATTATTTTTAATAAAAAGAATATTATTTTTTTGAATCTTTAAATTGTAATTATCAATCAATCTAGTATAACGTATCTTATTTTGGATGTCAGCTTTTTCCAGGTTCCTTTGTGCAAGTGTAATCTTGTCTACTAAAAACTTATTTTTTTTAATTTGGTTAATATATTCACATTCGGTTTTAGACCCTACAAGTTTAATACTATAAGGCTTATTTAAATTAATATTTAAAAACATATTTTTTGGCTCAAGGAATATTTGATTCGAATATGCATTAAAAGATATTTTTAGATTTTTATTTATTAAATTTATCTTAGCAAGGGTAGGACCAGAAATATTGCCGGATAAATTGAAAATTGAATCTTTTACTCTTAATGAATCAGTAATAAACTTTTCTTCTTTATCAAAATAACTTATATATAATAACCCATCGATATTAGTAGATAACTTTCCACTTATATTAAATTTAGTATTCGTTTGAGAATACCCATAATTTATAATAAAAAACAACAAACTTAATATTGTAATTATTAAATATTTTATCATAGTATATTTTAAAATAACAATCCTTGGAAATTATAGTTTAAAATAATACTCATTTTCACCTGAATCTACTTTAATAGGTACTAATTAAAATAATTGAATAGATTACTATGGAGTATAATTACACTTTAATAACATCTAACAATGAGTACATGAATATACACCAAGAGGGTCCGCTAAGCAACCACCTGCACAGCATCTAAGTCCTCCTGGGGTACAGGTGGTATTACACTTTATACAATAGCCAATACTTCCTGCCATAATGTTTTTCATTTCCGCCCTGCTTAACTTTCCTTGAATGTTAGCAAGGCTCATTTTTTGTGTTTGCATTGTTTAAAATTTAAAATTATTAAAATTGTTCCTGCCTTAGCTTTTAGCATCAAAGGTTCTTGGCTGTTTGGCAGCCTGCTGTTTGCAACCAACAGGCGTAAGCATCCAAACTGTTTCTTACCTGTTGCTTATTTTAGGTAATATTTTAAATCAGCAATTGCATAGACTATCTTATAATTTTTCCCCTAATATTTTGCTGAGTATTATTAATTTTCCTTCTCCATAGTCTTTATCTTCTTCTCTACTATATATTATCTTGCCTGTATCGTCTAGCAAATAGAGCATTGGAACTGCTTGATCTCCATATTTTTTTATCAAATCTTCATCACCAAAAATATGTATCCAATTCATATTGTATTTTTGAACAGCCTTCAAAAAAACCATTTTATCCTTATCATAAGTAATCGAAATAATTTTCAATTTGTTATTCCCCGGATAACTGTCCCTTATTCGTTTTAACGCAGGGAGTTCTTCTATACAAGGACTACACCATGATGCCCAAAAATTAAGTATAACATATTTGCCATGATACTCACTTAGTGATATAGTTTTTCCTCTTATGTCAGTAGCTGTGAAGGTAGGTGCCTGTTGATTCTTTCTAGTGTGAATTCTTCCTTCCAAAACTTTTACAATTTCTGCTCCTTCAATGCCTTGCTTAAAACTATCCGGAAAAATAGAATTATATATTTCTAACAAACTGTCTGAGTTAGTAAAAAGTCTCGGAATAATTTCTCTTCTAAATAACCAAAATGAATAATATAGATTTCCGTTTTCCGTAATAAATGCTAATTTTTTATTCCACAATTTTTGACCTTTTTCTCCTGCTATAATTTGTAGAGAATCATTAGTGCCTAATTTATCACGATTAGCTGACATAAAATCTTCAAAATCTCTGCTTTCAGATGAATCAAATAATTCCAATTTCTCTGCTCCCATAGAGGCAAGATCATAAGTATTGATTAGTTTGTATTTTTCTAAAGGCTTTTTGTCTTGCGAGTAAAAAATAATTTGGGCCGGTTTATCAGTAACAAAGAAGCTTTTCGAATTTAGAAACATACCCCTTTTATCTAAATAATTAATTATTATGGCAGCATATTTTGAGTAAAAACTGTCCGAAATAGTAATTTGTCTATTTGAAAAAAGGGGTTTAACCTTTACCTCTTTTTTCCCATTATCATATAACAGTTGAATATAAGTTTTGTCCAATTGCGATGGAAATTGTATAGTTGCGGAAAACTTTTTTTGGGATAGCCCAACTGCATTACAAGAAAAAATAAACACAGACGAGAGTAAAAACTTTAACCTTCTGTTCACGACAACTAAATTTTTTAATAAAATAAAAAAAGATGCTATTAAAAAATAATATCAACATCTCTTTTAAACCAATTTCATTTCTCTTTTATAAAAAAATATAAATACGGTTTTTGGTATAGCATCTTTTCTAACGGTAATCGCATAATTAGCTTACTTTAAGAACACTTCGTATAGGTACCATCACAATAACAGGTACCTGAACTATTATTATTGTGACATAATGTTGGGGCGCACGATGTTCCGCATCCCGGGCTTATAGACCCCGCCATAATGTTTTTCATTTCTGCCCGGCTCAACTTTCCTTTTATGTTGGCAAGGCTCATTTTTTGTGTTTGCATTTTTAATTGTTTTTTAAGTTAAGAAAATTGTTTGTGCCTTAGCTTTTAGCATCAAAGCTCCTGGCTGTTTGGCAGCCTGCTGTTTGCAACCAACAGGAGTAAGCATTCCAAACTGTTTTCTACCTGTTCTTATTATTCAAGTAAAAAATATTGCAAGTCCTCAATGCTGTATGCATCAGAGTTGGTATCCGTTTATGAAATAAAGGTAAGTGTGAATTTAGTTGCTTTACCTTGCTCATTTGTTGTAATGTATTCCCTTTGTTGTTAATGTATCTCATGTTCTGTATTGAAACGTTTTCAAGATTTTTCTTTCCTAAAATTATCTTTCATCAAAAAAAAAATATTCTTTGAAAACTTTTAATTATAGCGGCTCAAAGGACTTATCAATATTATCAATGATTTTAAGATTTAATGCCATAAACTTTTGTAACTCCTCAGGTGAAATATTCTGTTTTATTATTTCCCCTTTTGCGTTTACAAGGAAGTTTGTTGGAAAAGAATTTATGCCTAATTTTTCCGAAAGCAAACCGTCTGCATCCAAATAATTAATCCAATTTAATTTTTGTTCTTTAATTATTTTTTTCCAGTTTTTAAAATCATCTTTTTTATCAATGGAAATTCCAACGATTTTAAAATCTGAAATTTTATATTCATCATACAATATTTTAAATTTTGAAAATTCTCTTAAACACGGCACGCAGGTGCTAAACCAAAAACCAACCAGTATGTAATTTGTTTTATAATTTTTCAGGTTTAATTTAATACTACCTTTATTCTCAGTTGTCAATAGTAATTTAGGAAAAATGCTACCTAATCCTAAAATTTTTGCATTTTTCAAATCATGTAAAAGATAAGAAGCCGCAGATGTCTTCTTAATATTATTTGACAATAAGTTGTATATGTCTAAATATTCTTTTTTATACCCAATGTTTTTAAGTCTTTCTATCAACTTCCATAATGTTACATAGGAAGAAGTATGGCTTTTTGCGTATTCGAAAAAAAGAGAGTCACCTCTTTTACTTAGTTCTTTACTCCACTTTGTTACCTTCAATTTTTCATCTTCTGTAATACCATTGGGATGATCTTTATACAGCTTATCTGAATAAATCTCAAAATCATTTATTTCATTAACAAATTTTTCAAAAAATTTTTCAAAATCATATTTCATTTCATGCTGAATAGATGAGTTTTTTATGATTGGAGAGTTATATTCATTGATTGAGTCAATAGTAATTACTTGATTTTTTGAAGAAAGGAAAACTAGGTTGGTTGTGCCGTTAATCGAATTACTTTTTACAGTAATTCTGTAGGGATAAACGTTATTATCATGGGCATTTCGGTTTAATACAAATTTTCCATCATAAATATTTGCCGAATCTATTTCTATGTTTTTATTATAATATTTTTTATCAACTATTGCAGGAAATAAGTATACCTTCCCATTAAAAATATTTTTAAAATCCCCTTTGAGTGTATAAGTACGAATCTGCGCCTTCGACTGCCCAGACAAAAAATAAAAAAAGCAGAAGATTAAAATTTGATATGTTTTGCAATTTTGCATATAATTTAAACTTGATTTTTTTTTAAAACATATTCACCTTTTATAATTTTTTCATAAAAGGCAAATATGTTTGTTTTCTTTTAACACCAGTAAGGTAATGCGCAAACTTTAGGTTCAAAGCAGGAAGGTGACCACCTGCAAACATGACCAGGACTGCAGTTGGAATCGCTAGAACAAGACCAACAATTAACTCCTCCGCAACTACCCGCCATAATATTTTTCATTTCTGCCCTGCTTAACTTTCCCTGAATGTTTGCGAGGCTCATTTTTTTAATTCCCATTGTTTTATTTTTTAAGTTAAGAAAATTATTTGTGCCTTAACTCGTAAGCATCAAAGGCAGCACCATTTACAGGCTACTGCAAGGCATTTCTTTTAGAGTACTAATCTTTAAAAAAAGCAAAGACCAAACTCATATACACAAAAACAATCAGGGGGTGGCTGATTGCAGCCAGGATGGGAATAGCTTCCATTACACCAGGTGCAGCTACCGTGTCCACTTCCTGCCATGATGTTTTTCATTTCGACTCGGCTCAACTTTCCTTTTATGTTGGCAAGGCTCATTTTTTGCGTTTGCATTTTTAATTGTTTTTTAAGTTAAGAAAATCGTTTGTGCCTTAGCTTTTAGCATCAAAGGTCTTGGCTGTTTGGCAGCCTGCTGTTTGCAACCAACAGACGTAAGCATCCAAACTGTTTTCTACCTGTTGCTTATTGTTCAAGTAAAAAATATTGTAAGTCCTCAATACTGTATGCATTGGGGAGTTGGTAACCGTTAATAAATATGGTCGGGGTAAAACTTATTTCCATTTTTTTACACCAATTATCCATTGCTTCTATAGCTCCCCCCAACTCCCCCGAAGCGGTAGAGTAAGCACCATTCAGCGGGTATTTCGCAGCAAACAAATCATAGTCTTTTTTTTCTGGTAAATACCAGTCGTCTAAAGATTGTTTTATAATTTTTTCATTATTGTTTTGCTCTGCAATTGCCAATAAATGCCTAACCGGTTTTATTGCCGGATTATCTTCTTTGTTTGGCGTGGTAAAAATTATTTTCACTTTCATGTTAGCATTTTGCTCCAGTAATTCTTCAATTTTTGGATGTGCTTTACTGCACGGCCCGCAATAAGGGTTACACACTTTTATAATTGTATTGCTTGCATCAGGATTTCCTAAATTAATGCCCAATCCATCTGTAGGAATTGTTATTTCCTTTTGTTTCTTTAAAAGTGTTTCAAATATTTCTGTATTAAATTTTATACGGAAGTATTCCCGTTTTGTATTTTTCGCTTCCTGCAATTGTAATACATAAGGCTTTATAGCATACCACATTGATATAGGTAATGCATAAAGCAACAGGAAATATGCAATTGACAAAAAAGACAACTGAGGTAGTTCAAATAAAAAATTACTGGCCATAACATTAACGCCACCGGATAATAATAAAGCCTGAACTGCAAGGCAAAGAACGCACCATTGCTTTACTACCTTCCCCTGATAGTAAATAGAAAATACGGTGTAAGGCAATGCCAATATATTTAACCATGCTACTAATGGAATGGAATTTTCTACAAATAACAAAGTGAGCAAGCTGCCGGTAAAATAAAAGAAGCCAACTTCACTCCAGCTTAACCAATTAAATACTTTCGATTGTTTGCCTGTAAGGATTGCATTACAATTTCCTTTTGCAATGCCCGTACAAACTTTTTGTAATAAAGGATTGTCCTTATCAATTTCGTACCAGAGCAATAAAGACGTAACTATAACACCTGATAGTAAAATAAAATATTGCAGGTAAATGCCAGTCACATTCAAAGAAGTAGCAGTAGTACTAACTATTTTGTTTAGATAAAAGCAAAAAGCAATAAGTAATATAATAAAAGCTCCAAAAGGAATTAAAGAATTGAATAAAATTTTTCGCCTATTTATTTCGTAATTATGCTCACCGGAATGTCCGTCTGGCTCCGCAATAAGATAAACGCCAGTCCATTTTTTTGTAAACTCTGTTTTCTTTTCTATAAAAGTTCTATTATAATTTTTTTGATATCCCTCTATTGTTTCTGTCACCTTGGTAACAATGAACAAGGGGTTTTCCCTGTCATTAGTATAAGCAATAAATGGAGTCGGCAGCTCGTCAATTTTTTCAGCATCGGTTTTCCCGGCACCGTTGGGAATATTCCATTTATTGAGCGAATCAGTTATACACAGTAATGAAGGCCAGTCTGGATGATTTTGTAATGTTTCATTTACGGTTGTGTTATTTACTTTAACCCCCAACTGTTTGAGGAAAGAAATAGTAGCTTTTACATTTGGCTCGTATTGCATGAACATCAGTGAAAATAATTTTCTAATTACAAGTTCATAGAGGTAACATAATATTTGCAAAGGTATAGCGCAATAGTCCGATATTTTTGGACTAATAAATAATTAAAAAAAATAAATATTGCTAACCTTCTTTCTTGCCTTTTAGATATTTATCGAATAAATTTTTAGTCATGGCTCCCTCCTCGTCATAATAATAAGTTTTCCTTCTGTAAGAATATTTTATTGGAAATCCTAATTCTTTCATTTCCTTTAAATATTCAAGTGTGGCGCTTCTTGAAAGATGTAATTTTTTGGAGAGAGAATTCGCGTCACCTGAAGCTTTTGTTCTCAACAAATAATCAATATACCGTAACCGTTCAATGTACTTTAGTATAGACATAGATGGCGTTTAAGATTGCCGGACTGGAAGCCTGAGAAACTTTATAGCACAAGGTAGGTTTAAGAATTTATCGAAAGGGGGGGGTGTTTTTACGGTTTTTTTGGGGGGTAAAACACGCAAAATAAAGGGGGTGTTTCAACGGTTTTTTTCTCTGTTAAAAACGCAAAATAAAATAAATGCTTCAAATAAATAATTATCTAATAGCCTCACTCCGCCCAACTCATTACGTAATTTTCATCTTCAATTTCGAGTGCCTGCTTCGTAAGCTGCAAAGGATGAAAAGTATCAACCATCACTGCCAACTCTTTGGTTTCCTTCATTCCAATACTTTTATCAACAGCGCCCGGATGAGGCCCGTGAGGAATGCCGCAGGGATGAGGGTCGTGAGGAATACCACCGGGATGCAATGTAATCATACTTTTTATAAAAGCTTTTGGCTCATAAATTGCCATCAAATAAGAGAATTCTACCAAACATGCGCCGCACCCCGTCTGAAGGTTTAGTTACAAGACCAGCAACCCCAATATAGCTCTATAATTTTCTTGCCGCTTCAATGAGTGATGAAATATTATCAGTAGAGTTTCCCATAAAAACCATATTTCCATTTTTATCAATAATGAATTGTGTGGGAATAATTTCTATTTTGTAACTGGTGACTAATTCATCTTTTACATCCAATAATACATTAAAACCGTAATTACCAGCCTTCATTAATTTTGCAGCATTTTCTTGCATTTTTTTTGCTGTCGTATTTTCCAATATATCTACAAGAAGAAAGGTAACTCCTTTATCATTCTTATATTTATTTACTGTTTCTTGCATCGTCGGGAATGCAGCTATACATGGAGCACACCAGGTAGCCCAAAAATCAAGCACTACTACTTTCCCTTTTAAAGAAGATAAGGAAACTGATTGCCCCAAAATGTTTTTTAATGTAAAATTTCTTGCTTTTGTCGTCCCAAACTTTGTTTTAATTTCAACTGCAATTTTCTTTAATACAATTAAACTTGATTTTTCTTTTATTGCATTAAACTCAGCATTGCTAATACCCATTTTTTTATAAATGGATTGTAGTTGTTTTAATAAGGCATCGGTACTTATACCGCTAAGCAATTGTTCTTCTATCATCTGTTTAGCATATTCTATACCTTTCACCTTCTCAGAATATAAGGCGTATCGCTCAATCCCTTCTGCATTTAATTGGTCAGCTTGTTTATAAATGGCATCCTGATAATAAAAGGCAGAATCGTATTGTCCGAGTTTGTATAATATTTGTGCATACGTATCGGCAAACCTATTGTAAAACCCTTGTAAATCGCCGTTGGAATTACCATCAGCAACGGGATTGGTTATTCGATATTTAGTATAGTTCAATGATTTTTCTGAAAGCCTTTTAGCAATGTACAAATCGTTATTAGAGTTATCCAATTGTTCACCACACAAATGCAAAGCGAAGTTGTTGTATAGGTGTGATAAATCAACTTTATTGGTTATCAAAGACTCATACAAGGGTAAACTATCCCACATTTTTTTATTTAAATACAAAGAAATAATTTGAATGTAAAAATTATGTTTCGAACTCGAGGAAGTATCCTTAAACTGGCTAATATAGCTATTCATAGTAGATAATATAGACGAAACATTTAATTTCTCTGATGAATAAAACTTTTGCCAAAAATTTTCCTTTGCTTTAGGGCCAGTTGGATAAGCAGTTACAATATCCTCCTCTACCTTCGATTGTTCATTTTGCATACCTAGTATGCTGTAAGTCCTGGCAGCCCACATCCATTTTTTTTCATCTTGTTTCATGCTTTCCATTTGCTTAGCATATTTTAACAAGCGGGGTTTTACTGGGTCACCTTTTTCTTTATATAATAAATCAAGATAATAATGATAATCAAAAGCATTTGTATTCTTAAGTTCAGGATACTTTTGATAAGCCTCTTCATACCAATTAATCAATTGGGTTTTGGGAATTTCATCTAATTTAAGCATGTGAGGTGCAAAGTGATAGAACAAAGTTGCCATATCAATTTTCTCAAACTCAAATCGTTTTCCTTCCTTGCTGTAAAGCGGGATTATAAAACCAAGCCTATTATTATTATCAACAATATTAGAAATCTCCACCGAAAAGTTAAACTTATTTAAAGGCTTCGGTTTCGTTATACTTAAAATTAGTATTGAAGTAGAATCTGGGATATTAAACGGAAATGTATAATTACCTCCTACTTTACTAATTAAAACGGTTTTGACTTGAATATCTTGGTTGTTTAAGAATATCGCCACTACTTGTATACTGTCCGGGACTGGCAAACCTTTGTCAGGCCGGTACACATAATAATTTTCAACACCAGCTTGTGGCTTATTTTTTTTTGCAAATACAATACTTTGGCACTGAGTACGGTACAATATGGTTGTAAGCAGTGCTGATAAAATCAGAGGTGCAATTTTCATAAATTGTGATGAAATTCTAAATTAAGTACCATGAAAATGATTTTTGATTTTATTTTTAATAGCAGTATATCTTTCCTCCCGTAGGTTTCTTTATATGAATATCATTATTGTATTTTTTTAAATACATGGTAAAAACCGTTGACAATAATAATGTGTCAACGGTTTAAAATACTTGCTAAGATCCGCATTTTTTAAATGTATAATTACAAGGTGACCAGTTACTACATCCAGTTCTGGGGTAACAATCTGTACCGTTACAACAAGTTCCATAATACTGATCGCCGCTTCCAGCCATAATGTTCTTCATTTCCGCCCTGCTTAACTTTCCTTGAATGTTCGCAAGGCTCATTTTCTGTGTTTTCATTTTTTGAAATTTAAAATTATTAAAATTGTTTCTGCCTTAGCTTTTTAGCATCAAAGGCTTTGGCTGCCCAACTATCCCGATCTGCAGTCCGGGATATAGTTCCATCAGGCCATCTTCCTGCAGGGAACTATTCTGCAAGAAAATATTTTAAATCCTCGATACTACTACATGCATCGGGGATCTGATTAGTCAAAAGTCAAAACTGCCATAATCTGTTTTTTAAGGAACTCAAATTCAGTTGGCGAAAAGGTATCCTCAATCACAAGTTTGCCTTTGTTAACCAAAAGATATCTTGGAATGGGCATGCCTTCATTGCCTTTTGCATGATAAATATTCTCCTTTATATCTTCTTTTAATGAATCAGTTGCTAATATATGATATCCCCCCAGTGCATATCTATCTATTGTTTGCTTCCATTTTGAATATTTATCCGTTCCGTCTAAACTAATATATAGCCGTTGTATATGGTTATTAATAAGAAAAGTATCTAATTGGTTATTAAATCCAAAAGCCGCTACGCATGGTCCACACCATGTAGCCCAAATGTCAATAAATGCATAGTTACCGGGTAACTTTTTTAAAACATCACTAAGCGACTTAATTCCCTTTGTATCAATAATTTTAACTGGTGTGCGAAGTGTGTAATTTATTTTTTTTGGAACACCGCTTTCGGCAAATTTTTTCTGAAATAAATAAGCCCACCTGTTTCCTGGAAATATTGAATCATATTGGGCAACTATTGAAAAATCATATTTGCCGGGGTATTGAAATAATATCAACATGTATAATGCCCAAAGATTTTTTTTATCCTCTTCGTTCCCGATATAAATAAAAGGAACAAAATCTTCCCTGATAGCATAATGATGACTCTTAATCGGGTAATCCATGATTTTGGACTTTAATTCATTTATGGATTTTAAGTTGTATTTTTTATAGGTGAGAAAATTATAATAATTACAGAGATAAAAGTAAGTAGCATACAAACCTTTTAATCTTTTATCATCGGGAGGTTGATTTTTATAAAGGGCACTTATAATAGAATCTTTTTCACCTCTGTTTATTATATTACTTTTTTTAGATTCTCTTAAAAACTTCAGTACGACCTGATCGTAAATTAAAGCCTTAAAACAAATGTCCATGTATTCAACAAAACTTTTTGTTATCAAGGATTTCTTTTGAAGGGAATCGAATCTTTTTTTTGTAACCAGAGTTATATTTTCAATTTCCTGAACGAATGTGTTTTTATTTTCGGGAAGTTTGTCAAGGACGTCAAATACTGGTATAAATTTATTGTATGGCTGAAAGTTTATTTCATTAAATAATTTTTGCCCCATTGCATTACTTCCACCATATTTAATTGAAGTAGCGCCGCTATGATTTAAATCAAAATTAAAATGTATAGAATCTCCCGGAAAAAGAAGCACGTCACTACTTATAAGAAATTCTTTATTTTCATTTCTAAAGTAAATGGTAATAAAAGACGGGTGATTAATATTTATACTTTTAAATATTGAATCGTCATGGTTAATTAATGAACTATTTAGTGAAGAAGTGTCAAGAAAAGCTATATTATAATATCCATAAATCGGCTCATAAATATTAATTATAAACTTTCCTGATGGGTTTATTTTTCCGCAAATAATTGTTTTTTTATTCTGACTCTGAATATTTTTGGAAAGAAGGAGTAGAATAAGGATAATAAAGAATCTACTATATACCATATTATAATAATTTTTTAAAAAGAGGGCGGTAATCTGCCACCCTCCAAGTCAAATCTAAAAGCAAATACATCTTTTACAACTGCAATATGTATAGCAATCCTGTGGCCAGTTACAACTGCCTTCCCACGTTCCAACACAGTCAAAGCATTGGCCTCCATTATTGCCGCTGCCACCACTTCCTGCCATAATATTTTTCATTTCTACCCTGCTCAACTTTCCTTGAATGTTAGCAAGGCTCATTTTTAAAATTTCCATGTTGTTTAAATTTAAAAAATTAATAAAAGTTGTTTCTGCCTTAGCTTTTAGCATCACAGGCTTTGGCTGCCCTGCTCCCGGCCTGCAGTACGGGTAGTTCCGCAGAGCTTTCCTTCCGGTGAACTATTCCAAAAGAAATATTTTATGTACTCAATGCTGTATGCATCAATTACCCTTTTTTTAATAAGTTATCAATTAATATTTTAAGTTCAGGATTCATTGGATCGGGGGTATCGTAGTTAATAATTTTTCCACTTTTATCAACTAAAACGTAGCGAGGAATGCTAGTTACAACTTTGCAATAAACCGGAAGTAATCCCTCAAATCCTTTTAAATCAGAAAGTTGTATATCAGGCAAATCGTATTTTTTTATAGCTGCTTTCCAGCTATTACTATTTGTATCTAATGAAACAGAAATGAACTGAATTGAATCGGATTTATATTCCTCCATTAGCTTCTTCAAGTAAGGGAAATTCTCTATACAGGGAACACACCAGCTAGCCCAAAAATCTATTAATAAATATCTATCTTTAAAATTTTCAAAATTTATTTTCCTCCCAAACCTGTCATTTAAATTAAAATCATAGATGGATTTTATTTTACCTAATTGGTTATCGAAATCCAAACCAAAGAGGGGATTTTTTCTGCGGAATTCATTGTCGCTGGTTAATGGATATACATATTCTATTACCTTGTTACCCTCGCTGCTGCTTTTAACATCATCACCTAATAAACTGTAATACACCTGCAATGTATCAATAGGTAACTTCCGTTTATATGACGAAAGCAGGAAGCCACTGAGATAAGAATTTTTATGCCTCTTTATGTATTCTAAATCTACTGGTTTAATACGTGCATTAATCGAATCCATTTTTGCATACAATTCATCCATTTTCGCTTGTATAAGTGGATTTGACTGAAGTTTAGAGAGCTTATATAATGAGTCAATTTGATTTTGAAATTGGTTTTTAGGAATAAGTAAATTTGATTTTTCTTTATCAAACTTTTCTTTTTCTGCCTGCGATTTTGAACCACTTATAATAGCATTTGATTTATTATAAAGGATATCAATTTTTTGGGGCTCTAATAAAAAACGAACCACAGAAGCGTCACTAAAATTATGATTACTTGTATCAGTCCATAAATAAGCATCACAAACACGGTTTACCTTTCCTGTAAATTTGAATTCACCATTTTTCAAAATAGCTGTGACTATGCTATTTTTATTTTCATTATTAGTATAATATAAAACAACAGTGCCCGTATCCTGGCCAATTATTCTCCCAGTTATATTAAATCTGCTGTTATAAGCAGCTTGGCTAAAAACACTATTCATTAAGAGCAGTGCAAATGAAAAATAAAAAAAATAGACTAAACGCATCTCATTTTCTGTTGTGTTAGAAAATTAAGTAAACTATTAATTTTTAGATTAATTTACTTTGTTTTAAATACCTGCAATGACATAAAGTATATGCAAGATTGTTTTTCAATAAATTAAGTAATAAATAGTTTACTTAATGGTTTCAAAAATCCAAGTAGTTAACATTTATAACACATTAAGGACATCCACATTTTCCCTGATACGTATCACCTGGGTGTCCACCACAACTATTCATACACTTCTCGTTCCAGGTAGTGCAATCATCCGCGCTATTACAATTACAAGTGCTACCACTTCCCGCCATAATATTCTTCATTTCGGCCCTGCTTAATTTCCCCTGAATGTTGGCAAGACTCATTTTTTTTGTTTTCATGTTTTTAAAATTTAAAATTATTAAACTTGTTTTGCTTATGGCTTTTAAGCATCAAAGGCTTTAGCCGCCCTTGCTCCCGGCCTGCAGTCCGGTTAGCTCCGCAAAGCTTTCCTTTCAGGGAACTACTCCAAAAGAAAATATTTTAAATCCTCAATGCTATATGCATCGGGGAGTTGGAATCCATTAATAAATATGGTTGGCGTAAAACTTATTTCCATTGCTTTACACCAAGTAACCATTGCTTCAATCTTATCCCCCTGCTGTAATAATTCTCCATTCAAAGGATATTTAGCGGCAAACTCGTTATAGTCTTTTTTTTCTGCCAAATACCAATCTATCAAAGATTGTTTTAAAACTTTTTCATCACAGCTTTGCGCAATTGCCATTAAATGCATAGCTGGTTGTATACTCTGATCTGTTTCATCGTTGCGTGTCCTAAAAATTATTTTTGCCCTTACATTAGCATTTCGCCCGAGGAGCTCTTCAATTTTGGGATGAGCTTTAGCACATGGTCCGCAATAAGGATTACACACTTTTATTATCGTGTTGGTTGCAGCAGGGTTCCCTAAGTCAATACCTAACTCATCTGTGGATATCGTAATTGCTTTCTGCTTCTTCAAAAGCGTATCAAAAATTTCTGTATTAAATTTTATACGGAAGTATTCCCGTTTTGTATTTTTCGCTTCCTGCAATTGTAATACATAAGGCTTTATAGCATACCACATTAATATAGGTAATGCATAAAGCAAAAGGAAATATGTAATTGACAAAAAAGACAACTGAGGTAGTTCAAATAAAAAATTACTGGCAATAACATTAACGCCGCCGGATAATAATAAAGCCTGAACTGCAAGGCAAAGAACGCACCATTGCTTTGCTACCTTCCACTGATAGTAAATAGAAAATACGGTGTAAGGCAATGCCAATATATTTAACCATGCTACTAATGTAATGGAATTTTCTACAAATAACAAAGTGAGCAAGCTGCCGGTAAAATAAAAGAAGCCAACTTCACTCCAGCTTAACCAATTAAATACTTTCGATTGTTTGCCTGTAAGGATTGCATTACAATTTCCTTTTGCAATGCCCGTACAAACTTTTTGTAATAAAGGATTGTCCTTATCAATTTCGTACCAGAGCAATAAAGAGGTAACTATAACACCTGACAGTAAAATAAAATATTGCAGGTAAATACCGGTTGCACTCAAAGAAGTAGCAGTTACCATTAACTGTTTTGTTTAGATAAAATCAAGAAGCAATAAGTAATATAATAAAAGCTCCAACAGGAATTAAAGAATTGAATAAAAATTTTCTTTTGTTTACTTCATAATTAGTGTTCTCCGGAATGTTCATTCGGCTCCGCAATCAGGTAAACGCCATTCCATTTTTTTATAAAATCATCTTTGTTTTCTATAAAAGCCTTTTGTAATTCTTATGATATCCTTCTACTATGGTTTCTTGTCACTTTGGTTACAATCAGCCAAAGGATTTTCCCTGTCATTAGTATAAGCAATAAATGGTGTTGGCAACTCGTCAATTTTTTTAGGATCTGTTTTACCTGCACCGTTAGGAATATTCCATTTATTGAGCGAATCGGTTATACAAAGCAACGAAGGCCAATCAGGATGGTTTTGTAATGTTTCGTTTACAGTTGTGTTATTTACTTTAACGCCTAACTGCCAAGGAAGGAAATGGTAGCTTTTATATTTGGTTCGTATTGCATGAACATTAATGATAATAATTTTTTAATTATTATAAGTTCATAGAGGTAAGATTAATTATTATGTAAAGTTATCGTCGCAATAGTCCGATATTTCCGGACAAATAAAATAATTTTAAAAAATTACAAACTTTTTTATTCTTCCTCTCCTTCCTCGCCGCTATCCTTTATTTATATATTTTTCGAATAAATTTTTCATCATTGCTCCATCCTCGATATAATAGTAAGTTTTTCTTCTAAAGGAATATTTTATAGGAAACCCTAATTCTTTCATTTCCCTTAAATATTCAAGTGTAGTGCTTCGTGAAAGATGTAATTTTTTAGCGAAGCAATTGAATTACCTGTAGATTTTGTTCTTAATAAAAAATCAATATGCCGCAATCGTTCAACATATTTTAGTATTGACATAGGTGGTTTTTAATGATTGATAAAAAGCAGCTATCTGTTGAACTTATCATATAAGTTAGCCAGATTGTAAACTTGAAGAAACTTTATAGTACAAGGTAGGTTTAAGAATCTATTGAAACAAGGGTGTTTTCACGGTTTTTTTAGGGGGTAAAACACGCAAAATAATATAGCCGGGATGTTTGCTCCCGAAGAACTGAATGGGAAGCTTCAACAACTTTGACCAAAAGCCAAACCTGATGCCGCAAATAAGAATTTCAAATAAAATTAGAGGCAGTAAATTGCGAAACTTCGCAAGCAGAAAAAAAATTTCGCAGGTTAATTTTTGCCTATATGCTTAATAAAGAAAAACAGAATTATGATAAAATAGAAAGAGGTAAAACCAATGGTACTTCCTGGAACCTTTATAAATTTGCGGAACTGCTGGAAGTACCTATACAAAAATTATTTGACTGGGATTAATTTTATACAAGGTATCTTAAAAACCAATATCCTTGTTAAGTCTCATCTTAATCTTGCTTTGCGACGCTTCTATTCTATGAGGACACAACGGGGACGCAAGACGCAACTGCCTGCTAAATTTTAATAATTATATTTGTATTTTGAATAAATCAAAATCATGGAAGCAATTACGATACATCCTAAAAACAAGGAACAGGCAAATCTTTTTGAGCAATTGGCAAAAACATTAAAAGTGCCTTTTGAAAAAACAAAAAAGACCCAAAGCCCTTATAACCCTGAGTTTGTGGCGAAAATTGAAAGAAGCAGGAAAAATTATAAAGAAGGAAAGGGAACCGTAGTTACTCTTAAAGAACTGAAAGAGCTATGCAAATAATCTTAGAGGTATAGGAAAACCAGAGCCATTGAAATATGAACTTGCCGGAACATGGTCGAGAAGGATAACTCAGGAACACAGATTAATTTATGAAGTACTGGATAATAAAATAATTATTCAATTCGCTAAGAGGGCATTACGATTAGCGCTCTCATTCCGCCCAACTCATCACATAATTTTCATCTTCAATTTCGAGTGCCTGCTTCGTAAGCTGCAACGGATGAAAAGTATCTACCATTACCGCAAGTTCCTTTGTTTCTTTCATGCCAATACTTTTATCAACAGCGCCGGGATGAGGGCCGTGAGGAATACCGCCGGGATGCAACGTTATCATCCCTCTTGTAACATGTTTACGACTCATAAAATCGCCATCAACATAATACAGCAATTCATCACTATCAATATTGCTGTGATTGTAAGGAGCGGGAATGGACTGGGGATGATAGTCATACATACGCGGCACAAAGGAACAAACTACTAAATTATGCGCCTCAAATGTAAGATGAACCGGCGGGGGCTGGTGCACACGGCCCGTTATGGGCTCAAAGTCATGAATGGAAAATGCAAACGGATAGCAACAGCCGTCCCATCCTATCACATCGAAAGGATGATGCAAATAATGAATCCCATACATCGTTCCTTTCTTTTTGGTCATTATAAGAAAGTCGCCTTTTTTATCAATGGTCTGTAAGTTTCCTGGCTGGCGTATATCCCTTTCGCAATAAGGCGAATTTTCAAGCAACTGCCCGAACCTGCTTAGATATTTCTTCGGGTAACGCACAGGACTAAACGATTCTACAATAAAAAGCCGGTTGTTCTTTTCATTAAATCCAATGCGATAAATTGACCCTCTTGGAATTACCAAATAATCTCCATAAGAAAATTTCAATTCACCATATTGCGTCTCTAAGTTTCCACTGCCTTCGTGTACAAAGATTATTTCGTCTGCGTCAGCGTTTTTATAAAAATATTTCTCCATACTTTTCAACGGCGCAGCGAGTGAAATGTGGCAATCATTATTGACTAATACCGGCTTGCGGCTTTTTATATAATCGTTTTCCGGCTTTATATTAAATCCCTGGAAGCTTCTGTGTTTCAGCATTTTTTCTTCTGCAACCTCCGGCATCACGGAGTAAGGTTTATCCGTTTTAATAATTTGTGTCGGCGGATGTGTATGGTATAGTAATGAAGAATCCGATGAGAACCCTTCGGTAGAAAATAATTGCTCCGAATATAAGCTTCCATCCGGCTTGCGGAATTGTGTATGTCGTTTATGAGGAATAGAACCTGACTTATGATAGTGTGGCATTTTAGATAATTGATAGTTGATAATTGATAATGCTACAACTGCGATAATTCCAAACTCAACATCAGAAAAAAATATTTCCAGCTTCTCTTATCAATATAGTATGTAAAGTTGCGGAAGAAAGGCATCGTAAATCTTTTGGAGTGTAAATTTACACCTTATATTATACATCTTGACCAGGATAGGATTACTTTCAGATACGCATAATTTTCTTGATAAATCAATTTTTGAACACTTTACAAATTGTGATGAAATATGGCATGCAGGAGATTTTGGCTCCATTGAAATTGCCAATGAATTATTAAGGTATCAGGCCACTCAAAGAGGCAAGATACCTAAGTTAAGAGGGGTTTACGGAAATATTGACGGCAATGACATCAGAAGCATATACCCGGAACAGTTAGTTTTTATGTCTGAAGAAGTAACGGTAATGATGCGACACATCGGTGGTTATCCGCCACGTTATAACCCCGAAACAAAAAAGGAACTCCTGATTCATCACCCTCAACTTTTTATAAGCGGGCATTCGCATATTTTAAAAGTAATGTATGATGATAGGTTAAAGTGCCTGCATATGAATCCCGGCGCTGCGGGTAAACAAGGTTGGCAAAAAGTAAGGACGATTATTCGTTTTGTAATTGATGCCACAGACATAAAAGATTGCGAAGTGATTGAACTTGCCTGAGCGGACTTATAAATTAAGAATTAATGACGTATTGAATTATTTTCCTCCGTTAGCATGTAAATCTGCCAGGCATTGTGCATCGAGTGTAGGTATATCTCCCGTAATTAAAAAACCCAGCAGATCAGTCGTTTCTGTTGCATAATACATGAGGCAACTTTGAACATTACAGTGATTTCCATGAGTTGCATCTCTATGATTCGTAACCATTGGGGTACCCAGATCAACCAAACCCAGTAGATGGCCAAATTCATGTTCTGTGACAGTTGTTTCAAGTTTTGTCCTGCTAGCCTGGCCCACACCACCGGAATTATCAAAGATCGTTTTACCAAAAAGACATAATGAAGTATTGCGGTAAGCTACCCCAAGTACAGCAGGATCAGTGTATTCACCATCAGCGATAAGAATGTAAACTGATAACTGGCTTCCGGAATTAAAAGCTGTGCGATATTTCTGCTCGACGGTTGCAATATCGTTAATAGTATAAGAAGCTTTATTACCAGCAGTAATTTGCTGTTGGCTTACAGAAATGCCTCCCGGCTTGTTTACCAGTGAATTTAAAAAAGAAATCACATTGTTGATCGATGTAGCATCAGCCTGGAAGCCCGGCATATATTGAATTTCAATTTTAATAGAATTGAAATTTCCGGACGAAAGCAAATCCCTTGCTGAGGCGCCTGTAGTTTTATTATTTGCAGGATTGATTGACGGAAGCCCGGTGCCGGAATCTTTAGAACAAGAACTAAAAAAAAGTATTGAATAAAAAAGTATCGAATAAAAAATAATATTTCTGAAGTTCATAGGTAATAGTTTTTAATATAAACGGAAAAAATCCTTAAATAGTCTTACTATTTTTTTTGTCATTTCGCGGCTGCTGTAACTTTATTATTCAACCCAGTCAGCAATAAAAACATTGGTATCATGGCCTCCTCCATTGTTCCTGTTACTGCTAAAAAGAATTTTTTTCCCGTCAGGGCTGAACATGGGAAACGCATCAAAGCCATTATCCCGGCTTATTTTTTCGAGGCCTTTACCATTAAGGTCCGTTATATACATATTAAAGGGGAAACCCCTTGCATATTCATGATTACTGCAAAAAATAATGTGCCTGCCATCCGGCGTGAAATTGGGCGCCCAGTTGGCTTTATCAAGAAACGTGATTTGATGAGCATCGCTTCCATCTGCATTCGCAACAAACACTTCCATGGAAGTAGGCGCTACTAAATTTTGTGATAAAAGATTTTTATAATCCTCTATCTCATCTTTTGTTTGAGGCCTGCTGGCCCGCCACACAATTTTCTTTCCATCAGGGCTAAACCAGGCACCACCATCATAACCCAACGTATTTGTTACCTGCTTCACATTTGTACCATCGAGGTTCATGCTATATAAATCAAGATCACCGTTACGGGTAGACGTAAATATTATTTTATCGCCTGTCGGGGAAATAGTTGCTTCTGCATCATACCCTTTACTGGTTGTAAGTTGCTGAATAATATTACCGTTGGTATCAGCCTTAAAAATATCGAAGCTTTCATAAATTGGCCATATGTATCGCTTCATCTTTTCCCGGTCTGGAACAGGTGGGCAATCCTTAGAAGCAAGATGAGTTGATGCATAAAGAATGGTTTTCCCGTTTGGATAAAAATATGAACAAGTTGTACGGCCATTACCTGTGCTTACTAATTTTGGACTAAATGATTCATCCCCTGTTTCGGGAATTTTTCCCATCCATATCTGGTCGCACATAATGCCACTCTTTGGGTCTGTACGCTGAAAGATTACATATTTACCATCAAAACTAAAATATGCCTCAGCATTGTCACCACCAAAAGTAAGCTGGCGTATATTTTTGAAATGAGCTCTTCAGGATATTGTAGTGTATCACTGTAAAAAACCCCGGGATTGCCGCCAGTATTTTTATTTTGCTTAAAAAATAGACAAGGAAGGGAACTAAGCAGGAAAATAAATATTCTAAACATAGTTTTTCAATGGTTGCAATTTAGCCAAAATAATATTTTATATAAATCCATTAATAATCATTTAGGATATGGATTGTAAATTTGCAAAATGATAAAATTGAGTTTTGGTATGTTAGCTTTTTTTGCCCTGCTTATTGATATTTCCTGTAATAGTTCTGACGATGAAAATACGCACACTTTAATACCACCTAATTCTTCAAAGAATCACTAAAAAACGCCATCGGCCAATATCCTGATTCTCTTGCACTCATTCAAAGCTTAATTGAATTATACAGGGACGAAGGATACTACGACTCTGCTTTGTCGCTTACAAATAATCAAATAAAAAAAGACAGTGGTAATGCTTTTCTTTGGAATATGAAAGCCACATTACTTTTTGAAAATGAAGATACTCTCAACGCAATAAAATCTCTGCAAAATGCAATAAATATTTATCCCCTGCCTGAGTATCTCGTTGCGTTGGGGACTATATATGCGGAGCTAAAAGACTCTGAATCTTTGGTAATCGCCAATGAATTATTAAAAACCAATAGAGGAAAATCGGGAAAGGATGCGATGTTCATTAAAGGATTGTATTTTACCTATTCCGGTGAAAAAAGAAAAGCAATTAACTATTTTGATAGCAGCCTCAAGATGGATTTTACATATATGTTTTCTTATCGTGAAAAAGCTATTGCCTTATACGATTTAGGGAGGTATGAAGAAGCTATCGAAGTATTAAAAAGAGCCGTCACTATTCAAAATAATTTTGACGAAGGATATTACTGGATGGGAAAATGCTATGAAAAACTCGGAAGACAAAAAGATGCAATTGAAAGTTATCAAACAGCACTTTTGTATGATAAAAACTTTATTGAGGCAAAGGAGGCACTTGACAAAATTCAAAACAAAGGAGTTAGTCAATAGTAAAATTTGGTTAACTAAATACACAGCTTTATCGGTTTATTTTTTTTAACAACTCTCAATTTACAGAATGGCAATAATAGCACCATCACTCTTAGCCGCGGATTTTTTGAATCTCGAAGATGCTTGTAAAATGCTTAACGAGAGCGAAGCCGACTGGTTTCATCTTGATGTAATGGATGGGAGGTTTGTTCCCAACATCAGTTATGGAATGAATATAATAAAGCAATTAAGAAAAGTTGGAAAAAAATTTTTCGATGTGCACCTGATGATCTTAGAGCCTGAAAAATATGCAGAAGAATTTAAAGATGCCGGCGCAGATGGACTGACGGTGCATCTTGAAGCCTGTATAAACCTGCATAGAAATATTCAGCAAATAAAATCATTAGGAATGAAAGCAGGTGTAGCTGTAAATCCTCATTCACCCATATTCCTTCTTAAAGACATTATTGCCGATATCGATCTGGTAAATTTAATGAGTGTTAATCCGGGGTTTGGTGCACAATCATTCATACCGAACACCATTCAAAAAATTAAAGAATTAAGATCTTTGATTATTGATTTGCGATCAAATGCAAAAATTGAAATTGATGGTGGTGTATCACTCGAAAACGGGAAAGAAATTTTAAATGCAGGGGCAGATGTGTTGGTGGCTGGTCATGCTGTTTTTGCCTCTGATAATCCCAAGGAAACCATTAAGAAATTTAAGATGTTGTAACAGCCACAATAATCATCGCTGGTAATTAATACTCCTCACATCTTACTATATATTTGCCCGAGAACATCTGCCGTTTGTTTTATCCAGTTTCGCTCGGTGGTATCCCAATCATATTTTTTTAATACCACATCTTCCATCATTTGCCTTGCCTGCATCGCCTGCTCCTCGGAATAAAAACAGTTGATCCATTTTCTATCAAGGTGTGTTGGTCCCTGGACATAAATGCCCCCCTGGTACCATTTAAAACAGGAGGGCAACCCAAGAAAATCTATTTCAGCGCTTGTACTCCCAGCATGGCCCTGGAAAAAATATTCATAAAACTGTACACATCCTTTAAGTCTTTCATTTAATTCTTCGGGCGTTTCTTTTTCTGTGGCTTTAATTCTCCACTTACTATTAATTTTATTAAAAGGGTTTAACCTGGCATCAGGCCAAAACACCTGGGCTCCGGTTACATCAAGAATTGTTGTTTGACCCTTTTCTGCACGCCTGAGAACCATTTTTGTTCCCTCTTTGTCTTGAATTGTATAGATCGCCTTTTTTCCATCATCAAATTGAGCATTGATAACTTTTCCTTTCATCTCAAACTTTCCGTAACGCATATCTGCCCTGGGATTTTCGAGAAAAGTTGAATCAGTCATAAAAATTATCCCAGGAAAATTATAGATGCCTTCTTCATGATGGTCAAAAAGATCTCTGAATGTGGGATTTTCTGCATCAGTAACTTCCCAATATTGGCAAAGCTGGTGAAACGGATCTTTACGGTCATGCACTTTTGATTCAACAATTTTTTCATCCTTATGTTCATCCGGCATTGCACAGCCAAAAGATAAAATGAAATCAAAAAATATTATAAGACGGTATACGTTTCTCATCTTTCAAAAATAATAAAATTGAAACCGAACAGTTATAAAATGTAATCTTATATTATCTTCACTTTATGAGAATAACGGCTTCCATTATCCTTGTGTGTATAGCGCTGTCAGGCTTTTCACAAAAGAAAGCTGCTTATGTATCGGGGAAAGTAATTGACGAAAATGAAAATCCTTTACCGGGGGTAAGTATTGTTATTTTAGGAAAACAAAATGGAATAGTTACATCTGATTCCGGAACCTATAGAATAAAAGTTCCTGCAGAAAAAGCTTTTGGACTTATATTTTCTTTTTCAGGCTACAGGGATGAGCAAAAAAACTTTTACCTCAGCGAAAATGAAGAAGAGCAACTAACGGTTAAGCTTGATCGTAGCGGCAAAACCCTGGAGACTGTCGTAATCAGCGATGACAAGCAGAGAACAGAAACGGGGCTGGTAAAAATAAATCCAAAAAATGCGGCTGCGCTACCCACCTCAACCGGAGGAGTTGAAGGCCTTATTAAAATCCTGGTTGGCAGCAACAATGAACTTACATCGCAATATTCTGTACGGGGCGGTAACTATGATGAAAATCTTATTTATATAAATGACTTCGAGATCTACCGTCCTTATCTTGTTCGCAATGGCCAGCAGGAAGGATTGAGTTTTATCAACCCCGAGCTTACCAAAAATATCAATTTTTATAATGGCGGATTCCAGGCAAAGTACGGTGATAAGATAAGCAGCGTTTTGGATATACAATATAAGAAGCCAACAGCGTTTGGTGGTTCCGTTTATATAAGTCTGCTTGAGCAGGGATTTCACCTGGAAGGTTCAGCAAAGCAGCAAAAGCTTACATGGCTCTTTGGCGTTCGTACTAAAACAAATAAAAATTTATTAGGTAGCCAGGAAGTAAAGGGAAACTATATTCCATCCGCAGCAGACCTCCAGGCATTTGTCACGTATCAGCTTTCTCAAAAATTACAGGTTGAATTACTTGGAATCGTTTCCGGATCAAAGTTTACACTCATCCCTGAGTCTGCGCAAAAATCAACTGCGGTTTTTTCGCCATTGTTTACAGCTAACCTTGGTCTTGATATATTTTTTGAGGGACAGGAAAAAGATAACTATAGTACTAATCTTGTTGGCCTTACTCTCAACCAAATTGTAAATAAGAGAGTTAAATTGAAATGGATGGCAAGCCGCTATGGTGACAATGAGAATGAAAATTTTGATATAACCGGGGCTTATCTTTTTGGAGAAAGAGATTTCGATAAAACACAACCCACTTTCGGACAAATAACAAACCCACTTGGCGCCGGAGTATTTCAAAATTATGCCCGCAACTCTCTCAATATTGAAGCATATAATATCAGTCACAAAGGAAGCTTAGATAAAGGAAAACATTTTATTCAATGGGGAGCCGGCATAGATCATATCATTATCCATGATAAACTTAATGAATGGGAATTCCAGGACAGCGCCGGCTATTCTTTACCTTTTAATCCCGATGTTCTGAATTTAAGCAATGTACTTAAATCAAAATCGAATTTGGTGATTGATAAATACAGCGGTTATTTACAGGACAACATTCGTTTAAGTAACTCCGTTAGAGACATCACTTTACAGGCCGGTGTACGTTTTAACTATAATTCACTAAATGGCGAGTTTCTTTTGAGCCCAAGGGCACAAATAAGTTATAAGCCGAATTGGAAAAGAGATATTGTTTTCAAAGCCGCCGCTGGGATATACGATCAGCCCCCGTTCTACAGGGAAATGAGGCGATACGACGGAACTGCAAATACCGCATTAAAAAGTCAAAAAAGTGTACAGGTTGTTGCCGGTTTCGATTATAATCTTTCTAATAGAAACAAACCGGTTCGAATAACTACAGAGGCTTATTATAAGTCATTAACTGATGTAGACCCTTATGATATTGACAATGTTCGTATACGTTACTATGGCAATAATAATGCAAAGGCATACTCTACAGGAATTGAAACAAGAATTTTTACAGAATTTGTAAAAGATGCGGAAAGCTGGTTGAGCATTGGCATAAGCCAGACAAAAGAAAACCTCGACAATGATTTCTATTATACCTATAAAAATGCAGCAGGGGAAACCATAACCTCACAAACAACCGACCAGGTCGCTACTGATAGTGTGCGCTCGGATGTAGGATATGTAAGGCGGCCATCAGACAGGTTGCTGACACTTGGATTATTTCTCCAGGATTATTTAAGTACCAATAAAAATTTCAAAGTACATCTTAATATGATTTATGGAAGCAATATGAGCTATAATATTCCCAAAAGTGTGAAGTATCGCAACGCATTAATTATTGAGCCTTATATACGGGTTGATGTAGGCTTCAGCGCTTTATTATTAAGTGAAAAATCATTGCGGCGAAGCCACTCACCCTTTCGCAGCTTTGAAAATATATGGGCAAGCCTTGAAGTCTTCAATATTATTGACAGAGCAAATACAATTTCATACCAGTTGATAAAAGATTTTGCAAATAACACCTTTAGCATTCCTAATCGCTTAACACCAAGGTTAATTAATTTTAAATTGCTGGCAAGATTTTAATTCACAAAATGTAAAAATGACAACACAGGATTTAAAAATTACACAAGTAGAATTATACAAATTATTCATTCCTTTAAAAGAACCCTTTGTTATTTCCCTTGGCCCGATATATAATGTGGAAAATATAATTGTGGTGATCCGCACAAATAAAGATATCAGCGGTTTTGGTGAATGCAGCCCTTTTATGACTATTAACGGTGAGAGCCAGTCAACATGTTTTACAGTAGGACAATATTTTGCCAAAGCATTAAAAGAAAAAAACCCTTTGGATATTGACAATTGCATGGATGTGATGAACAAGATAATTTATGCAAACAACAGCATTAAAAGTGCTTTTGATATCGCTTTGCATGACGTTGCTGCAAAAAATAAAAATATTCCATTGTATAAATTTCTTGGGGGAGAGAAAAATAAAACATTGGTAACCGACTATACTGTAAGCATTGGTGAACCTCAAAAAATGGCTTCAGATGCTTTAAAGATAAAAGAGGCCGGTTACCAGGTTATTAAAGTAAAGCTGGGAGGAAGCAAGGAAGCAGATGTTTTACGTATAAAAATTATACGAAAAGCAGTTGGCAAAAAAATTCCGTTACGCATTGATGCAAACCAGGGCTGGGATATAAAAACGGCAATCGAAATATTACAATCATTAGAGCAGTATAATATCCAGTTTTGTGAAGAACCAATTCCACGTTGGGATTTTATTAATCTTAAAAAAGTAAAGAAGAAAAGTGCTATACCAATTATGGCAGATGAAAGTTGTTGTGACCACCACGATGCACAAAGACTGATACAATTAGGAGCCTGCGATATGTTTAATCTAAAATTGGGGAAATCTGCCGGCTTATTAAATGCTAAGAAAATTATCTCACTAGCTGAAAAGCAAAATATGAAAATGCAGGTGGGCGGATTTATGGAATCAAAAATTGCCATGACCGCGAATGCTCATTTAGCATTGAGTAGCAAAAATATTTTATACTGCGATTTTGATACCCCCCTTATGTTTTCAGAAGACCCCGTTAGCGGGGGAATAAATTACAAACAAAATGGAATTGTTGAAGTACCGGATACAACAGGTCTTGGGGCCTGGATAGAGAAGGATAAATTGGATGGCTTGGAAAAGATAATTGTTTAGATGATCTTACTCATTAAGAATAATTGATATTTCGCTGCTCCTGTTATGCTTTTGAGTAACTACTATTTAAAAAAGAAAAAGGGGAAAACATTTTTCCCCTTCCGCAAAACTATGATCCCCCGTAATTAGTCAATATTTTTTATTAGTTTTTAATACTTTTTGGATGGCAATTGAATTTTTTTTTCTTGTTTTTAGGTTTTCGGTAAAACTGGTATGCTTTCTTCTCATCATTACGCCGTAATTTTACCGTCTTTCTATTGTAAAAGTGCTCAATTTTGGTAATTATTACTTCATGTTTTCGTTGAGTGAATCAGTTCCTTCGATTAATGGAATCATTTTGGCGTTAACGCTATCTTGTGGCTACGGTTATCCTGGCGCAGAGTTCTTACGACCGAAAGTGTGAAACTAAAATTTGTAGGAAACATGCCAGGAAGAGAGAAACTTATCCGGCAAAAGCATAAACAAAAATGTCTCCTTTAGAGAGAGACATTTTTTCAGAATACCCAGTGAAAATCTTAAGCAGTTTATTTAGATCTGTTTGTTTCTTTGGAGGTTAGAAGCGTTTATTCCCGCTTGCTGATACAAAGATGTATTACTTTCGCAACTGTTTGCTGGTTTTTTCGTTAAATGGACAGTATATTTCGACGAATGTGATAATTCTGCCGTTGTGGATATTTGCAGACACTTAATAAGCGGCGAATTTATTAAGCACGCAAAAGAAAATACTTTAGCCTTGTGGGATATGCGTCAATGCAAGATTGACCTGTTGCTGTTAGAAAAAAATGGCTGATTTGGGTTCTTCGTAAAAAATGCTGTGGTGACTTACACAACATTTAATCTGTCCATAACGACAGGTTTCAATGATTTACTTATAGGAATTACCTTACTCTCTATTAAAAGGGAGTGATCCTGGATATCCTTAATTTTTCGCAGATTTACTATATAGGAGCGATGAACTTTCATGAATTGTTGGGGATTCATTTTCTCTTCGACTGCTTTAAGTGTGCTATGGGTTAAATAGTTTTTAGAGGACGTAAAATATTTTACATAATCACCCATACTTTCAATATATAATATATCCTGGTAGTTAAGCCGGATAAATTTTCCTTCCGCTTTAATAAATATATCGTCTGCGGTAGTTTCTACAGTCGTACTATTAAGAGATTCAGTCACCTTTTTAACGCTTTCCTGGAAACGGTTGAACGGAAAAGGCTTTTTTAAATAATCGGTGACGTGATATTGAAACGCATCGAAGGCATACTCGGTCTTGGATGTTGTGAGGATAACTTTGGGCATATACAATAGTTTATCCAGAAGCTCGAATCCGGTAATACCGGGCATTTCCACATCAAGAAAAAGAATATCTATTTCATTACATTTGAGATAATCAAAAGCTGTTTCAGCGTCAGCAAAAGAGCCCGTTACTTCAAGGTTACCTTGCTTTTCGCAGTAGCGTTCCAAAAAACTCAAGGACAAAGGTTCGTCATCTACAATGATACACTTAAATTTCACACGCTAATTTATTTGATCGTTAAGACGTTTTAATTCGTTTTCTATTACCGGAAAGTTTTGAGAATAATGGTGTTTTAAATCTTTGTACATTTCGCCCACTTCATCTATATGTGAAGTTTCTTTACACATTTTTTCCAACGTTTCTGCGGTGGCGGTAAGTTGTGTAAGTCCAACAAAACTAAACACAGGTTTTAATTTGTGTACTTTTTGACGAAAAGATTCAACAATACCGCTATGGTAGCTTTCATCGATTTCTTTCATCAATGCAGGCGCCATTTGTAAAAATTGGCTAAAAACAATGCTGGCATGTTCTGCATCGCCATCATAAAGACTTAGCAAAAATTCTGTATCCAATCTTTCATCAAATGTGAAGGAAAAATTTTTCATTGAACAGGAATTAACTATGGATGTAACGAAGAAAACAGTTATAAATTATAATTTCTCCCGCAATAATACTTAATGAAACCTTTTCAAAAAGAGATCCAATATTTATATTATTAAATAAAATGGAGATTTAGACGTTATCCTACCAGCGTTAAGTCAATTGTGAAACGACGTTAGTTCCCATTGGATGCCCTCGCCGGCAGACCGGGACCTATGACACCATACTGATTTCTTCAAAAAAATCGCCTTGATTTCTAAAAAGCATCATACACACAATGGATTGTTTGCTAAAGTGCAGCAGCTTTTATTAACAAGAAAGGCAAAGGCTTCTGCAAAACAATGCGCATTTTTTGAGTTGCTGTTCCAAACCACTTCAGATGCCTGTATTATTTATCATAAAGAAACGCTGGAGATAATTGAAACCAATAAAAAGGTAACATCCTTATTTGAACTGCCACCCGATAAAGAATTGAAAAGCTTATATATATCGCAGGTGATGATGCGGTATCTCGCCGCAGACAGTCCCAATCTTGAACGGCTAATGAATAATATTTCAGACGCATGGACCGGAGAGGCAGGTTTTATAACCCACACAAAAAAAGCTTTTTATGGCTGGGTAAATACGAATACTTTATCAGACACGCCTAACGGATATGAATACCACGTACTGACCATAAAAGATATTACGGAAATAAAAGAAGCGAAAAATGAAGTAAATAATGCGAGAGCAAAGGTAGAAGATGCCATTAGTTCAAAGGCTCGCTTTTTAAGCAGTATGAGCCATGAATTGCGAACCCCGCTCAATGGCATAATCGGCACTTCCAACTTAGTACTGTCTAACCCCAATTTAAAGGAAGATCTAAAAAAGCATATCGATGTAATCCGTTATTCATCCGAACACATGCTTAATATCATTAACGATATCCTGGATTTTAGTAAAATAGATGCTCAGAAAATGGAGGTGAAAGAGAAAGCTTTTAATCTAATCAATTGCCTTAATAATGTCATTTCTTCCTTTGATCTTCAATTCAAAAGCCACGGCATTGATCTCATCACAAATTTCCCGTTAGAAAAATTGCAAAATATTTATTTATTGGGTGACCAGATAAAATTAAGCCAGGTATTAAAAAACCTCTTATCCAATTCACTTAAGTTTACGATTGACGGAAGTGTTGGACTAAATGTAGAAATTAAAGAATCCTCCGATAAAAATATCGTTCTTTATTTCGAAGTAAAAGATACAGGTATTGGAATCGCTAAAGAGAAACACGAAGAAATTTTTCAGGCCTTTTCACAGATCCATTCTGAAGAGTTAAAAAGAAAATATGAAGGTACCGGACTGGGATTAACCATCAGCAGGCAATTCGTAAACATGCTGGGTGGCGCACTTGAAGTAGATAGTGAGTTGCAAAAAGGTGCAAGGTTTTACTTTACGTTACAATTTAAGGTTACCACTCCACCTGTTATACAGAAAATTACCAATGAAATATTCTTAGAACCGGGGAAAAAAGATATTCGGGGAATAAGGGTTTTAATTGTAGAAGACAATGAAATTAATGCCAATATTTTAAGAAGCTTTTTACGCAAATGGCAGATGCAGGTTAAAGTAGCCATTACCGGGGTCCATGCCCTGGAATTGGCAAAGTACCACAAATTTGATCTCATATTAATGGACCTGGAGATGCCGGAAATGAACGGATATGTTACACTAAAAAAAATAAGGGAAAAAAATATCACAACTCCTGTAATTGCTTTTACGGCTACACTGCTGGAAAATATGGATTCCCTGGTAACAGAAGCCGGATTTACAGACTATGTTTTGAAACCTTTCCATCCGGCAGACCTGAAAAAGAAAATTGAATCTTATTGCACAAGAAAAATCGACTATGCATAAATTAAGTTTCTACCCTTACCCTTTATTCCCGGGCGAATTGATTTAAGCGCTTAGATAACCTCTGTCTGAATGAAATAGGCTTCCAGATAAATGATATCTCATCAATTTTACCATTAACCCGTCGCAAAAAATTCATTTAAAAAACTTTTTTGTATTTCCTTCTTCCGAACCTGCTTTGTAATAACTTCGAAAATACTCATCTGCGGAAATAACTCCGCTTCCTTTTATTGCAAACAGAATTAAAAGGATAAGAACGATTACGGAAAGTACAAGTTCTGATGTGCCCTGATTAAAGCCCTGGCGGGAGTTTACAAAAAATACTGCACCTATGAGAATCGGAATTTGTATGATACTTGAGGTTCTTGTAAAAAGACCAACGCCAATCAGCAATCCGCCCAATAAATTTATATAGGTAATCAGGAAAGCAATCCACTGGTAGTTGCTGCCGACTACATCTATAGGCATCTTTTGTAACATCAAATGGAGATCGGAGGAGTCACGGATAAAAGTTATTCCTTTCCAGAATAAAGTAAAACCCAAAGCAATTCTTACTATTGTAAGCCAGCGTGGCTGGGTGGTACTTGTTTTTTCGGTTATATCACCTTCTTTCATGACTTATATTTTATTATATTTTATAAAAAATACAGTATAAAATTAAATATTACGCAACCATTTGCAAAGGGGTATTTACCTAACCAATAACAAAAGGTTTCTGGAATTTGTTTTACATTCATAATTATGCCCGCCATTACCATTTTTTTTATCTCATTTCTTATTTTTCTTACTGCTTCATGTGTAAGTCCACGACTCACCACACAATCTGAAAGTATAGATCATTTAAACTTTTTAAGTGAATATGATGTACCCTACAATAAAAATTTTCAGAGTACAATTATAGGTGGCCTTTCCGGAATTGACTATAATGCTAACAAAGACGAATATTATCTGATAAGCGATGACCGTTCGGAAAGAAACCCTGCACGGTTTTACCAGGCAAAAATTATTATAAACAAAAATAAAATCGACAGCGTCATTTTCCTGGACACTAAATTTCTGAAGACCAGTTCGGGCGATTTTTATCCCAGTTCTCATAAAGATCCTTATCATACTCCGGACCCTGAAGCGATGCGTTATAATCCCTCTAACAATACATTCGTGTGGACCAGTGAAGGAGAGCGTATCGTAAAAGCAAATAATATAGTTCTTGAAGATCCCTCGATCACGGAAATAAATACTAATGGAAATTATATAGATACTTTTATTTTACCATCTCAATTACATATGAGTGAAAGCGAAACGGGACCAAGACAAAATAGCGTTTTCGAAGGCCTTACGTTTTCTGAAGATTATCAAAAGCTGTTTGTAAGTGTAGAAGAGCCATTATATAATGATGGCTCACGGGCAGGGTTAAAGGATTCAACTGCAATCATAAGAATCTTAAAGTTTGATTTGGCTTCAAAAAAAACCGAGGCGCAATATGCTTATATAATTGATCCGGTTGCACACCCTTCTTTTCCTGCAAGCGCTTTCAAAATAAATGGAGTGTCAGATATTTTGTCTGTCGGAAAAAATAAATTGCTGGTAGTTGAACGCTCTTATTCTACCGGTAGATTGGCGTGTACTGTAAAAGTTTTTTTAGCCGATCTTTCAACTGCCGAAAATATTAATGACATAGCTTCCTTAAAAAACATACCGGAGGTAAAAACCGTTACAAAAAAAATGCTTCTTAATTTGGATTCCCTCGGTTTCTACATAGATAATATCGAAGGCATTACATTTGGGCCCACACTTCCAAATGGTCACAGAACATTGTTATTTGTAGCTGACAATAATTTCCAGTTTATTGAAAAGACCCAATTCCTGTTATTCGAAATTGAGTAGTCAAATCATAAAATTGATAACCTTAGTTACCCTTTCTTTCAAGGTTACAATGTTTGCAAACCTTCATTTTATTTTGCGTCCACACTTTTTTGAGGCTCTGGCGGCCGTTGTCCTTCCTTCATTGCCGGTATTTTCTTTTCGGGGTGTGCATCACCTCTGTGGCACGTATAGCAGGTTACGGACATCAGCATATATTGGGTATTGTTCATGCCGGTAGTATCCATTTTTGACATATCCATGTGATCCATGTGATGTTCCATTGAATCCGGGTGATCCTTATCCATTTGCCCGTGTTCCATATCCATGTCCATTTCCATTTGAACAAAATAATTTTTATTAATATCAATTGCTAACTGCATCATCTTGCGTGCCATGTTCTTTTCAGGTTTTGCATCACTGGCAAAATCCCAATCTTTGGGGCCATTATTCACATGACAAAAATTACACTTTACACCAAGTGATTGAGAAAAATGATGCATTACACTGTCAAGGTCATGCTTGGAAATATTTTTCGGCAAAATTTTAAGATTTTTATATTCCGGATCATTTGATACAGAAAACGCCTGGAAGAAAAATATGCTGATAACACAGCCAACAATAATTGATATACTTTTTTTCATTTGTCTATAAGTTTTAATACCGAAATTATTAAAATAATTTAATCCGCTCCGGGAAAATATAATTATGAAGCAATCGTTAACCCTTTATATTTAACTTTTTCAACTGCATGTGCATAAGTAATTTAGTAAAGGATTTTTTCCGATATTTATATTTGATTACGCTGAAAAATGATTTTGCAAAGATTGAAATTTCTCATATTTAAACGTAAACCCGATTGACAGAAACAATTATTAACCTGGAAACCGTAAACCCGATTGAATTCTTTGGAGTTAACAATGGTAAACTTGATATTTTAAAAAAGAAATTTCCCCGTCTTAAAATTCTTAGCCGTGGTACACAAATAAAACTAAGCGGTGCCCCGGAACAGATTGAAGATGCCAGGGATAAAATAAATCTTGCAGTGCAATATTTGGAACGAAACGGACATATGACCGAGAACTATCTTGAACAAATTCTTGGCGGCGATGACGAAAAAGTCATTGATAATTTTATTGAAAGAAATCCAAATGACATTTTGGTTTTTGGCCCCAATGGCAAAACAGTAAGAGCACGAACTGCTAATCAAAAGGTGATGGTAAGTTCGGTTGATAAAAACGACATTGTATTTGCAATTGGACCAGCGGGTACCGGAAAAACTTACACGGCAGTTGCTCTTGCGGTAAGAGCCCTTAAAAATAAACAGGTCAAAAAAATTATTCTTACTCGACCGGCTGTAGAAGCGGGAGAGAATCTTGGATTTCTCCCGGGAGATCTCAAAGAAAAAATTGACCCGTATTTAAGACCCCTTTATGATGCACTCGATGATATGATACCAGCCGATAAACTGGGATATTACATGACAACACGTACTATCGAAATTGCCCCTCTTGCGTATATGCGTGGCCGTACACTTGATAATGCTTTTATAATTCTGGATGAAGCCCAAAATTCAACTGACCTGCAACTAAAGATGTTCTTAACAAGAATAGGTGCTAATGCAAAAGCGATCATAACGGGTGACATCACCCAAATAGACCTTCCTCCAAAAATAAAAAGCGGGCTTGAAAAATCAGCAAGGATACTCCGGCATATTGATGGCATTGGTTACGTAGAACTCGATGAGGAAGATGTGGTAAGACATAAGCTGGTCAAGGCTATAATTAAGGCCTACGATAAAGAAAAAATAAAAGAAATGGAAAATCATAAATGAATTTTATTGTAAAAAAAATAGTAAACAAAAGGTGGCTTTTATGCTGCCTTTTATTTTTTATAGTTGCCTGCGATAAAAGTCACAACGGCGTTTTATCAATTTCAAAAAAAGATTCTCTGCAGGCTGAACAAAAAATAAGTGCCGCACTTGAGGCTATCTACCTAAATTCAAAAATTGTAAAAAAAGGAGACCTTATTATGCGAACCGGCAGAGATTTCACCAGTGAGACAATGCGCCGGCTATCGCTTAAAGACAATACGTATTCGCATTGCGGGATTGCCAGTATTGAACATGATTCAATTTTCGTTTACCATTCAATCGGAGGCGAATGGAATCCTGATCAAAAATTAAGACGTGATCCGTTCGAAGTGTTTTGTAATCCTTTTGAAAACCGGGGCTTTGGAATTTTCAGGTATAAATTAAGTACTAAAGAAAATGACCGTTTGCAAACTATCATACAAGAATTGTATAGACAAGGAATTATGTTCGATATGCAGTTTAATCTTGTTTCCGATGAAAGAATGTATTGCTCGGAGTTCGTGTACAAATCCATCGAACGGGCTTGTAATAAAAGGATCTTACTATCAACCACTACGCTTAATCATATAGAATTTATAGCTCCTGATAATCTGTATATCAATCCCGGCTGCACTGAAATAAAACACGTAATATTCAGCATGAAATAATGGTAATTATAAATTACTATTTACATTTGCCCACAAAACAAAAAAACTTTTTATGAAGAAAATTATTTTGCCGTTCATGACAGTAGCAGTATTGTTATTAGCCGGCTGCAAATCGGGAGGCGGTGATCCAAAAGTTGTGTTGATGAATTTTTTTGATGCATTGGCAAAAAAAGATTTTGAAACAGTAAAGAAATTAACAACCAAAGACAGTGAAGGTATGCTAAGTATGGTGCAGATGGGCATGCAGAGGGTTTCGGAGAACGATGTTACTTCCATGTATAAAAAAGAAAATATTGCTTTAGGCGATGCGGTTATAACAGGCGATAAAGCTATTGTACCTGTCACAGAAAAAAAATCAGGCGAGTCGACAGATTTTACACTTAAAAAAGAGGGAGGAGATTGGAAAGTTGCTTTTGACAAATCTACACTTATGGAAATGGGAATGAAGAAAATGAAAGAACACGGGTTTGGAGGAATGCATAACGGGATGAATGATTCTCTGGAAAGTATCAACAACCGTTCATTAAAACAGATTGATTCTATCTCGGCAGAGGGGATGCAACAGGCTCAGAAAATGCTTGACAGCGCTAATAAAATGCTGAACGAGGCAAAAGAAAATGCCAAGTGATTTTATTTAAATACATGGTAATCGTGACACCTCTGTTGAGGTGTTTTTTATTTACCGCAGAAAGATAATTACCTTAGTTTTTTTAAAATACATACATGAACAAAATAGTAAGCCTGGCTATAATTACACTTGTACTTTGTGCCTGCAATCGTGCTGCCGAAGTAAGAAAAGGCGATCCGTTAGAATCCGGACGGGGATTTATAGAGGCATCTCTGAAAGGAGATTATGACGAAGCCAGAAAATATATTTTACAGGATAGTACAAATATTGAATATTTAGACGGATTGAGAGACTTCAACAGTCAAAGAAGTAATGATGAAAAAGAAGGTTACAGGGATGCCAATATTATTATTGATTCCACACAAGCAATATCAGATTCAGTTACCATCATTACTTATTCGAATACTTATAAGAACAAACCAGCAAAATTAAAAATGGTAAAGAAAAATAATGAATGGCTGGTTGATTTTAAATTTACATTCACCGGTATGTAGTCTTTGTATTCTTTTTCGGGGAATAAATCTAAACAATACAGAATGAAAATAATTTTAGCGATCGGTATTGGAAGTTGTATCGGGGGTTTATTCAGGTATTTCTTAGCTCAGTTTATTCAAAATAAATTTCTATCGGCGTTCCCTTTCGGAACTATGGGCGTAAATATTATTGGCTGTTTTTTTATAGGTGTCGTTTTTGCTCTTAGTGAACGTGGAAACTTTACTATGGAAGGGAGACTCTTCCTTGTAACGGGGCTTTTAGGCGGGTTTACTACTTTCTCTTCGTTTTCAAATGAAACCGTGGCCTTACTTAGAGATGGACAACTATGGCATGCCTTTATTTACATTTTATGTAGTGTTGTAATTGGCTTAATTGCAACTTTCGCAGGTATTTCTTTAATTAAATTTTTATAACAATGGAAGCAAATCCTACTGCAAAACTTCTACGGATTTTTATTGGTGAGTCTGACAAGTCGGGGCAACAACCATTGTACGAAACTATTGTTTTTGAGGCCAAGAAGCAGTCTCTTTCAGGTGCAACAGTTACAAGAGGAATTATGGGTTTTGGTGCCAACAGTAAGGTTCATACAACAAAACTCTTTGAAATTTCTTCTGACTTACCTTTAGTAATTGAAATCGTTGATACGGAAGAAAAGATAAGAGAATTTACAAAAAAAGTTGAGCAACTGTTCGAACAAACAAAATCGGGAGGATTAATAACAATTGAGAAAGCTGAAGTTATAAGATACAGGGCGGGGAATAAATGAAGTGTATATCTTTCATTTAGTCGTTGCTTCGCCTTCTATTGTGCAACTACTGACCTACCAACTAATTTTTCTATGATTATTTTGCCCCTTGACCTAAAAAAAATTTAAAAATCTGTAAAACAAAATTATGTACGTTCTACATCCCTGGCACGGCGCCCATTATGGAGAAGATGCACCGCAAATAGTAAATGCATTAATTGAGATTCCCGAAGGTTCTAAATCGAAATATGAAATTGATAAAAAAACGGGATTACTTAAATTAGACAGGGTGATTTACTCTTCATTTCATTATCCTGTCAATTATGGTCTCATCCCACAAACACTGGGACAAGATGGTGATCCCCTTGACATACTTGTGATATGCTCCGAATCTATACAGCCGCTATGCCTGGTAGAATCTTCTGTAATCGGTAATATGCAAATGATTGATTCAGGACTAATCGATGATAAAATAATAGCGGTGGCCGCCAAAGACCCTACTGTCAATTATATTAAAGGCATGAGTGATTTGCCACAACATTTTCTTACAGTACTGAAAAACTATTTTGAGCAGTATAAAGTTTTAGAAAATAAAAAAGTTGAAATAAATGATTTTCAATCAAAAGAGAAAGCATTTGAAATAATTAATGAATCCATCGAATTTTATAAACAAACTTTTCCAAAATAATTCAATTTAATCAAATGAGCTTGCAGGTTATCATCATATTATTACTGGTTGGGCTGGCGGCAGGAGTTATGGGCGGCCTTGTGGGTGTGGGGGGCGGAATTATAATTGTCCCTTCACTTATTTATTTTTTGAGTTTTTCGCAAAAAGAGGCCCAGGGAACTTCGCTGGGAATTTTATTGTTACCTATTGGAATTTTAGGCGTCTTACAATACTATAAAGCGGGCTATGTTGATATGCGGTCTGTGTGGCTTGTGTCTTTTGGGTTTTTACTCGGCAGCTATTTTGGAAGCAAAATAGCATTAAGTCTTCCACAGGAAACTGTAAGAAAAATATTTGCCGTGCTTATGATATTGATCGCACTAAAAATGCTTTTCATTGATAAGAAAATAAGCGATGACGATGATTCGAAAAAAGATGCAGTTTCGGCAGTTGCGAAAAAACAAACATAGCCGGTTTTGTGAATGCGATAAGTGGAAATTTTTTCGATTATCAAAATGAACTTCGCTTATGATATCTCCAGCATTAAAGGCCGAAAGAAACGCCCACGGATTTTCATTGATAATTGCTTCATTACTATTTGCTGCATCTACTTTCTTTTGGAATGAAGGCGAATACAACGTTCCATCGGCAACGTTGATTATTTTGTCCATGTTTTTCTGGATACATGGCTTTACAGGTATTTTCTTGCTATTCAAAAATAAAATGCCCTATTATTCAATATGGGGCTTATGGGTGGCTGTGTTCGGATGTATAAGCGGCGTTTGCTTTGCATTTCTCGGCTATTTAACTTCCATATTTATATTTCACACAAGGAATATTTACAGGCATTGTCTGACTATCCAGTCACCTCCCAAATATTATTATTTGCGTCCGGCCCATTATTTCCTTTGAGTATTTTGATATTGGGAATAAATTTTTTCAGGTTAAAATTAATTTCGCCATGGGCAGCTTTATTATTTTGCCTCGCAGGAATCTTTTTCCCTATGAGCCGTATTTCAAGAACCCCTGGCTATCGCATATAGCAGACATTGTTTTATTAATACCTACATTTTATATAGCATTGAAGATATTAAGTTCAAAGAAAAACACACTTCCGGTTATGGAGTAGTAAAAGTTATCGATAACCTCAGGTTACGTAATCTAATAATATCTTTTTATTATACGCAGCTTATGAGTTCGTTGCTTTGTTTCAAGATTTAGAATACCCTGTGTGTCAATTTTATCAATGCGCACTTTACCTGATGAATGTATGATTTCATGTTCACTGAGCAAAATGCCCACATGGGTAATGCGGCCTTCATCATCATCAAAAAAAGCAAGATCGCCGCAACGTGCCTGCTGTAAAAAATTCAAGACTTCGCCTTTCTCAGCCTGCTGCCAGGCATCACGCGGTAAATGTATATTCAAGAACTTATAAGTCATCTGCGCAAAGCCGCTGCAGTCAATTCCAAAAACTGATTTACCGCCCCATAAATAGGAAGTATTAAGATATTTATAGGCAACCTGCCTGATAACTTTAGACGTTATTTTTATCTCCTCGGGGTTCCATACTTCACCTTTAAACTGAACAGAATTTTTTCTCCAGAAAGCCCGCCCGTTGTTGAAAGCGCTTAAAGAGCTTCCAAAAGGAACATACATCCTGTGGCCATTATAGTCAATTTCGTTTATCCATCCCGATGTAAGATCTTTATCAACATTCGTATAATGCTTTTCATCAATTTCAGTAATATGACTGGATTGACACCAGCCTTCATAGCCATCATATTTTAAAATAACTTTCACCCACCCGACGGCCATCGCATTGTCATCTCCTTTTTCAACAATCACCGATTTTTCACCAAATAAATGTTGAGTTATCATTTCAGATTTATGCGACGGTTCACGCCTCAAAGGGCTCACAGGCACACAGCAAACAGTATATTGCATATTAGTTGTAAAATTTATTTCTCCACCGAAATCCTTAGATTGGCTAACAAATGTAAATTATGGAAATTATTTATGTTTACATCTCAATAGACAAATTATAAAGCAGCCTTGAAATTGCAAAAGTATAGCGGTTTAAGTGATAGTGAATTGCTTCAAAACTTTTACAGGGATCATGATAATGAATGGCTGGGAATTTTGCTTCCGCGATATACACTCCTGCTGCTGGGTGTGTGCATGAAATATCTGAAAAATGAGGAAGATGCGAAAGATTGTGTCCAGCAAATTTTTTTTAAAATCATAAATGAGCTTCATAAATATAAAGTAGAATACTTTAAGAGTTGGATCTATATGATAGCCAAAAATCATTGTCTTATGAAACTCCGGGATAAAGGAAAGATACCGGTGGAATTGAATGAATATATTACAGGGGTAACTGATGAGAACGAAGATAAAATTTCATTCCTGGAGAAAGATGTGCTTTTAAACAGAATGAAAGAAGCAATGAAAAATCTAAACCAGGAACAGCAACAATGTGTAAGTTTGTTTTACCTGCAAAAAAAGTCTTATGCACAAATTGCAGAGATAACCGGCTTTACGACAATGCAGGTGAAAAGTTATATTCAAAATGGAAAGAGAAATTTAAAATTGATGTTGGAAAAAAATTGATGCATTTAAAAATGAGAAATTTGAAATTGAAAAACGCAAACATCGTACAACGTACTCCGTAAAGCGTAAATAACATGAGTGATGAACTGTTAAACATATTATCAAATAGCAATAAGGATATTGACAATCAGAAACTGATGGATTACCTGAGCGATAAGTTATCCAGAGATGAAAAGCACGATTTTGAAAAAGCACTGGTTGACTCTGAAATGATGAATGATGCCGTAGAAGGCCTGGAAAAACTCAAAAATAAAGATATCACAGCCCATGTGGAGCAACTTAATAACAACCTTAGAAAGCAGCTTGAAAAAAAGAAATCAAAAAAATTAAAGCGTCAAATAAAAGATCTTCCCTGGCTATATCTTTTTATTATTCTCATTCTTCTTATTATTTTGATTGGGTTTTTGGTCATAAAAAACCATTTAGAAAGTGAAAAGCAATCCCATCTCCCTGACAATAAACAGACCACCAAACTGGTATACAAATAAATTACGCGTTGCATCGACGCACAAAAAAATCCCCGAAAAAGAGGGGATTTATACATCGATAAATTATTTATCAACGAATCTTATTTCATTGAATCCTTCATCATGTGATCATCCATTTTCATATCCATCATTTTGCCGTTGGCGTCCATCATGTGACCGTCTTTATCAATCATCTCGCCTTCTTTCATCATCATCTTTTCGCCATCCTTCATCACTACTTCTCCGTCAGGTTTTACTTTGCACCCATCAGTACAGGTCATCTCCTGGTCCATGCCCACCCATTGACCATCTTTCATTACCATCATTTTTCCGTCTTTCATGGTCATGCTGCCATCAGTTGCTACCATTGGCGTCATTTCAGTCGTTGGTTCGGTGCTCATCATTACAGAGTCTTTCGTGGTGTCTGTGTCAGAAGAACCACTATCGTTACAGGCTGTCATAAAAGCAGCAATAGCTACTATTGCAAAAAGTTTTTTCATAATGTTGTTTTTTAGATTCTTAAAAATGTAAAATTTAATAAAAGAAAGGTAACAATTTTCACCGATCAATAACCAGGCCTATTTTTTTCTAAAAAAAATACGGATGGGCACGCCGGTTAAATTGAATTTCTCCCTTAACTGATTTTCAAGATAATTTTTATAAGGCGTTTTAATATCATCAGGATAATTGCAAAAAAATGCAAAAGAAGGAACCACTGTTGGTAGTTGTGTTACATACTTTATTTTTATCGGATGACCTCTTACCACCGGGGCATGATAAGCTTCCACTGCTTTCAACATCACCTCATTTAATTTTGAAGTGGGAATTTTTTGCTGCCGGTTTTCATACACCTTTATTGCCATCTCCATGGATTGCAAAATGCGCAGTTTCTCCGTGGCAGATATAAACATGATAGGAACATCTTTAAACGGCGCCAGTTTTTGCTTTAATAATTTTTCATAATCACGTGCCGTGTTTGTTTCTTTTTCCATAACATCCCACTTGTTTACCAATATCACAATCCCCTTTCCTTTTTTCACAGCCGAAGAAAAAATATTCAGATCCTGCGCAGTAATTCCATTTTTTGCCTCAAGAACAATCAGGCATACATCGGCTTCATCCATGGCTTTTACCGCACGTATCACCGAATAAAATTCAAGATCTTCGTTCACCTTCGTCTTACGACGAATACCAGCTGTATCTATTAAAACAAACTCTTTATTAAAAAGATTATAAGTCGTGTGGATAGAATCTCTTGTTGTTCCGGCAATTTCACTTACAATAGTACGCTCTTTACCCGTTAAGGCATTAAGAAGAGAAGATTTACCGACGTTAGGCTGCCCGATAATCGCAAACTTTGGAATACCTGTTTTTTCTTCTTCTTTTTCTTCGGGTATTACCGAGCAGATTTCATCAAGTAACTCGCCTGTTCCTGTTCCGCTGATTGACGAGACAAAAAAGATTTTTTTAAAGCCAAGGCTATAAAATTCTGACGCCTCGAGGAGTCGTGCGTGATTGTCAACTTTATTCACCACGAGATAAACAGGCTTGGTTGAACGCCGTAACAATTCCGCCATTTCCTGGTCAAGGTTTGTTATTCCTGTTGTAACATCCGTCATGAAAATTATGGCATTGGCTTCCTCCATGGCAATATGCACCTGTTTGCGAATTTCAGTTTCAAAAACGTCTGTACTATGAGCCACAAAACCGCCGGTATCTATCACATTAAAAGTTTTCCCGTTCCAATCGGCAACTCCATATTGCCTGTCACGGGTAACTCCGCTTATGTCATCAACAATAGCTTTCCGTTGCTCCAGTAACCGATTGAAAAAAGTACTTTTCCCCACATTTGGACGACCTGTTATTGCTACTGTATAAGACATTCAATTAAGATTTAGATTCGACAAGCTTCAATAAGTTGTCGAATCTGTTCAAAAAAAAGCAAATGTATTGCTTATGAAATTTGCAGGGATGCTTTTAGTAATTTCAAATCGCCGAAAAAAGATGGATATGATTTTTTTACGGCGCCGGCTTCATGTATGGTCGTGTTTCCTTTTGCTCCAAGTGCCGCAACTGCGCAGGCCATAGCAATGCGGTGATCATTATGTGACGTAACTTTTGCTCCTTTTACCTGGCTCGCCCCCTTTACTATCATAACGTCGCCCATTAGTTCGATGCCGACCCTCATTTTTGCAAATTCTGCCTGTAACGTTTTTGCCCTGTTGCTTTCTTTATGGAGAAGCCTGTAAACGCCTCGAATAGTGGAAGCTCCCTTGCAATAAGCCGCCAGTGCAACCAATGGAGGAAATAAATCAGGCGAGTGCGTTGCATCGAAATCAAATGCATTTAAATTATTTTTTTTTACACTGATTTCCTTCTTGCTGATATGTATTGATGCTCCGCATGATTCAAGGGCATTAATTATTCTCTTGTCTCCCTGCGATGAATTTAAGTCTGCACCTTTCACAGTTACTTCGCCGGCTATAGCGCCACTCACCAATAGAAATGCAACATTACTCCAGTCTCCTTCAACAGTATATTTTACGCTGTGCTCACTGGCTGAAGTCCGGGGAAAAATAGTAAATTTTTCATAATGCTCATTTTCCAAATGAAAGCCAAAATGTTTTAACACATCTAACGTGAGGTCAATATATGGTTTGCTCGACAGGTCTCTCACACTGATACTAACGGGTACCTTACACGCTTTTGCATAAGCCATTAGTAAGCCCGTTAAAAACTGGGAGCTCAATGAACCATCTACAGTAATATTTTTTGGTTGCAGCGGACCTTTTAAAACAATAGGCACTTTCCCATCGTTTGTCCTTACCTCAACTCCTAGTTGTGGAAATATATCTTCAAAAAAATCAACCGGTCTTGACAAAATACTTCCTTCACCTGTGAGAGTAATCTCATATTTGAAAAGTGCGGCAAGTGGAGTAAACATTCTCAGAGACAGGCCGCTTTCCCCGCAGGAAATAATTGAATGTTTACCCGGGTAAGTTGACGAAAAAATATGTTTGTTGGAAGTAATAATGACCTGTTTACGAACGGCATCAACCGAAGCTCCTAATTTTTCTACAATTTTTTTAGCAGCTTGTTCATCATTACTGCTTCCTGCATTGTCAATGATTGTAGTGCCGTCATTAATAAGTGCGGCAGCGCACGCCCTTTGCATAGAACTCTTTGATGAAGGCGCTTGTATTTTTCCTGACACAGAAGATGGGGAAACGGTAACTGTCACGATATACTGTTGAAAATTTTATGTAGATGATCAAGTGAGATTGATTTTACCGAAGCTGCGCCGATTTCCTCCAGCACAATAAAACTCATGTTGTTGCCTGACTTTTTTTTATCATGCAGCAATATTTCCCAGGTTTTTTGCCTGTCTGATGTAAACACAACAGGAAGTTCATACTTAGTCAGAAGTTCCGCTATCTGCCGGGTTTTTCCCGGGGGAAAATTATTTATCGCTTCGGAAATACGACAAGCCGCAATCATTCCTATACTTATTGCATGCCCATGATCAAGCTTACTTGTGTTCTCGATTGCATGCCCGATTGTATGCCCGAAATTGAGCAGCTTTCTTTCGCCGGTTTCAAGCTCATCACTTGCAACTACTTTATATTTTATATCAACATTCTTTTTTATAAGTGTTGAGATATCATGCAATGAAGATTGAAATTTTGACAGCGAATTTTCTTCCAGGTAATTAAACATACCTCTATCTTTTATACAGGCATGTTTTATTATTTCCGCAAATCCATTCACCCATTCGGAATCGGGCAATGTTTCTAAAAAAGAATAATCATACAATAAAAATTCAGGATGATTTACCACGCCAACCAGGTTTTTGTAAACGCCTACATCTATCCCGTTTTTACCACCAACGCTTGCATCTACCATTGCCAAAATACTTGTAGGTACAAATGCGAATTTTACTCCACGCATATATATTGACGCAACAAAACCCGTAATATCTGTTACAACACCACCGCCTATTCCTACAATAAATGTTTGCCTGTCGGCATGTAAATTGATAAGCTGATTGATTATGGAATCAACAGTTTCCTGGTTTTTAAATTGTTCTCCTGCCTTAATTGTAATTGTTTCCCGGCCTGAAAACTTTTTGGAGTGCGCAGCAAGTACGTTTTCATCTGTTATGAAAATGGTTTTGGCTTTTTGAAGCTTTTCTTCAATAATTGAAAAATCTGCATTGAAAAAAAAGTCAACTGTCTTTCCTGAAAATTTATATTGCTCAGGCAATATTTTATTACTAATCATTCATTACTTTATTCTGGTGATTGATACTTTCAAGATGGACAGCGTCAAAATACTTTGTTATAAATTCTTTACTTAATCCTAATCTTTCACCTTTTGTAAATGCCTTCGCCAGTATATCATTCCAGCGATTGGTTTGCAGAATAGTAATATTGTTAGCTTTTTTATACTCTCCTATTTTATCGGCAATTTTCATTCTCTGCCCTATAAGCGTGAGTAGTTCATCATCTATATGATTGATTTGCTCCCTCAGTGTAGCCAATGCCGTTAGAAACTCTTTCTCATCAGTATTTTCGATGCGCCAGATTAAACCGTCCAGTATTTCTGCAAGCCGTTCGGGAGTTACCTGCTGTTTGGCATCGCTCCAGGCATTATCAGGATCAATATGGCTTTCAATCATCAGGCCACCAAAATCCAGGTCAATGCTTTTTTGTGATATTGCTTGCAGTAAAGTACGGTTACCACAAATGTGTGATGGGTCACATATCAACAACATACCCGGAAACCTTCTCTTCATTTCAATAGGCAGATGCCACATTGGGGCATTCCTGAATTCGGTGTTGCCATAGTTTGAAAATCCTCGATGAATCATTCCCACTTGCTTCATTCCCACTTTTTGAAGACGTTCAATGCCTCCGCACCATAATTCAAGATCGGGGTTTATGGGATTTTTAATGAGTACAGGAACATCAACTCCACGCAACGCATCACAAACTTCCTGCACACTGAAAGGATTTACCGTTGTTCTTGCACCAATCCAAAGCATGTCAACATCAAAATGCAATGCATCCTCCACATGTTTTGCAGTAGCTACCTCCACAGTAATCGGAAGGCCTGTAATTTTTTTAGCCTGGGCCATCCAGGGTAAACCTTTCATTCCAATACCTTCAAACATTCCCGGTTTGGTTCTGGGCTTCCATATTCCCGCACGGAGGATATCCACCTTCCCGGTATTTGCCAGCCGCGTCGCAGTTTCCAGCACTTGCTCTTCTGTTTCGGCGCTGCAGGGTCCGCTGATTATGAGGGGACGTTTAAGCCATTTTTCCTGCATTAATTCTTTCATTGGTTTTGTTTGTGTTTGCATCGTAAAATAATTGAAGAGAAAAAATTATTTGTTGGTTGTTTTTTAATTGTTTTGTTTATTTAGGTTTAAGTACTTTCTTAATCTTGTTTGCATTTATAATAAGCTCATTCAAATACTCATAATTCTCTTTTTCAAGACAGCTTTTGAATTTTCTTAACTGGGAAATATGCTCATTTAAAACATCAAGCACATTTTCCTTATTTTGCTGAAAAACAGGAACCCACATTGCTGCATTACTTTTTGCAAGACGTACGGTGCTCTCAAAACCGGCGCTTGCTAACTCAAAAATAGCATCTTCTTCCTTTTCTTTTTCCAATACTGTATTGGCCAGCGCAAAAGAAGTGATGTGCGATATGTGACTTACATAAGCGGCATGCATATCATGGTCTTCAGCATTCATATAAATGATGTGCATACCCAATTCTTTATAAATATCTTCCACCAAAGTAAGAGCAGCGCTATCGCTTTTTTGCTTTTCACAGATAACACATGCGTTTCCGCTAAAAGCTCCTCTCACAGCAGCTTCCGGACCACTGAACTCTGTACCCCACATAGGATGTGTTGCAACAAAACGATTTCGCATAGGGTGAGTTGATAGTGCTTTACATAAAGCATGCTTGGTTGAACCCGCATCTGCTACAATTTGTTTTTCGCTTACCATGTCCATTATCTGCTGCATCACAGGTATCGTGGCATCCACCGGAATTGCTACATAAATAAAATCACTTTGCTGTACCGCATCTTCTAATGGTAATCCCTCATCTATAATTCCAAGCTCTTTGGCCTTATCTAAACTTGTTTTAGTTCTGCTTACGCCAATTATTTTTTTCGCAAATCCCTTTTCCTTTAATGCCAGGGCAAAAGAGCCACTTATTAATCCAACACCCACTATGGTAACATTATTGAACATAGTCAACTAATTCGATTCTTAATTTCTAATTCTCTGAAGAGCTTCCTCGATTTTCTCCTCAGCTGTACATAAGCTTACTCTTATATACCTGTTGCCGGCATCACCAAAAATTCCACCCGGTGTAATGAAAACATTTGATTCATTCAAAACTTTATCACTCAATTCATACCCATCTTTATATCCCGATGAAACAGATGCCCACACAAACATCCCTGCCTGGTCCTTTGCAAATGAACAACTCAGTGATTCTAACAAGCCAAAAACTTTTTCCCGGCGATTTTTATAAACTGTATTCACCTCATCATACCATTCCTGGTCTAATTCCAATGCCTTTGCTGCGGCTAATTGAACAGGCAAAAACATACCACTGTCCATATTACTTTTAAACCTAAGCACTTCATCAATTTTTTCTTTAGCTCCTGATAGCATTCCCACTCTCCAGCCGGCCATGTTATGACTTTTACTTAATGAGTTCAACTCTATAGCAACATCTTTTGCTCCTTCGATACTTAGCAAACTCAAGGGATTTTTATTCAAAATAAAACTGTAGGGATTATCATGGACTATTAGAATATCATGTTTTTCTGCAAAGGCAATTAAATCCATAAAAAATTCCCTGGTCGGCAATTGGCCGGTCGGCATATGCGGATAATTTACAAACATTAACTTCACCTTTTTTAAATTCATTCTTTCCAATTCCCGCAGATCAGGATACCAATTGTTTTCTTCTTTCAGCATGTAATCAACAACGTTAGCGCCGGCAATAGCTGCCGCACTTCTATAGGTTGGATAACCGGGATTTGGAATTAAAACCATATCACCTTCATTTATGTAAGTCATGCAGATGTGCATGATACCCTCTTTACTTCCAATGAGCGGTAATATTTCAGTGTCGGCATTTAGTTCAACATCATACCATTTCTTATACCAGTTTGCAATCGCATTTCGCAGAACGGGACTACCCTTGTAATTCTGGTAGGCATGGGTGTTAGACTTCGCGGCTTCCTCCTGCAATAGTTTGATCACACCGGGATGCGGCGGCCTGTCGGGACTCCCGATGCCCAGGTTGATAACCTTTTTGCCGGCTTTATTCATCTCGTCAATCTCCCGTAATTTCCGCGAGAAATAATATTCGCCGATCCCATCTAGTCTTTTTGCTACCTGCATTATTTGCCTCTTTTATAAACCCCATAAATTCTTAAAGCCTCTGTTATGGGTGTAATATTTTTTATGACCCTGTTAAGCTGGTCTAAATTTGAAAACTCAAGATCTGCGTGAAAAGAATATTTCCAATCACTACCGGGAATAGGTAACGACTGAAGCTTACTTAAATTAATATCGCCATCTGCAATTTTAGTAAGCACTTTTGCAAGGCTGCCCTTTGAATTATCTGTTTGGAAATTAACAGAAGCTTTGTCAGCGTCCGCTATATCTTTTGCCGACTCAGGATTTTCCAAAACCAAAAATCTTGTGTAATTATTTTTAAGTGTATGAATATTGGGAGCAACTATCTGTAACTCGTAAAGTTCAGCTGCAAGTTTACTTGCAATAGCTGCAATGTGTTTGCTTCTGTGCTGATGAACATGTCTGGCGCTAAGGGCGGTGTCTTCTGTTTCAATTAATTTCCAGTTGTATTTCTCCAAAAAATCCATACATTGTAAGAGCGCCATTGGGTGCGAGTGTACTTCCCTTATATCTTCCAACTTCACACCGGGATTTATGAGGAGGTTTTGTCTTATGTGCAGATAAATTTCTCCCACAATTTTCAGGTGGCTTTTTTGCAACAGGCTATAGTTTGGTAAAATACTTCCCGCAAGCGAATTTTCAATTGCCATTATACCACCATCACTTTTATTTTTATCAGCGGCAATTGAAACCACCTCGCGAAAGGTGGAGCAACAAATAGCTTCTACGGCATTCCCAAAAAATTGCCTTGCAGCTACCTGGTGAAAGCTTCCTTCAAACCCTTGTATAGAAATTCTTTTATTCATATAATACAAAAGTCCCGGCTCGGAGGCCGGGACTTCTTATGTTTACCTTTTATCAGTTTTAACAAAAGCTTCCCGGCCTACTTCTAAAATAGTAGGTAAAATAAAACTGGGTATTTGCTTTTGTGATGTTCATATTTTGATTTTTCAAAAATAAGCATGTGTAATGAATTTACCAATCTATTTTTTATAAGTGCTGAAAAATTTTAAAGGCGGCTTATAGCATGCGACTGAAAATGACTCTCACAATAATAAAAAACCGTCTCTAAAAAGAAACGGCTTTAGATTGCCTGTCAAATAAAAATTATATTAAATAATTACGGGGAATTATTTTTTCATTGTGGTATCAGCACTCATTTGAGTTGAATCACTCATCATTGAAGATGAATCAGTCATAGCCGGAGCCATAGCTGAACTATCAGTTGACATCATCGTAGAATCTGATGTAGATTCAGTGCTTGAGGTTGAGCTATCGTTACACGCCGCGAGTAATGCAGAAGTTGCAAGAACAATCAGTACTTTTTTCATTTTAATTAATTTAGATTTTTATGATTTATTTTTAGTTAATACACTTACTTTTAAAAGGTAACCCATTCCGAAAAAATTTTTTCATGATTTTTTTGGGTTACTTTTCCACATTATAAGTATTAATAACAGCCGAGTGAATATATACGAACAGGAGCAAGAGTTGTTACAAGGTCTCGCGGCCAATGATACTGATGCTGTTGAAACAATTTACCGGGAGAATTACTCTATGATCCAGGCTTTTATAGTCAAAAACAACGGATATCCCGAAGACGCACGAGATATTTTCCAGGAGGCAATGATTGTTCTGTTTGAGAAAGCGAGATCAGACTCATTTGTTTTAAGTTGCCAGATAAAAACCTACCTGTATTCAGTGTGCAGGAGGTTATGGCTAAAAAGACTTCAGCAACAAAGCCGGTATTTTCCATCAATTGAATTACATAAGGAAACGGTACCGGTAGACAATGAAATAGAAACACATGAAAAGCAAACAGCTGATTTAAACTTGCTTGAAGAGGCACTTTCTAAAATAGGTGAGCCATGCAAAAGTATCCTCGACGCCTATTATATTCAAAAGAAATCGATGCCTGAAATTGCATCAACTTTCGGATATACTAATGCTGACAATGCTAAAACACAGAAGTATAAATGCCTCATGAGATTGAAAAAAATATTCTTTTCACAATATAAAAATGGTGAACAATGAACGATACTTTACTCTTAGACGCAATAGAACGATACAGGAACGGTGAAATGTCCCCACAGGAAATTACTTTCTTTGAAGAGCTGAAAAAAAATAATCCTGATATAGATCAATTGGCTGCCGAACATAATTTCTTTTTAGGAGAGCTCGAAAAATTAAGCGGGATAAAAGCATACAGGCAAAATTTGAATGAAGTAGAAAATAAGCTTACCAATGAAGGAATTATTGCGGAAAGAAATTCCAAAGGGAAAGCAAGGATCGTCTATTTATGGAACCGGTATCGCCGAACAATAACAGTTGCTGCCGCAATTGCCGGTATCGTGTCAATATCTACTGCCACTATCGTTTCAATGTATTCTGAAAAGAAAAAGGTTGAGGCAATTACTCCGCTTGTCTCTCACCAGATCAATATACTTGAAAGTAAGGTAAAGCAACTTGAAAATACACTTCATGACGGTTCAGTTACCATAAAGAAACCTGCTAAGCAGAAGTTTGAAGCGAACTTCAGAGCAACAGGATTTTTGCTGGATGGTAACGGCTATATTATCACCAATGCTCATGTGGTAAACGATGCACGCAACATCATTGTGGAAAATAAAAAGGGGGAGCAGTTTTATGCAACGGCGGTTTATCTAAACACAACTTCAGACCTGGCGATATTAAAAATTTCGGATACTTCATTTAAAAAGGTTACCAATCTCCCCTATACATTTCCGAAATATTCAGCGGAACTGGGTGAACACATTTTCACGCTTGGCTACCCGCGTGAGGAAGTTGTTTATGGTGAAGGATACCTGAGTGCAAAATCAGGATATTTTGGCGATACTACTTCTTATCAGATAAGTATTTCAGCAAACCCCGGAAATAGTGGCGGCCCTATTATTAATAAAAACGGTGAAATCATTGGCATTATCAGCAGTAAGGAAACGAATGCAGATGGAGTTGTGTTTGCAATAAAATCAAAAAATATTTACAACGCTCTCAGCGAGTTGAAAGATGACGAAACGAAAAGTGATACGTCCATAAAACTCCCTTCGGTAAATTCTTTAAAGGGTCTTGACCGCGAACGCCAAATTCAAAAGCTGGAAGATTTTGTTTATAAGGTGAAGGGAAATTAAGCTGCGGGCTCATTAATTCGCTAATTCATATTCCCAATATCAGTCACTCCAGGTTGTTTAACTCCATAGTTTTTTGGGATATTCACCTTTTTCTATAAGCGTTTCTATACTCTGTTTTACACCAGGAGCATCTTCTTTGTAAGTAACCCCAAACCATTGAGATGATGTTGGAATCACTTTTATTTTACCATTCTGCTCACGAATAAAGGCATCAGCTACTATCGGAATAAAAAATTCGGCTTTAGGATTATCAATACTTTTATTCAAAAATTCCTGGAACAACTGCTGAATATAATCAAACACACCCGGATGAAATCCCCAGAAATTCATGCTCACAACCGTGTTGGCAGGCAACTCGGTCTTCGAATCTTTTTCCTCATCGATAATTTTATCATCACTCCTGTAAATTTTCAGGCGTTCAACAATACTGACGAGATTCCCATTATCATCAACCTGGCAAACGCCACGGCTTACTGTTCCATTTTCTGAAAGAGTTTTGGAAAGAAGATACCCTATTATGCACCATGTGTCAGCAGCAACTTCACCGTTTAAAAATTTAGCCGCCTTGTCAAAGCCATCTCTACCATAAAAATCATCCGCGTTAATAACAGCGAATGGCTCACTAATTACTTCTTTGGCGCATAATACGGCATGCGCAGTGCCCCAGGGTTTGGTTCGGCCTTCCGGCACTTTAAATTCACCTGTGTAAGAATCCAACTCCTGCATTACATACACAGTTTCAATTTTATCTTTTAGCCGGGGCTCAAAAACATTTTTGAAATCTTCGGCGAAATCCTTTCTTATTATAAAAACAATTTTACCAAAACCGCTTTGAATAGCATCGTAAATTGAATAATCAATAATAGTTTCACCTGATGGACCAAAAGAATCCATTTGTTTTATGCCGCCATAACGGCTTCCCATACCTGCCGCCAAAATCAAAAGTGTAGGTTTCATTACATAAAAAATTTTAAGTGTAGAGGTTTGTTTGAATCGTTGTTATTATTAATATACCAACATAGTTACATTTGCTGCGAAAATAAGCAAGAAAGTTTTATGTCATAACATTCATCAATGCTGTCGCTACCTGATATAATTAAAATCCCTCTGCAGATCAATAAATTAAAAAATGTACCTGGTAAAAAAGGCCCCAGGGTTTCCATGTTAAGGCTGGATCAAATTCATCCTCTTATTCCCGGAAACAAAATTTTTAAACTGTATTATTTTTTAAAAGAGGCTACATCTTCCCCGCATAAACAGATTATTACTTTTGGCGGCGCCTATTCCAATCACCTTGCCGCCACAGCCTTTGCCTGCAAAACCGAGGCTATAAAAAGTATCGGAATTGTACGGGGCGAAAAGCCCGCCAACTTATCTTCTACTTTATTATTTTGCATGCAGCACGGAATGCAGCTTGAATTTATTAATCGTCGTTTATATAAAGAAACAGGTACAGACAAATTCAGGAACTTACTTACAGAAACGTATGGCGACCATATACTAATTCCGGAAGGAGGGTTTTCTCAAAGGGGTGTAAAAGGTGCAGAAATGATAATGGATATAATTGATAATTCGTATTCGCATGTGTGTTGTGCAATCGGTACTGCTACTACATTTGCCGGATTAATAAACAGGGCCGGCGAGGGACAGGAAATCACCGGGTTTAGTGTTTTGAAAAATCTAAATGATGTGGAAGATCGCCTGAAAAATTTGAACGTTGTTACGTCAAAAAAATATTCCATTATTCATGATTATCATTTTGGAGGCTATGCAAAAAAAACTAAAGAGCTGGTTGATTTTATGAATACCTTTTATAAGGACAATAAAATTCCATTGGATTTTGTTTATACCGGTAAGATGATGTTTGGTGTATATCAACTGATTGAAAACAATTATTTTCCGGCGGATTCAAATATACTGTGTATTCATACCGGTGGCCTGCAGGGAAATAAATCATTACCGGAAGGAACGCTCAATTTTTAAAAATTTCTCCGGGGAGTTCTTCGAACAATTAACAAGCTATTATATTTGCCTTTTGTAAAAACGTATAGTTTCGTCCATCCTATGTACAAATTATTATTTGGTTTATTTTTTTTATTGATTCTTTCAAATTTATCTTTCGCACAGGATACACTTCCCAATATTTCAGTAACACAAATCAGTAACAAGGTTTTAATTTCGTGGACAAATCCATTTACCTCTGTTACTACCATTAATATACAGCGCTCTTATGACAGCCTTAAAAACTTCACCACTATCGGCAGCGTATTAAATGTGGAAGCCAAAACCAACGGATTTGTAGATTCAAAAGAATTTATACCTCCGCAATATTATCGTGTATTCATTTCTTTTGAAGGAGGAACTTATATGTTTACAAAATCTCACCGGCCGGGTGTAGATACTGCTAAAAACGTTTCGGTAGTAGTAAAGGAGATTCCACAGGCACCTGTAAAAACATGGTTCGTTCCATCAAGATTTGTTTACACAGGAAAGGACAATAATGTTATTCTCGCCCTGCCGGATGCTGACAAGAAGAAGTATTCAATAAAATTTTTTGAAGAAGATGGTTCGCTCCTTTTTGAGCTGAAGAAAATAACAGAATCGTGGCTTACCCTTGACAAGGTAAATTTTGTACACGCCGGCCTTTTTAATTTTGAAATTTATTCGGATGGCCAGTTGCTTGAAAGACACAAAGTTTATATTCCAAAAGATGGCAAGCCTATGCCTGCTCTTGATATATATGGGCATGAGGTAAAATAATTTCAACATCAAAAACCTTTTCAAAATTTCTTCGAAGCTTTTCCTGCACCTGTTTAAAATCAACCTTGTATCCAAGTTCTCTCTCAATTGAAGTAACCTGTTTATTTACTATACCGCACGGAATAATATTATTGAAATAGGTAAGGTCAGTATTTACGTTTAACGCAAAGCCATGCATCGTTATCCAGCGGCTGCAGCGGATTCCCATAGCACATATTTTCCTTTCCTTACCAAAAATTCCCGGCTCAATCCACACCCCGGTTTCACCTTTGCTTCTGTCTCCTTTTATCCCATATTCCGCAATCGTGAGAATGATGACTTCCTCAAGGCTTCGTAAATACTTCCCTATGTCAGTGTAAAATTTTTCAAGATCAAGGATAGGATAACCCACCACCTGCTGCAATCCATGAAAAGTGATATCTCCTCCCCTGTTGGTTTTAAAAAATTCAATTTCTTTTTCTTCCATTTCATTTTCACTTAACAAGACATTTTCCATGTGGCCGCTTTTTCCAAGAGTATACACAGGAGGATGCTCGCAAAACAAAAGATAATTAGTGGTGGACGGTTGATGATTAGCGCTTGAAGATTCCGGGTGCGAATGTATTGTGTTTCTTAGCTCAGCTTTTATATCCGTATTTTTTTTTACCAAAACTTCCTGGTAATCCCATGCAGATTTGTAATTGATAATACCAAGGTCTTCAAAAATTACTTGTTGCTTATTCAAATTAAAAAAAATTGAATGCAAAGGTAAAAAAGATTCAACTTTTGAACCGTTATTGAGTAACGTTTATTAAAAATGTAATTAATATGATTTTTATCGACCTTTAAATAAAAACGATGATAAGAAAAATATTGCTGCCTGTTATTATCCTGTTTCTAATCGCTTCTTGTGTCGCCGGGCCTTACAATGATGGCTACATGCGACCGGTTTATTATGGGCCGGGCATAGGGCTGGGCACTATAATAGCCGTGGTTGTTTCGTGGAGCAGAAATAAATCTATCCTTTGGGCCATTATTCACGGTATATTGGGATGGCTATATGTTATCTATGCGATAATTGTAAAAGCTAAATAAAGTTTCTAAATATGAATGAGAGCCACTTCGCCGTAAGAGGAATGGTATTTGCCGGTTCTCTCATTAAAACGAATGGATTCCGAAAAATGGGTGGGATCATATATTAAAACATTATACTAACTATTGTAATCCCTGATCCTGTTGTAATCCTGAAGTAATCATTTCAAATAAAAAATACAATTCTGCAAATTTATTTTCCGGGAAAACTATCCCTATTTGAATTATTTTTACATATTCTGGTAAAGAAAAGATTTACCTTTCAAACATGGATTCAAAAGTTATTTCTTTGCAGCAAGAGAAGAAAAAATATATACTTTCAAGGTTAATGATTGTAACATTGGTTGAGGCCCTCGCCAAACAAAACCAGGGAATTCCCTTCGGCCCCGTTGATATTAAAGGGGGGTCATTTGGTTCTTTAATTAAAAGAGGCCTCGTAGTACACAAAGAAGTTACCGTAAAAAATAATATTCAATCGATTTGGCAGGTGACACCCGAAGCAATGGAAATTTTAAAAGATATGGGCGTTGATATCGATGATCATAAAAAGATATAATCATTTCAGCGTATCATCAGCCTCTGTGTGTTGATACCAAATCGATTTATCTCCCGCAGTAGAAATTCCGTTGGCCTTTAGTGAAAAGAAAAATCTTTCATATGCTCAAAGCATTAAAGGGTAAAAAGAAAATTCCTTCAAAAAATAATTTCCCGGTCGTAGGCATAGGCGCATCTGCAGGCGGGCTGGAAGCATTTAAAAAATTACTACATGCGATACCCGGCAATTCAGGAATAGCTTATATACTTGTACAACATTTACATCCTGAGCATAGTAGTTCTCTACCCGAAATTTTACAAAGAGAAACATCCATACCTGTACAGGAGATAAGCGATAATGTAAAAGTAAAGCCCAACAATATTTATGTCATCCCGGTAAATAAAATGCTTGTGGCCAATGATGGGGTATTGCACGTGAGCGCCCGGCCTAAGGATAAAAAAAATAACCTCATCGACATTTTCTTTTCATCACTTGCAGAAGTGCACCAGAGCCACTCCATAGGAATTATATTGTCCGGCACTGGCGCAGATGGCACAATAGGATTGAAAAAAATTAAAGATCACGGTGGAATCACTTTTGCCCAGGATTCAGACTCAGCTGCGTATGATGACATGCCGCAGAGCGCTGTGAAATCAGAAGTGGTTGATGTTATACTTCCCCCGGAAGAGATGCCGCAACGGCTGTTAGAAATTCTAAAAACTTTTGAAAAAATTGATGGGGATGGCAAGCCTGCTGAAGAAAAAACTGAAGAAGAAAGTTACCGGCAAATACTTGCTATCCTCCGGCTTCGATATGGGGCAGATTTTAATTTTTATAAGCAAACCACCGTAAGAAGGCGTATCCTCCGCAGGCTGGCAATTCTTAAAATCGGCAAGGTAGCGGATTACCTGAAATACCTCCAGCAAAGAAGGGAAGAACAGGATATTCTGTTCCAGGATATTTTAATTCCTGTTACTTCTTTTTTTCGTGACGAAAAAACATTTGAGCACATATGCGATACTGTTTTTCCTGAACTGATAAAAGATAAATCATCTGTAACTCCACTGCGAGTATGGGTAGCAGGCTGTTCAACGGGTGAGGAAGCCTATTCGATGGGCATGTGCCTCTATGAATTTATAAGCAACAAAGCATCCTCTTTTAAAATACAGATTTTTGCAACTGATATATCTGAGCAGGCTATCACCAAAGCAAGGGCCGGTATTTACAGCCAACGACAATTAGAGAATCTTTCTGACGCCCGTTTGCAACAATTTTTCACCAAGACAGATGGCCATTACCAGATAAAGAAAATTATCAGGGACATGTGCATTTTTGCAACCCATAATTTTTTAAAAGATCCTCCATTTGCTAAAATGGACCTGATCACCTGCCGCAATGTGCTTATTTATATGGAGCCTTTCCTGCAGAAAAAAGCGTTCTCTATTTTCCACTATTCGCTCAACGAAAAAGGGTTTCTTTTGTTAGGCAAATCTGAAACGACGGGCAGTTCATCCGAACTTTTTAACACGGTTGATAAGAAGGAAAAATTGTATACTAAAATCCCAGCGCCCGGAAAATTTATGAATGTTACTTCTACAACAGGTGAAGAAACACTCCAGGACAAAGATTACTCATTGCGAAGCAATGAGAGAAAACGGGATGACTATCAAAAAAATGCGGACGATATTTTACTTTCAAAATATACGCCGCCGGGGGTAATAGTGAACGAGCAGTTCGATATCGTTCAGTTTCGCGGATCAACCGGCAATTATCTTGAGCCTTCGCCCGGCAAGGCAAGCCTAAATGTGCTGAAGATGGCCCGTGAGGGATTGTCATTTGAATTGAGAAATGCGTTGCATAAAGCAAAAGCCAGTAGCAAGCCATTTGTAAAAGACCGAATATCCCTAAATAATGGAAAGCTTTTGGGTATCGAAGTAATTCCGTTATTGAATTCCATTGACCTTCACTTTCTCATTCTTTTTAAAGATTATGACGAATTAAAGGTTAACAAATTGCCACCTGGGGTGAAAAATAAAAAGCCTGGCAGCCGGACAAAAGATTCCAAAGATGCCAGGATTCAACAGTTGGAAAAAGACCTGTTACAGGCCAGGGAAGATATGCGGAGTATTACGGAGGACCAGGAAGCTGCTAACGAAGAGTTACAAAGCGCCAATGAAGAGTTGCTTAGCGGAAGTGAAGAGTTGCAAAGCCTCAATGAAGAACTGGAAACAAGCAAGGAGGAATTGCAAAGCACCAATGAAGAACTTATAACTGTAAACCAGGAGCTTTCTGACCGTAACGAACAATACAACCGGGCACGCATGTACGCTGAAGCGATTGTTACCACGGTACACGAACCACTGCTGGTGCTTAATTACAACTTCACTATAAAGAGCGCCAACAAATCTTTTTATAATATTTTTTCGCTAAGCGAAAAAGAAACACTCGGTAAAGTATTGTTTGAACTCCAGGACAATAAATGGAATATTCCCGCCCTGAAAGAACAACTTGTAAAAGTTCAGCAACGCAGGGAAAATTTTCTTGAGTGGGAAACCACTTATACATTTCCTGTAATTGGAGAACGCACTATTTGCTTTAATGCGCAACCGATACCGGAAGAAGATGGAAGGCAATTGATATTGCTGGCTCTTGATGATATTACATTAAGGAAAGAGGCCGAGAAAGTTCAAAGCTTCCACGAGCTGACAATGATTTTAGAATCAATACCCCAAACGACGTTCTCAGCAACGGCCGGCGGAGCCTTTACCTATTTCAATGATTTTTTTCTTGAATATTCAGGAATGCCCTTAAGCAAAGCTCTTGAAAGCGGATGGATGCCCGTAATACATCCAGATCAGTCACAGGAAGTATCAGCAGCCTGGGAACACTCCATTCAAACTCTCGAAAATTTCAGTATGGAATTTCAGTTAAGAAGAAAAAGAGATGGCATGTATCGCTGGCATTTATGCCGGGCAACGGCAATCATAACAAATGATGGCGTGGTTTCATCATGGGTAGGAACTGCCACGGATATTCATGAACAAAAGGAGAAAGAAAAAGCGAAGGATGAATTCATAAGCACTGCGGGTCATGAATTAAAAACTCCGCTTACTTCAGTGAAAGCCTATATACAATTAGTGCAGCACAGCATGAGGCAAAAACATAATCCCGATGTAATTTATGCAGACAAGGCGGATGCAGCTATTGAGAGGCTTAACAATCTCGTTGCAGAACTGCTTGACGTAACAAAAATTCAGCACGGCAAACTCGGCATGAATATATCGGCTATTAATTTTGATAACATGCTCGCTGACGCCGTTGACAGCGTACAGATTTCATCAAAAAAACATAAAATTATACTAAGCGGGAAAATTAAAAGGAAAATTAAAGGAGATGAGGACAGGTTGAAACAGGTGGTTATAAACCTACTGACGAATGCCATAAAATATTCACCGGGCGAAGATAAGATTTATGTAAATGCAGCCGTAGAAAACGGATCCGTAAAAGTTGCAGTAAAAGATAATGGTATCGGTATAAACAAAAAAAACCTGAACAAAATTTTCGACCGCTACTATCGTGAAGAAGGACAGGAATTACATTTCCAGGGATTAGGCGTAGGCTTATCTATTGCGAAAGAAATTATTCAACGTCACGACGGTAAAATATGGGCAGAAAGTGAGCCCGGAAATGGGAGTACATTTTACTTTACATTGCCTCTGTAATTTTTTGTCTTGGCGGGATTTTCATGGCAAATATTTCTATACCAAAGAATAAGCTAACCTTCTCAAATTAATATTGGGGACGCCTTCAGGATACTCTTTTATGCTGAGTCCCCTGCGAACAAGGTTGATGCTTGTCTATTGCTTATGGTTACTATATCTCAATGAAATTTTATCTCCGGGCTTTGCCACGTGCTTTTTGAGGATTTCCTGGTGAATTTCTTCCGGTTGTTTTACTCCATTAACTATGAGTACGTCGTTCGTAAGTTTAATAGAAAGATTATCCCTGTTGCTGATAATGTTGGCCTTTTCAAGATCATTGATGATATCGTCGGTGGTGGAATTAGAAATCAATGAACCAGTACCGGCCAGAGGTAGAGCGGAAGCAACAGCTACAACTTTTACGGGCTTTACACTAACATTTGAATTTACTGAAATCGCGGAGCTTACCGACGCTTTAGAATTGACAGTTGCAGCAGTGCCCGCAACAGCCACAGGCTCCGGGTTTACGGTTGATGTAGCTGATACGGTTGGCTTAACAGTAATTGCAGACGCCGCAGATATTACCGGTTTTGTATAGACGCTGCCCGTTACTTTTACCGAATCTTTTCGCAGCAGTTCCAGCTTCTCCTGCCGCAATTGTAGTTCTTCAATTTTTTCCTGTAACTCCAATTGCTTTTTTAGGAGCTCTTTTTCTTTTCTCATAAGATCCTGTTGCATCTTTTGAGATTGTATTGACATTGCCGAATCATTTTTTTGCATGCGCTCGGCTTGTTGTTGCATTTGCACTTCCTTTTGCTCTATTAATGCTTTTAATGCCTTTTGTCTTAACATGTCGTCATTTGCGATTTCACTTTGTTCCTGCATCTTTTGAGAGTCCATCTCCATCGCTTCCGCTTGTTCCTGCAGTCGCTGGCTTTGCAGGGCAAGCGTATCGGACTGTAACTGTAGCTTAGATGCCTGCTCCCTAAATTGAGTATGAATTTTTTCAATCATTGGCTGGTATTGCGCATACTGTTCTTCGGGAATTTTCTTTCCGTCAATATATAATTCTTTTATCTTGCTATGTTCCTCTTTTAACTCAACACGTTTGCCGTCTATATCTCCTTTAAAATTTATATTATAACCATCAGCGCTGGTTTGTTTTTTGGGAATTGTATCGATATAAGCGGAATGTCTTTCTAAAAGTTTACTGTTATTGCTTTCGGCTCCGGTGGCTATTATGCTATTTTGTGCTATTATTTGTTCAGGTACTGCATTTATTTTTGCAGCATTGATTGCATCTTTTTCTTTCCCCGGGTTAAATGCCACGGTTGCAAGGCAGGTGAGAATAATGCCTGATGCCAGTACCAGTTTTTCCATAGTGTTTAATGTTTTATTGTTATTGGTTAAGATACGTTTTACCCGATTCAGCAAATGGTTTTTTGATCCTGCAAACGTGGTGGCATATTTTTCGCCTGCGTTATATTCCTGGAAGGCCACCAATGCATGAATAAATATTTTTTTATCCTGTGTAATTGAAAGAGCCATCTCATCACAACAACTTTCCCTTTCATTTTTTATGAGCGAAGAAATCCATAATACAGCAGGATTAAAGAAGAAGAATATTTCAGCAAATTGTTGCAGCAGGTTCACCAAAAAGTCATTCCGTTTAATGTGCGCCAGTTCATGCAGCAATATTGCTTCCACTTCGTCCTGCGGCAGGTTATTCAGCAGGCCCATGGGAAATAGCAGCACGGGCTTCAGGTGACCAATCACCATCGGTACTTTGGCAAGAGACGACTGCAGGAACACAACAGGTTTCTTAATGCCCAGCTTTGCGGCAAGGTCATCCAGCTTTTGGTTCCACTCGTCACCTGCTTCCAGTATCCATCTTCTTTTCATGCGCTGTAATGAATTTAATCCTGACATGAGCTGCAGGCATCTGAAAATGATCACCATCAACCATATCGAAACGATAATGCCTGCATTTGCCTGGATGAAGGAGATGAATGCATCGAAAATATTTTTTTGTTGCGGTTGAATGGCACTTGCCTGGATGTTGGTTGAAGTAACTGCAACAATCATTGTTTTGTTGCCATCAGCAACAACAGGTGTTTCATTGTTGAATGCTGCATAGAACACAAACGCCATACTCAATACGAACAAACCCAGTAAGCCCGTGAGCAATTGATACCTTAATTGCGGGCCGTGTTTTTTTGTAAGTGTGATAATGATTCCTGCAAGCAAGGCCGCCAGGACACCAATCCACAGCGAATCAACGAGCATAACGAAAACAGCGTGCATACCTCTTATATTAAATAGTTTATCGAAAACATTAACTGACATAATCATTTATTGAAGATGTTTATTTGTTGGTATCCATTTTATTCAGCAGCTCTTTTATTGCCTGCAATTCCTTTTTGTTTGTCTTCTTATTGCCGAGTAACTGCATAACAAGGCTGCTGGCCGAACCATTATACAGGTTGTCTACAAATTTTTCAAGCAGTGCATTCTTTGTTTTGACTTCGGGCTCGGCAGGGCTATACACGTGTTTCATATGGGTGTCATCCCTTTTTAGCAAGCCCTTTTCCTGCATTATCTGCATCAGCTTCAAAGTGGAAGTGTACTGTACCGTTCTTGTTTGTTCGTTTAGCTTATCATTAACCTGTCTTACAGTGGAAGGGCCAGTTTCCCAGAGTACCTTTAATATTTCCAGTTCCGATTTGGTGGGTTCAGTCTTTAGTTGATTGTCTTTTTTATCTTTCATTTTTCAAAGGTAGGAAATTTTTCGTACGAAAAAATATTTAATAATATTTTTTTTTGAAAATGGAGAAATTATTTAAAGGGTAATGCCCGCGGGAGACGACGGTGTTGTTGGTTATTTAATTAAACGTTGCCCGCTCGTCACTGGCGCAGATATGTAGCATAGCTTTGCGCCGGGCGTATCTGTGCTACTGAAGATACCTGCGGCAATTATGAGGGAGTATATCACTGAATAATGCAATTTTCATGATATTATTTTTAAGCGTTTTGTAACTGTTGTTTTGTATAGTATTTTCTTCGCAACCAAAAAGCAACGTTGACCAATGCAATGAGTGCCGGCACTTCCACCAAAGGACCAATAACACCGGCAAATGCCTGGCCACTGTTGATGCCAAATACGCCTATTGCGACTGCAATGGCTAACTCAAAATTGTTTCCTGCCGCCGTAAATGCTATTGATGCATTAGTAGAATAATCTGCTCCCATCTTCTTACCTATAAAGAAGCTAACAATAAACATAATAGCAAAGTACACGACTAAAGGAATTGCAATCCGCACTACATCAAAAGGGATCTGAACAATTAATTCACCTTTCAGACTAAACATTACAACGATCGTAAAAAGCAGTGCAATTAACGTTATCGGAGAAATGAAAGGAATGAATTTGGTTTGATACCATTCTTCACCTTTTACTTTTTTTAAAATATAACGGGTAAGTACACCTGCTGCAAACGGAATACCGAGATAGATGGCAACACTCCGGGCAATTTGGCTAATGGTAATATTTACTTCTGAACCAGTGATACCAAATAACGGAGGTAAAACTGTAATAAATACATAAGCATAAACACTGTATAATAACACCTGGAATATACTGTTTAAAGCAACCAGCCCGGCTGCATATTCCCTGCTTCCCCCTGCTAATTCATTCCATACAATAACCATCGCAATACACCGTGCCAAGCCAATAAGAATTAAACCTACCATGTATTCCGGTTTGTCACGTAAAAAGAGTATGGCAAGTATGAACATCAGTATTGGACCTATGATCCAATTAAGGAACAATGACATTCCTAAGACCTTTTTGTTTTTAAAAACTTCCTTCAGTTTTTCATATCTCACCTTTGCAAAGGGAGGATACATCATCAGTATTAGGCCTACTGCTAAAGGAACGTTTGTTGTACCGGAAGAAAATGAATTTATGAAAGTAGAAGAAGAAGGAAATAAGTAGCCAATAGCAACTCCAATTCCCATTGCTAAAAATATCCAGAGGGTTAAATACCTGTCTAAAAAACTTAATTTTTTTCTTTCGTTTGCCGGAGCGCAATCTATTGCTGACATAATTATTTAAATAAATGTTGTAATTCTTTCATTGTTGCTCACACTCAAAATAAGAGTGGACAGTTCATTTACAATTTATTAGTTTGGTAACTGCAAAGCTTACAAAATAAATCCGATAGCTATCGGATTTATCGTTATCAGCAAATTTGTATTTCCTGCTCATTCATAAATTTAAGAAATGGCTTTATAAAAAGGCAATCAATATTCTAAGCACAGATACCCTGCTGCACAAAAGCCATGCTGCATATCTGCGCCAGTGGGGGTTTGTTTGGCTCATAGAAAACACGGCAGGGGAAGAGACTCATATTTGAAGCAATTGTAAGGCAAGACCAGACACATAACCGGGTTCTCAAAGAGCAAGATCTTGCTAGAGTTTTTATTTTTTAAATTATCTAAAATTTATTACCTTTAATTCAGCGTTAACATACAAATCTTTATCAATTATTAGCGACAAATTAAATGCCACCGACTTATCCCATGATTTAGCTCAAACTGAAATTTTACCTACGCTTTCTATGAGTGAAACTGAAACTAACTATCAAGGGTTGCCTGATAATCCGGTTATTCAAAGAGCACTTCGCAAGCTAAAAGAAAGCCAAGAAAAAGAAAACCATGTGAGCCATTATACAAAACACAGCAGTCATGCTACTCATTCAAAAGGCAACTGGTAGAATAAATCAGTCAGCAATAAACTTTTATTTAATGCAGGCGTGGTAACACGTCTGCATTTTTCATCTTTAGCAAATGGAGAAAATTATTGAATGGCTTCCATATGATTACAATGCAGCCCTCTCAAAGGATTTCAGGAGACCATTTCATACTTTCTTAATTAAGATTGCATCATTGTGCAATCTTAACTGCTCTTATTGCTATGTTTATCAAACACCCGATGATTCATGGAAATGGAAACCAAAACATCTTGAAAAAGATATTGCACAACAAATTGCTACCCGTATTCAAGAGCATGTTACTGAACATGGATTGAATGATGTTACACTTGTTTTTCATGGAGGTGAACCCTTGCTTGCAGGGGTGCAGAGATTAAGAGAGTTAGTGAATTTATTTTTAACCAATTCAATGCAAAATTCATTGGGGGATGCAAACTAACGGGACTTTGCTTGACAAAAAAATTATTGACTTCTTTCTTTCAAAATGATTTTCGCATTGGAATAAGTATTGACGGAACAAGAGAACACAACGACAGGCATCGTGTATTTCATAATGGAAAGAGTTCGTATGATGAAACAGTAAAAGCGATAGAGCTAATTAAATCCTTTTCCAACTGGAAAAAAATATTTGGTGGGCTTTTGGTAAGAATTGATATTAGAAATAAACCCGAAGAAATTTTAGACGCCATTGCAAAACTTGATGTTCATAGTGCAAAACCCACTTTTGCCCGATGCACATTTAACCAAATGCCTTTATGCTCGATGGCAAAAGTGAAGATGATTTAGTTTATGGTAAATGGCTTTATGAGCTATTTAATGTGTGATGATAAATATTTCCTGAGATTTTAACTTCCCTACTTCGCCACTGCTAGTTCCATTACGAGAATGCAATGTTTACAGTTCGCCCAAATTGTCGTCGTACGCATGGTGATATTGAGGCAGTTGATACACTCAAAGTTGTCGGACGAAATGCAACATCTTTAAACATGAATGTTACTCAACATTCATTTGATGATGCTTTGCAACATCCGGCAATTTATTCAAGAATGTCCGGTTTCAACACATTGTGCAAGCAATGCATAGATTGTGAGTTTTTAAATAATTGTGGAGGCGGTTACATTCCACACAGGTATAGCAAAGAAAACGGATTTACTTAATCCCTCCAGTTTATTGTAATGATTTAAAGTATTTATTTTCGAAAATGAAGCAAGAAATATTTCAAACAACAGTCATAAAATGTTTTTGCAAGTTGAAGAAATAAATCGGAAATGGATTTTGGAAAAAGAGAACCTTTTTGAGCCCAACTATTCCCGCCACCACAGGGCCTGATAGTGGAAATAAATTAGAGTATTGCATTAATAAAATAATTTCTCTGAATCCTGGACACTAGAATACCATTATTAAAGACTCCATCTTTCTCAAATGGGTTTCTGATTTGAATGATGAAATCTTGAGTGTGTATGAAAATCCCGGGAACGATCTGGAATGATGAAAAATTAAATCAAGGACTGAATTTAATTTCTCTTGCAATTTCAAATTTGGATGAAAACGGCTTTTCTTTTTTCATCCTTACCACAAGTAGAAGGAATAAAAATCATTACTAAGAGAACAGACCCATTTTTTAACGAAGGCAGCGAATACGATGTAGAGTTTGATTCTTCGACATTGATGAAACCAAATGGCTTACAACTTTAGGAAAAGCATTGGGAATCTCATAAAATTAGATCTCCACCACTCACCAACTTATAAAGAATTTCGTGAGTCTACATAATTCCCCTAAAACAAAAAAAAGTTGTTCAGAATTTAAGCTTTAGTTTGCGGAATTTGCCTAATCAGTTATATTTAAGAACAATGAGGAATCACCTTATATATTTGGAGAAACATTAGCTCACGAGGCAGAACCCATCAATTTTTTTATGCTCCTTGAAAATTTTTATACTGTCTGGAAATCCGGATGTAAAGTTATCAAGAAGCGATCTTTATCGTTCACCATGGAGAGATGATGCCAGACCATCTTCACGGAATTATCACGAGGTGTAAGTGCCTTTGTATAGGGTTTCGCAATTATTATTCAAGTGTTATAAAAAATATCGATGAAAAAGAAATTGACAAAGTTGGTTCATTGCATTTATTAAAGATATCGCAATGTGAAGATGCTATTGCTACTCTTTTAACTTCAAATCACCTTTCTGTATTTTGGAAAAGAGTACGTCCTTGAAATGCAAGATATTTTACGACAATCAGATTTAGGCGTAAAGCATTATCAGTAACTACAAAAATTGGAGAGAATTACGCAATGGGTGTAATAAATAACCACAGGAAAAATTGGGAACGTATTTACCTGAAATCAAACCAACGAAAAAATAATACTCAATTGAACAATTGGAATTTTTCAGGTCAAAATCAAAAACTTTTTGAAGAACTGAGTGAAATTAATGATTCAGTTGAAAGCATACTATACCAAACTTTTCTGCAAATCAATCAATATCATTCTTCTCTTTTAAGGCAATGGGCTGATGAAGGATTAAAGCCAAAGATTGATTCGTATTTGTTGCGTTATGTATGTTCCAATTTACGAATTATTTCAAGAAAAAAGGTAATCCATTTTTTACTTTAGGTCTTTATCATTTTTCATAAATTTCTGAATTTCAATTGCCTTGACACGCACGAAGCAGCACACAAAGCACATTTGAGTTCATTGTTTACCTCCTTGCATTCTGTACCGGAATATTCAAAGTCATGCACAACTGAAAAAATATTACCATCTCTGGAATACCATTTCAAACTAATGACAGAGCAAGCACTAATAGAAAAAACAAGTCCGATTGAAATAAGTGATATTTGGAAAAGGTGTTCAATTTTTTTGTTTGCAGCAGAACAAATTGCACAATTAAGTAAAGACAATATTGAACTTTACAAACATTATATCAATTACAGCGGGTTAGCACACGATACACATGATTTTTTTAGCGATATTTCTGGTAAAGTAATTTCGTTGCCGGTATTTTGGATGCAGCAATTAAATCCCAATGAAGTTTTAAGCATTAACACAGTTAAGTTGCTTTATGAAAAAGTCAGAACAGAAGTGAAACCTTTGGAGGCTAAATTCAAATCTTTAAAAGTAGAAAAAAAATTCGCGCTAATAAATCACTTGCTTAAAGAATCCTGGCGAACCTTTCACGATGAATAAAAATAAATCAAATGATTTATCTATCTGATTTAATAAAAGATGAAAATTCTTTTAAAGAGGTTAATGGGCTACTTTTAAAACATGCCGAGTTTTTAATAAAAGTCGGAAAACCTTTATTAAAACTAAGCATTGCCCGTCCAGAAATATTTAGGAGACAACCCGATTATAGAATTAAAGAACTTAAAAGTATAGTTGATAAACTTAACCGTGATGGAAAGGAGTTAAATGCTTTATTTACTGGACATCTCAAAGACATTGCCGGAATACGACTTACAATCGCAACAAAAAATCAATATAAGCAAGCCAAAAATTTAATTTTTTCAGCACTGAATGATGTAGGAATAATTGACCCTAAAGAACTTTGGGGCAGCAATAAAAGAATGAATGAAAGAGGATATATTGCTGACCATTATATCATACGAAAGAAAGACAGTGAAATTAAATGCGAAATTCAAGTTCGGACTTTAACTCATGACCTCTGGGCTGTATTTACCCATTACGAGGCGTATAAGAAAGAAGAACAAACTGATAAAACTAAGAATAAAAAGAGCACGAAAAAAGAAGATGAAAAACTTGAAGAACTTATTAATTATTCACGCCTAATGGATATATCCGACTGGTATGCAATATCAATACGAAAGAGAAAAATACAAGAAGCTAACAAATATCACTATAGCAAAGCTCAAGAAGCTGGCTTAAAACAGAAAGATGCAATAGATTTCAAATTTCTTGAGAAAATAATTCAAGATAAAAGTAATAAAAGTAATGAGAGAGAAAAGTGGAAATTAGAAACAATTAATGATTTTAAACTTTGTGATGTGCTTAAATATCTTTCAAGATTTGAAATTTATTCAAAAAAAGATGTAAAAATAATTTTTTCAAATAATGTTTTTATTGAAGGGATAAAAAAAGAATTAGCCGAACTTTTTCCAAATATGGAGGTTGAAAAAATTCCAATTGAAACAATTGATGTTTTTGAAATTTTATGTCAGTGCTATTTTAAGTATAAAGCCAATTTTAAGGCGCAGAATCTTGAGTCCGAAGTTAGCGATGAGATTGAGAAATTGGTTGTTAATTGGAAAAATGAGTTTGATATGAAAGAGATGCTTAGTGATGCTTATGCTAAAATGGATGACCAGATTCTAGTCAAAATTTAAAAAAGAACCAAGTAAATTTATATGTATGGAAATAGAAACTTTAAAAATTATTTATTACTGTCTTCGGTTTCGGAAATGTTGCCTCTAAATAAATCTAGAGAGTTGCATGACTGTGTTTTATTAAATAAATTAATCCGCTTTGAAATCTTTCTCAAAGACATTCCAAGAATTTCTAAATGGACGAAAGATTAATTTAGGGTTTTCAATCAGTGATAAAAGTTTCAAAACAATTGTAGATAAAGGAATGGTCGACTGGTCAAGTTAATTTCCGACTGTTCTGATAAGATCCCAAGCAATGCCTTTTGTTTTTTAATTCCGATAAGGCTATTTCTGAAGCAGCGAAAAAATTTGATGAGAGCAATATCATTTTTTTTTGGCTTACTCTTTAATTATCCGAAATGTTGCATTAAATCTTAATTAAATGGCAAAAAGACAATGAAGATATTGACGCCATAACCCCAATTAATAATCCATTCAAGTTCACGGGAGAGCTTCAAATTTGAATTTTCAATCCTTTTACATGTTCTTTGGTTCAGGATTTTTTATCCATTTTCCTTGTTCGTTAAATTTTTCTGAGACAAAAAGAAAAGCTGACGAGTCATTAGACATCTTTTGAAAATAAATTTTCCCGACACGGCAGACAAAATAGTTTCCCTGTAAAATTAATCACTTGTAAATTTTTCATAAGGATATAGGCATTTGCCTTTGGAACAATTTTAATTCCGAAATGAATAAAATTCACTTAGATAAAAATAGCTTTCACGGGCAAGGTGAATTGAAATTAATTTTTGCAAGCATTGATGAAATTGAAATTTTAGAAACAAAACTAAAACTCTATTCAAAATTAAAAGAGCTGTTTCCACTTTTGAGCCGAAGAATATTTAATAGGAATTCATTCAATTCTCTTTATTCTCGCCTTACTCAAACTAACTTATGCCTACAAAACCATTCATAATGTCGAGAACAGCAGTAAAAAAAATAATGATTTATTATTTTACTTTATTAATCATTGGTATTATCATATCATCTCTTTCTCTATTAAAAGGAAGCATTAACATAGGTTTTCATGCGACTATAACCCTAACCGCATTAATAGGAGGAATAGGTACATAGTTATTAGGAAGTACAATATTTTACCTTCGAAAAATTTATAAAGCAAGTATAAATATTGAATTTTCCAGACCCCAAAATCAAGATGATTATTATAGACAAATCGGACTTGTTAGTTTTTATATTTTTTAGACCTATTTTTTCAATATTCTTTTCCTTACTCTTTCTATTGTTTTTTAATCAAGTGTATATACTGTAACCCTATAATTAGGCAACCCTTGAGAGAAGGGTTTATACACCTATCAATGTTTCTTTCATTCTTTGGGGGATTCGCTTCAGGAGAGAACTTACTAACTTATATTGATTTAAAAAGTAAAGAGTGGATAAAAAACCCATTTAATAGGATATAAGAATTTTAATTTATGCAGGCGTTAGTCTTCCCAATACAATAACGCTATACATTGAAAGCCACAGCTTCTATTGATCTGGTGCCTCACCATCAGCGAATCAGCCAACTTCTAAACAGGTATAAGAGAACTGTTCTCTTTTAGTTGTGCCTGCCCCATATCCTTATTAGAATTCTTTTCCCATAAACATTTCTCACAACGTTCGAAAAAAGTACCTGGCATTATTTTGCAACCCTAGTATTTTCATGGAATGTCGTGTTGGGATACCCACTAAGAAAAGATGGGTTAAATGAGGGAATATTATACCTCTACCTCATAATTAAAAAGAGAAAGATTATTTTTTTTGCTGTCAAAATTGAAATCTTCGAAATCTGAAATCGCCGTTGCGAGATGCCAACATTTCCTTTCATTTGGCTTTATGATAAAAAAAGAATTTCTATTCACTCCTTTAATTTCTTTTTCAATATCAAGTCTTTTGTTTAATTCTACCTTGCTTAAGTTTTTAATGAAAAAGGTATCTCAATTTTGTTCTTTACTTTTTATTTCAACACTATTTTTTTCTTTAAAGAATTTACAATGTTTTTTATGATAAATTACTATGCTTATAATAGAAATTATAGACTTTATTTAATTTTTATAGGAAACGGTCTTTATAATTTTGTATTAAATTATTGTCTACATGCTGAAATATGGTTTTGTCTCGATTAACGGTTGGAATTAAAAGGTCTCTTGTATCTTTTATTAGTGTTAGTTCATCCTCGTTGATCTTATATATTTTAAAGATCAAAAGATCAAGCTTTCGCAAAAGGACCTTTCCATCTTACGATCATCTTGAAATAATATTTCGTTTTGTTCAAAGTACGCACTTTGTATTTCATCCACAACTTCGCAGATTCTCGAATCTATAATCGCGGGAAAAGCAAAATGCTCGCTAAAATATGCCCTCGGTTTATCCACCCCAGTCGAAGAACCTGTGTGAAATATAAAATAGGAAAATAATTCGGAACTGAATTATCCGGTCAATGATTTTAAAATTAACTCATCATCGATGTCAAATATTATTGGGGATTTTCTTTTGCTTGTTTGAATTAACCTGCTGAATATGTGTTTGCAATTTCATGGATTTAATACGCTGCAACAGCCATTTAAATTCCGATGCTAGCCCCTTTTTCATCCACAAGTTCTTCCCAAGAAAAAAATATTTATCTGATATGTAACCACTTACCTACGGTGCCATCTTTTAATGCCTTCAAACAAAATGGTCTAAATTCCTGCTTGCCAATATCCAGGTAGTCAATTCCAATTATCTTTTACGAAGATTGTTTTTTATTGGTCTTATCTTTAAACCGCCACTACCTTAAATTATATTTTGAATTATTTAATTTACAGCGAAATATCTTTTAATCTTGAGATAAATGATAATCAGACCGACCCATATAAAACTATTTTCCAATGCCATTGAATCCCCCATCTTCATGAATCCCTTTGGGAATATTTTTATAGTGATATTTTTCTATGCAATCGTCTTTCATAATTGGAAAAATTTATTCGGCTTTAGGGAAATATGATGAACTATATTATGGTAGTTTGAATTGTTCACACAATCCTGCTTGCTTCTAATAATTATTATAGCGAAGGCCATATGGCTCTGGTAGAAAATTTCTTTCCTTACCGGTGATAATTCAAATACTTGATCAACAAAAAATTTGTTTAAAAAATATTTCCTCCAAGCCTTGCCATTGTTATTGTATAGAACTTTGCTAGTTATCAATAAAGCACACTTGTCTGAAACATTAAAATCACTTACCCGAATTAAAAAGGCCTGCGCAACTTTCTTTCGCTAAGCGCTATCGCAAGCCATTTATCAGGTTCTCTCCTCTTTTCGTCTTTTTCTCTTATGTCGCAATACTTTTCATATCGAGAATTTGCGATATTGCCCCAAGGCGGATTACCAATTATAAAATTCAATTTAGTTTTCCTTTTTTTTTTTTTTTTTTTTTTTTTTTTTTTTTTTTTTTTTTTTTTGTTGTTTAATTGTAAAGAGATTAAATAATTTTTCAATGACTCTCTTTTTTTTTTTTTTTTTTTTTTTTTTTTTTTTTTTTTTTTTCATAATTACCCGCGGCGTAGTGGATATGCCCAAACATTTCAGATATTATTAAATTATTCCATCCCATTTTTAACTTATCCTCGATTTTTATTTAAACAGATATTTTCAATGATTCTTTGATGTTTCAATGAATAAAATTCCTGTTTATCCAGGTAGGCAAACCAACTTTTTTTTATTCTCTCATACGCAGTAGATGATGTCCTGTTTTTTTTTTTTTTTTTTTTTTTTTTTTTTTTTTTTTTTTTTTTTTTTTTTTTTTTTTTTTTTTTTTTTTTTTTTTTTTTTATTGTTATCTTTTTCAGACGAGTCTAAGCATTTTAAAATCTCAATATTCACTAAAGCTTCTAATATATCTAAAAGTCTTCACTCTTTTTTCTGTTTATAATCATTTTTTTTTTAATCCGCCAATCTCATCATATAAAACTCTTTAATGATCCCCTCATTCTCATTTTAATCTCCTGAAAAATTTTTAAAGGATGTTTTTTTTATCTTAAGCTTATCATACTCAATTTTTTTTTAATCTCGCTTTTTCATCAATTATCTTGTTTTTTTTTTTTTTTTTTTTTTTTTTTTTTTTTTTTTTTTTTTTTTTTTTTTTTTTTTTTTTGCAATTTTCGGAGTTAGTTCATGCCTAATTAAAAGAGCCCTCGCTTCGGATATATTATCTCATAAATAATCATCAACTCGAAGTTTGCTTTTGTAATATTTTTTATAATACCTTTTCCAGTTTCTCTCGCTATTAAATTGCCAAGTGAAAAGTTTTCACGTTCTTAAAATCTTCGATTTTTTCAAGTCATTTCTTATGTTTATTTCGAAAGCAGGCCATTATTAATAAAGATTTCAATCTCTTTTCCATAAAAATAACAGGCACTTTACCTAAACTGAAGACTTGTTTATGAATTTCTTCTTCATCCTGATCTTCAAATAAATAATCACTAAAAAAAAGAATAATTGGTTCGTTGAAAAAGGATGAGGATGTCTTCCAACTGGTTCAACGGCAGGTGATTTTTTTAAAAGGCTAAAAAAAGCATAGGGTTTAATTTCCGTTAATGCTCTCGTTATTCTATACGGGAAAATGTCTCTCCATTTTTTATTACCCTCGAAGTAAAAAAGACCATTTTCAGCGGTAAAATTTAATTTCTCAAAAAGGGCTTCCAGTTTATGAGATACGCTTTTTCCTTTTTTCGAACAAATGAGGTTTCACTTAACATTTCAATTCTTTCCAATCGATCTGATTCACCAAAACCCCTAATTTTTTTAAGTTTAGTTCTTCTTGCAAAAAGGTAGAAAGTATATTAAATCATAATTTATTCAAAATTATTATTCTTGCCTTTTTGTTGATTTAATTTTTCCAATTCTTTACTCTTATTCGAAATCAAAGTTATCACTGTATTTTTCAACATTTGAATAGATTGTTGGCAAATTGCCTTGTCAGTTCCATCAAATACGGTTAAATGAGGATTAAATGAATCCCTATAAAAATCTTTTCTTCCAGACATTTTTTAATGCTTCGTATGTCTGTGAACTCTTAGAAAAATGGTACTTTGAATCGAGTTAAAAAAGGTACTTATACCCTGTATTTTGATGCGAGTGTGTTTTATTATTTCATTTTTTTGCGATAAATGATAAAAGGATTGTTCATAGGGCCCTCTAACAGTTATATGAGCCTCTTGTTTTTCAAGTGGATCAGCTAAAATTCTTATACCATCAATGATGGTTCTAAGCAATTTATCTTTAATATATATTACGTAAAATATTTTCATTTCTACGAAACGATGTATTTCAAAATTTCACGGTTTTTACTTGCAAGCTTGGATAAAACATCATAGATACAGTTCCCAAATTCTCTGCCGTTTGTAAATGATCTATCCCTATTTTGTCTATTTCCAATCCAATCTTATTGGCTCACATGACAAATTCGAAAATTCACTATAAAGTGAAGTGCTTTTTTTATGTCAGTATTTATTCTCGCTATTCTTTTCCGTCAGACTTTTCAATGTTTCAATTGGGGTTAATTTTACAATATCTGTATCTGCACTTTGGTCTAAATTATCATAATAAAAATTATTTTAGTAGAAATCAAAAGCACCTTTTGCGACATAATCTTATTTCCCCTAAATTATTTTTATGTGCCTTTAATGTCGCCATTTTTACTTCCTTTTTATTTTGTTTTAATTCTTGCCCGTATTGACTGGACTTCTATGGCGGGCTTGTTCGTAATTTAGGCATAATGTCTTCCAAAATCTTATGATGTCATTTACTAAAAAAAGAGGCTGAAAATTCCTTTCATGATCATGAAAATCACGATAGTAAGCGTCAATAATTTTACTTAAAACGCTGTTGTAATATCTGTCATTATGAATGGGTTTGCTTTCTAGAAGGAGAAGCATTCTCGCTGAGAAAAAATTACGAAAATCATCCTCACGGCTTCCTAATAGATTAATCATATCTTCAGCAAAATGTATTTCTAGGAATTTTCCATCGCCGCTAAACTCCGGTAAATTCATTTCCCTTTGAATTCCTATTAAACTAGCATCTATAAGGGTTTTTGAAATGTTTTTTACGGGATCTTTTTGAGAGTGAAGAAAAAACAAATCCAAATCCGAGCTTTCTGCTGCTTCTGATCGGGCATATGATCCGGTTGCATAAATGCAATAACTTTTTTGTCCTTTTGCTTCTTCAATATGATCGACTTTTTCTCTTAAAACTTTAATTCTTTCATCACAATACTTTCTTCTTTTCTGTATGGTCTCTGTTTGTTCAATCATTATTTAGGATTTTTTGATTGTTGCTTCTTATTTAAATAATCTTTTTTCGCTACATAATGTTCCTTATCTGACGATGGTGGCAGAACCTCTGTTATCATTTTATACCTTTCTCTAATTTCTTTATTTATGCTTTTAAAATCCTTTTCGTCTAAGTCATTCATAAGCAGAATGTCTTTTATGTCTCTTATAAATCCTGATAAGACAACAACACTTCTAGTGTGATTATTATATTTTTCTTCAAATCTAATAACTATCTTAAGTATAGCTAATTTAAAACATAAGAAAACGAGCGGCTACAAATAAAATTTAAAAGTCTAATTTCGGGTTCGTCTGTTAATCCGAAGAATTTCTTGAACAGACTTAAGTCCTCTAAAGCCAAGCAAACTCAAAAAAGTAAGAAATACATATCTGTATTTATTGGATGTCGGGTATTAATCTTTATTCCTAAAAGCTATTTTATGAATTTGCCGAAAAATTTTTGCATCTTCCCTTGGCGTCCCCTAACATTTTTATAAAGATCTTCCTTACTAGTAGGCATGGAGTTAATTTACAAAGATAAAAATACATATCTTAATATACGAGGATTCAAGATTATTTGGCCTAGAAATTTACAAACAAACCAAGAAGCAAATCAGTTGCATCAGTAAAAGAATAATAACAAATTTACTATAAATACTCAATTTTTTGGCAATTGCAGGAGTTCTCTATCTCAACGCCCGTGCAAAAACTGCGAATAGATTCTTAATTATTCCTCGTTTTAAACGAGCAATAGAATGATAACAGAGTTAGTAGTCATCATCAGGAATATCCCACTTAAACTCCGGAACTAATACCGCCTTCCAATACACCCGATGTTTATCTATTGCATCTCTTATTGCCTTTTGCTTTTTTGATAACTGGCCTGTACCTGTTTTTATTTCTACAAGATAAATATCGATTACATCACTCTTTTCAGTGGCCCCGTCAAATATCATTAAATCAACAGGACTGCCGATAAACCTTATATCCCGGGGATTAAAATGTTCCAGGTGAGAACTGAATGGAACGAGGTGCTCAGTAATTTTTCCCAAATTTACACCCATGCTTCTTGTCACCGCATCTTTTCGAAGCCTTTCTTCCTCATCAATTATCCAGCGTGCATACAAAGACCGGGCTTCCTGGTGAGCAGCTTCCTGCATTATTTTTTTATAGCCTTCCAGTTCATTTGTTTTAAAAAGCTCAAATTGATAAGTGGCACGTTGATTGGCTAATAAATTTAATTCGGCATCATTTCTTTGCAACATCAATTCCTGTTCTTTTATTTTGTTTTCTCTTTCCCTGATAATTTTTTTAAAATAATTTACAAAGTTGAATACAACAAATGTTATAACCAGGATGAGAATAATTATGCCGGCTACAATGAGTTTACTATTTTCAGCCATAGAAGTATTTTAATTACAAAATACACTTTCCCGCTAATTATATTTGAGATTAATCCAACTAATATTTGAAAATAAATCTACGTGTAACCGATACCGGTATAAAAGTAAGAGATGTATAAATTTTTCTTTTGAGCAATAATGAGATGTGGCGTAACAGATAACAAAGAATACCCCTACTCTACCGTTACTAATATTTTACCCCAGCTCACCTTCCTGTTAATAGGCATAAAAGATTTCGTTTCATAATTTGCCAGGAATTCTATTATATGACCTTTTGGGCAGTCCTTGCTTATTTTTATCACAGAACTTAACGTGTATCCGTCGTCCCATTTGGCAGGCAGCGCTTCATCTGCCAGTAGTTCGTTTTCCGTTTCAACATAAGGGTCGTCGGTGTAAAGCCTTGTGCGATGGCCGTTTGTATAGATCATAATTTTTTCACCTGGCTCTGCAATGCGGTTGCCGTTCCCTAAACCAAAAACAGTGTCCTTCATCCTGTATCCATCTTCAATGGTAAACTTGCTGAAAGCCGGAACATTAAAAAATACAGGCACCACTATTTCATCGCTGAATTCATGTCCGGCGAAAATAATTTTTGTTGTAAACTTTAACCAGCAGGGGCTTCCATCAGCAGGAGGTTTTTTATTGCAATGGATGCTGAATGGTAAAGATAATGCTGTGCGTTTACCAGGTTCAAAATTCACCGTCGCCTCTTTTTTTGTAATAACTACGGAACTATCGCTGCAGGAAATTATAACCGTCGCTTTCTGAAGGTGACTGATTGGACCGCCACGATTAAATAACTGTAAACTCATACTGTTTTCCTTTCCAACCCGCAGGTATCGCTTTCCATTCTTCAAAATATAGTTTGGACAAATTATATAAGGAGCATCTCCATTCTGGTATATGCCCATCTCATAGCCGTTACCGTTAGTTCCAAAATGCAACTCACCTTTCTCATTGGTTTCAAGCGAACGTTCTTCTATTACCCCGTTACTCTTCCGTAAACTAACCATGTTATAAAGCGTATTTGGAGCATAGACAGGTGCGGTAGTTATATCAATATTGCATGAATCCAGGGCAGGCCCATCCGGTAACCATTTTTGAGTGTATATGCCCAAACCCGAAGCGCTTACATTTTTAAGGAAAATAAATCCCGGTGTTTTTTTATCTGATGTCACGGTATAATTCCAAACTTTAAAATCCGGGTAAATATCATAATGCGACCATTTTTCTTTCCTGGCAACAGGATGTTCAAATGCATTTGCTACAAACCGCATGGCCTTTTCAAATATTGCGGTCTTGCCCGGGTCATCAATTTTATGACCACCCGGAAATACTTCGTATGCATAATGAAGATCTCCTTCCCAAAGCGCTCCTTTGTTTACTTCCCCATTCAGGTAATACAATTCATCGTTTGTTGAATTATGCAATAAAATCCGGACGTCCTGCTAAATTTTTGAAAGTATACCGTAACGGGTAAAGGGTATGGTTTTCGGGATAACCTATAAAGAATTCAGGGCTGCCATGCAAATTGGCGGCGGCACAAACCATATCGGGATATTTTCCTGCCAGGAAATACGACATGATGCCTCCCATGCTGAACCCGATGATGCCGCGGTGTTGCCTGTCAGTCAATGTGCGGTAGGTGCTGTCGATATAGCTGACGAGTTCCGGAAAATAATCTTTCATCTGTACCCGGAACTTCACGTCTTCATGATTACCTATATTATACGGCCGGGGTTCTTCTTCTGTAATATTCCCATCCCAAAGCACCAGGATAACTCCATACTTGTCCACCAATCTTTTCAACAGTTCATATTCTAATTTTGCATTATCATCTTTATAGTATCTTCCGCCCCATCCATGAAAAAAATAAATTACAGGATAGCGCTTTGCAGATGATTCATATCCCCGTGGCAGGTAAAGACGGAAAAACTTCTTATGCCCAAAAACTTTACTCTCGTGACTTAAATCGACATAAGCTCCCGTTTTTGAAACATCCTGTGCCTTAATCCCACTCGGAAAAAATGTAATCACCAGGATGATGATAAAACAAATACTTCTGCCACCTTTAAATAGTTGAGAAATATTGTAATGGAGGGTTTTGTAAAAAAAGATCATCTTATATTTTGAATTATGCGTATGATCGTGTCCGATGCTTTATCAAAACTACGATTGGCAGAATCATTTCATTCCAAAATATTTTTCAAAGCTTTTACCCCCCTTCCAGGCGGGTGTCTCCACCCGACCTTCCTCAATCACAATTTATCCACTAAATCCATGTTGGGTAGGCTTCATCTATTACTCTGTCATTTTTACCATGGATTAATTTCTTTAGTTGCCAGACCATAGTACTGGGTTTCACCGATTCTATAAGCGCTGTAACAACCCGCTGTATTGCCATTTACTTCGGCTATATTAACTGATTGAATTGCGCTGGGAGATAATGCCTTTAATTGGTCCTCGGATAATTTTATGTTAATGCTGCCATCCGCATTCTTAGGTATGATCTTATTTAATTGTTCGTCTGAAAATTTTACAGAAATTGAACCATCATCATTTATTGGAATACTTCGATAATTAGAATTAACGTTTGAACCATCTAATTTTTTCGCACTAGCTGATGTTACAGAATATACCAGGAATCCAAAAGAAGCGATTACCAATGATGTGCCAACCATTAGTTTGTACCAATTGTTTGAGATAAAATTTTTCATTTTATTTAAATTAATTTCCTACTCATAAGGCTTTTCGGTTTTGCCCCGTTTTTTTGCGTGGTCTCTGGTCTCCACTTACTTTTATTAAACCAGGTAGCATTAAGTTATAACGTTACTGTTAGTATGAACGGAAACCAAACCTGGCATATCATATTTTGTATTTACGCAATTACAGGCAACTAACCTTTTTTCAATCCTTTCATTATTTATCTACTTCGATTTTATACTGTCGGGTTGCTTCAATGCATCCGGTAGCTATCGGATTAGGAGCCTAAAGTATAGTTTTTATTGAGGCCATCCAAAACGCCAGGAATTTTTATTAGCCCTTTCTCCCGGAGGGAATCCCACCCTGCATTCCTCAATCACAATTCATACCTTTTACTAACAGGCGGGAATAATTAAAAAGAGTGGCCATTTCCAGGCCACCCTTATATTTAAAAATTTTACTTACTCGGCGAAGCGTCAAATGCCAGCCGGTTTTATGATCATGCAATGTCGAAGCGGTCAAGATTCATAACCTTAGCCCATGCTGCGACAAAATCGTTTACAAACTTTTCTTTTGCGTCTTCACATGCATACACTTCCGCGATAGCCCGCAGTTCTGAGTTGGAGCCAAACACAAGATCGGCACGGGTGCCTGTCCATTTTGGCTGGCCGGTGGCACGATCGTTGCCCAAATACAATTCTTTATCATCTGCCATGGCTTTCCATTCGGTGTTCATATCCAGCAGGTTTACAAAAAAATCGTTGGTCAACTGTCCGGGACGTTCTGTAAACACACCATATTTGGAACCATCGAAATTGGCATTCAACACACGCAAACCACCTACCAGTACAGCTAATTCAGGAACTGTAAGCGTTAGCAGTTGTGCTTTATCTATCAGCAGTGCTTCAGTAGATACAGTGGATTTTGTTTTACGATAATTACGGAAACCATCGGCTACAGGCTCCAGGTAACCAAATGATTCCACATCAGTTTGCTCCTGTGAAGCATCCATACGGCCAGGTGTAAACGAAACCAATATAGCATGACCAGCATCTTTTGCTGCTTTTTCAACAGCTGCGCAACCTGCAAGTACTATCAAATCAGCCAAAGAAACTTTTTTATCATTTGCCTGCGCATCGTTGAATTCTTTTTGAATGTTTTCCAATACACTCAATACTTTTTTTAATTGAACAGCATTGTTAACCTTCCAGTCTTTTTGAGGAGCCAGGCGAATGCGTGCACCGTTGGCACCGCCACGTTTATCACTTCCACGGAAAGTAGAAGCTGATGCCCATGCCGTTGATACCAGTTCAGCTATGCTCAACCCTGATTCCAATACTTTTGTTTTTAAAAATGATACATCATTATCATCAATCAATGCGTGATCAACGTCGGGTACCGGGTCTTGCCAAAGCAATTCTTCCTGCGGAACATCCGGGCCGAGATATCGTGCCTTTGGACCCATATCACGATGCGTTAATTTAAACCAGGCACGGGCAAAGGCATCTGCCAGGTCATCAGGGTTTTCCAGGAAATGTCTTGATATTTTTTCGTAAGCAGGATCAAGTTTTAAAGCCAGGTCGGTTGTAAGCATGGTAGGTGTATGACTCTTTGATACATCGTATGCATCAGGAATTATAGGCTCTGCATTTTTAGCCACCCACTGGTGTGCACCGCCCGGGCTTTTAGTAAGCTCCCAATCAAAAGCAAACAGGTTTTCCAAAAAGTTATTGCTCCATTTTGTTGGCGTTTTTGTCCAGGTTACCTCTAAACCGCTGGTAATAGTGTCTGCGCCTTTACCGCTGCCAAAGCTGTTGCTCCAGCCAAAGCCCTGCAGTTCTAACTCAGCGGCTTCGGGTTCTTTGCCTACATGTTCTGAAGAGGCTGCGCCATGCGTTTTACCAAAGCTATGGCCGCCTGCTATCAATGCCACCGTCTCTTCATCATTCATTGCCATACGGCCAAACGTTTCCCGTATGTCCCTGGCGGCAGTAACAGGGTCTGGATTACCATCAGGGCCTTCAGGATTTACATAAATCAAACCCATATGCGCCGCAGCAAGCGGATTTTCCAGGTTGGCGGTATGGATTTTACGACCCGGATCTTCATCTGATGACACAACACCATGATTTTCGTGCACACCTTCAGAGCCACGTGAATAACGTATATCGTTACCGAGCCACGTAGTTTCAGCGCCCCAATACACATCTTCTTCCGGTTCCCATACATCTTCACGGCCGCCGCCAAAACCAAATGTTTTAAAACCCATAGATTCCAATGCTACGTTCCCGGCAAGAATCATCAAATCGGCCCAGGATATTTTATTGCCATATTTTTGTTTAACGGGCCACAACAAGCGGCGGGCTTTATCAAGACTTACATTATCCGGCCAACTATTCAGCGGGGCAAAACGTTGCATTCCTGCTCCGGCACCGCCGCGACCATCGCCTACACGATATGTGCCGGCACTATGCCATGCCATACGTATAAAGAGAGGGCCATAGTGCCCAAAATCTGCAGGCCACCAATCCTGTGAATCGGTCATCAATGCTTGCAGATCATTTTTCACGGCCTCAAGATCAAGACTTTTAAATGCTTCGGCATAATTAAAATCTTTACCCATAGGATTGGAAATGTCAGCATGCTGACGAAGAATGTTCAGCTTTAACTGGTTGGGCCACCAGTCATGGTTTCTTGTACCACCGCCTGCGGTTTTCTTTAGCGCACCACCACTAAACGGACATTTAACTTCATTTTCATTATTCAGATCATGAGTGATACTAACTGCCGATGGATCTGAATGCGTATTTTCTGCCATTATTGATAAATTTTTTTGTTTTAAAAATCTAATGTACAATAATCTTTAGTATAGTTATTATCTATAGATTCTATCTGTGCATAGATAGAATCTATAAGGCGCTGTGGTATTGCCGGTATTATATGTAGATGATGTTGCTGGTGCGTATTGCTCATTGCAGATTATTTTTTCACTACTCAGTGAATTTGCTTATTAGCCGTTCAAATTTGTGATTATCTGTTTCACCTCATAAAGCTTTATTTCATGGGAATAGTTGGCGTAAAGGCATTGTCTTCGTTTATCCGTAACGTGTCGTTACCAGAGTGTTTCATAAGAATCTTTATCGTAAGCACAACTTTGTTATTCTTTTTCCTCCTGTTTTGGCTGACTGTCTCTGCAGATTAGTCTACCATATTTACTGGTCACCCCCTCAAAATGCATTCTACTGAATGGTGTGTGGTAATATTATTATTTGAAAATATTTTCGACATGACACTCAACAAAGCCAGTAAGAACAAGTCGGGGTCCGGGGTGATCTCTACGTCGCAGTCTCGTCGGTACTCACAGACATGAACGGGGTATGAAGATCAGCTCCGGGGGTGAGAAGGATTGAATCGCCGGAACGAGTAGTAACATGGCTATGCCTCAACGGTGAGTATGGCAAGAAATTAGAACAATTTTTAACCAACTAAAATAAAAAACAATGAAAAGGTTTATTACGAACAACAGAATTTTTATTGGTCTGATCTTTTGCTTTGTCATGGTTGTCTCGGGTTGCGAAAAAGGTGATCATCCTCCTGGTGCAAAGGAGTTTTCGGGTATCGGTTATTTTGATGAAAACGATGTGTGCGAATCTGCAAGTCAGGGTGCCGTTTTTTCGCTGACTATGACCGGGGATCTTGAAGGATGTTTGTTCGTCTTTATCGATGAATTCAGTTGCGAGGACGGTAACTACCTTGAGAAGGGGAGAGAACTCTTTGTTGGAACGTACAAAGGGAAGAGCGGCTCGTTCCGGACTACTTACGATTTCCAGGGTAAGTTCGAGGGTTGCAATCCGGACGGCTCTTATGCGGGGGCTGAAATTGCCGGGGGATGCCAGCATCCTATTGTAAACGGCAGCGGCACGGGTGTTTTCGCGGGTGTCACTGGTCGTTTCGATATTATTGACAATGTCAAAGCTCACCCGATAAATTATCCCTATGAAGGTCACTTCAAGTTTTAGGGATTCTAAGAAATAGACTAACGCCAGGCTAAAAGCGTGGCGTTTTTGTTGGATAGATTCCTGCAATAAGAAAAGAACTGTTATCGAAGCCCTCTGGAAACAGTAAAAATGGTGAAAGCCAATTAAGAGTAGTAGCCCGTAATTTCTGTTTTTGGGGTTGGCATCCCTAATAAAGATATAACGCACCAAAGATAAACAATTGAATAAACGATCCGCTAGCCCATACTGCGGTGTAACTGCCTTTTATATCGCTTTCATCGCTGCAAATCATCATACCAACATTCTGTTCCCCGCTGTTGTTGCTCGCCGTCCTTTGCAGAATATTCTTTCACATTTACCGATTACCCCCCTCAAAATGCATTCTGCTGAATGGTGTGTGGTAATATTATTATTTGAAAATATTTTCGACGTAATAAAATAGGATCTTCTTATGGAATTAACTATCGCCTGGTTCAGAACCTAAAGAAAATCCCGGCCGCAAAACGACAGATTAATAAAAATGCGGAAAAATAGTCTATCACGTTGAAGTTATCATGCAACATCTCCTCAAAAAATCAATACCTTCATTCTGTATTATTTTTGAGAATGGGTTGCCGAAAACAAGGTTGACAATTTTATATATATCCGGAACAAAAGCTCCTCGCCGCTTCTCTAAATGCAACTCCAGAAATTCACCTAAATGGATTTCTATTTCACCATACACTGTTCTTCCCGTGAAACAGCTTTTTTGAAAAACTAAATAAAAATAAATTAAGTGATTAAATGAATCGGCTAAAAAAAATATCACTCTTACTTATAGCTTGTTTTTTATTTAGCTTCTCTATTGCCCAACTGCCAAAAAAAGAAAGCCACGAAAATAAATACCGGGCTATACACTGGGGCCTCGAAGAGGGGCTGTCCCAGGCCCAGGTGAAATGTATGCTGAAGGACGTGAATGGTTTTTTATGGATCGGTACGGAGAATGGATTAAACCGTTTTGACGGCAATACTTTTAAAAACTATTTCTTTAATCCCCAAACAAGAGGAACGATTGCCGGGCCGTTCATTTTAAATTTGGTTGAAGACAGCCTGAACAACATCTGGATAGGAACTGATAAAGGATTATCCCGCTATGATATAAGGGCTGACACTTTTGCTAATTTTCTTCCGGAGATTACTGCGGTCAATAATAGTATTGAGCCTTTTTGGGCTACCCGGACCGAAGTATATTGTATGGAAAGGGATTTCCGTGATCACCGCGTATAATGTACATTCCTTTTCAAAAAAAATTTTAGCAAAGGTTCCTCCGGCTTACGTTGCTCCATCTTATTCATATTTTGATAGCTCTGCAAATAGTGTATGGATGCTTTTGAGGCGCAATACTGGCCTTGTCCGGATCTCTCTTTCCTCAGAAAAGCCGGAACATTATTATTGGCCGCCTCACAAGAATGATGTAAGGCTTGGGGGTGCCGAAGCGATGTGCTATGATCCCAAAAGAAATTCTTTATGGATAAACAGCTATGGTGGACTAATGGAATTTACCCTAAAAGATAAGCAGTTTCACCAGGTTGAGGCCTTGAAGGACCTCGTTAAAAAAAATGAAGGTAATCGCTGGGTTGGTATAGACCTGGATCCCTTGGGGAGGGTTTGGTTTGCAACAATTCCACACGGAATTCTTATCTATGATCCCACTACACAGACAGTCATCCGGCCTTTTGCAGAAGACACCGCCTTATCCAAAACAGTTTCTGACTTTAATTGGAGTATTTACTGCGACAAAGATGGAAGTGTGTGGTCAGGCTCCTGGACCCTAAAGGGAATCTACCAGTTGGTTCCATTCCCTGCTACCGTAACACGTTTTACTGCCGATGCTGTAAAACCTCGTTCACTAAGCAATAATCACGTCTTTAATCTTATAAATGCCGGAAGAGGAAAACTATGGATCGGAACGGTTGACGGTCTCAATATTTTTGATATCCACACAGGCTTATTCCAGGTGCTCCGTGCAAAAAACCTTAACGGAATAAGCCGGAATAGCATTTATCCTTTAGCGATTGACAGTTTTTCTCAGAAGGCATGGTTAGCAACCGGATTCCCAACAGGCAAGATTGAATTTTTTGTGATGGACATGGTTACCAGAAACTGTACCCCTGTAAAATTTAAAAATAACGCGGGGCACCTGATTCCCGGTTTTGATAATTTCAGACTTAATTTCAGACTTGGTACCATTACCGGGAATAACCATAAAATTGCGTTTGTTGTTCTTGCTGGGTACCATAATTGGCAGGGTGTTTTTATTTTACATAAGGACAGCACAGTTGCCCAACAGGTACTGGTTCCCATGCAAAGTTTTAATAAATCAAAATACAATAACCTGGTCTATGATGATACTTTATTATTTTTAAACCAGGAAGGCGTCACAGGCGGCCTGACCTATACCCATAACAATGGAAAATGGATAGCAATACCGGGTCCGTTGGACAGTGCTCATTGGATCAGGCTGTTTCCCAGTAAAGAAGATCAAACCTATTGGGTGACCTCCTTTCAACAACTCATCCACTACGATAAAGAGTTCAGGGTAATTTACCGGTACACACCAAAAGAAGGATTGCCTGCCCTCGAAATTTATTCAGTGATACCAGATAACAGGGGTAATATCTGGTTTAATACAGACAGGTCCATCTACCAGCTCATTATAAGAACGGGGAAAATTACCCGGCTCACAGAAAATGACGGTTTCCTGCCATTCCATTTCACAGCTTTTCCGAGAGGGATTAAAGATGATCATGGCGATATTTACTTTACGGCACGTTTTCATGAAAGAGGATTTATAAGAATTAGCCCTGAAAAGTTTAGAGAAACCTATCCTCCTTCAATGGTGTACGTGCAATCACTGGAAATAAATCAAACAAGATTTCCACTCTCAACAGGTGTTAATGATTTGCAGGAGCTATCTCTTAAATACTTTCAAAATACAATAACGATTGAAACCGGAGTTATTGATTATTATTCAAATGGAAATGGCCGCATCCGTTATAAACTCGAAGGAATAAACCAGGACTGGCAATATGCTCCTGCCTATTATACTATTCGGTACGATGGTCTGGGCCCCGGAGAATACAGGCTTTTGATACAGGCCTCAAACGCGGCCAATGAATTTAATGGTCCGGTGAAAAGTCTGCAGATCCGGATCACCCCTGCTCTTTGGAATACCACCTGGTTCAGGATAGCAGCGTTTATTTTCCTCGTGGCCATCATATACACTTTAATACGTTGGCGCCTGCATCAAAAATTCAGCTTGCAACTGGAACGTTCCGAAAAAGAAAAGCAATTAGCCGATATGCGGCAGAAAACAGGTGAGCTTGAAATGCAGGCCTTGCGTGCCCAAATGAATCCCCATTTTATTTTCAATTCTCTCAACTCTATTAATCGCTTTATACTTCAAAATAATAAGGCACAGGCGTCAGAATATCTTACAAAATTTTCACGTTTGGTAAGGCTGATTCTGCAAAATTCACAGGTTGCATTAATACCGTTAGCGAGTGAACTGGAAGCTTTGAAATTATATTTAGAATTGGAATCTGTACGGTTCGATCATCATTTTGAATATAATTTGAAGGTGGATGACGAACTGGAAACGGATATATTAAAAGTGCCTCCCCTTATCATACAACCTTATGCAGAAAACGCAATATGGCATGGACTAATGCATAAGGAAGAAAAAGGCCATTTGGAAATTAAAATTTTCCAACGGGATGATGATGTGCTCTATTGCAAAATAACAGATGATGGCATTGGCAGAAAAAAGGCGGCGGAATTAAAAAGCAAATCGCCATCAACTCACAAATCAGTGGGTATGCAGATTACAGCCGATCGCATTTCTATTTTGCAACAGAAAAAACAATTCGATACAACAATAAACATTACTGATCTCGTGCTGCCGGATGGAAGTGCCGGAGGTACAGAAGTGATTTTAAAAATTCCGGTTATGTTATGATAGAAGCAATAATCATAGACGATGAAGTGCATTGCATTGAGTCGTTAAGTATTCTTTTAACAGAATACTGCCCGGAGGTGAAGGTTGTGGAAGAATGCCGTTCGGCAAAAACAGGATTGGAAGCGATTGAAAGAATAAAGCCTCACCTCGTATTTCTTGATATCGAAATGCCTAACATGAATGGCTTCGAGATGCTTGAACAGCTTGACCAAATTCAGTTTGCTATCATCTTTACAACGAGCTACGATCAATATGCGATAAAAGCGATACGATTCAGTGCACTGGATTACCTCCTTAAACCAATTGATCCTAATGAATTGATTATTGCGGTAAAAAAAGTTCAGGAGGAGCGGAATTTACCATTTGCTGAGCAATTCCAGATGTTGCTAAAACAAATCCAGGATAAAAATCATCAATTCAATAAACTGGCTGTACCAACTTCCGAAGGTTTTGAATTGATACCTGCAGACCAGTTAATGCGTTGTGAAGCCAACGATAGCTACACGCTTCTTTATCTAAAAAATAAAAATAAAATTATAGCCTGCCGGACATTAAAGGAAATTGAAGAACAATTACTGGATTTTAATTTTTTTATCAGGGTACACAATTCTCATCTTGTTAATCTGAACGAGGTAGTAAAATATGTTCGCGGCGCAGGTGGATACCTTGTTTTAACCGATGGTGCTACTGTAAGTGTGTCAAGAACAAGAAAAGAAATGTTGTTAAATACCATTCAGCCGGACAAGCACTGAGAAACCTTTACTATTAATGAAAAATCATGATTCGAATTTTCTATTCTTCAGCCTGCCGTGCCAGGTTTTTTTCGACAAACCAACGAAAAATCGTTGGCACAGATTTGAGATGGTCCTGAATAATAAGAAAGAAGGCGGACGCCGCTGCTTCAGCAATGCGGTTCCGCATCATAGAATTCAATGGCTTAAAAGATAGGATTATGGAAAGACTTTTTATCAGGTTCTTTGGTTTGCTGTGTCTTTTGTTTCTTGTAAAAGAAGATGCCGGGCAAACACAACAAATTAGTTTCAATCTAATTTCAGGTACCAACGGAATTTCTTTAGGTAAGATCAATGCCATTACACAAGACAAGTATGGATTTATGTGGTTTTCAGATCAAACCAATCGATGCATCGTACAATACGATGGCAGCTATATGACCCGATACGAAAACAATCCTGACGATCCAAACACCTTAGGTGGCCATTATCCTGAATGTCTGTTTGCAGATTCCTCAGGTATAATCTGGATTGGTTTTGGTGGATCAGGCATGGATAGATTTGACCCTGCTACCGGCACTTTTAAGCATTTTCGTCACGATACAAGTAAAGCCAATAGTTTGAGTTCTGATTGGGTTTGGGCTATCCTTGTTGATCACCTGGGTGATCTCTGGGTGGGTACCAATAACGGTCTTGATCGCATAGACCAAAAAACCGGGAAGTTTGATCATTTCACAAATGATGAAATTAATCCGACAAGTCTCAGCAATAATGAAGTAAGGGTTATCTATGAAGACAGGGAAGGTACAGTTTGGATTGGAACAGGATTACCATGGGTTCATAATATAGAAGGTGGCCTTAATCGCTTTGATCGGAACACCGGTACATTTACCCGCTATATGAATGATCCCAACGATACAAATAGTATTGTAAACAATAAAGTACGGGCCATATTTGAAGACAGCAAGGGGAATTTTTGGATAGGAACTGCAAATGACGGATTACACACCTTAAACAGAAAGACAGGAAAGTTCACACGATATTCATACGATCCGAAGAATCCCGAAAAGCTAAGTCGTCCTCCATTGACGACGGCTTGGGATCATATTACTTTCATTACCGAAGATGCTGACGAAAAATTATGGATCGGCACAGTTAGAAATGGTATTAACCGGTATGACCCTGTAACAAAAAAAATAACGCATTTTGGTAACGACGCAAATAAATCGGGCACATTCAAAGATAATTCCGGCTGGTGTGCATACCCAACAGGCGATGGCCTGGTTTGGGTGAGCACAGATGCAGAATCGCATTTGTATAAAGTCGATCTTTACAATAATAACATCCCTCACTTTGAGATCAATGGCGTCGTGCATTCTTTGTTTGAAGAAGCACCATCTGTATTATGGATTTGCACCGATAGAGGGTTGATGCGGAAAGATTTGGAAAATGGGACTACCCGATTGTTCGCCAATGACCCGCAGAATACAAATAGTTTAAGTACCAATAATGTTCGCAGGATAATTAAGGATCATAAAGGAATCTTTTGGATCACTTCCTCCGATGGCTTAAATAAGTACGATGCTGAGAGAAGAATATTTACCCGTTACCTGCACGATCCCAATGATACGACAAGTTTGAGTGAAAATAATATTTCCTCCGTATATGAAGATCGGGATTTTAATTTATGGGTTGGTACCTATACGGGTGGATTGAATCTGTTGGATAGAAATACCGGGAAATTTACCCATTTTGTAAGCAATCCGGCTGATATAAATAGTATTGGAGACGGGACAGTAATGACTATTCTCGAAACCGACAATAATGAACTTTGGATAGGCTTGTGGTTGAATGCCGGGGTCAATAGAATGGATCGAAAAACCGGTAAATTCAGGCATTATCTTTTCAGGCATTCTGTGAATGATCTTTACCAGGACCTCAGCGGAATAATTTGGGCAGGTACAGAAAATGGCCTTTATAGATATGATTACAGATCAGACGATTTTTATCCGGTGAGCGAGGAAACCACCGGCATTGGTATAAATGAATTTATAATTTCTGTAGTAGGTGATAATGAAAATAACCTTTGGATAAGTACATTGACCGGAATCTATAAATTGAATAAAACCAGGGATCGGTATACTCATTTTGGAAAAGAAAACGGCATAATTACCAGGGACCAGGACCGTTTAGTTACAGGAGCATCTTACCGGGGCCATGATGGAAAATTATTTTTTTGTGATCGGGATGGCTATTACTCGTTTTATCCCGATATGCTTAAGACAGTTCCTGGTAAATCACAATTATATTTTACATCCTTTTGGATCAATACCAGTCCCATAATGGCGGGAGAAAACGGCCTTTTACAAGAATCGCTTTATGATACCAGGGAAATTAAACTCGATCATAATCAAAATGCGTTTTCATTTAGTTTTACTTCCATAGATTTTCGCAATTCGGAGGATAAAATTATTTATTACAAGTTGGATAATTATGAAGAAGCATGGAGCAAGGCGCATGCAGAGGATAAAATTGATTATCATAAAATACCGCCCGGCAAATATATTTTTCGAATTAAAACAGCTAATACAAACAGCGACCGATGGGCTGAAGAAAGTATTGCTATTATTATTTCTCCTCCGTGGTGGGGTACCTGGTGGTTTAGAATATCCGCTATTATTGTATTGGCTGCCACTTTTTACCTGCTGGTTCGATGGTGGTTACATCGCGAATTCCGGCTGCAACTGGAGCATGCACAAAAAGAAAAACAAATATCAGAATTAAATCAGAAAGCAACTGAATTGCAAATGCAGGCCTTGCGTGCCCAAATGAATCCCCATTTTATTTTCAATTCTCTCAACTCTATTAATCGCTTTATACTTCAAAATAATAAGGCACAGGCGTCAGAATATCTTACAAAATTTTCACGTTTGGTAAGGCTGATTCTGCAAAATTCACAGGTTGCATTAATACCGTTAGCGAGTGAACTGGAAGCTTTGAAATTATATTTAGAATTGGAATCCGTACGTTTCGATCATCATTTTGAATATAATTTGAAGGTGGATGACGAACTGGAAACGGATATATTAAAAGTGCCTCCCCTTATCATACAACCTTATGCAGAAAACGCAATATGGCATGGACTAATGCATAAGGAAGAAAAAGGCCATTTGGAAATTAAAATTTTCCAACGGGATGATGATGTGCTCTATTGCAAAATAACAGATGATGGCATAGGCAGAAAAAAGGCGGCGGAATTAAAAAGCAAATCGCCATCAACTCACAAATCAATGGGTATGCAGATTACAGCCGATCGCATTTCTATTTTGCAACAGAAAAAACAATTCGATACAACAATAAACATTACTGATCTCGTGCTGCCGGATGGAAGTGCCGGAGGTACAGAAGTGATTTTAAAAATTCCGGTTATGTTATGATAGAAGCAATAATTATAGACGATGAAGCGCATTGCATTGAGTCGTTAAGTATTCTTTTAACAGAATACTGCCCGGAGGTGAAGGTTGTGGAAGAATGCCGTTCGGCAAAAACAGGATTGGAAGCGATTGAAAGAATAAAGCCTCACCTCGTATTTCTTGATATCGAAATGCCTAACATGAATGGCTTCGAGATGCTTGAACAGCTTGACCAAATTCAGTTTGCTATCATCTTTACAACGAGCTACGATCAATATGCGATAAAAGCGATACGATTCAGTGCACTGGATTACCTCCTTAAACCAATTGATCCTAATGAATTGATTATTGCGGTAAAAAAAGTTCAGGAGGAGCGGAATTTACCATTTGCTGAGCAATTCCAGATGTTGCTAAAACAAATCCAGGATAAAAATCATCAATTCAATAAACTGGCTGTACCAACTTCCGAAGGTTTTGAATTGATACCTGCAGACCAGTTAATGCGTTGTGAAGCCAACGATAGCTACACGCTTCTTTATCTGAAAAATAAAAATAAAATTATAGCCTGCCGGACATTAAAGGAAATTGAAGAACAATTACTGGATTTTAATTTTTTTATCAGGGTACACAATTCTCATCTTGTTAATCTGAACGAGGTAGTAAAGTATGTTCGCGGCGCAGGTGGATACCTTGTTTTAACCGATGGTGCTACTGTAAGTGTGTCAAGAACAAGAAAAGAAATGTTGTTAAATACCATTCAGCCGGACAAGCACTGAGAAACCTTTACTATTAATGAAAAATCATGATTCGAATTTTCTATTCTTCAGCCTGCCGTGCCAGGTTTCTTTTCGACAAACCAACGAAAAATCGTTGGCACAGATTTGAGATGTTCCTGAATAAGAAAGAAGGCGGACGCCGCTGCTTCAGCAATGCGGTTCGCCATCATAGAATTCAATTGGTTCAAAAAATAAGATTATGAGAAGACTTTTTATGGCCCTTTCTGGCTTACTGTATCTTCTCTTTCTTACCAAAGAAAACAGTGGACAAACACAACAGATAAGTTTCAATCTTATTTCAGGCACTAACGGAGTTTCTTTAGGTAAGATCAATGCCATTACAGAAGACAAATATGGGTTTATGTGGTTTTCGGATCAAACAAATCGTTGCGTTGTACGATACGATGGTAGCTTCATGACCCGCTATCAGAATAATCCTGATGATCCGAACTCTCTGGGTGGCTATTATCCTGAATGTTTCTATGCTGATTCTTCAGGTGTCGTCTGGATTGGATTTAATGGATCAGGGGTGGATAGATTTGACCCTGCTACCGGTATTTTTAAGCATTTTCGCAACGATACGAATGAAGTCAATAGTTTGAGCTCTGACTTCGTTTCGGCAATCCTTATTGATCACTTGAACAACTTGTGGGTGGGAACTAATAGCGGCCTGGATCGTATAAATCAAAAAACAGGTAAGTTTGATCATTTCAGATATGATGAAAATGATCCCACAAGCCTTAGCCACAATGTAGTAAGGGCTATCTATGAAGACCGGCAAGGCACCATTTGGATCGGGACAGGGGTACCGTGGGTCTATGGTAGTGAAGGAGGTCTTAATCGTTTTGATCGAAGTACTGGTACCTTCACTCGTTATGTGAATGATCCCAACGATGAAAATAGCCTTGTAAATAATAAAGTAAGGGCCATATTTGAAGATAGCAAGGGGAATTTTTGGATAGGAACTGCAGGTGACGGATTGCATTCCCTGGACCGGAAAACAGGAAAGTTCACACGATATTCATACGATCCGAAGAGGCCGGAAAAGCTAAGTCGGCCCCCGGTAAAGATGGACTTGGATCATATTACTTTTATTACTGAAGATGCCGATGAAAACTTATGGATTGGAACACTCGGTAATGGCATTAACCGGTATGATCCGGTAATCCAAAAAATTACCCATTTTGGTAATGATGCCGATAAATCCGGCAAATTTATGGATAATTCGCCTTGGTGGGCTTACGCTTCAGACGATGGCCTTATTTGGTTGAGCACACAGGAATCCCATTTATATAAAATCGATTTGTACAATAATACCATCCCTCATTTTGACGTAGACGGCCCTGTGCGTTCTTTGTATATTGAAGACCCATCTGTTTTATGGTTAGGCACAGGCAGTGGCGTGGTGAGGAGAAATCTGGAAAACGGAACGTCAACACGCTTCGTCCATGAACCGCAGAATACAAATAGTTTAAGCAGCAATTATGTCCGCAGAATAATAAAGGATCACCAGGGAATCTTCTGGATCGGCACATCGAATGGGTTAAACCGGTACGATGCCGGGAGCAAAATCTTTACACGTTTCCTGAATGATCCTAAGGATAAGAAAAGTTTGAGTGACAACGATATTTCGTTTTTGTTTGAAGACCGGGATTTGAATTTATGGATTGGAACTTATAGACGGTGGCTTAAACTTATTGAACAGAAATACCGGGCAGTTTACCCGTTTTCAAAACGACACAGCGGATAAGAACAGTATAGGAAATGGTGCAGTAATGGCCATACTTGAGGGAGAGAAAAATGAACTTTGGCTGGGATTCTCCTTGAACGCCGGAGTAAATAAAATGGATCTAAAAACGGGAAAGTTCAAGCATTATCTTTCCGGACATTCTGTGAATGATCTTTTTAAAGATCGTGATGGAATAATATGGGTGGGCACGGAAAGCGGGCTTTATAGTTATGATGATAGTACAGATCGATATTAATCCGGTTAGCGAGGAAAGCACCGGTATTAATATGAATGCTTTTATAATTTCCATCATAGGTGATAATGAAAATAATCTTTGGATAACCACATTGACCGGATTTTACAAATTGAATAACAATCGCGATCATCTTATTCACTTTGGAAAAGAAAGCGGTATAGTGACCAGGGACGAAGACCGGCTAACTACAGGATCCTCCTACCTGGGCCAGGATGGAAAATTATTTTTTTGTGATCGGGATGGCTACTACTCATTTTATCCTGATAAGCATGTGACAGTTCCCGGCAAATCACCATTATATTTTACATCCTTCTGGCTTAATACCCACTCCATAAAACCAGCTGAAAACGGCCCTTTACAACAATCGTTATATGACGCCAAAGAAATTACACTCGATCATGATCAAAATGTGTTTTCATTCAGTTTTACTTCCATAGACTATCGCAATTCGGTGAATAAAGTAATTTATCATAAGTTGGATAATTATGATGTAGAGTGGCGCCCGGCACAGGCAGAGGATAAAATTAATTATTATAAAGTGCCACCGGGAAAATATGCTTTCCGCATCAAGGCTGCAAATAGTGCGAATGGTGTATGGTCAGAAAAAAGTATAAATGTTATTATATCACCGCCCTGGTGGACTACATGGCGGGCTTATCTCATCTATGTTATTTTATTTGTTTCCGCTTTATGGATTGCCCACAGATACCAGGAAGCAAAGGTTATTCGATCGGAGCGTCAGAAATCACAAAAGATAGAACTGGCCCAGGCAAAAGAAATTGAAAAAGCATATACCGAATTAAAAGCAACACAATCCCAGTTGATTCAATCCGAAAAAATGGCTTCGCTGGGTGACCTCACTGCAGGGATTGCACATGAGATACAAAACCCGCTGAACTTTGTCAATAATTTTTCGGAAGTAAGTAACGAACTAATTGATGAAATGAAAGAAGAAATGGGAAAGGGTAACACTGAAGAGGTAATCGCGATTGCAGGTGATATTAAACAAAATTTAATAAAAATCTTAAGTCACGGTAAAAGGGCTGATTCAATTGTAAAAGGAATGATCCAGCATAGCCGCAGTTCCAGCGGAGTAAAAGAACCAACAGATATCAATGCATTGGCAGATCAATACTTACGCCTGGAATATCACGGGGCAAGGGCAAAAGATTCATCGTTCGATGCTATAATGAAAACTGATTATGATGAGACACTGTCTGCCGGCGAGGCTGGGATTGGGAAGATCAATATTATTCCTGAGGAAATTGGCAGGGCCATTCTTAATTTGCTCAATAATGCATTTTATGCTGTTGATGAAAAAAAGAAAGCTCTTCAATCCGACCCAGGCGGAGGAGTTGGCTACGAACCAACTGTTACTATCGGTACGAAATTAATTTCCCCTCACCAGGGCGGGTCAAAGCGGGTTGAAATTCGTGTTTCGGATAATGGTAACGGTATCCCGAAAAATATAGTAAATAAAATCTTTCAACCCTTCTTTACTACCAAGCCCACTGGCCATGGAACTGGGTTAGGTTTATCATTAAGTTATGATATTGTAAAAGCACATGGCGGTGAGTTAAGTGTAAGCACAAAAGATGGTGAAGGGTCGGTATTTGTAATTAAGTTACCATCACAGTAATAAATAATTACGAAATTCTGCATGACGAAAGTGGCAGTATGATATGATCCGGCTCGGTCATTTTAGAAATGCAAGAATACCCGAAAAAACTATATCAGCAGACTACAGTAAGCTTTATCCTATCCCGCAAGTTGAATTAGACAAAAATCCTAACTTGACACAAAATCCCGGATATGAGTAATTTGTTTTTCGGGCAATCAAAATGTCAACAAATTTATTTGAGATACCTCAACTATTTCGCTGCTTAAATGCTCACTTTAAAATTTGTATAGCTGGTTTTAGTCACACACATCCTCGGCTAATGTGTCCTGCGTTTGTTAAATATTATCGCACCCGTGCCGAATTTATTCTTCAACCCAATATATTTGAACATCCACTATCATTCAATCATTGATATATGTTTAAATGTTTGTTACGAAATATTGTACTCGCAGCTATCTTATCATTAACATCATTAACGTTAAAGGCGCAAAAGATACAGGAGCCCAAAACAACTAATGCAGAATGGTCACAGCCATATCCCCCATTTCGCATTGCAGGTAATCTCTATTATGTCGGCACACACGACCTTGCCTGTTACCTCATCACAACCTCGCAGGGCAATATATTGATCAATACGGGACTGGCATCTTCTGCATCGCAAATAAAAAGCAATATCGAAACCTTAGGCTTTAATTTTGCTGACACCAAAATCCTCCTGACAACACAAGCACACTACGACCACATGGGCGCTATGGCGGCCATTAAAAAAAGTACCGGCGCACAATTAATGGTTGATGAAAAGGATGCTGATGTGCTGGCAACCGGTGGTAATTCAGATTACGCACTGGGTGGCCATGGCATCATGTATGCACCCGTAAAACCCGATCGTTTATTACATAATAATGATACCATTCGCTTAGGCGATATGCAGCTATGTGATGTTGCATCATCCCGGTCACACAAAAGGCTCCTGCAGTTTTTTATTTACGGTAAAAGATGAACAAAAATCTTACAGGGTGCTTATTGCCAACCTGCCTACCATAGTTACAGAAAAGCCATTTGCAGAAATAACAACATATCCCCGCATAGCTTCTGACTATGCATATACATTAAAAGCCATGAAAAATATTCCGTTTGATATATGGCTTGCATCGCATGCCAGCCAATTTAACCTGCATGATAAACACAAACCCGGCGATGCATACAATCCTGCTGCTTTTATAGACCAGCAAGGTTATGATAAAGCGATAAACAATTTGCAAAAAGTATATGATGAGAAGGTGAAGAAGGACGAGCAGAACTAAGTTACACTATTCGCAAGAAGGAGCGATACAACACTATTATTCTTTGGTAAGCTGATCGATGTCATCCAGGTCGCGGAACCTGCCGGCAGCTTTTTTTGCCTGTAACAGGTGATTAAGATGAATGAACCTTATTTGTAAACCCTCTTCATTATAAAATTGAGATTGCATGTAAGTTTCTTCAAAGGCCAGCCCTTTTACAGCCGTCATTATTTCAATTTTCACAGGTTGTACGCCGATAGCCCAAACATCAAATTCGTTTCCAAGAAAGGCATCTTCTGTCATGTCGAATACAGGCATGCCAAACTGCGCAAATGCCTTAACCAATTTCCCATAATTGTCTCTAGTTTTGTTTACCCAAACATCCATATCGCCGGTACCCCGCACATAACCGTGTAAAATGACAGCCATACCCCCAACCAGAACATATTCCACTTGATTTTCATTAAGCGCTTTTATAAAATCCCTGAAATGCTCATTGAAAATATTACCCATTGGTATGTTTACGTTTTGTAAAAACAGTTTTATCAACCGGAGTTTCGGGAGTGGTGCCGTAAAATTGATTAATTAGGTAACAGGCGGCGTCAAGTCTTTCTTTCAATGATTTATTTTTCCAGTAACCATAATGATGATCTGCCTGCTGAACCGTCATTGCCCGGACAGTTTTATCAATGTATTTTTTTGTAACGTCGTCCATGGCATAAAATTAGTTTAAATAATAAAGACTAATGAAGCTATATTATGCATGCAATCCTGCTGCATTTATAGACCAGCGGGTTATGCGATCTGGAAAAACCTTAGTTGTCGCGGGGACGTTTTACTTTTTTACTTTAAACGGGCTTACTCCCGCCCTCCAGGTTGCATTTGATTTTCTTATCTTTCAGTGACATATATTTTATATGGCTGCTATTATTGATTATGAAGATAAATACATCGGGGACTTTCAACGGTTGAACCTTGAATGGCTGAAAAAATTTAATCTTGTGGAATCACATGATCTTGAAATTCTCGACCATCCGCGGGAAAATGTAATAGACCAGGGAGGTTTTTTATTCATGCTCTTAGAAGATGGTGCGGCTATCGGCAGTGCCGGCATTTTTAAGTTGAACAACAGGGAATATGAACTCATCAAAATGGCTGTAGCACCGGAACATCGCGGCAAAAAATTTGGTGAAATGCTTTTGGAAAAATGCATTACTAAAGCAAAAGAGATAAAGGCTACCAAAATAATTTTGTACTCTAACAGCAACCTGCAAACCGCCATCCGGCTATATGAAAAATTTGGATTTAAACATGTGGAAGTAGTTGATGCGCCTTTCGAAACAGCAGATATAAAAATGGAACTATACTTATAACAGCAGCAAGAGGAGTTCCAAATTCGCTGATAACTCACTATCGAATTTTTCTCGTTAATATTTTTTTGTCTGATGATTTTAGAAATCTGTCTCTTATAAATCTGCCCTTAAATGATTTTTTAAATCTGTAGCCATGTTTAATTCATAATGAAAACTATCCCCGGCGACAGCAAACATCCTTTGAGACCTAATTGATTTTGGATCTTCTAAAATGCAAGCACTATTAAATGTAAAGCGATTATTATTCCCATTGATCAATTCATATATCTGTCCGGTTATTCATACTAATATTATATTATATAGCAATAAAAAAAATTATCTTATATTTCTAATGGCTATACGGGACTTATAATTAAGATTCTTCAATATTAATTTAACTTCTCTCCTGCCCTGTTAAAAATTACAAAAATGAAAACTAAATTTCATGTAGGAAAAAGATGAGCATAAGGAGAAAATTATACAAAATTGTTTTTGAAACGGACACCAAAGGAGGTAAGAACTTTGATGTGTTTCTGCTTTGGATAATATTATTTAGCGTGGCGGTGGTTATGATCGAAAGCATTCCCGAAATCGGGCAAAGTTATAGCAGCATATTCCTCATTATTGAGTGGATGATGACCATCATCTTTTCAGTTGAATTCGTGCTGAGAATCTGGATAAGCCCAAAACCATTAAAATACATATTTAGTTTTTGGGGCATTATTGATTTTCTTTCTGTACTTCCAACCTACCTGAGCCTCTTTATATTCGGTTACCATTATTTAATAGTTGTAAGAATTTTCCGGCTGCTCAGGGTATTTCGGATTTTAAAATTAGCCAGGTTCAATTCAGAGTCGCAACTGTTATTGGGTGCTATTAAAGGAAGCCTGCATAAACTGGGTGTTTTTTTATTTGCCGTTATTTCCATCGTTATTTTTATGGGGACTATTATGTATGTTGTTGAAGGAGGCGAAAAAGGATTTACCAGTATTCCACAAAGTATCTATTGGGCCGTGGTAACCGTAACAACAGTTGGTTATGGCGATATGGTGCCGCACACAGTTTTAGGAAAATTTATTTCTTCTATAGCAATGATAATAGGGTATGCCATTATTGCCGTGCCTACCGGTATTATCACTGTTGAAATGTCGAAGACCGGGCTGAAAAAAATGAAATGTGCAATATGTAATCACGATAATGAACCGGCTGCCCGCTATTGTAATAAATGCGGCACAGGGTTAATAAATAATTAATGAAAGACTTTTTAGACTATACACTGCTTAAGTTGGGAGACTACACCATTAAGGTATCTTCCATATTAGCCTTTATTGCATTTTTTGTCGTTATCGTACTGCTTCTCCGCATCATAAAAAAAATTATTTATAAGGTTAATAAAATTGACGTGGCAAAGAAATATGCCATTTATAATTTAATCAAATATTGCATTTTTGTTTTTTCTTTTGTAATTGGCCTGCAGATACTTGGGGTTAATTTGTCAGTATTGATTGCCGGTTCTGCAGCGCTTCTCGTGGGAATCGGCCTGGGATTACAAAGTCTTTTCAGTGATTTTATTTCCGGCATTATTCTTTTGGTTGACTCTTCTGTAAAAGTGAATGACATAATTGAGATAAATGGATTGGTCTGCAAAGTGCAGCAGATTAATTTACGCACTACAACCGTACTAACGAGAGAAGATAAATACCTCATTTTACCCAACAGCGACTTAACAAAAAACCAATTAATAAACTGGACACATAGCGAAATTGCGTCACGATTTGAGGTAACCGTGGGAGTTGATTATTCTTCGGACGTGAAACTCGTTATGAAGATTCTCAAGGACGCTGCAGAAAAACAAAAAGGCATTCTTACTAAGCCTGTGCCTTTCGTGCGCTTTGATGATTATGGAGAATCATCGTTGAATTTTTCGGTATTCTTTTGGTCAGAAGAAGTTTTTCGTGCTGAGAACATAAAAAGTGAAATACGGGTACGAATTGCTGAACTGTTTAAAGCCAATAACATTACAGTTCCTTTTCCTCAAAGGGTATTGCATATAAAAAAATAACACTCATGGAAGACCAAATAAAAAAATTATTGTTTAATCCAACTGTTGGAAAAATTGTGGCGGTTTGCATTGGCGTTGCTGTAATATGGATTATTATTAAAACGCTGCAAAAAAATCTTTTCGCAAAAATTAAAGACAATGACAACAGGTATCGTGCAAGGAAGTTTAGCAGCTTCATTGGATATCTTTTAACCATTGTGCTGATAACAATTGTTTACAGCAACCGGCTGGGTAATCTTACAGTAGCATTGGGCGTAGCAGGTGCAGGTATTGCATTTGCGCTTCAGGAGGTTATTGCATCTTTTGCCGGTTGGCTGGCGATCATGTTTGGCGGTTTTTATAAAACCGGCGATCGTGTGCAATTGGGAGGTATAAAAGGGGATGTAATGGACATAGGCGTTTTAAGAACAACCGTTATGGAAACGGGCCAATGGGTCGACGGGGATCTATATAATGGACGAATAGTTCTTATTGCCAACAGTTTCGTGTTTAAAGAGCCTGTCTTTAACTATTCAGGTGAATTTCCTTTTCTGTGGGATGAAATAAAAATACCTATCCGGTACGGCAGTAATTATGAAAAAACGAAGGAAATTTTATTGAAAGTTGGGATAGAAGTTGCCGGCGACCTTACAACCCAGTCGGGCGAAAGATGGCATTTATTACAAAAAAGATATCGTCTGGAAGATGCCCAAACTGCACCAATGGTTTCCCTTATTGCCAATGATAACTGGGTTGAATATACGCTGCGCTTTGTAGTAAATTATAAAAAACGAAGAACGACGAAAACTGAATTATTCACTAAAATTTTAAAAGAAGTAGATGCAACTCACGGGGAAATAAAATTCGCATCGGCAACTTTTCAATTGGTAGAGCCATCGGAGTTGCAGGTAAAAATGAATACACAGGTTTCATAAAATAACTTCACCGGGCATTACCTCAACAATCAAACCTCTCCCCGGAAATTTTATTTGATCTCGCCTTTTTTCAATTGTGCGACGGCGAAATCGCAGGCTCTTGCAGTTAATGCCATATAAGTAAGTGACGGATTTTGACAGGCGGTTGAAACCATGCAGGCGCCATCCGTAATAAATACATTTGGCGCATCATGGCATTGATTGAATTTATTTAATAACGATGTTTTAGGATCGTTGCCCATTCTTGCTGTTCCCATTTCATGAATTGTCATTCCGGGCACCGAAGGATCTGTAATCTCTGAAACCCATACCGGTCCGCCGCTATCAAGCATTTCCTTCGCCGAATTGATCATATCATCTCTCATTGCATTTTCATTTTCTCCATATTCCATTGCTACACTCAGCAATGGAAGTCCCCATTTATCTTTTTTTGTTTCATCCAGGTACACATGATTTTTATAATCAGGAAGGCATTCGCCAAATGCATACATCGCTGCCTGCCAATTACCCGGTTCTGATAATGAATCCTTCCATGCATCACCCGCACCGGTTGCATGATATCCTCTTGTCCAATCCTCCCTTGATACATATACCTCGTAAGCAAATCCTCTTGCATATTTCCTGTCACGATCTTTAAGGTTTTGAAACCTTGGTATATACGCCGAAGTGGAACGCTGACCAAAATAGTATTGATCTTTTAATATATCATAACCCGCAGCGGCGCCGGGTCCTGAATAATGATCCATAAGATAACGGCCCAGCACACCGCTGTCATTTGCAAATCCATTTGGGAACCTTTCGGATGTTGATTGCATTAAAATTTTTGTTGTTGCCAATGCAGATGCATTTAAAAAAATAACGGGAGCAAAGTATTCAGAGGTCTCCAGTGTTTCAGAATCAATGATGCTTACCCCGGTAGCTTTGTTTTTTTGTTTATCCCAAATAATATTTTGAACAACGGAAAAAGGACGCAAAGTAAGATTGCCTGTTGCGTACGCTGCCGGTAATGTAGAAGAGTTGCTGCTGAAATACGCTCCGTACGGGCATCCGCGATGACATAGATTTCTTGACATACATTTTCCCCTGCCGTTATGCGGCTGCGTTAGTACAGCCATCCGGCTCTGAATTAAATTTCTTTCTTTAAATTTTTCTTCAATTTTTTTCTTCAAATGTTTCTCCAGGCAATTCATTTCGAAGGGTGGAATAAATTGTCCGTCCGGCAACTGTGGCAGCCCTTCATTCTTTCCGCTCACACCAATGAAGCGTTCTACATAATCGTACCACGGAGCAATATCTTTATAACGGATTGGCCAGTCAATCCCTACGCCCTCTTTAGCATTAGCTTCAAAATCCAAATCGCTGAAACGAAAAGTATGCCTGCTCCAAAGCAATGATTTCCCTCCTACCTGGTTTCCCTGCGTCCACCAAAAAGGTTTCGCCTGCTCATAAGGATGTTCTGTATCTTTTACAAAAAAGTGTTTATCATCCTGGCCGAAATGATACACCTTACTTTGAACAGGATAATTTTGCAGGTCTTCCTGCGTGAGGATATTATGGTTAGGAATTTCCCATGGATCAAGATTGGCGGTAGGGTAATCCTTTACGTGCTTTACATCCCTGCCTCTTTCCAGTAACAATGTTTTCAAACCTTTTTCACAAAGTTCTTTAGCTGCCCACCCACCGCTAATGCCGGAGCCAACTACTATTGCATCGTACATATTCAATTTTTTATTTGCAGGAATATTTTATTACCAGTATAAAAGAAATGTTTTGGCCAATGCTTTATCTCCGTTTTTATAAGGAATACATGCTTCATAATCCCCTGGCACCTTTACATAGTTCAACGCTTTTGTCATTCCTTCCTGTGAAGTGAAATGTCCTATCAACGCCAGTTTCTTAATTATCCTGAACCATGCTTTATCCGGCTCATCTTCAAACGCAGCCTCGTCAATTTTTTTAATGGTATTTAATTTTTCTTCTTTGGAAAGCGATGAAAACTTTCCCGCCTGCTGATCATCCAGTTGCTGCAAACCTTTTTTAATAATTTGCTGATCATCCGTGTTCATGCAATTTTTAACAACGAGATCAATAAAATAAGGAACCTGGGTTTCCAAAGCGCCAGGTGTGGTTGTGCCGGGCATCAAGGAATCGGTAAGCTGTTCCGTTAGTTGAAATTCTTTATCAGAAAAAAAACCGGCACGTAATTTTTTGTTGGGACTGTTGCAGGAAGAAACGAACTGGCCAAGTATAGAAGGGAAACTGCCATACAGCGCAATTACACCCATTCCTTTAATTAGATTACGACGATTCATATCAGGCTGTTATTGTAGCGAGGTATGTTGGGATAATTTTTTTTGCTGTTCTCTTGAATCTATATTATAAAATCGAATCGCCTTATTTTTTGCATCCTGTTCTCCCTTCTCCCTCAACAATTCGGAAGCCGGCAATTGTTTATCCGTTTTTTGTTCAGCAACGTTGCGTATTACATAAAAAAGGTTGATGCCAAAAATGACCAGGAATGCTGCGACAGCTATTCTTTTTAAATTCAAAATCGACAGTTGTTTTGTTCTTTTTTCTGCATGCACGGCTAGTTTCGCATGAAAGCTATAACCTTTTTTCGGGAGTGTTCTTATCATTTTCTTTTCGCCGTCATCTAAAACTTTTCTAAGAAATGAAACGGCCTGGCTAAGACCTTCATTAGCGCCCAAATAATTATCCCATATCTCCTTAACGAGGAAATCACGGGTTACTAATTCACCCCGTTTATCTATTAAAAAACAAAGCAGTTTTACCAACCGCGGTTCGAGTTTTATCTCAACATCATTTTTTTTATCCCAAACTTTGTTTAAACCCGTATACGCAACAAACCTGTCATTTATAATAAATGTGTTCATTTTTTTATCATCTAAATTAAAAATAAAGGTTTCTAAAGTATTTCTAAAGGTCTTTTTTATCGGCAAACATTACGGGTTTTCTACCTTTAGAGAAATACCAGCAGAATGAAAATAGTACTTTTTCTTATTACGAACCTCGCCTTTATTTTTAGTGGTGCAGGTCAGAATAAATTGGCCGGACGGCTGGACAGTTTTTTTACTTCCTTATGCAACTATAAAGAGATTAATGGAAATGTGTTAGTCGCCAGGGATGGAAATATTGTATTTAAACATTCTTTTGGCTTTGCGGATTTCAATAATAAAAAACCAATAAAGGACACTTCAGGCTTTACACTTGCGTCAGTCTCAAAAGTATTTACCGCTGCAGCTATCCTTCAGCTAAGGGATCGGGGGAAGTTACAATTAAGCGACTTCTTTGTAAAATATTTTCCTGGTTTCCCCTACCCGGGCATTACCATCCGGCACCTGCTTTCACATACATCGGGCTTACCTGACTATGAATTATATGAAGAACAAATCAATGAACATCCCGATAAAATTTTTACCAATGATGATCTCCTGCCTTCACTAAAAATGTGGAATAAGCCATTGCGTTTCAAACCAGGGGAACAATGGAGTTATTCCAACACTAATTTTTGTTTACTCGCATTGCTTGTTGAAAAGTTATCAAAGCTGAAATTTCAACAGTACCTGTACAAGTATATTTTTATCCCGGCAAAAATGAATCACACGTATTTTTCAACAGACTATAAGAACATGCTGAACAATAACAAGGTTAACAATTACGAACATCCTTTTTTATATTCTTTCAAATGGCAAAATGTTGATAGCATAAAACGATACCGGTGGAGATTGTATAACGCAAGTGGGTTTGTTGGGCAGGGAAACATTATAACTACCACGGGAGACATGATGCAGTTTGATGATGCTCTCTATTCCGGAAAAATTTTAAAACCCTCAACTTTGGATGAAGCCTTCTCACCAACCAAACTTAATAACGGATTAAACTGCAATGCTGATATCGGTATTGGGAGAGCTTCCTATGGCCTGGGTTGGTTTATTCAAGATGATACTACGATGGGGAAAATTGTGTGGCACACAGGTGGCCAACCCGGGGCTGTCAGTATTTTTTTAAGAAATATTACGAAAAAGCAAATGGTCATAATGTTTGACAATGCTTTCCATACGAGCCTTTTTGCGAATGCATTCAATGCAATGGCGCTGTTAAATAACCAGGCGGTTCATTTCAAAAAAATATCACTGGCACGCGACTATGGCACTGCGTTGGCAGAAAAAGGCATCGATCCTGCTTTCTGCAGGTTACAGGAGTTACAGGCTGATTCGTTGCACTATTATATAAGTGAGGATGACATGAACGAATTGGGTCTGAGGTTACTTTATGAAGCCACCTTTGACGGCCATAATATACTGGCCTTAGAAGTCTTGAAATTGAATATTTTGTTATTCCCTAAAAGCTTTAATACTTATGACAGCTATGGCGAAGCACTGGCAAAGGCAGGAAAAAAAGAAGAAGCAATTTTCATGTACAAAAAATCGATTGAATTGAATTCCGGCAATGAGGGTGGGAAAAAAGCATTGGAAGAATTACAAAAATAATGCTCATCACCCCGGGTATGCGATGCAATCTTATAAACTGGTAAAAATTCTCAGCTTATTGATGTATCCTGTTATTCGTGACACACCCAACATAGACAAAAATGAGAGACTGGCGCAATACAATGAATTACGCTCCAGTTTTCTTTTGCCATAGATAGTAAGATACAATGCCCGGCACTATCCATATCAGCATGGTGAGTATCATGGGATCGAACTTACCGGAAACTGCTATACCTGAGTAAATAGCACCCGCAAGGTCAAAAAAAAGTCCTGCATAGGCCCATTCCTTTATCCTCTTTAAACCGGGTATTAAAATAGCGATGCAGCCAAGCAATTTTGCAATGCTGATAAACTGTATAAAATACACCGGGTATCCGAGGCTGTCATGTAGTAACTGGATGGCCTCTTGCGAAGGCTTAATACCGCCTGCTGCGGAAAATATCATAAGCGCTGCGAAGAGGACAGTGGATATCCAGTAAATAATATTGGTAGTTTTTGGTGTCATAACGTTGTTTTATTACTGAATTATTTTTAGATAATAAAAATAAGTTGTTCATTCCATTTTTTTATTTTTTCCCCGGTATAGTGCTGCAAAGTCTCCAACTTGTTACGAAGAAGGACGGGATGCTTTGCACTAACATCTTAGCTTAGTCGAAAATGATCGTCTTGTTTTCAAAAACAAACACCTGTTCATTACACGTCAATCGTAAAGCGTGGGCAAGTACATTTTTTTCAACGTCTCTGCCGGCACGCGCCATTTCCCTGGCATTGTGCGTATGATCTACAGGTATTACACTTTGCGCAATGATGGGGCCTTCATCCAGTACCTCATTTACAAAATGAGCAGTGGCACCAATAATCTTTACCCCTCTTTCATAGGCTTGCTGGTATGGGTTTGCGCCAAGGAATGCGGGCAGAAATGAATGGTGAATATTTATGATCCGGTTTTTATAATCCTTTACGAATGCCGGCGTAAGTATGCGCATATATTTTGCCAGTACCAAAAAATGGGGATTGAGCTGCTGAACAACGGTAAGGATTTCCTGTTCATGAGCTTCCCTCGATTTGCCGCCATGATCGATAAAAAAATAGGGAATTTCAAATTTTGAAGTGAGCTCCTCCAGCGAAGTATAGTTGCTCATTACGCCACAGATATTTATATTAAGATCGTTGAACTTATGCCGAACCAGCAGATCACTTAAACAGTGATATTCTTTGGTAGCTAATATTACAATATTTTTCTTTGTATTAGCCGTTAGCCTGATTTCGGCCTGGGCCGGAAGTACACTTTTAATTTCTCCCAATAAAATATCGGTATCGATATCACCCGAAAATTCAGTTCGCATAAAAAAGTGGTTAAACTTTCTTTCAACAAATTCTCCATTGCTTACCACGTTCAATTTGTGCTCATAAATGATTTTTGAAACCCTGAAGATTAACCCCTTTTGATCAGGGCAATTTATTGATAAAATATGTGTATTCGTTTGCTCCATACTACACGAAAGTACTTTGATTTTGGAAACAAAAGCAGGGCCGCAGATGAAGCAATAGCCATGAAGGCGGAAATACTACAACACGATAAAATCATTAGCGCTCTGAATGATTTAAAGCCACCTGAACTGTATTTACGCTACTCCGGGGCAGTAGCGGTTTTACTGCAGACGCTTAGTATTCAATAGGTAGGTTTACATTGTTTTGTAAAGCGGGTAGCGTATTTTAGCGGAAATACACAAGTCAGCGGTCAGGCTATGATGACCGTAGATTCTAACAAGCCAAATACGATAGAATGTTAAATAGAATTTTCACACCTTTTCCAATTTTGACAACGGAAAGGCTTACTCTCAGACAACCAGGAATTAATGACGAGCAGGAAATTTTCACTTTGCGTTCTGATAGTGAAATAAATAAATATCTTGACAGACAAATAGCCAATACTATTGAGGATGCAAGGAATTTCATAAATAAGGTTAATGAGAACATCAATAAAAATGTCTCTCTTTATTGGGCAATAACCTTCGGTGACAGAAACACATTTGTTGGGACAATTTGTCTTTATGGTTTTTCAGATGAAAATGACAACTGTGAAATTGGCTATGAACTTTTGACAAACTTTCAGGGACAAGGCATAATGAAGGAAGCTATAGAAAAAGTTATTAACTATGCATTCAATAATATTAAAGTTCAAAAAATTGAAGCATTCCTTCACAGAGATAATCAGAGTTCTATAAACCTGTTAGAGAAATTATTGTTTAAAAAGTCAAATAAACCTGATGAGACAAATCCTGAATTAATAGGTTACCATTTGACAAATTCCAGTGACAATCTTAAATAAAAACATCGCCGAAAAAGCCCGAACCGCTAACAAGCGCGGTTTTGTGCAAGCGAGGCTGACGTGGTAACAATCAACAGCGGTGCATGTTTCAGCCATAGTTCAAAGCTGAAGTTATTCTGTTGAGCAATAGAAATAACAACGTACTTTTTATTATAAATTTGGCAACGGTTTACGGGCAGACGAATATCTATTATCCCGCCTGCGCAAAGCCGGTAGCCGTTATCTCAAGTCTATGTCGACAGTCCGAACATTAAACTGATGAATAAAATAAAGCAAGATTTGAAAAGGCAAAATAAACAACCTGTAATTTCATATTTTTTATGAGCGTACAAGAACAAATCAAAAAGTATATTACCAGTCAACCTGAACCAAAACGTGGTGATATGCAAGAGTTGCACCGACTCATTCTGCAGGTAATGCCGGCATGTAAACTATGGTTCCTGGATGGTAAAAACAGCGAAGGTAAAACTGTTTCTAATCCTAATATAGGATATGGATCGTATACCATACACTATGCTGATGGAAGCACCAAAGAGTTTTATCAAATTGGTTTAAGTGCAAACTCAACCGGGATCTCTGTCTATATTCTTGGTATCAGGGATAAGACATACTTAGCCCAAACGTATGGAAAAAACATAGGCAAAGCAAGCGTAACCGGGTATTGCATCAGGTTCAAAACCTTAAAAGATATAAACATTAATATACTTGAAGCAGCGATACGGTATGGGTTTGAGGCGACAGCAGGGCAGCAGGCAATATAAGGTGACCGATGCACAACGTAAATATTATGATGCCTGAAAGCCTGTGAGATATATAAATCGAAAGCTTCCGGAGAGTTTCCCTTGGACGCAAGTTTCAAAAAGCTGAGGGCTATTTCTTTTTTTGTCATTTTCAGCCTGTTTGATTACGTAATTCAAAATTAAATACATTTTTTTTTTGCAACGATCTTCCTTAAATATTTAGGTATGCTCCTGCATAATATATTTATGAAAAAAATCCCTGGCAATAAATGATTGTTATAGAATCAGGCGCTGACCGATAGAGCGTGATGAAAAATATTGAAGGGATCCCACCTGGCTTTTACCTTTTGTAGCCTCGGATAATTTGTTTGATAATACATGTGGTGCCATGGAACTCCCGAAGGATTCATTTTTGGATCGATTAAGTCAGTATCAGGATGGGCAATAATGCAACCACCGGTCATTTCATTGGGTATTGGCAAACCACCCGTTCCTGCAAACAGGTCATGGTATATTGCAGGTAATGTTTCGAGATATTTATCCTTCTCGTTGGCATCAGCCCAGCCTGAAACGCAGACCATAGTCATGATAGCGTTGCGCTGAATAGAAGCCGTAGCATCCGGAGCAATTGTATTCACCATACCTCCATAGGTAGCCATGCCAATAAAAGATCCCGGCGTATCACCACTGATTAAATGATCATAAATAATCTTTAACTGATCACCGGTAAAAGGTTTTAGTAAAAAGGCATCTTTCAATTTAAAAGCTCCCTTTCCTTCAGGAAAAATGTCAGGAAACGGGTGAAGGGCAAAATCCATCCAGGACATTTTTGTTCGTTTGATGCTGTACGTTAGGTGAACTCCCTTCTTAAGATTTTGGATGATGTCGCCAATAAGAAGATCTGCTTTTTCCGGATTGGTAACTACGCCCTTTAGCTGAATTTTTCCGGCGAGTTTATGCCACAGGTGCATTGTACAAAACACGCCATTGGCTGGTGTTTCCGGTGAAGCATTGTTGGCGCACCATTCACAGAAATTACCAACCAGTTTTTTAAAAGCTGGTTCATTAATATTATCCCATTGCCAGTCTATTTCGAAGGTCTCAACAGCCGGAGGTGCCTTAGGCAATACCATCGAAGGCTCGTTACTAACCGAACCGGGTGAACGAAACCAATATCTCAAAGCAATTCCAAAATTCCCTGCGCCACCACCTGTATGCGCCCACCACAATTCACGATTGGGATCGTCATCCAGTTTGGTTGCAATAACGGTTTGTACATCTTTATTTTCGTTTACCCATAACAGTTCAACTGCATATAAATAGTCTACCGCCAGCCCGAGCTGCCGGCAAAGCCAGCCGAACGCACCACCTGGAATATGTCCCCCAATGCCGATATCCGGATGTTCGCCAACAGGCAGTACAACGCCCCAGCCTTCGTATAATTTCTTTAGCATTTGTCCAACCGTTTCGCCTCCCGTCACTTCGAAGCAATTGAAATCATCATCAAAGCGCACGCCCTTCATCTTCGAGACATCAATGCTAACCTGCACATCCGGATTGGCAACAAAGCCTTCGAGGCAATGACCACCCCCGCGAACGACTACATGCAGGTCGCGACGGATAGCATACAGCAATGCCTCTTTTAATTCGTCAACTGAAGCAACTGGAATAATACAATCAGGGTTACCCTTGAACAGTTCGTTTACGCCGCGACTATTCCACTCATTGTACCGTGAATCTATGGGCATGATCAGGTTGGAAGGAATTTGCATAGATAAGTTGATTTATGAAATCAAATTACATTTTTTTAAAATAAGAGTCTGAACAAATATTGTGAGACGTTGAGTCACTAATTGATGCAGGTTTCACTTTAATTTGTAACTTCATCTCTCTCGAACTGCTCCTCTGCCAATGAGGGGATTATATCTTGTGAAATTCACTTCCAAAAACATAGCCTGTAATACCAGGTAAAAAGTATTAATTGGCAAAGACTTAAGAATAGAATAGCTGGAACAAAAAGATTTAAAATTAAAAATCTCTCATGCACAACCTTGTTAAAATACTGGTGGTAGAAGATGAAATGGTTATCGGCGCTAAAATATGCATGCAGCTTAATACGCTTGGCTATGAAGTAACGGGTATCCTGCCCCGTGGTGAAGAAGTGCTTAATCACGTGCAAGAAAACAGGCCCGATATTATATTACTCGATATACATCTCAAAGGAAAAATGGATGGCATTGAAACGGCTGCCGGTATCGAAAAACATTTTCAAATTCCTGTAATTTATCTTACCGCAAATGCGGATGAAGCAACTTTCAATCGTGCCAAAACAACGAGGCCGGCGGCCTTTATTTCAAAACCTTTTAAACAATTAGATTTACAAAGAGCAATAGAACTCACCATTAGCCGTATGCCTGTCCACGCAAATAACAGTACAGCCGGAATGAATTTACATCATGAGGAACCATTTGTTTTAAGCGACCGCATTTTTGTTCGTTACAAAGAAAAGATGATAAAGATAATGCTGGCAGATATTTTATACATTGAAGCAGAACGTAACTACAGCCGCATTTTTACATTGAACAAAGAATACCTGCTTTCTGTTACACTTAAAACAATTGAAGAAAAATTTCCCGATGGTTTTTTCCAGAGAATTCATCGTTCTTATTTAGTCAATCTGCGGCACGTGGAAGCGGTTGCAGAAGATCATGTAATAATTGCACAAAAACCTATACCTGTTAGCGAAGCGATGAAAATTCATTTAATGCAACACATACAAAAATTATAGCAAAAGGTTTTCGGTTATGGTTAAGCGTGGCACATGTTCGCATGATCTAATGCTATAATAATTCAATCACGATAAAAATAACGATTAGGGATAATCGCTGGTACTCAAAATATGAAAAGATTTAATTTGGCAGTTGTTGCGGTGCTTTTTTTGCAAGTGGTGTATTGTCAGAATAGTCCTTATGATAGTTTGGAAGCCAGACTTGCAATAGAAAAAGTTGATACACAAAAATTGGAATTGCTGAAGAAATTAGTGGATGTTGCTTTTGAATCCGACATAAAAAAGGCGTTGGTATATGCAAAAAAGGGCGTTGAGTTATCCGATAAAATTGGCGACAAAAACTGGCAACCCCGGTTTTATGAAATGCAGGGTCGCATGCATGCCAACTTGTTGCAGTTAGATTCTGCAATGGCTTTTTTTAACAGGGCAATGGCCGGTTATATTTCAATTGATAGTAAGCGGGGCCAGGCAACTACGGCCTTTAAAATTGGCTGGGTCTATAAAAAGACAGGAGAAATTGAGAAGGCCTTCAAGGCTGATTTAAAGGCAGCAAATTTAATGGAAATGCTGGATGATAAAAAAGGGATGGCAGCTGCTTACGAAAGGGTTTCTGATGATCTTACACGGCAGGGAAGACTTAAAGAGTCGATGGTGTATGCACGAAAAGCTATCAATATATGCGAAAGTAATAACCTGGAATCCGAACTGGTATATGCGCTTACGAGCGCAGGAGATGTAGAAATATCCGGGGGAAATAACCAGCAGGCACTCCTGTATTTTAACCGCAGTTTGGAACTGGCCCGTTCGCAAAAATTTAGTGAGATAGCAATATCGGACTTAATGAACAACCGGGGCAATGCCTTAAAACGTTTAGGTCGTTATTCGGAAGCACTTAAAGACTATCAAACTTGTTTGGCAATAGCCAGGAAGACCAATTATCCTAATGCTATAGCCGCCTCGATGGCCAACCTTGGTGAAGTGAACATGTTAATGGGAAATTATAAAGATGCTTTAGGCTATCAATTGGAAACGGTGCGACTCCAGGAAAAAGATAACGACCTTTCTAATATAATTGAAAACTACCTGCACGTAAGCAGCATCTACGAAAATTTGGGAGACTACAAATCTTCCCTGGCTTATCAAAAGAAGGCACTGTTAATGCGCGATAGTATTGCCTCTATTGAAAGTGATGCTGCTATGTCGAAGATGCTCACACAATTTGAAACAAAAAAGAAAGAAGCAACAATTGCGTTACAAGAAAATCAAATTTCGCAACAAAGAAAACTACAATGGCTGGGTGCCGGTGTGGTTCTTTTATTGGTCGGGCTTTTGGTTTTCGGATTTGTCGGTTATCGAAACCGGAATAAAACTAACCGCTTATTGGCTGCAAAAAATGCGGAGAATGAATTGCTGTTGAAAGAAATTCATCATAGGGTAAAAAACAACCTGGAAGTGGTGAGTGGGTTACTTGCTTTGCAATCAGCACAAATTGATGATCCTGATACCAAAGACGCTATGCAGGAAAGTCAAAACAGGGTACAATCTATTGGCATTGTACATCAGAAGTTGTACCAGGGAACAAACCTCGGTGCGATAGAAATGAAAGATTATTTTTTGAATCTCAGCGAGAATATATTGGATTCTTTCGGTGCGGACGAAAGAATAAGTATTGAATGTGCCATGGACAAACTTGATGTAGACATAGATACGGCCGTACCATTAGGACTGATTGTAAATGAGCTACTCACCAATACACTTAAGTATGCTTTTCCAAAAGGTGAGACTGGTAAAGTGCAGATCAAACTTGAAAGAAGTGTGGATGGCAAATTACATTTGGAAGTTTCCGACAACGGTATAGGTAAATCCGGCCTGGTCCATGGAACCGGTTTCGGAGAGCAACTGGTATCCTTGCTTACCCAGCAATTGAGCGGTTCTATGAGAGAAGAAGTAAAGGACGGCACCCGCATATTTTTTGATTTTAACCTTGAGAAGGTAGCATAGTAGATTGGTTAGTTTTGATAATAATCGTAATTCAACAATAATAATATCTCCTGTTTCTATTGTGGCATGCCCTGGGGATTTCGTTATCAATAAATTAAATTTTCACCTTATTGTTCTGCCGGATAAGTAATTCCCCCATCCGGACAAAATTTCATGCTCTTCGTCCTAAGCACAGGGGGAATGCGTAGTATTCACATTACTTTTAGATACACTAACTAATTTAACTCTTAAATAAAAATCAATGCGAGCAAAAATTAAAGTTGCGTTTGTAACACTGCTGGTTTTCTTTTCGTTGACTGCTTTAAACGCCCAGGATAGCACTAAATACCAGGCGTATTATATTCACGAAGACCCCGTGAATACTTCAATGGTGACCCCATACGAAAAATTATGTACTGACCTTGTTGCCAACTGTAAAAAAGTTAGCCTGCCTGATGGATGGCTTGCCCTTAGGATGGATGACTATCGCTACATCTATGTAACTCCGATAAAAGATATGGCCGACCTCGATAAAAATACATTCGCCCCTGTACAAAAGAGTATGGGCAAAGAAGCCTTTGCAAAGATGTTTGAGGATTTTGATAAATGCTACGACAGCCACAGGGATTATATTGTAGTGCTCAATAAAGAACTTTCTTATATGCCCGGCGGTGTTAATATAAATCCTGAAGGAACGCCATACAGGCATTTCACTTATTATTATGTAACGCCGCAAAATTTGGGAAAAACCAGGGAAATAGCGAAAGCTTTTCACGATTTATATACTAAAAAAGGTTCAAAGCTTCAATATCGTTTGTATACGAGCGGCTTTGGGGAAAAAGAAAATTATTACATGGTAGTTGTGGGCGCTAAAAGCGCTGAAGATTATGAAAAAATGCGGACTGACAGTAACCAATTACTCGGAGATGAAGGAAAGGAATTATACGGAAAATTATTACAGGTAGTGAGCGGAGTAAAGCAGTTATCAGGAACTGCCCGCGAGGATTTGTCGTACGTTCCGGGAAAATAATTTTCAAAAATTTTATTTAGTCCGGGCGTTACAGGTGTTTTCGTATAGGCGTTAAATTAAACCTCTTTCATATGTGTATTTTAGTCCCATTTCTAAACCGGCCCATTCATGAGCGGGTTTACAGAATTGGGCCTGGTAACAACAAATGTCATTCACGTTGTAATACCAGCGGATGGCTTATAATTTAAAATTTAAAAGCATCAGAAGATGATTTCAACTTTAGTAACTGCTCAAAAGATATATTTCGTCGCTGACTTATTTAAAAAAATAAATAATGAAAGCAACAAATAAATTTCTGATGTTAATTGCTATAACCTGCCTGGCCCTATTTCCTTCGTCCAACGCTTTTTCACAGGCGACAGGTAAAAAGCAAAGCCAGTCTTTAGCGTATAAAACAGGCAATCCTGCAGATTGGCCAAAAGATATGGATGCAGTAATTGCAGCACCAAAGAATCACAAAGTATTAATGGAAAATGATAAGGTAAGAGTATTAGAAGTGACCGTTTTGCCTGGTGAAACAGAACCTGTTCATCATCACCAGTGGCCAGGCGTATTATATATAACGGAGGCCGGGGACTTTATTGATCACGATGGGCAGGGGAAGGTTATAATGGATACACGCCAGTTGCCATCGCCGCTCATCTTGCCATTAGTCATGTGGAAAAATCCTGAAGCCCCGCATTCAGTTGAAAATTTAAGTAAAACAAAAACGATTCGATTAATAAGGATTGAATTAAAAAAATAAAAAAAATATTTTAATAAGTCTCAAATAGAGGCCAACTCATTTGCGGCTGTAAAAAAACTTGTCCCGCACAGGTATTTCTGCGGGGGCGAAACCGAAAAGCCAGACGATTAGGAAACTAAAAACTAAAAAAATGAAAAAGATCATTTTATCAATCTCTTTATTCCTTTTTGGAATAGCAGCTTTCTCCCAGAAGGAAGAAAACGGCACTATTTACATTAAACACCCCTACATTGACGCGGTTAACCAGGCTACAAAGGCTTACGAATCAAAGGATGAAGCAGCATTAAAAAGGCTTTATTCTGACACTGCAAGGTGGTGGATTTCGGGCATGGAGAAATTTATACCAATTGCGGATGCGATGAAAATGTGGATGACTGATTTTGATTATTACGACAGCATTGCACAAAAAGAAGTAGGCTATCCTGATTATTTGCATTACAAAAAAGATGATGGAAACACAGTGCAATCATGGTGGACATGGACTGGCAAGTCAAAGAAAACAGGGGAAGTTTTAAAAGTTCCGATGGTGGTTTTTGATGATTTTAATAAGGATGGCAAAATAGTAAGGGAGTATATATATGGAGATTTTTCAAAGATGAAGAAGGAATAAAAATTGTAAACCGGGAAGGAGTCCCTCGATTTACCTTCCTGGTTTTATTTAAACGTTTGCGTTATCTACAGAAAATGAAAAACATAAACGGATAAGCCGAAAACCGTTTAGAGTAGGCATAAAACTTAAAAAATTAAAAAAATGGCAACAGTAGTATTTCGTCACAAAGTAGGTGATATTGATGCATGGCTTAAAGGCCATGAGGAGCGAAAAGAAATATTTGCTCCGGCAATTACAGGCTTTAAAACATTTCAGGATGCTGATGACCCTAAATCTGTGGTCTTAGTTGTAGAAGTAACGGATTTGGAAAAGTTGGGAGCTATTATTAATGACCCAAAGAACGAGCCTTTGAAGGAGAAGCACACTGTACTGGAGCCGATCATTATGTCAACCCTTGTTGATCTATAACAAATATTGCGGCCTGGGAAGGCCCGGACAATCAAATAAATACTTCCTTCGGTCAAATTATTAATCATAAAAACAATCTCATGATTAAACTAACAGTGCTTTATGGTCACCCTACTGACACCGCGGCCTTTGAAGATTATTATGCCAGCACGCACGTACCACTTGCATTACAAATGAAAGGACATGACAAGGCCGAGCTCACAAAGTTTACGAGTGCTCCTGATGGAGGGCAATCCGCCTATTATCGCATGGCTGAATTTTGGTTTGCAAACCCCGGGGCAATGCAGGCAACGATGGGCTCGCCCGAAGGACAAGCCACCGCTGCCGATCTCGCAAATTTTGCTACAGGAGGTGTAACATTTATGGTGGGCGAGGTCGCTGAATAATAGCTGGCAGAGATTTATCAAGAGAGAAGAAGGGAAGTTGTTGGAGACAAACGATTAAAGTCTCACAAAAACTTCCCGGTTTCTCCAGAAAATGAAAATGGCAAAGTAAAAATATTCTCATCAACCGGTGAGGTACTGGTGTTGCTTATGCAGTGACCGTTTAAATTCTATGGCAAAAATTTATTTAACCATAAATATTCACGATAAAAAACTATATGAACAAAAAATTTAAACATTTGCATCAAACACTTTTACTGACTGTTGTAATTTTTTTGATCACAACGATGCAAAGCTGTAATGAAGCATCGAAAGAAAATAAAGAAGCAGCAACAACTGAGGCGCAGGTAAAAGCAGAAGCTCCCGAATACTTTAACCTGCGGCCTGCATTGGAAAAAGAATACGGCTACACACATGCTGTAAAGATTGGCAATGACCTTAAAATTTCCGGAGCAGTAAGCATGACAGATTCGGGCGTTGTGATAGGTCCGGGAAATATGGAAGTACAAATGAAAAATTGTTATGGTGATTTAGAAAAGATATTGCAACACTATGGCTATACTTTCGACGATGTATATGCAGAAAATATTTACACCACTAATATGGCAGAGTTCGAACGTGTTTCAGGCTATCGCAATACAATTTATAAAAAACAATTTCCTACAGGCACCTGGCTTGAAGTAAAAGGGCTTGCCCTCGTAAACCAGGTAATCGAGATAGATATGGAAGCAAGAAAATAAAACTAAATTTTTTCAATACACACATTACAAAAGTGCGGCCTCAGCACTATAAATTCCGAGACACAAAATGAGAAAATTATTCATTGGATTTTTAATGACGTCATCCGTTATCGGCCTTGCACAAAAAAAAGAAAATGGCACCATCTACCGGGAACATCCTGCGCTTGCAGTAGTGGACGCTTACACTAAAGCGATTGCAACGGCTGATACAAACAAAATCGGAAGTTTTTTGGCTGACAATTTTGTCGCCTACGATGCAAGCAACGCAGGCCAATTTGATAAGGGCTTGAACAAAGCCGCTTTCCTGAAACGCATGAAGGCCTGGCGGGACGCAATAGATTATTTTTCTCTGACAACTACCAAAGGCACCTATCCTGATGCGTTAGAATATAAAGATCCTAACCAAAAAGATGTTGTGTGGGTGCAAACCTGGGATAATCTGAAAGGTGTGCATAAGAAAACAGGTGTGAAAGTAGATATGTTTATGCAGCGCCTCATAACGGTTGATAAAAACAACAAGATAAAGCAGCTATTCATCTACGACAATCCTTCAGTATATGACGAAATCAATGCCAGCATGAGTGAAAGAACTAATGGTACCATCTACAACCACCATCAATATATAAATGACGTGCGCAATATGCTGCATGCCTTTGAAAACAAAGACTTCGAAAAAAGCTACGGGTATTTTGATCCGAACGCAAGGTTTCTTGACATTAACAGCATGGACGAAAAAGCAATTTCACTGGACGACATGAAAGCGCAGGATAAGAAGGTTTTGGAGACTTACGATATTGTCGGCCTGGAACAAATTGGTTATCCAGATTATATGCACTACGAATTAAATAATTCTGATGTAGTGTATTCCTGGTGGCGGTGGCACCTGGTTCGTAAATCAGATAAAAAAGAGATATCCTTTCCCGTTCATTTCGAGCACGATTTCAATAAAGAGGGTAAGATATTCCGCGAGATAGCGTATTACAACGCTGCGATGCTAAATTAGAATAGGATGGTGTTTCCGTCCATAAAGTAAATAGAAATTTTTCTTCATCATTTAAACTATAACAATGAAACATTTAAGATTAATTGCAGTTATTGCCTGCTCGTTGATGCTGATCACCGGATGCAGTAATGGCAACACGGATACAGCAACCACAACGATGGAAGGCGATTCCGCAACGGTTACGCCTAAAGCTGATCCTGCGC